>NZ_DAIUFV010000004.1:0-383049 GCF_036844445.1 Sneathiella sp. | reverse complement strand
TCGATGTGATCCTGGACGGGCAGGCGGATCCCGACGATGAGGTCATTCCGGCTGTTCCGGAAACGCCCAGAACCAAAGAAGGGGATATCTGGATACTGGGAGATCATCGCATTGGCTGTGGGGACAGTCGTGACCTTGCGTTTTTGCAAAAGGTTGTCGGCGCAGATACAAACGTCGACGCGGCCTTTCTGGATCCGCCCTATAACGTGCGGATCAGCGGACATGCCAACACCAGCGACCGGCATCGGGAGTTTGCGATGGCGTCGGGCGAGATGACTAATTCTGAGTTCCGGACATTCCTCACCGAGACACTGGGCGCCTGCGCCACTGTCTCCCGCGATGGGGCCGTTGGGATTGTCAGAAGAAAATAGCTTGATGCTGATTTTCTCGTCGACTAGCCTCCGAGTATGATAAAAAAGAATCCGTTTCGGTATTTCAAGACATCTCCTCAAATCATCCGCCTAGCTGTGATGATGTATGTCAAATTTCCCCTTTCGCTTCGTAACGTTGAAGATCTACTCCACGAACGCGGCATCGACATTTGCCATGAAACAGTCCGCTATTGGTGGAACAGATTTGGCCCGCTTTTCGCCCGTGAGATACGAAAGAAACGGATCAATCGACCTCAAAATCATTCAAACTGGAAATGGCATCTTGATGAGGTTTTTGTGAAAATCAATGGCGAGATACATTACTTGTGGCGTGCCGTCGACCACGAAGGAGAGGTACTGGAAGCCTTTGTTTCCAAACGACGCGATCGCAAAGCAGCAATGGCTTTCCTTAAGAAAATCATGAAACGGTATGGGAAACCTCGTGCCATTGTCACAGATAAATTACGTTCTTACCGGGCTGCCATGAAAATCATTGGTAATGAAACAGCACAAGAGGTTGGCCGTTGGAAGAACAATCGCGGTGAAAACTCCCATCTGCCATTCCGACGACGGGAGCGAGCGATGCTGAGATTCAGGTGCCTACGAACTCTTCAGAAATTCGTCTCAATCCACTCATCATTCTATAATCACTTCAACCATGAACGTCACTTAACGAGCCGGAAGACATTCAAGCTTCAACGACAGACCGCCCTTAGCGAGTGGCAACAACTTGCTGCGGCCTAATGGGCAGACTTGTCTGCCTTACTGCGTTCCGCAGAGACAGTGTCGCATTCGTCTGACAGCACCACGGCGAGGCTTTGGCGGGGCTCGTCAATATCGAGACCCGGTTCCGGTACAACCCGGACGTCAAGAGCCTGGTGGCGATGGTGCCGGCGGTGATCCCGCTGCTGCTCATGCTGATCCCGGCCATGCTCGCGGCGCTCAGCGTGGTGCGGGAAAAGGAGCTTGGCTCGATCACCAACTTCTACGTCACGCCGACGACGCGGCTCGAATTCCTGCTCGGCAAGCAGTTGCCATATGTAGCGTTGTCTTTTCTGAGCTTTCTGCTGCTCACGCTGCTCGCGGTGACCATCTTCAGCGTGCCGCTGAAGGGCAGCTTCCTGACGTTGGCGGTGGGTGCGCTGCTCTATGTCGGCGCCGCCACGGCCGTGGGGCTGCTCATCTCCACCTTCATGCGCAGCCAGATCGCGGCGATCTTCGGCACGGCGGTGCTCACCATCCTGCCGGCGGCGAACTTCTCCGGCATGATCGACCCGGTCTCGTCCCTCGAAGGGATGGGCCGGCTGATCGGCGAGATATACCCGACCACGCATTTCCTGACCATCGCGCGCGGCACCTTCTCGAAGGCCCTCAACTTCTCCGACCTGCATACCGCCTTCATCCCGCTGGCGCTGGCCGTGCCGGTCCTGATCGGGCTGTCCGCCGCGTTGCTCAAGAAGCAGGAGCGCTAGTCCATGCGCATCGCCAATATTTTCCACCTCGGTGTTAAGGAGCTGCGCAGTCTAGTCCGCGACCCGATCATGCTCGTGCTGATCGTCTACGCCTTCACCGTTTCGGTCTACACGGCGGCCACGGCCATGCCGGAGACCCTCAACAAGGCGCCGATCGCGGTTGTGAACGAGGATCGCTCGCCGCTGTCCTGGCGCATCGTCAGCGCCTTTTACCCGCCGTACTTTGTTTCCCCAGACGTGATCGATCAGGCAGAGATGGACGCCCGCATGGACGCCGGCCTCGACACCTTTGCTCTCGACATCCCGCCCAACTTCCAGCGCGACCTTCTGGCGGGGAGGCGGCCAACGGTCCAGCTCAACGTCGATGCCACGCGGATGGGCCAGGCCTTCACCGGCAGCGGCTATATCCAGACCATCGTCAGCGACGAGGTGCGCACCTTCGTGCAGCGTTACCGCGAGATTGCCGAACTGCCCGTCGATCTGGCGCTCCGGGCCCGCTTCAACCCGCAACTCAACAAGTCATGGTTCGGCGCGATCATGGAGGTCATCGACAACGTGACCATGCTCTCCATCATCCTCACCGGAGCGGCGCTGATCCGCGAGCGCGAGCACGGAACGGTCGAGCATCTGCTGGTCATGCCGGTCACCCCCTTCGAGATCATGACGAGCAAGGTGTGGGCGATGGGGCTCGTCGTGCTCGCCGCCACCGCCTTCGCGCTCACCGTCGTCGTACAGGGCTGGCTGTCCGTGCTGATCGAAGGCTCGCTCGCGCTGTTTCTGGCGGGTGCGGTGCTGCATCTGTTCGCGACCACCTCGATGGGCATCTTCCTCGGCACTGTTGCCCGCTCCATGCCGCAGTTCGCCCTGCTGCTCATGCTGGTGCTGCTGCCGCTGCAGATGCTCTCGGGCGGCATGACGCCGCGCGAGAGCATGCCGGAGGCCGTGCAGTACATCATGCTTGCGGCGCCCAGCACGCACTTCGTGATGCTCGCCCAAGCGATCCTTTACCGCGGCGCGGGCTTCACCGCCGTTTGGCCGCAGTTCCTCGCGATCGCCGTCATAGGGGCCGCGCTGTTCGGCTTCGCGCTCGCGCGGTTCCGTCGCACCATCAGCACCATGGCTTGAGAGGAGGCAATTGACACCGGGACAAAAGGTCAGAACACTCCCGCCCGGGCGCTCGGCGCGGCCCGCTGTTTCCCCCTGTTTTCGGCGCCGCGACCGCAAAGCAGCGCCTATTTTCTTCAAGAAAATAATGAAACGGTATGGGGAACCCGAAGCTATTGTGACAGGCAGAGCGCGCTCATACGGTGCGACGATGAAAGTGATCAGAAGCACGCCATTACAAGAAAAAAAGGCGTTGGTTGAACAATCGCTGTGAAAACTCACATCTCCCATTCCGCCGACGGGAGCGAGCGATGTTGAGGTTCAGGTGCCTGTGAACTTTTCAGAAGTTTGTCTCGGTTTACGCTTCAGTCCATAACCACCTCAACTATAACCACCACTTAAACAGCTGAGAAATAAATAAGCTTCTACGAAATGCCGCACTGGCCCAATGGCAGGAACTGGGAGTTGCATAATATTGTTACCGTTGTGCCATTTTTGCCAAACGGAGACATGGCCGCATTAGTCTGACAGCACCGCCATTTACCCCTGGCAAATAATTTCTCTTATCTGGCGATGCAACCGCCCGTAACAGGGCGGATTTTCGCTCCACTATCGGTCGCAGTCACATATCAACCGGTTTCACATTGACCGGTATATTCGCGATAGTGTAGATACGAAACTATGAGTATTAAAACTGACATCGATCCGAATGCAATGCGCGGCGCGGCCAGTCAGGCGAGCGAGCTTCTGAAGGCGCTTTCAAATCAGCACCGGCTGATGATTCTCTGCCGCTTGACGGAAGGGGAGGCGTCAGTCGGCGAACTTGCAAAATTTCTCGGCATTCGCGATTCCACCGTCTCCCAGCATCTTTCGCTGCTCCGCCGCGACGGCATCATCGCCGGCCGCCGCGAGGGTCAGACCATCTGGTACCGGATCGAAAGCGGGGAGGCCCGCGACGTCGTGGAGGTCCTCTACAGATCCTTCTGCAAGCCCGGCCGCTGAGCGACGGGGCGCCGAGATCAATCATTGATCGAGGCCGCGTCCGGCCTCCGCATCTCGTCCCCGATGTAACAGCTGGCCTGTGGCTGACAGGGGTCATCGCCCGGATGCATTGCAAGTCATCTACTCACGTATTTTCGCCGTCCCGCCCCGCGATGCCTCTTATTCGTCCAAAGCCAAAATAAAAAGCTGGCCAGAAGCATCGGCAAAATCTTCTTGACGTAATCGTATATACGGATATATGAAGATACGTATTATATGTGCAAAACATCATCCTATGGATCACAGGAGAAGTCCGATGTCTCTCGATCGTTCTGTCCTTGCCTTTGCCGGTTTTATGGTTCTGCTCTCCGTGGCGCTGACGGTGTGGGTCTCGCCCTATTTCGTCTGGCTGACGGTATTCGTTGGTGCCAACCTGTTGCAGTCCGCCTTTACCGGCTTCTGTCCGGCGGCGCTCGTCCTTCGCAAGCTGGGGGTAAAGCCCGGGCCTGCTTTCTGACCGGCGGAAAAGTCTCATGCGTCTGCTAATTGCCCTCGCCCTTTTGATTGGGGCATCGCCCGTGCTTGCCGCGCCGTTTGAAGTCGCGTTGCAGCCTTTCACCGAATGGAAGGCTGTTTATGGCCGGGTTGAGGCCCGGGATCTCGTGCCGGCACGGGCTCGTATCGGCGGCACGGTGGTGGAGCTTCTCGTCTCGGAGCGGGACGAAGTGGAGGCAGGCGCGAAAATTGCCGTTGTGCGCGACGAGAAAATCGCCTTTCAGATCGCCGCCTATGATGCGGAACTGCGTGCCCTCCGTGCCCGCCTTGTTCGTGCGGAAGCCGAGCTTGAGCGTGGCCGCTCGCTGATCGAGCGGGGCGTTGCCACCGCGCAGCGTCTCGAACAGCTCGCGACAGATGTTGAGGTGGTGCGAAACGAGATCGCAGCGACCGAGGCGCAGCGCGCCGTTGTCCTGCAGCAGGGCGAGGAAGGCGAGGTGCTCGCCCCCATCGCCGGGCGGGTGCTGAGCGTTCCCGTGACGCGCGGCGCGGTGGTCATGGCGGGCGAATCTGTCGCCATGATTGGCGGAGGCGGCTTTTATTTGCGTCTCGCGATTCCCGAGCGGCACGCGTTCGATCTTGAAGAAGGGGCGGATATTCGCATTGTTGCGGGCGGATCGGAAGCCGGCGGGAAGCTCGTCAAGATCTATCCGCAGATCGATAACGGCCGTGTCATCGCGGATGTGGAGGTGGCGGCGCTCGATGACACATTTGTCGATGCGCGCGTCCTTGTCGAGATTCCGGTCGGCGTGCGCGACGCCTTGCTCGTGCCCGAAAGCGCCCTCACGACCCGCTCCGGTCTCGATTTCGTCCGTGTCGTGACGCCGGGCGGCGAGATTTTGCGCGCCGTTGTTCCCGGCGAGCGGCTGATGCGCGATGGTATCCCCCATGTCGAGATTCTGACCGGCCTCCATCCCGGAGAAACGATTCTGCTGCCATGACGTCTCCATCTGATCGGCTCGGCATTGCCGGTGCGCTCACCCGCGCCTTTATTACGTCCCCGCTGACGCCACTGCTTCTTATCGCGGCCTTCGCTTTCGGTCTCATCGCCCTCACGGCTCTGCCGCGGGAGGAGGAGCCGCAGATCTCCGTGCCCATGATCGATATTTCGGTCCAGGCGGTGGGCCTTCGGGCGGAGGATGCGGTCAAGCTGGTGACCGAACCGCTTGAGATGATCGTCAAGGGGATCGACGGGGTCGAGCATGTCTATTCGCGGACCAATGACGATCATGTGCTTGTCACCGCGCGTTTCCTTGTCGGCACATCGACGGATGCGGCCGTCCTTCGCGTGCATGAGAAGATCCGTGCCAATATGGACCGCATCCCGGTAGGGATCCCGGAGCCGCTGATTGTCGGGCGGGGGATCGACGATGTCGCCATCATTACCCTGACTCTGACGCCGACGCCGGAAGCGGCACGTTCCATCACGCCCAATGATCTCACCCGCGTTGCCCGCGAGCTTCAGACGGAACTTGCCAAGATCGACGACGTGGGCCTCACCTATCTCGTCGGGGCGAGCGACGAGATGATCCGCATCGCGCCGGATCCGGCCCGGCTCGCCCTCTACGGGGTGACGCTGCAGCAGCTTGCCCGCAAAGTGACCGATGCGAACCGCGCCTTCCCGACGGGCCTTGTCCGCGACGGGGGTGAACAGATCATGCTGATGGCCGGTGAAACGCTCGCTACGCCGGCGGCGATCGGCAACCTGTTGCTGACCTCGCGCGATGGCCGTCCCGTCTATGTGCGGGATGTGGCCGCTGTCAATTTCATTACGGATATCGGCGAGACGCGGGTCTCGACGCTGACGCGGAGCGGTGAGGGGGTGGAGCGCGTGCCAGCCGTCACCGTCGCCCTTGCCAAGCGCGCGGGCGCGAATGCCGTTACCGTCGCGGACCGTATCCTCGCGCGGCTCGATACGCTGCAAGGCGTGCTGATACCAGAGGAAATGACCGTCGAGGTGACGCGGAACTATGGCGAGACGGCGAATGAGAAGGCCAATGAACTTCTCCTCCATCTCGGCCTCGCGACCGTCTCGATCATTCTCCTCGTCTGGCTTGCCATCGGCCGGCGGGAGGCGATGGTCGTTGCGGTGGTCATTCCCGTCACCATCCTGCTGACGCTGTTCGCGTCCTGGGCGATGGGCTATACGCTCAATCGCGTCTCGCTGTTCGCGCTGATCTTCTCCATCGGTATCCTTGTCGATGATGCCATTGTCGTGATCGAGAATATCGCGCGGCACTGGCGAAAAGATCCGGAGCGGCCGCGGCGGGACACCGCAATCGCCGCCGTCGCCGAAGTTGGCAACCCGACCATTGTTGCAACGCTCACCGTCGTTGCCGCGCTCCTGCCGATGCTGTTCGTCTCGGGCATGATGGGTCCTTACATGAGCCCGATCCCGGCGAATGCCTCGGCGGCGATGATATTCTCCTTCTTCGTTGCGGTCATGGTAACGCCGTGGCTCATGTTGAAGATCGGCGGCAAGGCGCGCCTCGGTGAGGCTGCGCCGGATCACGCGACAGGCGGCATGCTCGGGCGGATTTTTGCCGCTGTCGCCCGGCCCGTTCTTGCATCGAAAGGACGAAGCTGGCTCTTTCTCATCCTTGTCGGGATCGCGACGCTCGGCTCGCTCGCGCTTCTTTACAGCCGGGATGTGACGGTCAAACTGCTGCCGTTCGATAATAAATCCGAACTTTCGGTGACGATCGACCTGCCGGAAGGTGCATCGCTCGAGGATACCGACGCGGCGGCAGTGGCCATCGCGCGGGCCGTGCTGGCGCTGCCTGAGGTGGTTTCGGGGCAGACCTATGCCGGCGCAGCGGCGCCTTTCAATTTCAACGGTCTTGTCCGCCATTCCTTCTACCGGACGTCGCCGCATCTTGGGGAGGTTGCCATCAATCTCACGCCGAAAGATGCGCGCTCGCGGGCAAGCCATGACATCGCCCTCGATATCCGCGAGCGCATCAAGGCCGTGCCGGTGCCCGCGGGCACCAGCCTGAAAGTACTCGAGCCGCCACCCGGCCCGCCGGTGATGGCGACGCTGCTGGCCGAAATCTACGGCCCCGACGCCGAGACGCGGCGGCAGGTCGCGGCGAAGGTTGAGGCCGCGTTCCGCAGCGTGCCCTTTATCGTCGATGTCGACAATTCCTACGGCGTTGCGGCGCGGCGGCTCCGGGCAACGGTCGTTTCGGACAATATGGAGTTCTTCGGCGTCGAGGAGGGGGATGTGTTCGATACCCTCGCGATCCTCAACGGCGGCTCGACGGTCGGTTATTCCCATCGCGGCGGCGGGCGGCAGCCGATCCCGATCCGCATCGCCCGGCCGAAGGGCGAGCGGGTACTGGATGAGCGGTTCCTGACAACGCCGATCCCGACCAATGTCCTGCCGGGGAATGCCGGCGTCGTCGAGCTTGGGGATGTGATCACTGTGTCGGAAGAATATGCTTCGCTGCCGATCTTCCGCCGCAACGGCCGCGCCGCCGAGATGGTGACGGCGGAGCTTGCCGGCGATTTCGAGGCGCCGCTTTATGGCATGATCGCCGTCATGGACGCGCTCGACGCCGAGGACTGGGGAGATCTTCCAAAGCCTGTCATTTCACTTCATGGCCAGCCGGAGGATGAAGCGTCGCCAACGCTGCTCTGGGACGGGGAGTGGGAGGTGACATGGGTGACGTTCCGCGACATGGGCGCGGCATTTATCGTCGCGCTTCTCGGCATTTATATCCTGGTCGTCGCGCAGTTCCGGTCCTTCACCGTGCCGCTTGTCATCCTGACCCCGATTCCGCTGACCTTTATCGGCATTCTCGGCGGTCACTGGCTGTTCGGCGCGCCCTTCTCGGCGACGTCGATGATCGGCTTCATCGCCCTGGCCGGCATTATCGTGCGCAACTCGATCCTGCTGGTGGATTTCATCCGACATGCGCCGCGCGAGGTGCCGGTTGATGGTAATGAGACGGCGGGCGGGGACGCCGTGCCGGTGCGGCGGCGGGAGCTTGTGGAAATCCTCATCGAGGCAGGTTCCATCCGTTTCAAGCCCATCCTGCTGACGGCGCTCGCCGCGATGATCGGGGCGGCGGTCATCCTGGCGGAGCCGATCTTTCAGGGGCTCGCGATCTCGCTGCTGTTCGGCCTTGCCTCCTCGACGCTGCTGACCGTGCTGGTCATTCCGGCAATCTACCGGGTACTGCGGACGTGAGGCAACGCCCCCGGCCTATAGCGTAAGGCAGCCCCGGACTATGTTCCGGGGCTTCGGAATTCGCTGAAAACCTTCAGGCGGTCTCCGGCTTCAGCATCATCAGCGCCGCCCGCTCGCAGGTGCCGCAGAGAACATTATCCTGGTTGAAGGCTTCATGGCGGAGCGTGACAATGCCTTCACCGGGGCGCGTCGCACTCTTGCGTTTGGAAACCACGGTTGTCCGGATATGGACGGTATCGCCTTCGAAGAGGGGATGGGGAAACTTCACCTTTTCCATGCCGAGATTGGCAATCGTAGTCCGGAAGGTTGTCTGGTTGACCGACATTCCGACCATCAGGCCAAGCGTCAGCAGGCTGTTGACAAGCGGCCGCTTCCAGACGCTTTCCGCCGCCGCATGCGCGTCAATATGCACGGGCTGGGTGTTCATTGTCAGAAGCGAGAACCAGCGATTATCCGTTTCCGTAATCGTCCGGGTCCATTCGTGATCAAACACCATGCCTTCTTCAAATTCTTCAAACCACAAACCAGCCATTTTTCAACTCTCCATAGGGACTTCAATTTCAATCAGGGGTTTGCCAAGCGGGACGGTATCTCCCTCTTTGCAATGAATGGACGCGACGCGGCCGCTCCGCCCGGCGCGAAGCGAATGCACCAGCTTCATGGCCTCCATCTGCAGGATCGGATCGCCTTCCGTGACGGTATCGCCGACGCGGACGAGGATCTCGGTGATCAGCCCGGGCATCGGCGCGGAAAGATCGTTGGGCTTGCGGAGTTCTTCGAAACTTTTCGGCGGCGCATCGACGGAATAGCCGAGCGTCGCGCGGAGCGACTGGCCGTTCCAGGTGACATGGAGAACATTCCCCTCGCGGATCCAGCGAACGGGCGCGTTCCTGAATGTTTTCTCGGTGGCGGTCAGGATATCGCCAAGCTCGATGCTTTCATCACCGATGCGGAAACGGGCGGCGCCGTGGCCAATCTCGGCAAAGACCGTCACCTCGCCGGCGCTGTCGAGAAGGTCGATCAGGCAGGTCGCCGGGCGGCGCGCCCCCATGACGCGAAAGCCATCTCGGCGGTGCCAGAGACCGCTCCGGGCGGGCGAGGGGTCTGAAAGCCAGAGCGCCGCGGCCAAAGCCCGGAGCTCCGTGAGATGCATTTTGCCGGCCTTCCAGCCGTCCGGAAAGTTCTGCTTCAGAAACGCGGTCGTTGCCCGCCCCTCCTGAAAATCCGCGGCCCCGAGGCAATCAAGCAGGAAGGCCTGGTTGGTCTCGACGCCAAGGAGCGCACTTTCGCTCACGCCCCGGGAGAGCGCGTTGAGTGCGGCGGCCCTGTCCCTGCCGTGGGCGATAAATTTTGCCAGCATGCTGTCATAATAGGGCGTGACGTCGGAGCCGGTGGCGACGCCGGTATCAAAGCGGAGCTCGGGCGGCGTCTCGACCTTCACGAAGGTTCCGATGCTTGGCTGAAAATCATCCGCCGGGCGTTCGGCGGCAAGCCGCGCCTCGATGGCGTGGCCTTGCGCGCGGATCTCGCCTTGCGTCAAGGGGAGGGGGAGCCCGGCCGCGACCCGGAGCTGCCAGTCAACGAGGTCAATGCCGGTAATCATTTCGGTCACCGGATGTTCGACCTGCAGCCGTGTGTTCATCTCGAGGAAATAGGGCTGATCGTCATCCGCTGCCATGATGAACTCGACCGTGCCCGCCGATCTGTAGCCGATCTCCCGGCCGAGCATCAGGGCGGTATCGAAAAGCTTCCCGCGCACCGCCTCGGGCAGATTGGGGGCGGGCGCTTCTTCGAGGATTTTCTGGTTGTTGCGCTGGACGGAGCAATCGCGCTCGAAAAGATGGACGAGATTGCCGTGCGTATCGCCCATGATCTGGACTTCCAGATGGCGGGGAAGTTCGATGTATTTCTCGATCAGCAGTGCGTCATTGCCGAAGGCGGAGAGCGCTTCAGCGCGGGCGAGCTTGAGCTCGCGGGTGAGATCCGCCGGGTTCCGAACAAGGCGGATGCCCCGCCCGCCGCCGCCTGCCGAGGCCTTTATCAGGACGGGATAGCCTATTCTTTCAGCCTCCGCCCTAAGCCGCGCCTCACTCTGATCGTCGCCGTGATAGCCCGGAACGGTGGGCACGCCCGCCGCTTCGGCAATACGCTTGGCCTCGATCTTGGAGCCCATGGCGCGGATGGCGCCAGATGACGGCCCGATAAATAGGATGCCTTTCTCCTCGCAGCGCTCGGCAAAGGCTGCATTCTCAGACAGAAATCCATATCCCGGATGCACGGCATCGGCGCCGCTCACCTCGATGGCTTCTATGATGGCATCAATATTCAGATAGCTTTGCGTGGCGGGGGCGTTGCCGATCCTGATTTTCTCATCCGCCATTTGCACATGGAGGGCCGCGGCATCGACATCGGAATAGACGGCAATTGTCTCAAGACCGAGCCGTTGGCAGGTTCGCATGATGCGGCAGGCAATCTCCCCGCGGTTGGCGATGAGGACGCGGCGAAGAGGATTTGGCGCTTTTTCAAAAAGGGAACTCATGACCTCATTCCTCACATTCTATAGACGGGGCGGTAGCCGGTTTGCGGAGCCTGCATCGCGCCGATAGCAAGGCAGAGCGCCAGCGTCTGGCGGGTATCGGCAGGCTCAATGATGCCGTCGTCCCAGATCCGTGCCGTGCAGTAGTAGGGGGCGGATTTTTCCTCAAACATGTCCCGCACCTTCTGCTCATAGGCCGCGAGCTCCGCCTCGGTCGCGGGTTCCTTCGAGATGCTCGCCCGGCGAAGGTCCATAAGAACGGAGGAACCGACATCGGGGTTCATGCCGCCAAGGCGGGCATTTGGCCACATGAACATGAAGCGCGGCCGGAAGCCGCGGCCGCTCATGCCGTAGTTCCCGGCCCCGTAGGACCCGCCGGTGACCAGCGTGTAGCGGGGAACGCGTGTGTTCGAGACCGCATAGACCAGTTTGGCCGAGTTTTTGGCGATGCCGTTGCGCTCCGCCTCCGAGCCGACCATAAAGCCGGTCGTGTTCTGCATAAACAGCAGCGGAATGTTGCGCTGGTCGCAAAGCTCGATGAAATGCACGCCCTTCAGGGTGCTTTCCGACATCAGCACGCCGTTATTGGCGATAATTCCGACGGGCAATCCCTCGATATGCGCGAAGCCGCAGAGCAGTGTCGCCCCGTAGAGCGGCTTGAACTCATGAAAGGCGCTATCATCGACCAGGCGGGCGATGATTTCGCGCTGATCGAACGGCACCGTAAGATCGACAGACGCAATGCCGGTAAGCTCGGCCGGGTCATAGCGCGGCGGGAGCGGCGCACGGATATCCCCATGCAGGGTTTGCGGGTAGTTCAGGGCACCGACCATATCGCGAAGCTTGGCGATCGCCTCCTTTTCATCGACGGCGAAGTGATCGGAGACACCGGATAGGGTGCTGTGCATCCAGGCCCCGCCGAGGTCGTCGCGATTGATAATCTCGCTGATCGCCGCCTTGACGATCTGCGGTCCGCCGAGATGAATGGAGGAATTCTTGGCGACCATGACGAATTCATCGCAGAGAGCCGGGATATAGGCGCCGCCCGCTGTGCATTCGCCAAACACCGCGGCGAGCTGGGGGAGACCCTTTGCGGACATGCGGCACTGGCGGTAAAAGGTGCCGCCGAAATGTTCCTGATCGGGAAACACATCCTCGAGATTTTCAAGATTGGCGCCGCCGCAATCGACAAGATAGATGATCGGCAGGTCATTCTCATACGCGATATCCTGGGCGCGAATGTGCTTGCGCACTGTTTCCTTATAGAAAGATCCGCCCTTGACGGTTGCGTCGTTGGCGATAATCACGCAGGTCACGCCGCGGACCGTTCCGATCCCGGTAACAATCCCGGCCGATGGCAGGCCATTGTCATATAGTCCGAGTGCGGCGAGCGGGGAGAGTTCGAGAAACGGGGTCAGGGGATCGACCAGCAAATCGATCCGCTCCCGCGCGAGAAGTTTTCCGCGTTCGCGGTGACGGGCGACAATTTTCTCGCCGCCGCCCGCCAGCGCCCAGTCGAACCTATCGCGCAAGTCAGAAATAAGACCGTCGTAAATCGCCTTGTTTTTCGTGAACTGCGGATCTTGAGGATTGCAATTACTTGTAAGAATTGTCATCGATCGTTCTCTTAAATCCTGGGCTAAATTTGCACGCTGCTGCGCTGCTGAGCGGTCTTGTTGTCGACGAGCAGGCCGCTGATGGTGAACTCCGCCTCGCTTTCGAGCCAGCGGACGTGGTCGGCGCGAAGGCGGGTGAGGGACTGAAAGAGCGTCCGAACCGCTTCCTCGTCGGGAGCCGTGCCTGCGCCGCCCGAGTTCACCAGCTCGAGCGTGATATGATCGCGGCCATTGAATTCGCTAACTTCAGCGCGGGCCGCGGTGATCTGATTGCTTCCGCGCACCAGCGCCTCGATATGTCCGGGGTAGATAAAGATCTCGCGCGCCTTGACAGCGGCGCCCGTTCGCCCCTCCAGCGGTGATATCCGCTCCGCGCCGCCATCCTCGGAAAGCGTGATCGCATGGGCGACATCGCCGGTTCCGAAGCGGATCATCGGCCAGCCGCGGGCAAGGGTTGTGACGACGATCTCGCCCGATTGGCCGAGGGGTAAAGGCGCGCCGCTTACGGGATCGCAAATCTGGACATAGCGATCGTTGTGAATGCGGTAGCCATCTTCACCGGCGCGCTCGAAGCCGATCAGGCCGAAATCGGCAGTCGCGTAACAGGACCATGTTTTAAGGCCGTAGCGGCTTTCAATCGCGCGGCGCTTCGCCGTCCAGTCGCCAAACTCACCGCCGAGAAAAGCGTGTTTCAAATGCCAGTCGGCCGGCAATTCCCTGCCATCGCTTGTAAGCTGTTCGACGAGGGTTGCAAAATAGGCGGTACTGCCGAGAAAGACGGTGGCTTTCAGGTCGCAGAGCAATTTCGCCTGCAGCGCCGTATTGCCGGTGCCCGACGGAATGACGGTCGCGCCGACGGCACAAAGGCCCTGATCGAACAGCATCCCGGCCGGCACAAGATGGTAGGCCCAGCTGTTGAGCGCGATGTCGCCGGGGCCGATCCCGGCCTCTTTGAACATTTTGTCCATGCCGTGGCCGCTCTTGTCCCGGGCGAGACCCGGTTCGCAGATCGGGCCGGGAGAGACATAGATATGGGCGATCTCCGTGATGTCGCAGGAGAGGAACCCGGCGAACGGCGGATTGGCGGCCTGCAGGTCCATCAGCCGTTCCTTTGTGAGCACCGGCAGGCGGCTGAGGGCGCTCGCATCGGTGAGGTCGGCGGGCGAAAGACCCGCCTTCTCAAACCGCTCCCGAAGCGCGGGCGCCCGGGTCACCGCCTCGCCATAGAGGCTCTGCATAATCGAAAATCTGTTCATGATAAAATCATCCCAGCCAGCGCTTGCGGCGCCTGTAATGTTTGACATCCCGGAAATTGCGGCGATTTTCCTCGCCGGTGAAGCCGAGATAAAATTCCTTTACATCCTGGTTGTTCTGCAGCTGGTCGCGGGTCCCGTGGAGGACGATGCGGCCGTTGTCCATCACGTAGCCATAGTCGCACTGGCCGATCGCCGCATGGGCATTCTGTTCGACGAGGAAAATCGTCAGCCCTTCGTCGCGCTTGATCTGGCCGATCACCTCAAAGAGCTGCTGGATCAGAATGGGCGCGAGGCCCATCGACGGTTCATCCAGCATCAGGATGCGCGGGCGCGCCATCATTGCTCGTGCGATGAGCAGCATCTGCATTTCACCGCCCGAGAGAAATCCCGACGTCCGCTTCAAAAGATCGGCGAGGCGGGGGAAGTAGTGAAAGACCTTTTCACGGTCCTCGCGTATGCCTGCGCTGTCTTTTCTAAGATGCGCGCCGACCATCAAATTTTGTTCGACAGTCAGATGCTCGAGGACCTTGCGGCCCTCGAGAACCTGAACGATACCCTTGGCGAAGATATCCGTCGGGTCGCCGTTGGTGATGTCTTCACCATCCAGCAGGATGCGTCCCGCCGTTACCTTGCCAAGATCCGCGTGGAGCAGGCCCGAGATTGCCCTGAGCGTTGTGGTCTTGCCGGCACCGTTCGATCCCAGCAGAACCACCATCTGGCCATCCGGAACCTCCAGATTGACGGATCGCAGCACCTGGATGACGCCGCTATACACCAGATCCACGTTATTCAGTACCAATCCCATAGGCCTACCTCCGGTTCGCGGGAAAGCGGGTTACCATTTTTCGAGTGCAGGAACTTCCATCCAGACATCGCCGAGCGGGTGGATCTCGCCGTTTTCCATGATTTCCGCGGTGGCCTTGATCTCACCGATCGGGAAGGGGGCGGTCGTATCGAAATCCAGCGTCGGCAGCGCGCCGAGCAGCTCTTCCTCGGTGAACTGGTTCTCAAGAAGCGCGTTCCGCATGGCGGTGCCATCGACATTGTCGACACCGACCTTGGCAATCGCCTTCTCGAGCGTGCGAAGCGCCAGAATGGCCTGCGCCGCGGACTGTGCGGTGATCAGGGTCCACTCACCCTCTTTCTTGTGCTCGTTGAAGAGGTCGCGGATCGGCAGGGTTGCTTTTGTCGGCGGCGCAAAGGAAAAGGCCGAATAGGCGCCGTTGAGGTCCGCCGGATCGATGCCCTTGGCCGCTTCCGAAAGACCGTTATGGGTCGAGCTGATAATCGGAATGGAAAGGTTCAGATCCTTCAGTGCCTTGGCCGTCGCAACGACCTGGGCCGTCGTTCCGCCAACCAGGATAACATCGGGGTTTTTCTGGGACATGGCGCGAATGTTGTTCGTCAGCGAGACGGGCGAGGGGTCGACCCACTGGATATCGACCATCGCAAAGCGATCAGGGTGCATTTTCGCGAGCTTCTCGACGCCGTTCACCTGGTCGACGAAGCCCGCCCTGTTCTGGGTGCTGACCGCACCGATGTTAAGGACGCTGCCTTTCTTCTTCTGCATCTCGCTCAGAAGGCCCGCAAACTCGTGGCTGTAGGTCGGGCGGATGGAGTAATGCCAGCCGTCGGGCTCCCAGACGAGGCCAATCATGGCGGTCCCGAGCAGCAACGGCACCTTGTCATTCGGCAGCCGCTTCATCAGGGTCACCATGTCGGGCGAGCCGAAGCCGAGATGCATGATCGGGTGATCGGTGGTGAGAATTGACGGCCAGGTCTTGGCAATAACCGACGCATCATAGCGCATATCGTAGATCTTGATATTGACCGTGACGCCGAGCTCCTTGCCGGTGGTTGCGTTCCACCAGTCGGCAATCGTCGTGATCCCGGACATGGCATTCGGCATGACATCGGCGAACGGCCCCGAGAAGTCGGCGCTGGTGCTCATTATATATTCCTTGGCGGACGCCGGCAGACTGACCAGCGCTCCCATGGCAATCGCAAGCAGTGTTGATTTTAGTCGCATTGTATCCTCCCTGTTAAAGTGGGGAATATCCCCCTCATTCCAGCGTGTTCCCTAGTTGCGGGGGAACGGCCAGAGCTGAAATGTGGTCTGGAGAACCGACCATCGGTGCGCCAAGCCACGTGGTTCGAAAATCAGGGCCAGCAGGATCAGCCCTCCGAGTACAATTGACGTCAGGGCGAAAATCGCGCCGCCGCCGCTGCCGGCACCGGACTGCAACGCGAATGTCGCCACCCCATGCAGCCCTTCCTGAACAAAAGTAATGAACACGACACCGAGGACCGCCCCGATGGGGCTGTGGATCCCCCCGACGATGAGCATCCCGAGATACCAGACCGAGGCGAAGAGGGTGAAACTCTCGACGGTCACGAACTGAAGGAAATAGGCCGTACAGCCGCCCGCAACCCCGGCAAACAGCGAGCCTGTAAAAAAGGCGAGGGCCTTGATTTTGAGGACATTCATGCCCATCACCTCGGCGACGACGTCATTGTCGCGCACCGCAATGAGGGCGCGCCCGAACCGGGTGCGGCGGAGATTGAAGGCAAGGACGCTGAGCGCCAGCACGATCGCCAGCGTCAGAAAATAAAAGTCGACGGGGGACGAGATGGTGAAGGAGCCGATCGACGCGCTGGTCACCGGCATGCCGACCAGGCCGCCGAGCCAGTTCGCGGGCAGGGCGAAGATGATCGTCGGGAACATGATCTGGGCGGCAAGGGTGGTGAGGGCGAGATAGAATCCCTTCACCCGCGCCGCCGGCAGCGCGAAGATGATGGAGACAAGGCCCGTGACAAGCGCGGCGAGGGGGATGGCGGCCCAGAAGGGGACACCAAATTCCGAGAATTTCGCCGTCATCAGCGCGCCGACGCCGACGAATGCCGACTGCGCAATATTGATCTGCCCGGCCATGCCGACGGTGATATAGAGCCCGTAAACGGCCATCAGCGAGATAAACATATAGGTCATGACGCCGAGAAAATAGGGACCGGATACAAGCGGCACGCAGCAGAGCGCGACCAGCAGGGCGCCGAGCCAGACACGGGATCTGACGGTTTTCAGAAGCCGGGCTTCGCTGCTGTAGCTTTCGAAATAAACACCAGTGGGCAGCATGTCAGAGCCTTTCTATCTTTTTCCAGCCAAACAGGCCCTGTGGTTGCACGAGAATGACCGCGATCATCATGGCGTAGGGCAATATCCCCGAGGCCGCCCCGTTGGTCACCGGGTCGAGATAGGCCATGGCGAGGGCTTCGCTGACGCCGATGATGATGCCGGCGAGCGGCGCGCCGCGGATCGATTCCAGCCCGCCGAGCAGCGCGACCGGCAGCGCCTTGAAGCCGATCTGCGCGACTTCGAGGGAGACGATCCGGCCCGACAGCAGCACCACCGCGCCGAGGGTCGCAACGATCGCCCCTAAGATCCAGGCGATCGCCGTTGCGGCGCGCACGGAGACACCGAGCGAGAGCGCCGTGTTATGGTCTTCCGCGACGGCCGCAAGACGGAGGCCCTGACGGGTGCGCGTGAAGTAGTAATGCAGCGCGAAGGAGAGAATGACGGTGAAGATGCCGCCGATCAGGAGCCGCGTGCTGATGAGGAAGGGGCCGATCGTAAAGGTGCCATCGGGCAGGATAACGGGAAACGGCCGCGTCTCCGCCGTCCATACCAGCTGCGCGATACCGCGGAGCAGGATCAGCAGGGCGACGCTCGCCATGAAAATCGCAAAGGCGGGCTGTCCGATCAGCGGCCGGAACACCAGCCGCTCGAGCAGCAAGCCGAACAGCACGCAGGCCACCAGCGTCATAAGCGCGGCGACGAACAACGGCACCTCTATGCCGACGGACTGCAGGCCGTAGGTGCAGGTCCAGAGGAAGAAGGCGCCGAAAACAACAACTTCACCTTGCGCGAGGTTGACGATGCGCGATGCCCGGTAAATAACAACGAAGGAGATGGCAACAAGGCCGTACACAAGCCCGACAAGCGTGCCCTCAACAAGAATTTGCAGAAAATTGATCATTGGCCGTCCCCGATCCGGTTAATTGCCACAACCGCTTTGAGCAGGCTGGTGCTGCCATCCTGATATTTCACTTCGATTTCGGTCGTGAGGCTGTCATCGTCGCCGTAAAGGGCGTCAATCATGTTTGCGTAGCGCGCATGGATATGCTCCCGGCGGAGTTTGCGCGAGCGCGTGAGTTCCGCTTCGTCGGCATCGAGTTCTTTTGGCAGGTTGATGAAGGCGACGACGCGCGCCCCCTCATCGACGAGGGCGTTGACTTTGCTGAGGACACGCCCGACCTCGCTGCGGATCAGCGGGAGCTGGCTGAGTTCGGGGAACGTGCCGTAGGCGAGGCCGTTGATTTCCGCAAACCGCCCGGCAATCTCCGCATCGATATTGATCAGCGCAACGACATTGTCGCGGTTTTCATCGCCAATGACGATCGCATCGCGGATCAGCGAGGAGGCACGCAGATGATTCTCGATGAACTGCGGCGGATAGGCCTGCCCGGTGCGCAGTTTTCGCAAATCTTTGAGACGGTCGAGATAGATCAGCTCGCCATTTTCATCGACGCGGACGGCATCGCCGGTTTTATAGCCGCTCTCCGGGCTGCCGAGCGCGACAGTCGCGCCCGGATCGTTGAGAAATCCGGAAAAGGCCAGGGTTTTCAGGCACAGCTCACCCTGTTCATCGACCCATCCCTCCATCGGGCCGGTAATGCTGGGATCCGATGGCATGAAGGTGCCCATCGTTTCCGGTGTCGTGCTGCCGGGACGATGGGTCGAAATCAGGCCAAGCTCGGTCGAGCCGTAGAGATTGCCAAGCGGAACCCCGAAGGAGCGGAAGCGCTCGAAGAGCTCCGCCGAGAGGCCGGAGCCGCCGGAGAGAACGGCGCGGGCGAAGCTGAGGCCCAGCAGGTTGCGAATACCGCGCAGCACCAGCAGCTCGGCGAGCGGCCAGCTGACAAAACGGAAGAAGAAGCCGCGCCGGCCGCGAACCTTGTCGAGCCCCTGCTGCATCCCCCAGCGGTAGAGCCACCGCTGCAGAGCCGGGGCGTCCATCATGCGCGCCTCGACGTCGGAGGCCTGCATTTCCCACTGGCGGGGCGTGAACATCAGGAATTCAGGCCCGACTTCGCGAAGATCATGCTGGATGGTTTCAGGCTTCTCGGCGAAATGAACCACCATTGGCGACAGCAGGGGCAGGGCGATGCCGAAGAACTGCTCCGCCGCCCAGGCCGGTGAGATATAGGAGAGGTAGTTGCTGCCCGGGCGCACATCGAGCGCTCCCATCAGGCGATAGGCGTTATCAAGAATGAAGGCGTGCGAGAGCATCGCCGCCTTCGGGTTCCCCGTGGTGCCGGAGGTGTAGCAATAGACGGCGACATGATCCTGCAGGCCCTTGGCGATTTCGATATCGACCCAACCGGAACTCTCAAAAGTCTCAGCCATTTGCAGCGCCGTCTCAAGCGAGATCAGCCTGGGATCCGTATAGTCCCAGATCCCCCGGCCATCGACATAGAGTATCTTGCGGATTTGCGGCACGCCGCTTTTGCATTGCAGGATTTTGTCGACCTGCTCCTGATCCTCGCCCATGATCATCACGGCGCCGCAATTCAGGATAATGAAGTCCAGCTCATCAACGGTCGCATCCGGATAGACGCTGACGGTGATGGCGCCGAGGGAGAGGGCGGCGAGCTGCCCGATCAGCTGCTCCTCGATATTCTCTGAAATGAAGGCCAGAACATCGCCGCGTTTCAGGCCGCAGGCCGCAAGGCCGCGGGCGGCGAGACGCACTTCATCGAACAGCACCGACCAGCTCTTGCTCCGCCAGATGCCGGCCCGTTTTGATTTGACGGCGGGCGTATCCGCGAACTCGGCGGCATTGGATTGCAGCAGCTGGGGCAGGGTCTTGCCGTTGGAACAGCGCTTTCCCGCAACGACCGGGGCGACAATTTTCGGTTGCGCCGTCATTGCACGGTCCCTCCGAGGTAGGCGGCGATCACCCGTTCGTTCGCGCCAACCTCCGCCGGTGTCCCGCAGGCGATGACCTCGCCGAAATCGACGACGGTGACCCGGTCGGAGATATCCATCACCACTTCCATGTCATGCTCGACGAGAATGATCGGGATGTTGAGCGCCGTGCGGATATCGAGAATGAAGCGGGCGAGGTCGCCTTTCTCCTCGGGGCCCATGCCCGCCATCGGCTCATCCATAATCAGGAGCTTCGGATTGAGCGCGAGCGCCCGGCCGAGATCGACGCGCTTGCGAAGCCCGTAAGGCATATCGCCGACCAGCATATTGCGGGCCTCTTCAAGCTCCAGAAAGTCGATGATTTCCTCGGCTTTGCGGGTAAATTCCTCTTCCTCGCGCCGGGTCGAGCCCCAATAGATCATATTGCGGAAGATCCCGCCCTTCATCCGGCCGTGGTAGCCTGTCATGATATTTTCGCGGGCCGTCAGGCTGGGATAGGTCTGGATGCCCTGGAAGGTGCGGCTGATCCCCATTTCCGCCCGTTTCCGCGGCGGAAGGGCGGAAATATCCTGATCGCCAAAGCGGACCGAGCCGGACTGCGCCCTGTAGAAGCCCGAGAGGCAGTTCAGCAGGCTCGACTTGCCCGCGCCATTGGGGCCGATAATCGCATGAATGTGGCCTTTCTCGACGGTGAGCGACACCGCCTTCAGCGCGTGCACGGCCCCGAATCTGAGGCTCAGCCCGTCCGCTTCCAACACAGCTGTTTGCGAAACACTGTTACTGTCCATAGCTTCCCCTCCCGGAATCTGAGACAATTTACATTGGGTACCGCCTGTTTACGTTTTCGCCCCCTGCTAGAAGGTCACATCCAGTCCGCATTCGCGTGCAATCAGCAATGTCTGGATCTGGGAGCTGCCATCGCCGATCGTACAGACCCGATTGTCCCGCAGGTAACGCGAGACCGGGCAGTCATCCATGAAACCCCAGCCGCCATGCACCTGGATCGCCATGTTCGCGACTTCCGAGCCGATTTCCGTGGCGTAGAGTTTCGCCATGGAGAGCGCTTTGAGGTCCGGCTTTCCAGCATCGACCTGCCAGGCGGCGCGGTAGGTGAGGAGGCGGGCGCAATCGACCTTGACGGCCATGTTGGCGATCATTTCCTGGATGAGCTGGAGCTTGCCAAGGCTGCCGCCGAACGCTTGCCGTTCCTTGGCATAGGCAAGGGCATGGTCGAGACTGGCCTGCGCAAGCCCGAGGGAGCAGGTCGACAGGAAGAGGCGCGCGGCCTGATAGCCCTTGTGCAGAACCCAGCGGCCGCCGTCGACTTCGCCGACCACAGCCCCTGCCGGAAGCTTGCAGTCATCGAGATAGAGCGGGCGCGTATCGGACGAGCGCCAGCCCATTTTTTTGTATTTTTCTCCCCGCGTGTAACCCGGCGTATCGTTTGGCGTCAGGAAGAGCGTGTATTTCCTGGTCTCGGCGTCCTTCGGGCTGGAGACGGCAAGAATGAGCGTGAAGGACGAGATATCGGTGCCGGGGTTGGTGATATAGGCCTTCTCGCCGGTGAGCGACCAGCCGCCGTCATCGAGCCGACGGGCGCGGGTCGTGAAGCCCGCCGTATCGCTGCCGGCGCCGGGCTCCGTCCCGGCGATCGAGCAGATCCGCTGTCCGGAGACGATGTCGGGCAGCCATTTCCGCTTCTGCTCCTCGGTACCGAAGCGCTGCACGGTCAGGCCCGTTGCGACCGACACCATGAGGGAGACGGCGAGGGACTGATCGGCGCGGGCGATTTCCTCGATGGCGAGGACGGCATCGAGGACCCCGAGGCCCATGCCGCCATATTCTTTATCGAACGGGATGGACATGACGCCAAGTTCGCCGAGCTTCTGGAAGAGGTCCGTTGGAAAGACGCCCTCCCGATCGAGCTGCTCGGCGCGCGGCGCGATCTCCGACTGTGCGAACTCGCGGATACTTGCCTGAAAGTCTAACTGCTGCTGCGACAGATCAAAATTCATCTCTTCCTCCCCTGAGATATCTGGCTGTTACTTTTTTGTTGATTGCGGTATCGGCGCGAGATGTATATCGGCCGTCAGTTGCTTCGATGGCTCGGCGGCGAAGCCGCGCGTCACCAGCTCGATCATGGCGTCCGAGACATCCTCGGGCGTCCAGACGCCGTGCGGTGAATACCATTTGGTCACCCAGTGGATCGCGCCCAGCATCGCGAAGATCGCGAGTTTTGAATTGATCGGCACGATGCTGCCATCCTCGACCCCCGCATTGACCAGCGCGCGCATGCGGATCTCGAAGGCGTCACGAAGGGCGATGATCTTTTTCGCCTCTTCGCCCGTCAGCGCCTTTTCCTCGAGAATGATAACCGGCACGCCCATGGTTCCGATCATCTCCCGCATATAGCCTTTCATGCCGATCTGGATCTTCTCGAGGCCGGTTTTCCCTTCACGCTCGCCGATATCCATATTCTGGGCGGCGATATCCATAGCCTCCTTATGGCAAAGATACAGAAGGTGATTCTTGCTTTTGACATACCGGTAGAGCGCCGTTTTGGTCACCGACAGCCGTTCGGCCACCTCATCAAGGGTCGTGCCATGGCTGCCCCGCCGGTTGAACACCTGCGCCGCCTCGCGAATGATCGCCTGCCGCTTGATCTCGAGCTGCTCGGCGGGCGTTGGAAGTGTGTTAGCCCATCGCAAAATACTGTTCCTTGTCTCAAAGCTTGTGGAAAAGGCGGCGGAATCGCCGCAACTCCCTGTTCGTTTCAGGATATAGTCATAAACTAGAAATAATGTCCAGTATATTAAGTTACTAAATGTTCACTTTTGTTATTTCTGGCCAAAAGCCTGCGGGTGGGATTCTCCGAAGAAAATAGCCGTCACCCAATCCGCCATAGCCTCACTCTTAGCTACCTGACGCGATGCTGTCGGGCTGCGGATCAGTAGCGCACTCCATTCCCGGGATTGCTTAATGATACGAATCGCGTACGATGAGGGTTATGTCAAAGGGGCCTTGGACGGATGAAGAAAACGACCTGATCGTCGCGGATTACTTTTCCATGTTGGAAAAGGACCTTGCGGGGCATGCCTATAATAAGGCCGAACATAACCGTAATCTTCAGCGATATATTGATCGCTCCCGATCGTCGATCGAGTTTAAACATCAAAATATCAGTGCCGTTTTAAAGGGATTTGGCGAAGCGTGGATACCAGGCTATGTGCCGGCGTTTAACTATCAGTTTTCACTCGAAGATGCCGTATGGCGTTGGATGGAGAAGGTCTCCTGGGCGGAAAAACAACCCGAAACTTCTCTCAACATAGGCATGGCGGAGCCAACATCGCTCTTTGTCGACCCCCCGCCGACGATGTCGAACCAGCCGCCTCCCGCCGAGACCGAGCAAATGATACGCGTGGCGAAAAAGTTTGATATCGCGGCGCGGGACGCGAGAAACCGGAAACTTGGATATGCGGGCGAAAAGCTGGTATTCGAGAGGGAGAGGGCGGAACTGATACAGTCCGGGCGAGAGGATCTCGCAAGAAAAGTTCGCTGGGTATCACAGGAAGACGGAGATGGCGCAGGCTATGATATTGCCAGCTTTAAGGTGGATGGCCAGCCGCGACTTATAGAAGTTAAAACGACGAATGGCTGGGAACGGACCCCATTTTATATATCCAGAAATGAAATTGAGGTGTCGGAAGAGCAGGCTGATCGCTGGTGCCTTTTCCGGCTGTGGAATTTTTCCCGTAAACCGCGAGCATTTGAGCTTTATCCGCCGCTCAGTGCACATGTCGCCCTAACCGCCACATCTTATGAGGCGAACATTCGGTAGCCTACTGAAATTTGCCTTTCTGCCCGACCGCTTTGGGTTGTGCTCGCCTCCTGAACCGAAAAAAAAGGCCGAGACGGATTTTTCCTGCGGGGCCGTTTAATGAAAGTGCGCCGTTGAAGCCTCTGCGCTTTTGGGGCGTGCGGGCGGGGTGCCGCTGTCGAAATTGTGACGACAAGTCGCAGGCGTACCCGGTTAATTTATGCTTTGATGGAGCGAAACGGATCGATGCTGAGACGAATAAATCACCTGCGTCCAAGCTTTACCCGCAAGGAACGACTGAGGGATCACCTTTAGAGTATGAAGAAGAAATGGATCATCATCGCCGCCCTTGTGCTGGCGGTCGCAGGCGGGGGCGGCTTTGCCCTGTGGCAGTCCAGCTTTGCCGCGGCAAACAAGCCGGCCGTCCTCACAACGCCCGTCCTTCGTGGAGACATTGAGGAGACGGTCGTTGCGACGGGAACGCTTGAGCCGAAAGAGATTGTGAGCGTCGGCGCGCAAGTATCGGGCCGAATCGAGACGCTGTTCGTCGAGCTTGGCCAGGAGGTGAAGGAAGGGGACATGATCGCGCAGATCGATGCCCGCACCCGCACCAATGACCTGCTGACAGCGGAGGCGAGCCTTGCCAATGTCACGGCGCAGCTTGCGGCGCGGAAAGCATCGCTCCTGCAGGCCGAGCAGACATTCCGCCGCCAGCAGCAGATGATCGCAGGGCAGGCGACATCGGCGGCCGAATTTGAAAGCGCGAAGGCGAGCCTTGAAGCTGCGCGCGCCGACGTAAAAGCGCTTGAAGCGCAGATCAAGGAAGCCGAGGTGCGCAAAGCCACGGCCGAGGTCAATCTCGACTATACACGCGTCCAGGCGCCGATGGATGGGGTGGTCGTCGCGATCGTTACCAAGCAGGGGCAGACGGTCAACGCCGTGCAGTCCGCCCCGACCATCGTCGTGATCGCCAATCTCGATGTGATGACGGTGAAGGCGGAAGTCTCGGAGGCCGATATTATCAAGGTGAGGCAGGGCATGCCGGTCTATTTCACCGTGCTTGGCGATCCTGATAATCACTACCGCGCGACGCTCGCCCGCATCGAGCCTGCGCCGGCGACAATCGTCAATCTCGTAAACAGTTCAAGCACAGCGTCAACTTCGAGTTCTACCGCGATCTATTATAACGCTCTTTTCGATATCGACAATTCGGATGGCGCGCTCCGGGCGATGATGACGGCGGAGGTTTCCATCGTGCTCGCCGAAGCAAAGGACACGTTGATTATTCCTGCCGCAGCACTGCAGCGGGCGGCGGGCGGGGCCTACAGCGTCCGGGTCCTGGCGGCGGATGGCGTCGTTGCGGAGCGGCGTGTTCGCGTCGGGATCAACAATAAGGTGCAGGCTGAGATCCTTGAGGGCCTGAGTGAGGGGGAGAAGGTGGTCGTAAGCTCCCCCGCCGCGCCGCGGCCGGCAGGCTCGGGCGGCTCCACGCGGATGTTCAGATAGCGGTATGGACAGCAAACCCCTTCTTGCACTTCGAGCGGTGCGCCGGGAATATCCGTCGGGCGATGGTGTTTTCGTGGCACTGAAAGACATCAATCTCGATATCCATGCGGGCGAGATGGTGGCGATCATCGGCGCCTCCGGCTCCGGCAAATCGACGCTGATGAATATCCTCGGCTGTCTCGATCGGCCGACGTCGGGCGTTTACCGCATCGAAGGACGCGAGACGGCGCGCCTTGAAACGGACGAGCTTGCCGAACTCCGGCGTGAGCATTTCGGCTTTATCTTTCAGCGCTATCATCTGCTTGGCGACCTCTCGGCGCTCGGTAATGTCGAGATGCCGGCGATTTATTCCGGCCGGTCCCGCGCCGCCCGGAAAATCCGCGCAGCCACGCTGCTCAGCCGTCTCGGCCTTGCCGACAAAACGGAGAACCGCCCCGGCCAGCTCTCCGGCGGGCAGCAGCAGCGCGTCTCCATCGCGCGGGCGCTGATGAATGGCGGGCAGGTCATTCTCGCCGACGAGCCGACCGGCGCGCTCGACAGCGCGAGCGGGCGGGAGGTAATGCAGATCCTCCGCGAGCTGCACCGCGACGGCCACACCGTCATCCTCGTCACGCACGAGCCGACGATTGCCGAACAGGCCGATCGCATCATCGAGATCAGCGACGGCGAGATTATTTCGGACAGGCGAAAGGAAGCCTCTGCCCCGGCGGCAACGCTCGCCGCTGATCGCAAGCGGGAGGGGCGGTTTTTCGGGCTGTTCGGTCGCCTTCAGGAAGCGTTCCATATGGCCCTGCTGGCGATGTCGGCGCATCGGCTCCGTACTTTCCTCACCATGCTCGGGATAATCATCGGGATCGCCTCGGTCGTCTCCGTCGTCGCGCTTGGCAACGGATCGCAGCAGCAGATATTGGAGAATATCAGCAGCCTCGGCACCAATACCCTCAGCATCTATCCCGGCGCGAGCCAGGGCGATCTTCGCTCCGCCCGGGTGCAGACGCTGGTGCCGGCGGATGCGGCGGCGCTCGCCTCGCAAAGCTTTGTCGACAGCGTCACCCCCTCAGTCTCAACCAGTGTGACGACGCGCTATCGCAATATCGCGGCGACCTCCGAAGTGCAGGGCGTCGGCGAGGATTATTTCCGCGTCCGCGGCACCCGGCTGTTGCAGGGGAGCTTTTTTGATGCGGAAAGCGTTGAAAGCTATGCGCAGGTCGCCGTCATCGATCATAACAGCGCGGCGGCGCTCTTCCCGAACGGCGAGGATCCCGTCGGCGCGGTTATCATCGTCGGCAGCGTGCCGATGCGCATCATCGGCGTGGTGGAAAATAACCTCCTCGGCTATCGGCGGAGCAACAGCCTCACCATTTTCAGCCCCTATACCACCGTCATGTCACGTC
The DNA here is from genome assembly GCF_036844445.1 of Sneathiella sp. Classification (GTDB taxonomy): domain Bacteria; phylum Pseudomonadota; class Alphaproteobacteria; order Sneathiellales; family Sneathiellaceae; genus Sneathiella. The sequence continues at coordinate 356,263 of NZ_DAIUFV010000004.1, read as the reverse complement.
TTCTTGGCCAGCACTATTTAAGCTCCATCACTGTGCGCATCACTGACGATGTGGCGATGGAGACGGCGGAGGCGGCGGTCACAAGCTTCATGGCGATGCGCCACGGGGTTGAGGATTTCTCTGTCTTCAACACCGACAATATCCGCCAGACCATCACCAGCACCAGCCAGACGATGACGCTCTTGATTGCCGCGATTGCGCTTATCTCGCTGATCGTCGGCGGAATCGGGGTGATGAATATCATGCTGGTCTCGGTGACGGAGCGGACAAGCGAGATCGGCGTTCGCATGGCGGTTGGTGCGCGGCAGGGGGATATCATGCAGCAGTTCCTGATCGAGACGGTGCTTGTCTGCCTGCTCGGCGGCGCCATCGGGATTGTGCTTGCGCTCTCGCTCGGCCTGATTTTTGAGAAGATGGACCTTGGCTTTGTGATGATCTTCTCGACCGGTTCGATCGTTGCCGCCTTCGTCTGTTCGACGCTGATCGGCATCGTTTTTGGTTTTCTTCCGGCGCGAAACGCCGCGCGCCTCGATCCGGTCGAAGCGCTGGCGCGGGATTAATGATATGAAGTTGCTTATGAGAAAATCTACGCATGCCATTGTTATCGCCTCTCTATTTCTAACCGCGGGCTGCGGGTCGCTGATCAGGACGGAATATCAGCCGCCGGTACTGCCGGTAGAGACCGCCTGGCAGACCTCCACCGTTGCGGACAGCCTGCCGCCGCGCGACTGGTGGCAGGCGTTTGCCATTGCGGAGCTAGACGGGCTGGTCGCGCGTGTTACGGCCGAGAATGGCGATCTGGCCGCAGCCGGTATCCGCCTCAACCAGGCACGCCTCTCCACCGAGCTTGCCGGCAACCAGCTCTTCCCAAGCGCATCGGCAAGCCTCGGTTCGTCCGTGAGCAGGCCGCTCGACGGCGGCGCGCGGGCAGAGTCGGCATCCGCTTCGCTCGGTATCGCCTGGGAGGCGGATCTCTTCGGCCGCCTTGAAGCCGAAAAGGACGCGAGCCGCTGGCAGGAGATGGCGAGCGCCGAGGATCTCGACGCAACCCGCCTCTCCCTCATTGCAACGACGCTCACGGCCTACTGGCAGCTTGCCTATGCCAATGATCAGATCCGGATCGGCGAGCAGAGCATCCGCTATACGGAGCAGGCGCTTGATCTCGTCCGCCTGCAGTATAACGCGGGCAGTGTCTCGCTGCTCGACCTGCGTGAAGCGGAGCAGTCGCTCGCCGCGCAGCAGGCGACGCAAACGCAGCTTGTCCAGGCGCGGGTCGAGGCGCGAAACGCCCTCGCCGTCCTTTTGGGTAAGCAGGTCTATGACGGACCGGAGCCGACGACGCTCCAAGGCGCGCGCATCCCGGCGCTGGCGGCGGGCCTGCCGTCGGAGCTGGTCGCGCGGCGCCCGGATTTGAAGGCGGATGAGCTTCGCCTCCGCTCACTGCTCTCCAGCGTGAATGCGACGCGGGCGAGCTTTTATCCAAGTTTCCGCCTTACCGGCAATCTTGGCGGCGGCAGTAACGAGCTGTTTGATTTCCTGAGCAACCCGGTTGCCATGCTGGCAGGAACGCTGGCGGCACCGCTTCTCAATTTCGATCGCATCGCGCTTAATGTCGATATCTCGAAAGCGCAGTATGAAGCGGCGGCAGCAAGCTTCCGCCAGACATTCTACCGCGCGATCGGGGAGGTCGAGAACGCCCTCTCGGCGCGCCAGCAATATGCCGCGGCGGCCGAGTTTCTGGAGCGCTCCTACGCGGCGGCGGCGGAGGCGGAAAGCCTCTATGAGCGGCAGTATCGGGCGGGCGCGATCCCAATCCGAAGCTGGCTGGATGCCCAGCAGCGTCGCCGCAACGCCGAGAATGCCGTGCTTGGCAACATGTTCAACCGGTTGCGGACGGAGGTGACGCTCTACCAGGCGCTGGGCGGCTAAGCGCGGGCGAGGGCGCGGCCGCTATTTTCCGGCCCACTCCACCAGAACCTTGTGAAGCGCGCGGTACTGACGATCCGTCTCCCGGCCGAACACCGGATCGCCCTTGTCGTTCATGCGGGTCTCGATAATATCCCAGTCGGACTGTTGAAGCGCGCGTTCCGCCGCCGGCAGGAAGATGCTTTCCTCGCGCTCCATATGCCAGCGGAGAAAGTCCGTATAGCGCCGGACGGCGGTGGCGAGTGTCTCGCGCGAGGCATTTTTTCCCGATTTGGCAAGTTCGAATGTCGCCATGAAATTATCCAGCAGACGGCTCAGCCGCTCGTGCTCGATGATGATTTCCCGCCCATACGCGCCGAGCGAGGGACTGCGGATATTCAGTCGTCGCAGGATGAAGTTTTCAATCGGGTGATGGCAGGCGCGCGGGAAGGTGACGAGGTAGTCGACAATTGTCTCGATCAGAAATTGATTGAGGCTGTGACCGGCGAGATAATCGTCCATTTCCCGCTCCAGCATGTCGAGGAGCACGGTCATTCGCCGGTGGTCCTCCAGCAATTTTGCGATAATCTGCGACATGATATATCCTCACAATTGAGTATCATGCCACCCTATAGACCCGGCCGAAAAGCGCATTGATCAGGATCAAGTTTCGGCGGGGCCCGCAATACGCGCACAGGATTTGCCTTGTTGAATGACGCAAGCGCGTTATCATCGGGCGGAGCTTCACTCTGCTGTAGATGGGATCTTGACCGATGGTCGATTTCGGCGCCGAAAATACGCATCTCTATCACGCCGCGATCGGTGATGCGGGAGGCGTTGACCTTGCCGCGTGCCTTGGCGTTCTTAGCGACGCGGAGCGCGCGCGCGCAGAGCGCTTCAAATTTGATCTCCACCGAAACCGCTATATCCGCGCGCATGGGACGCTCCGCCATCTGCTGGCGCGCTATCTCGATATGCCGGCGGATCATGTCCGCTTTGAAACAGGGGAGCGGGGCAAGCCGTTCATCCGCGGCTGTGACCTCTATTTCAACATGTCGCACTCCGCCGATACGGCCGTCTATGCGTTCAGCCGCAAGGGGCATATCGGTGTCGATGTGGAGATGTATGATCGCCGGGTGGAGATCGACGATCTCGCGCGCCACTATTATACGGCGGCCGAGCAGAGCGTATTGAACAGCCTTGACAGGAGCGGCCGGCGGGCGCTTTTCTTTCATCTCTGGACGGCGAAGGAAGCGCGCATGAAGGTGACCGGCGAAGGCCTGGCGCTCGATCCGCGCGAGATCGATGTCGAGATCGAGGGTGGACGGCTGCTCGGCTATCGGCGCCCGGTGCAGCCGCTGGCCCGCCTCCAGCAGATCGAGCTTGGCACCCTCCGCGGCGCCTGCACGGTCGCCGGCCTGTTCACGCCGCGCGCCGAGCTGCGGGAATTCACGCTGTGAATTAAGATAGTTTTGCGGCAACTGCCGCCATCACGCGCCCGCGCGGCGCCTCAGCTTTTGAGATCCAGCGTTGTCCGCTGCATCGTCTCCCAGAGCTCGAACAGCTTGACATTGGCCTTGTAGCTGTGGAGCGCCATATTCTGATCGATCATCTCGCGGGCGATGTCCACATTCGGCATCTCGACGAAGCCGTTCATATCGGCGAGGGGATGGGTGGGGTTAGAGGCCTGCACGGTTGCCGGGTTGCGCTCGCGGAGCTTGACATGCGGCGCGCCGGTTGCATCTGTTGTCTGGACCGGCTCAACGGCGCGGTAGGCGCGCTGCGGGCCGCTCGCGCCGGGGGTACCGTAGCTCCCGGCATTGACGACGTTCTGCGCTGCCGCTTCCGCCCGCTTCGTTGCCGCGGCCATGCCGCTGATCGCTGTGCCCAGAATGGTCGTCATGATTTTCCCGCTCGCTAAAACTTTAAATAAAATTTACGCGAAAAGAACATTTAACTTATGCTCTTTATAGGTGAAAATTCGTTAACAAATCGTTAAGATTTGCGCCCATCCCGTGCGAGCCGCGCCCGCCAGAGGCCGAGAATATGGAGAAAATCCTCGCGCGGGCCCGTGGCGGCGGGCGCGTCCGCGTCAAAGAGAGGCGAGATAATATAGTCGGTTTCCGTAAGGATGAGGGAAAACGCGTTGCCGGTGATTTCCATCTCCTCCCCTGTATCGCGGGCAAGCCGGGCGAGGATATAGTCGATCAGCGCGAGATCATTCTGAATTTCGGTTTCAAAAAAATCTTCTAGCGCCTTGTTTTCTGGCGCTATCGTGATTTTCAGAAGGCCGCTCTTCCGGTCGCGGCGAAGACGTATTTTCATGGGCTCCGGCCTCCCCGGTCAGCGACATAAAGCGGATAGGCGGTGTTGATATCGCCGTTGTTGTAGCGATACCCCTCGATCAGGAAGCCATGGCCGGACGGGCCGCGCCAGCGGCTGCCGCCCGGCAACATGTTATTGGCGGCGGCGTAAAGGATGCTGTCGATCACCTGCTGGCGCGAGAAGTGATCGGGAAAAAAGCTTGAGAACTTCTCTTTCCAGCGCCGTTCAACCGGATCATAGATTTCGACTATAGCGGTGTAAACGCCGGCGCGATTGGGCCCCGACATGCGCCGGGTGATGCGGGATTTCGCGCCCAATGGCTCCTTTGGCGCGACATGAAAGCCGACCGGCTTGCCGGAGCGGTTGATCTCGCCCTCAAAAATATGCGTGAGGTTGAGGGAAGGGCGCGTCTTTGACCACTGGCTGCGCGCCTCGCTGTCAGCGGAGAATTGCGGCAGCAGCAGCGCGGCGGCGCCAAGCAGGGCCAAAATCGCAAAAAGCAGGCCGCGCCGCTTGATGCCGGACAGGCGGCCAAGCGAAAGCCTGTTATCCCCCGCCACTGAAGAAACTCTCGACAAGGCTTTTCGCGACCAGGTTCCAGCCATCCACCAGAACGAAGAAAATCAGCTTGAAAGGCAACGAAATCATGACCGGCGGCAGCATCATCATGCCCATGGACATGAGAATGGAGGCCACCACCATATCGATGACGATGAAGGGCACGAACAGCAGGAAACCGATCTCGAACGCGCGCTTCAGTTCACTGATCATAAAGGCAGGCACCAGAACTTTCAGCGGCACATCGGCCGCTGTCTCGGCAACCGGTGTCTGGCTGAGATCCATGAAGAGAAGCACGTCCTTCTCGCGCGTATGCTCCATCATGAAGCTGCGAAACGGATCGACGGTGCGGTTGAAAGCCTCCGTCTCGTCGATTTCCTCGGCGATCAGGGGCGCGATGCCATTGTCATAGGCGGCCTCAAACGTCGGCGCCATGATGAAGGCGGTGAGGAAGAGGGCGAGCGAGATCAGCACGACGTTGGGCGGCGTCGACTGTACACCGAGCGCGCTTCGAAGCAGCGAGAGGACGACGATCAGCCGCGTAAAGGAAGTCATGACGATGAGAATGGCCGGCGCGAGACTTAGCACCGTCATTAGCACGACGAGCTGGACAATGCGGCCCGTTAGCGGCCCGGCATCCTCGCCAAAATCAAGCGAGATCGACTGCGCCATCGCCTCGATAGGGAGGGCGCAGAGCGAAAGGGCGAGAAGCGCTGTCAGGAAGAGGCCCTTGCAGGGGACGGGCAGGGGGACGCGACGCATTCTGGTAATCCCGGTCATGTTAATTCACTTCACCCGGTTCGGCTGTCTCTGGATAGCGGATATTCTGCTCAACGACAAGGTCGCGCTCCGGGCCGAGCAGCAGCAGATGCTCGCGGTCATCGCGCCTGACGAGGACGAGGCGGCGCTTGGCGTCGATCGCAATGACATCGGTGACGGAGAGGCGTTTCGGGGCGTTGGGGTCGCGCCTGGCGCGCGGAACCATGCCGGCGCGACGGGCCAGTAGGGCGAGCAGGGCAATCAGACCGAGAACTATGATCAGCCCGACAATATATTTCAGGTATTGTACGGGTTCCATCGAGCTGCCATCAAAATCTGTCCGGTTGTTACGCTTCTGCGCCTACAGTAGCGGCCCGGCATGGATTTGAAAACAATTCTTTACCGGGCGCCGCCCTCGATGTTCCGGATCGTCTGATGGAGAATGTCATGCTGCTTCTGCACTTCATCGGAGAGCGCATTCAGCGCCTGCATCATCTGGTTCATAAACTCCGTCAGCCGCAGGCGATCTTCGCGCGGCGCGCTCTGCACATGACCTTGAATACGGATAATCCGGTTCGGCAGCGAAGTCATGTCGATCATGAGTCCCTGGCGCGTTTGCTCGAGATAGTCGGCGATGTCGTCCATGACATCGGATATCTCCGCATTTATGGCTGCAATATTTTCCATGGCGTGTCGGTCAAGATGGCGTTTTTCCCTGGCACCGATAGAGATAGGTGAGGATTTCGGAAACCGCTGCAAATGCTTCCAGGGGAATGGGGCAATCGACCTCGATTTCCGATAAAATCTGTGCCAGATCGGAATCAGTGCGCACCTTTACACCATGAGCGAACGCCAATTGCAAGATGCGTTCAGCAAGTTCGCCTTTTCCACTTGCGGTTACCCGGGCAAGCGCCGCCGGAGACTCGTCGTAGCTAAGTGCGATCGCAAGCGCATTTTCGCCATTTTCTCGGGTCGCTCGCGCGTCATCCGTCATGATTCGTTTCCCGGTTGTTCCGACCTCCGGCGGCAGTATAAACGAAATCTGATTAACAATTCTTTACAACTTCAAGGTTACCGCGGAAATGACGCGGAAATATGCAAGTTCCTTCTTGCAACTGCGCGTGGGAACGACTATGTATCGATCGCCGGACAATGGCGACACCGCCTCGATAGATTATTGTGACCGGCACTGTGCGCCAACTGACAGGAGCGATCGCTCCGAATGCACATGTGAAACTGAACAAATGTCATTGTGACACGATTGGCTCTTCCCGTCGGGAATGGCCCTGCAATATCGAATGCTCCCGCCAGTCACGACGGATGACGCGCGGTGGAAGCTTGATACAAAGGAGTGTGAATTTTATGAAGGACATGGAATATGCGCTGAACGGTAAGACCGTTGCCATCCTTGTAGCGAACGGTTTTGAGGAATCCCATATGACGACCCTGCACAAGGCGCTCGTCCAGATCGGGGCCGATGTCAAGATTGTCTCGCCGGAAAAAGGCGTGGTGAACAGCTGGCACGGCAACGGCTGGGGCCATTTCTTCCCGTCCAATGCGCAGCTTGAGATTTCCATGTCCCATCATTTCGATGCGGTTGTCATTCCGGGCGGGTCCCGGCACGTCAGCCGCCTGATCTCCGATCCGCAGACCGCCCGCTTCATGCGCGGCTTTATGGAAGACAACAAACCCGTCGCGCTGGTTGACGATGCAACGCGCATCCTCGCCGAAGCCGACCTTCTCAAGGGGCGGAGCGTCGTCGCCTCCGACGAAGTTCGTGAGATCCTTGCCGAAAAGGACGTTCGTCTTGTCGACGCCGAACTGCATGTCGATGATATGCTGGTCACCGCCCTTGCTGCGGATGACGCGCTGGTCACGAACTTCGCGGGCAATATCGTGAAATACAAGCCCGAAGCCTGGGAAGCCGCCTAAAAGAACCGCAAGGCGACAGGATGAGAAAGAAAGGCGCCTCCGCTTGCGGGGGCGTTTTTTTATGCCCTTTCGGCGGCTTTTTCCGATGTGTTCACAGTCTGTTAAGACTTCTCTCCTAGGGTAGGGTCAGGAAAAACCGCGAAGGCAGGCGATCCTGATATGAACCTGGAGAAAATTCCGCTCTTCTCTGCGCTGACGGAGAAAATGAAATGGCTGACGGCCCGGCAGAAGGTGCTGGCGCAGAATATTGCCAATTCCGATACGCCCAACTATCGCGCCCATGACCTGAAGCCATTGAAATTCAAGGAATATATCAATGGCCCGAAAGAGCAGAGTGTCGAGGTCAACCGCACCAACAGCCGCCATATTTTCGTTGGCGACACGTCTCCCTATAACGCGGTCATCGATCGCAATGTCTCCGAGATGACGCCGACCGGCAACGCGGTGGTGCTGGAAGAAGAAATGATGAAAGTCGCCGAAACGCAGATTCAGTATGAGCTGACGACGTCTCTTTACAAAAAGAATCTCGGCCTGATCAAAACCGCGCTTGGGCGTCGCTGAGTGCGTAACGAAAGGATGTCGCTGACATGGATCTTTTGAAAACAATGCAGATCTCCGCCTCTGGCCTCGATGCGCAGGGGCAGCGGATGCGCGTGATTTCCGAGAATCTGGCGAACAAGGACAGCATGGGCAAGACCCCGAACGAGGATCCGTATCGTCGCAAGGTGATTTCATTTCGCAACGTGCTCGACCGCGAAGCCAACATCACCAAAGTGCAGGTCGCCAATATCGGCGTCGACCGCAGCGAGTTTGATCTCAAGTTCAATCCGAGCCATCCGGCCGCCAATGCCGACGGATATGTAAAGATGCCGAACGTCAACGCGCTGATCGAAGTGATGGACATGAAGGAAACGCAGCGCTCCTATCAGGCCAATCTCGGGGCGATCGAGGCGGCCAAGAAGATGGTCATGCGCACCCTCGATATCCTGCGCCAGTAGAGTAGAGTTTAAGGGGAACAGATTATGGCGGATGTGACAGCACTTGCCGGAACACAGGCCTATGCGAAGGCGCTGAACAATGCAATTGGTGCGCGGGGAGCAGGGGAGTCCCTGAATGGCACGGAAGCGGCCGCGGGCCCGAGTTTCGCCGAACTTCTTGCCGAAGCCGGCCAGTCGGCGATCGAGACAGGCGTCGGCGCCGAGAAGGTCAGCCTTGAATCGATCACCGGCGACGCCGGGCTTGCCGACATCGTAACCGCCGTCAGCAATGCCGAAGCCACCCTCGAAACCGTGGTCGCGGTGCGCGACCGTGTAATTCAGGCTTATCAAGACATCATAAAAATGCCAATCTAGGGCTGTACTCTTTTACGACAGCAAAGGATTGAAGCCATGAACACTGCCGATGTCGTCGATGTCGTCCGTGAAGCGATCTGGGTTTTGCTGATAGTGGCTTCCCCGGTGATGCTGGTGGCGCTCGGCGTCGGCCTTATCATCGCGCTGATACAGGCGCTCACACAGGTTCAGGAAATGACCCTCGTGTTCGTGCCCAAGATCCTCGCAATTTTTCTTTCCCTGATCGTGTTCATGCCGTTCATGATCAGTTCCATGATCGAACTGATGGAACAGCTTGCCCAGCGTATCGCTGGCCTGGGATGACAGGCGCCCGCTAGATGCTGGATGAATTCCTGAGTGTGAATGTCTGGTCGTTCCTGTTGATTTTCCTGCGTCTTGGCGCGGCGTTCATGGTCGTGCCGGGGTTCGGTGAAGCCTTCGTCCCGCCGCGTGTCCGCCTTGCGATCGCCCTTGCCGTCAGCTTCCTTGTCCTCCCCTTTGTTGCCGGCAGCCTGCCGGGCGAGCCGGCGACGCCTGCCGCGCTCCTTCTGCTCCTGCTTGGCGAGACGCTGATCGGGCTGGTGATGGGCGGTGTGCTCCGCCTTCTGCTGAGCGCGCTGCATGTCGCGGGCTCCATCATTGCGCAGCAGTCGGGCCTTGCCGCCGCGCAGTTCTTCGATCCGACGCAGATGACGCAGGGCGCCATTACCAGCACCTTCATGACGCTGATGGGACTGGTGATGATTTTCGTCACCGACCTGCATCATCTGTTCATCGAGGGGACATTCGCGATCTACCGTGTCTTTCCGGTCGGCGATACGCCCGATTTCGGCTCGCTCAGCGAGCTTGTTGCGGGCTTCATTGCGCAGGCTTTCCTGCTCGGCTTCCAGATTGCCGCGCCGTTTCTGGTGTTCGGCATCACCTTCTATATGGGGATCGGGCTTCTTAACCGGCTGATGCCGCAGGTGCAGATTTTCTTCGTCGCGATGCCGCTGCAGATTGTCCTTTCCTTTGCCATTCTGGCGATTACAATTGGCGCCGGGATGATGTGGTTTCTGGGGTATTACGAGGAAGCGACGATACGCTTTCTCGGGGAGTAGGGGCGGATGGCTGACGGCGCGGATGATGCCCAAAAAACCGAAGACCCGACCGCCAAACGGCTCGAAGATGCCTTCAAGAAAGGGCAGGTGCCGAAATCGCAGGAGGTCGGGCACTGGTTCATGAGTATGGGGATCGGACTGGTCGTCCTGATCTTCATTGCCGGGCTTGGCCAGGCGCTCACATTCGATCTTCTCAAATTCATTGAACAGCCACACGCCATCGCCACCGATCGCTTCCATCTCGGCGTGATCTTCGGCGATCTCGGCTGGGCGGTGATCGGCGTCGTTGCGCCGGCGCTGGGCACGCTGATGCTGGCCGGGCTGATCGGCAATTTGATCCAGCACCGTCCGGTTTTCTCGGCCGAGCGCATCATTCCAAAACTTGAAAAAATATCACCACTTAAAGGGTTTAAGCGCCTTTTTTCAACCAAGTCACTGGTTGAATTTGCAAAAGGCCTGTTGAAGCTGGCGCTCGTTGGATCCGTCGCGATCCTCTTCGTCCTGCCGTCGATGGACCAGCTTGCCGTAGTCGTCTCCTACGATGTGCCGCAGGTCTTGGGGCTGATCCAGGAGCAGTCCCTGCTGCTCATTGCCGGCGTCGCCGCGGTCATGAGCGTCATCGCCGGGATCGATTTTCTCTATCAGCGCTTCAATCACTATAAAGAGCTGCGCATGACCAAGCAGGAGATCAAGGACGAGTTCAAGCAGACCGAAGGCGATCCGATGGTGCGGGCGCGGCTGCGGGCGCTGCGGGCCGAGCGCTCGCGCCGGCGGATGATGCAGGCCGTGCCGGAAGCCGACGTGGTCATCACGAACCCGACCCATTTTGCGGTCGCCCTCAAATACACACCCGAGGAGGAGCGCGCGCCTGTCGTCGTCGCCAAGGGGATGGATAATATCGCCGCCAAAATCCGTGAGATTGCGACGGAGAACAAGATCCCGATTGTCGAGAACCCGCCGCTCGCCCGCGCGCTGCACAAGGCCTGCGACCTCGACGAAGAAATTCCGTATGAACATTTCAAGGCGGTGGCCGAGATCATCAGCTACGTCATGCGGCTCAACAAAACGAAATTCAGGAACTAGACGGCCCTCCATGGAACGGCAGATCGAAAGACGGCGGAAAAGTCGCAAATTTTTCATGGGCGTGGATGCCCGCCAGCTGGCGGCGGCGTTTTTCCTCGTAGCTGTGCTAATCGTCATCTCGGCGCTGCTTGGGCGTGAGCTCAGCCTGATCAACATCATCATCCTGAGCGCGATGGTCGTGGCCGCGATGGGGCTCGGCCTCTGGTACCTGATATTCCACGGGCTTCGCCAGGCGGCGAACGGCAATCTGGACATGATGGTCGATCTGATCGCCTCAAACCCCGAAGGGCGGATGCTGACGACGAAGGACGGCCGGTTCATTTATGCCAACGATGCCTATCGCGAATTGCTCGATTTGCCCGAGCGCGAGAGGGGGCTGACCCTCAGCGACTATTTTGCCGATGATGAAGAGGCCGTCACGCAGATCGAGAAGATGCTGAAGGCCGCCGTCTATGACGGCGCCCCGGGCGGCAGGATTGATCTTGAGACGCGGCAGGGCCGCTGGCTGTCCATCCTTGCCCATTCGCTGGCCGCGCTCCCCGACACCGTCATCTGGTATGTCAACGAGACGACGCGCCAGCACCGGGTGGAGGAGGAGGAGCGCCTTGCCCGCGAAACATTGTCGGAATATTTCAATAACGCGCCGGTCGGCTTTTATTCGCTGGATGGAAACGGGCGGCTACTCTTCGTCAACCGTCTCTTTGCCGAATGGCTTGGCTACCGCCAGGAAGAGCTGAATGAGGGAAAGCTTGCCTTCAGCGAGCTGGTCGTGAAGCCCGACGACGCGCAGCTTGATCTTGTCGAGATGGTGACCGGGGAGGGGGCGCTCTATGAGGGAGAACTGACGCTCCGCCGGCGCGACGGCACGCGGCTGCCCGTTCATGTCACGCAGACGGTCGTGCGGGACGGGGCGGGGACCATCGTCGGCTCGCGGTCGGTTGTGCGCGAGTTGCTGCAGGAGAAGCAATGGCGCGAGCGGGTCGCCAATGCCGAGTTGCATTTCCGCCGCTTTTTCGAAGCCGCGCCGATCGGTATTCTGCTGCTTGATGCGAACGGCACGGTGCTGGAGACCAATCCGGCCTTCCGCGCCCTGACCGGAACGGTCATCAACAAGGCGATCGGCAGCCATGTGATCGATCTTGTCGATGAGGCGGACCGCGAGCCGCTGCGCCAGCGCCTGATTGAGGCGGCGGCGAGTGAGTCGGCGGCGCCGGTGATCGAGGTCAAGCTGCTCGGCGCAACCGAGGAGCGCGCAGCGAGCTTTTATATCAGCGCCATCGCAGGCGAGGATCCGGATGCGGAGCGGCTCCTGATCCATGTCGTCGATACATCCGTCCAGCGCAGCCTCGAAGTGCAGTTTGCGCAAAGCCAGAAAATGCAGGCCGTCGGCCAGCTTGCGGGCGGCATCGCCCATGACTTCAACAACCTGCTGACCGCCATGATCGGGTTTTGCGATCTGCTGCTGCTCCGCCACCAGGTCGGCGATCCGTCCTATTCCGATATCAACCAGATCCGCCAGAACGCCAATCGCGCCGCCGGGCTTGTCCGTCAGCTTCTCGCCTTTTCCCGTCAGCAGACGCTGCGGCCCGAAGTCACCGATCTCACGGATGTGCTGGCGGAGCTTTCCAACCTGCTCCGCCGCCTGATCGGCGAGGCGATCCAGCTCAAAATCACCCACGCCCGTGACCTGTGGCTGGTCAAGGTGGACCGCGGCCAGTTCGAACAGGTGATCATCAACCTCGCCGTCAATGCGCGCGACGCCATGGCGCGCGACGGGCTTCTCACCTTCAGCACGGAAAATCTGACGATCACCTCCGGCCAGAAGGATTTTAACGAGCTGATCCCGCCCGGCGACTATATCCTTGTCAAGGTGTCGGATACCGGAACCGGCATCCCTGAAAATGTCATTGCGAAGATTTTCGATCCGTTCTTCACCACCAAGAAAGTCGGCGAGGGGACGGGCCTCGGCCTCAGCACGGTCTATGGCATCATCAAGCAGACGGGCGGCTTTATTTTCGCCGAGAATAACGAGACCGTCGGCAGCACCTTCAGCATCTTCCTGCCGCGCCATATGGAGGAGAAGGGCGCTGGCGATCCTCTCGATGCGCCGCAGAAATCGACGCATCGCGACCTGACCGGCAAGGGAACGATCCTGCTGGTGGAGGATGAGGATCCGGTCCGGCTCTTCGCGGCGCGGGCGCTTGAAAACAAGGGCTATACCGTCCTTCAGGCCGACAGCGGCGAGACGGCACTTGAGGTGGCCCGCGCGCATGACGGGGTGATCGATCTTTTGATCAGCGATGTGGTGATGCCAGTGATGGACGGCCCGACGCTGGTAAAAGAGATCCTGAAAGAGACCCCGGATCTCAAGGTGATCTTTATTTCCGGCTATGCCGAGGATGCGTTTCGCAAGGATCTTGATTTCGATGTCAGCAAGATCGACTTCCTCCCCAAGCCCTTTTCACTGAAGGAAGTGGCGAGTAAGGTCAAGGAAGTGCTGATGCGTGAGGATGCCTGATCGTGCGCTCGGGTCTCAGTGCCCTGCAAATTTATCGAGCATCGCATGCCAGCGCAGCATGAGGGGGACGAACCAGGGGGTGCCGGAATATAGCGGCAGAGTCGGAAAGTCGAGATCGTCATGCGCCGTTTCCGCGCTTTTCTCCCCAAGGATCCTGCGGCTCAGTTGGCGCGCAAAATAGATCGAACGCGTGATGCCCGAGCCGCAATATCCCATGGCGAAATGGATGCCCTCAACCTCGCCAAGATGCGCGGCGTAATCGAAGGTATAGGCGACATTGCCGTGCCAGCAATATTCCGCGCGGGCGCTCTCGAGCTGGGGAAAGACCCGCCGCGCGAGGCTTAGCAGATCGCTCGCGATCGCCTCCGGCCGCTGCTTGGCGTCCATGACGCGGCCGCCCAAAATCATCCGCCGGCCATCGGGCGTCGGGCGATACCAGAACACCAGCCGGTGCGTACCGCCATGCATCCGGAGTTTGGGTGATATGGCCCGGATCGTCTCGAACCCGAGATCTTCGGTCGCGACAACACCGGCGTTGATCGGAATGAGCCGCCGCCGGAAGAAAGGAAATTCGCGGCCGGTATAGCCGTTTGTCGCGAGGACAACGGTTTTCGCGTGGATGTCGCCGCGCGCGGTGCGGAGAGTTTTCCGCGTCCCCTCCCCATCGATGCTGTGGACAGGGCAGTCCTCAAAAATCCGGCAACCCGCGCGGGTCGCCCGCGCCGCAAGGCCGCGTACCAGCTTGTAGGGATTGATGCCCGCATCCTGCTCGTAAACGACACCGCCGTGATAAAGCTCTGTGCCGATCTCCGCGCCTTGCGCCTCGCGCGGGACGGCGTGGAATTTAAGCCCGACTTTATCCGATAAAAGCGCCGTTTCGGCAATGAGGGCGTCATATTCCTTCGCGGTTGCCGCGCCCCGGAAGCGGCCGACACGCTGCAGGTCGCAATCGATTTCCTCGGCCTCAAGGAAGCTGTAGAAATAGTCGAGTGATACGAGGCTCTCGCGGAGGATCGCCCAGGTTTTTTCCGCGCCGTATTTCCGCGTCATGCCAGCGATGCCGAGCTTATGAAAACTCGGTCCGCACATGCCGCCCGAGCGGCTGGAGCAGCCGTGGCCGATATCGCGGGCCTCGAAAACCGTCACAGAGAGGCCGGCGCGGGCGAGATGCAGCGCCGCCGCAAGGCCGGTAAATCCGGCGCCGATTATGGCGATATCCGTTGCGCGGGGCACATCGCCCGGATCACCCGCCGGCTTCTCGATCCCTTGTTTCCAGTAACTCTCACGGATCAGGTTCGGCACGGCGGATGCTCCCGGGCTCAGGGTTTTAAATATGCGCCGTCCGGTGACGCCATGGGGTAGGTCCGCTCAGATATCAAAGGACACCCCTTGCGCAAGCGGCAGCTCGCGGGAGAAATTGATGGTGTTGGTGGCGCGGCGCATGTAGCCCTTCCAGGCGTCCGAGCCGCTTTCGCGCCCGCCCCCGGTTTCCTTCTCGCCCCCAAACGCGCCGCCGATTTCCGCGCCCGAGGTGCCGATATTGACATTGGCGATGCCGCAGTCCGATCCGGTGACGCTGAGGAACAATTCCGCCTCGCGCAAATCGAGCGTGAAGATAGAGGAGGAGAGGCCGGCGCCAACTGCATTCTGCATCGCGATGGCGTTCTCGAGCGTGTCATAGCGGATCACATAAAGGATCGGCGCGAAGGTTTCCTCCAGCACCACGCCGTCATGCATCGGCATCTCGACGACTGCCGGGCGGGCGTAATACGCATCTGCATGGCCTGTCTCGACGCGCTCCCCGCCGGTTACCTTGCCACCTGCGGCGCGCGCGCGTTCAAGCGCCCGCTGCATGCCGTCAAACGCGGCCTTGTCGATGAGCGGCCCGACGAGGGCAGAGGTTTCAAGCGGATTGCCGACAGAAACCGAGCGATAGACCTTTTGCAGCGCCGGAACGAGCTCGTCATAGACGTCGCCGTGCACGAAAAGGCGGCGGAGCGTGGTGCAGCGCTGACCGGCCGTGCCCATGGCGCCGAAAGCGACGGCGCGGAGCGTCATATCGAGATCGGCGCTTGGCGTCACAATGCCCGCGTTGTTGCCGCCAAGCTCGAGGATCGAACGGCCAAAGCGTTCCGCGACCTTCGGACCAACATAGCGTCCCATGCGCGTTGATCCGGTCGCGGAGATGAGCGGGATGTCGTGGCTCGTGACCAGCGCATCGCCGACATCGCCCGCGCCGATCACAACGCTCAGCAACCCGTCCGGCGCATCGCCGAACCGTTCGAGCGCGCGCCGCGCGATCGCCATGCAGGCAAGCGCCGTGAGAGGCGTTTTCTCCGACGGCTTCCAGATCACCGGGTCGCCGCAAACAAGGGCGAGCGCCGTGTTCCACGACCAGACAGCAACCGGGAAATTGAAGGCGGTGATGACGCCGACCGGGCCGAGGGGATGCCACTGCTCCATCATTCGGTGGCCGGGACGCTCGGTCGCGATGGTCAGTCCGTAAAGCTGGCGCGAGAGGCCGACCGCGAAATCGCAGATGTCGATCATCTCCTGCACCTCGCCTTCGCCTTCGGAGAGGATTTTTCCGACTTCGATCGAAACGAGCCGGCCGAGATCGGCTTTTGCCGCGCGGAGTTCCTCGCCGAGCAGCCGGACGAGTTCGCCGCGTCGCGGGGCCGGAACGGTCCGCCAACTCGCGAAAGCGGATTTCGCGGCGTTTATGGCATCCTTGACGACGAGCGCATCGCTTCCGGTCACCGCCGCGATCCGCTCGCCATTGACGGGGCTGAAAACTTCGAGATTACCGCCCGTGATGGCGGATTTTTCAACTCCCAGCCGGCCGAGAATTTCTGCGGTGAGATGAGCAACAGTCATGATGATCCTTCCTGTCCCGTGTTTGCTGGTCTTCGGAAAAAGGCTCCGGTGTTCCGCCTATAGTCTTTTCAAAGCGGCGGATAAAAGCAATCAAAACTTGCAGGAAGTGGCAACTGTGTGTCCGGCCTCATGAGGAGGAAGGGGGAGGGGACGGCTGCCGGACGAGCCGGCAGCCGCGTTGTAACGCTGATCAGAGCTTGCTGGGTTTGAGAAACCTCAAGAAAGCTTTCCAAGCGCCCCACCCGAGCAGCGCAGAATCGAAAGCAGCCGTCATAATAACAGCTTCACCAATCGTGCAGTAGTTGTTGTGAAGTGCTTGGGCTGCTTTGCCGAGAAATTTAACCTTATCGTGATTTTCTTTCGACAGCGAGAATGACTTGATCAGGCTCCTTGTCGCATAGGTGACCCCCCAGTGGATCGGGCTATCATTGCCGACAGGAATCTGATAGGTCATCATATAGGCGAAATCGGTCAGGCGTGGCATCTTGCCATATTCCCGGTTGCCAGTATTTCCGTCCTTCGCCACCTGGATGAGGAATTCAAGAATAAGTCGGCGGAACTTCAGTAGATATGGATCATCTTTATTAATTGGCGTGTCCAAAAGACTGACTGTATTAATTGCGTGAAGTTGCTTTCTATCGTTGATCGGAAAGCCGTCTTGAACATAGCCATCCTTATCTATAAGAGACAACAGATCTTTGCCAACTCGGAAACTACCCCAAGATTTCATCCATTTCAGCAACGTTTCTTCGTCCTTATATCCATAGTTGACGGCAATCTTGCGCAGTGCCGGAAGGTGCTTATCCTCGAGCTTGCCATTCCTAAGCCGGTCAGGGATGTCGACGCCCGGGTACAGTTTTCTGACCACGTCTACGTAATTCTTATAAACATTGGTATAGAAGCGCTCGCCTGCGACAGGGACTTCCTCGCCCGGATCGTCGCGCGGCACGGTCGACTGATCATAAAACTGGATTTGCGGAAAACCTTCAACGGAGGCGGGAAGTTTGAAAGGTTTCTCCTGGTCTTTGAGAACCATAATTGCATCGAAAGCGTCGTCAGCAATTTTTTTATAGATTGCCGCATTCTCGGAGAAGTATTTGCCGACTTTGCAGGCGGCCTTTACAGCGGGGCTCTTGTCGGAATGAGCCACAACAAAATGCTCAGCAAGCGGCGCACCGGTAATGTAGGTGGCGACGTATCCCAGCATGTAGATATACAGCACCTCCGTTATCTTTAATTCGTCCGAAAACGCGAGGCTTGTCTTCGGGACAAAGGCATAGTGATTGAAGATCGTATTGATCTCTGTTTCTTTGTCTGAGATCGTCATCTTTGTCTTGTAGACCGCGGCGGAGATATAACCCATCGGCATGCCGCTGTCGGCATTGAAGATTAAAAAATGCAGCATGCGGTGCGACGGCGTGCTGTCGTCACACTGTACCCCGTGGCCATCGAGCAGCCGTTTCAATGTCGGGTCCCCATAGCGCCCGCGCGCGCCATAAGCCTCAATATCGGTCTGCTGAAACATGATGCTGAGAAGCAGCAGTGTCAGGTTCGGGAAGCGGATGTCCGGGTTGATGCCGGCATAGCCGCTTGGGTCATCCCAGATCATCAGGCCCCGATTGTACGGCTTTTCACCATTTTTGAGGTAGTGACGTTCCTTCTCCATATTTACCCAAGGGAAAGGAAATCCTGGGTCGGCGAGACCTTTCGGCGTCAGCTTGTATTTGTCCAGATTCTTTCCGGGGTTTGTTGTTTTATTGCCAAGAATCTGATCGCACAGGATAAACAGTTCGTCCATACTCTGCGGTAGCGGAACCTGAACGCGAATGGCGCCGCTCGGCTCCAGGAACGGATGGATCGGGTTGATATTTGTTACGAGAGGGCTGACTGCATTGAGATACTTCGCGTCGCCCGTAATAAATCCGTTCGCGACCTCTATCAGCCTCTCCCTATACTTCATGCTCGCGGTCTTATTGAGAGTGCCTTTGTTTTTCTCATACTCCGTAAGAAATTCTCGCGAAAAGTAATTCGTTAAATTTGAACCCGAGAACGGATTATTGAGTGGATTGCCGTCATATTCCGGTCCGGCGCTCGTCAAGGGAGCATATTTTGGGAAATCTAAAGGTATTCCTGACATAATTTGTCCTTTTCAAAGTAATTGTTGAAATACCTTGAAAGGACGATCTAATATTTACTTATGTGATTACTGTTTGTTTATAATTATTATTTTCTTTTTATTTGTGGTTGGCTCTTGGGCGTCTGTCGGATGGCCGACAGCCGAAATAGTCGCGATACGCCCGGCTGAAGGAAGACTGACAGGTATAGCCGGTCATTTCGGCGACATCCGAGAGGCTGTGCCGGCCGCTACCGATCAGGAGCTCCGCCTGCTTCATGCGGCATCGCTTTGAATATTGGTGGATACTGCAGCCATATATTTCACTGAAGAGCTGCGCGAGGCGGTTATGCCCGATCCCGACCTGGCGGGCGAGGGCGCGGCAGTTTGGCGGCGCGGCGAAGTCGCTTTCAAGGAGCGCCGCGGCCCTCTGGACTTTAAGCGCATCGCGCATTGGGCGCGACGTGGCATCGACCGGCCCGGGCGCGCTCTGCAGCATCGGTATCGCCGCACAGATAAGTTCGCTCATTTTTATGCGCACAAACTCCTCTAGCAGCGGGCCTTCGAACTCGTTTCGGAACAGATCATCGAGGGCGCGCTGCATCCGCATGGAGAGCGGCGCCTCAAGCTCGATCGGCGCCCCGAGCGTTCCGCTCAGGAAATGGGATATCTCCTCGCTTTCGGTGTCCTCCGAGGAGAGATAGTGCGCGGCAATCTTCTCGGACGTCGCCCAAATGCCGACATAGCGAAGCTCCGCCTTTTTCCGGAACTGGCGCTCCTGACGGGCGCCGTCGGGAAAGCAGGACAGATAGACATTCCCCCCGATAAACGGGCGAAGCCGCCGCCCGTCGATCTTTCTTGCGCCGTCAAGCGACTGCAGGAATTGCAGGGAGAGGCCACGGCTCATGCGCATGTCGATGGAAAGGTCGTCCGTGAGGCTGCCTTCAAGATACCATCCGGTGATCCCCGGCACGCCGTCGAGAAACCGAATTGTTCCCGTGAATTCGCCGGCGAGGTCGCGCCCGAGCAGCGCCGCGAGATCGGCCGCTCCAAGCCGGTTATAGAGTCTGCTGAAATTCTCCTGGCTGAGCCTGATCCGTCGAATGGGCGCGCCTCCTTCTCATCCCTTCGGGGATAATATACTAAATTTAAATGAATCGGGACGAAATGCTAAAATATTGTCGCGAACGGAAAAGACGGCGTCGGCATCTATCGCCTATGTTGAAAGAGAAAATCGGAGACCGGGAGGGGAGAAAGCGATGCCTCACATAAAGCCGGCGGAGTTCGTGAGCCGCCTTGAAAAGCTTCAGCGGCTGATCGCCCGGGAAGGGCTGGATCTCTTTATCGTTTCCTGCAAGGACAGTATCTACTATCTGACCGGGGCGGGGTATGAGCCGCTTGAGCGGCCATTTTTTCTCCTTGTCGCTCCTGCCGGCGCGCCGGTGCTGATCGCGCCGATGCTTGACACTGCGCATATGCAGAAGGGCGCAAATATCACCGCTGACAATTCCTTCAGCTACTTCGAATACCCCGCGCCTGAGGGGCGCGGCTGGCCGGATATTCTGAAGGAGCGACTTGCCGGGGCGAGCGAGGTCGGCGTCGAGCCCGGCCTTACGCTTGAGGTTTATGACGAGATCAAAGCGCTGAAGCCACGGGCCGTTCCGCTCATCGAGGAGTTGCGCGTGATCAAGTCGCCCGCCGAAATCGAGATGATCCGCCGCGCCGCCCGCTACGCAGATATCGCGATGTCGCGCCTGCTGGCGACGGCCTATTACGGTGTCCCTGCGGTTGAGGGCTTTGCCGAGACGAGCAAGGTCACCCGGGCGATGATCCGCGACGTTGCGGATTATGATCCCGTCAATTCGAGCGTCCTGATGGCGCCCTGGGCCGCGCCGCGAAGTGCGCAGCCGCATTCGATCCCTGCCTTTACCGACAGGCTGGAAGAGGGGCCCCATGTGGCGCTTGTGCTGACGCGGGTAAACGGTTATTCGGCGGAAGTCGAGCGCACCTTTTTTACCGCAACGCCCGACAGCTGGTCGATTGCCGCCTTCAAGGTGATGGAAGAAGCGCGCCGGCGCATGTTCTCCATGATCCGGCCGGGGCAGCGCTGCGATGAAATCGACAGCGCGGTCAACAGCTTCCTTGCCGAAGAGGGATTTAACGGCGACGCGGTGCGGCTCCATCGGACCGGCCACGGCTTCGGTCTCGGTGCGCATGAGGCGCCGTGGATTGCCGAAGGAAGTGATCATGTGCTGGGCGAAAATATGGTCATCAGCAATGAACCCGGCATCTACCGCGCCGGCTTTGGCGGCGTGCGCCACTCCGATACCGTCCTTGTGACGAAAGACGGCTATGAATGCCTGACGAAAAGTCCGCTAACGCTGGAGGAACTGACCTTCACCGCGAAACCCGGCCTCAAACAGAAGCTGCGAAGCCGCCTCGTGCGCCGTGCGTTGAATTTCTGAGCCGGCATAAGGCCCGCACCCTCCCATCGGCCGCATCACACGCCAGCATCGCACGATTGCGACGGCCTGCCCGCGCTGAGCTCGGCGCGATGGGATGCCCTTGCCCCCGAAACCCGTCTCTCATAAAAAAACCGGAAGGACTTTCGCCCTTCCGGTCAAGTAAGGCGCGCTACGCCGGCCACAATGAGAAAAAACCGACGGGCGCCAAAGCAAGTAGGTTGGGAGGAACCGCTTGCCTGAAAAGAGTGATACGGAGCGGCCCCTTGCGGGCCCAAGCATATCCGTCCTTTATGACCTGTTTGTAACCTTTCCCTCCGCCGTTACAGAATTGTCTGGCTCTGCAAATCTTTCGGCGCTTTGGTGAGCACGATCGGGCCGCTTTCGCCGACCACGACGGTATCATCGAAGCGAAAGCCGCCGACGCCCGGAAGATAGATGCCGGGCTCCGCCGAATAGACTTCATTGGCGATCAGCGGGCGGGGATTGAACGCCATATCTTCGGGGAATTCATGCCCGATCAGCCCCATCCCATGACCCGTGCGGTGCATGATATTGCCTGCGAAGCCATGCTCGATAAACACCTGCCGCGGCGCTTCGTCGACATTGCTGAGCGCGTTGCCGGCGACGAGATTGTCGATCGCGGCCTGATTGGCAAGCCGCGCGGCCTCGAAGGCGCGGACCTGAAGTTCATTCGGCCGGCCGCAGAAATAGGTCCGCTCATTCTCGATGGTGACACCGTTGAGGCGCGGAATGATGATATTGACAATGCCATCGCCCTCTTTGATGCGTGCGCCGGCCTGCCCGGTATCGCCATGCGGCGAGGAGGAGGAGGGGCCGCTCAAGGCAAAGAAGCGGAGCTCGAAATTCTCGCCGGGATAGCGGCTCGCCGCTTCCTCGAACGCCTTTGTGGCGATCGAGTAATCGAGTTCATGCACGAGGCGGCCCGGGCGGATGCCGTCGCGGTAAAACTCCTGCATCCAGTCGCTGAGGTCGCACAGCTCGCGCATGATATCGATTTCCTCGCGGTGCTTTATCCAGCGCATCTGGCGAAACTCGCTGGTGCAGTTCTCGGCTGATAGTCCAGGGTGGGTCCTCGCCACCTTGTCAAGCCATGCCGTACTGCCATCAACACCGAGGCGTCCCGCGCCGAGGCCAAGTGCCCCAATTGTGTCGGTAAGCTGCTCAAGAAAGCTCCGCGCATCCCGGTTGTCGCCGCGCCCGAGGGGAAATTCGCAGTAAAAGAGCAGGGTTTTCGTCCACAGGCTGCCGCGATCGGTGGCGAAGTCGGTATGATGGGTCGAGAGCGCGTTCAGGATCGCCACCGGCTCGCCCCGGCGCGGCATGATCAGCGCAATCGGCCGCTCCCATGTCTGCACATCGACGTGAAAATTTGAAAAGAACTGGAAGAAATCGGCGCCGAACAGGACCACGCCGTCCAGCCCCTTGTCGTCCATCATCTTGTCCAGCATGGTGCGGCGATAGTCATACACGGCCGAGGATAAAAAACTCATCTTCTGTTCCTTTCTTCGTTATTTTCACTGTTGATGGTTGGGATGCGATCAGAGGGCGAGCGCTTTGAGGCGGCGCCGGAAATAGAGGCTGGAGACAAGCGTTGCAATGATCGTCGCGAGCGTCAGCACGAAGGCGAGCGCCGCGCCGAAGGGCCAGTTGGACATCGCCGCCACCTGCTGGTAAAGCGCCGGAGCCATCATCGCAAAACTCGGCCCGCCCAGCAGGACGGGCGTTGAATAGGCGTTCATGCAAAGGATGAAGACCATGATGCAACCGGTTGCAATACCCGGCACGGAGAGCGGCAGGATGACCCGCCGGAAAGCGGTGAGACGGCTCGCGCCGAGATTTTCCGCGGCCTCCGTCAGCGAATAGTCGATACTTTCGAGGACGCCCTGAAGGGTCAGGATCATAAACGGCAGGATGACGCAGAGGATGCCGACAAAGACCGAAAAGGTGGTGTACATCATCTCGATCGGCTCATCGATCAGCCCGATCCGCATCAGCATGACATTAATGAAGCCCTTGGCGCCGAACAGGGTCATCCAGCCCGCCGCCCTGACCACATTCCCGACCAGCAGCGGGAAAATGACCAGGATGACGAACAGGCTTTTGAAACGCGATTTCGTCGTCGCAAGAAAATAGGCGACCGGATATCCAAGCAGCAGCGAGACAATGGTGCATTCCAGCGATACCGTGAGCGTGGTAAGCAGGACCTTCTGGAAATACGGCTCGCCGAAGAAGCGGGCGTAATTCTCCCAAGTAAAGGTCTCCACCATCAGCTCGAGCGGATCGAAGGCATTGAAGCTGTATCGCAGCAGGATCAATGTTGGAATGACGAGCGCGATCACGATGATGAGCGTTGCCGGCATCAGCATCGTGGAGGCGGTGACAGTCAGGCCGTTTGAGTTGGACATCCGGTTGCTTTCTGCCTCAGGCCTTGAAGGTCTGGTTCCACCAGGAGAGCATGTTCGCGCTCTGCTCCGCCCAGTAACCGTAGTTGGTCTTGTAGAAATTCGCGCGCTCGGCCTCGCTGAAGCTGATCGTCGCCGCGAGGTCCGCGGGCAGTTCCGCGCCCTTGACCGTCGGGACATAGCCCATCTTCGCCGCGAACCCGGCCTGCGCCTTGGGATCGAGCATCGCGTTCAGGAATGCCTTTGCGGCCTCCGGATTGGCTGCGTTCTTGGTCATAGCTGCTTCAAAGACGACCGGCAGCGCGCCTTCCGAGGGCACCGCG
Source organism: Sneathiella sp. (assembly GCF_036844445.1). GTDB lineage: Bacteria > Pseudomonadota > Alphaproteobacteria > Sneathiellales > Sneathiellaceae > Sneathiella. Next base: position 332,551 of record NZ_DAIUFV010000004.1, on the reverse strand, counting down.
AAGGCAAGCGGCAGGCCCATTTGCTGCCACTGGTAGGCACGGGCGCGCCACATCAGCGACACGTCGATCTCGCCGCTCTTGAAGGCGTTGGCCACCGCCTCGTTCGAGGGAAGGATTTTCACGCCCGTTTTTTTCAGCTCCAGCAGCGGCGCGTAGCCGGGCTCGAAATTCTCATTGCTGCCGCCATGGGCGAGGGCGGAGGCGATGATCGCCTGATTGAAGAGAATGTCGGCAAGGCCAATCTTACCGTCATATTCCGACTTCCAGAGATCCTTGTAGGAGGTCGGCGGCGCGACGGTTTCCTTGTTGTAGACGATGACCAGCCCGCTATAGATATGCGGGATGGAATAGCCGGTCTCGAACTGCGGGAAGATGGTGTCGAGCAGGGGAACGTCGGCGGCGCTTAGCGAGGCGAGACAGTCCTTCTCATGAAGTTGGTGCATATCGGACTCGCCAAAGCTTACGACATCCAGTGAATTGACGGGCCGGCCGGCCTGGGCAATGACCTTCGTCTTGCGGGCGCTGGTGTTACCGGTATCGAACACGACCGAGACCCCGTCCGCGCTCATCGAGAGCGGCTGCACGATCTCGCCGAGCAGGCGGGAATAATCGCCGCCCCAGGTCGCCATGACAATTTCCTTCGCCGCCCACGCCGGCAGCGTCGGCGCGAGAGTGGCACCGGCGGTCAGCGCCGCCGCGCCTTTTACAAATGTGCGTCTTCCAATGTTGAATTTGGTCATTTTCTCTCCTCCTCTAAAAGTCCTGCTTTTCAGTCGTTTGTGGAACTCATGCGCCGTCCTGATCGGCGATGAGATGGGCGCTTGCCGAGGACCAGCCGGCGACCACATGGGCGCCTGTTTCCGCCTGGAATGTCTGGCCGGGCCGGTTCTGCAGTTGCACCGTAATCAGGTCCTCATCGGTCAGCCGGAGTTCGACTTCGGTGAGCGAGCCGAGATAGGTGATCCGTTCCACCTTCCCCTCAAAGCTGTTATCGAAGCTGGTCGCCTCGGGGCCGAGACGGATGCTCTCGGGGCGGACGCTGAGCAGCGTGCAGTTGGCGGCGCCGTTGACCGGCTGCGGACAGCGAAGCTTGAGATGGCTTCTGGTGTTGAAGCTGCCGCCGCCGTTGCAGTGACCGGTGAAAAAGTTCGATTTGCCGAGAAAACTGGCGACAAAGCGCGAATTGGGGCGGTTATAAACCTCGCTGCCGCTGCCCGCCTGCATGATCCGCCCGGCTTTCATAACTACCAGCCGGTCGGCCAGCATCAGCGCTTCCTTCTGGTCGTGCGTCACGAACACCGAGGTCAGGCCGAGCCGTTGCTGCAGGGCGCGGATCTCGTTGCCGACGCTTTGCCGCAGGACCGCATCGAGATTGGAGAGCGGTTCATCAAGCAGGAAAATGTCGGGCCGGATGACCAGGGCGCGGGCGATGGCGACACGCTGGCGCTGCCCGCCCGACATCTCCTTCGGGTAGCGGTCCTCATAGCCGTCGAGATGGACGAGGGCGAGGGTCTCGCGGATCAGGCGCCGGCGCTCGTCTTTCGGGATTTTCCGCATCTCCAGTCCGAAGCCGACATTCTCGCCGACTGTCATATGCGGGAAGAGGGCGTAGCTCTGGAAGATCATACCGGTGTTGCGCTGGTTGGGGGGAACGCGCGTGACATCGCGATCCCCGATGCGGATCGTGCCCGCGCTCGCCTCGATAAATCCCGCGATCATGCGCAGCAGCGTGGTTTTGCCGCAACCGCTCGGCCCGAGAAGGGCGATCAGCTCCGGCCCGTCGATGCGCAGCGACAGATTGTCGATCGCTTTGACCGAACCGAAGGTTTTCGTCACATTTTCGATTTGAAGCGAGGCCATCTAAACAATCCTGCTTAATTTGAAGAACCGGTCGGTGATCAGCAGAAGAACAGCGATCACGATGATCTGGATTGTGCTGACGGCGGCGATGGTGGGGTCCATGTTGAATTCCAGATACTGCATCTGGGCGATGGGCAGGGTGGTGCGGCCCGGGCTCACGATCAGCAGCGACAGTTCCAGATTTTCGAACGAGATGATGAAGCTGAACAGGCCCGCCGCGACAATACCGCCGCGCATCAGGGGCAGGGTGACGCGGAAAAACGCCGTCCGGCTGCTCGCCCCGAGATTGCGGGCGGCTTCCTCAACCGAGCGATCCATCCCGATCAGATTGGCGGCAATCAGCCGCACCGCCCACGGCATCACCAGCATGGAGTGGGCGAGGATCAGCCCGACGTTGCTGGAAATGGGATCAAACGCAAAGGCGTCCGTGATCGCAATAAAGAAGATATAAAGCGCCACGCCGAGAACAATATTGGGGATGATGAGCGGCGAGAGCAGCAATCCATTCAGCAGATCGCGGCCCGGAAACTGGTGTCGCACCAGGACGATGGCGGCCATCACTCCGCAGACGACGGCGATCGTCGATGAAATGGCGGCGACGATTATGCTGGTGATGAACCCGTTCAGAAATACCGGTGTCTCAGCCGCCGCGGCGAACCATTTCAGGGTGTAGCCGGGCGGCGGGAAGGTCAGAAAGGAGCTGTCGAAGAAGGCGACCCAGACAATGAATATGACCGGCAGCACCAGAAACGCCATGACTGAGGCGATAAAGATGTATGCGAACAGCCTGAACAATGTCTGAACCTCCCGTCTGCCGGTCGTTGCCGGCAGCAATTCCCTGTCTTGTCTGTCAGTCATATAACAAACAGATATGTTTGTTTGTTATATGTGGGGCGGGCGGTATCTGTCAAGTGGAATTGACAAAGGCGCCCGTATCTTTCCGTGAAAAACTCGTTAAAAGCCGGACGAAATCAGTTGAGCGGCGCGCCGATCAGAAACAGGCTGAGGATCAGCCCCGTGATCCCGAGCGTCACGCCGACAATGTTGATACTTGCGGCCGCGAGCCCGATCCCGAAGGAGGCGTAATGCGTCAGGTCCTTGTCGACGAAAAGCGACTTCAAATGCCGATGGATGCCACCCGGCGCAATCCGCAAAATCAGATAGATCCATCCGGCGCGGTAGATCCATCCGGCCGCGAACGGAAAGGAAAGGGTGACAAGCGCGACCACCAGCATGGAGACCATCCCTTTGGCAGGGCTGGTGGCGGTGAAGGGCTTCAATCCCCGCTTCAGGCGCCACCAGCTTGCCAGATTGAAAAGGGCGCCAGCCGCTGCATAGGCAAGCTGGCAGTAGATAATCTCAATCATCGGATTATGTCGTCTAGCCGAAGGTCACATCCGGCAGCCAGAGACAGAGCTGCGGGAAGAAAACAATCAGGATGATCACCGCGAGAATGGCGAAATAGAAGGGCCAGATCGCGCGCATGAAGTCGGTCAGCGGCACTTTCGAGATCGCCATCACGACATAGAGACAGATGCCGACCGGAGGGGTGATGCCGCCGATCATGATGCTCATGATGAAGACGATCCCGAGATGGATCGGGTCGATTCCGACATTTGTCGCGATGGTGAGGAACAGTGGGCCGAAGACGATAAGAATCGGTAGCCCTTCCATCACGGTGCCAAGCAGCAGGACGCTCACGATAATCACCATGAAGACGCCAAACTGCGTCGTCACCCATTCGCCGACGAAGGCCGCGAACATCTGCGGGATATTTGCGGTGGAGACAATCCACGTGAAAATGACTGCGGCGGCAATGATGAACAGCGTTGCCGCGGTCACCGATGCGGCCTCCGCTGTCGCCTCCAGGATATGGCGCCAGTTGAACTTTAGCAGAAACAGGCCGATCACCAGAACATACAGCACCGCGACAACGCCCGCCTCCGTCGGCGTGAACACACCGCTCATGATGCCGCCGATCAGAATGATCGGGGCGAGAACGGGCAGGATGGCGCCGTAGAAGCTCGCCAGAACCTCGCGAAAATCGGCCCGCGGATGCACGGGGCAGGTCTCCCGCCCGGATCTGGCGAGGAAATAGATTAGCAACATCATTGACCCCGCCATCATCAGCCCCGGGATCACGCCCGCCATAAACATACGGCCGAGCGATACTTCGGTAACAAAGGCATAGATGACCATGATGATGGAGGGCGGAATGATGGGACCGATCAGGGCGGAAGCGGCAGTAATGGCAGCGCTGAAGCGGTCACGATAGCCGGCCTCGCGCATCGCCTTGATCTCCACGGCGCCAAGACCGCCGGCATCGGCGATGATGGACCCGGACATACCCGCAAAAATCACCGAAGCCAGCACATTGACATGCCCGAGGCCGCCCGGAATATGGCGGACGAGGGCGCCCGCGAAGGCGAAAATCCGCTCCGTAATCCCCATGGTGTTCATGAGATAGCCGGCGAGAAGGAAGAGCGGCACGGCAAGGAGCGCGAAGGAATCGACGCCGCCCGCCACTTTCTGGGCCAGCAGGATCAGCGGAATATCCATTACCACGAGGTAAATGACGGCGGCGATCAGCATCGCAAAGGCGATGGGAACCCGGATGAGGATGAGCAGCAGAAATACCGCCAGAATAATTGCAAATAACATCGCAGCGGCTCCCTATTCCGAAATCGGCGTGACCACATGCATCTCTTTGCTAACGCCCGTCGTCAGGGTTTTGAGTGCATGATCGATCGCAAAAATGATGATCAGTCCGCAACCGATAAGGAGCGGCAGGTAGTGCATGAAGAAGCGTGACAGCTCGAGCGTGCCCATTTCGAGCCGCATCGCCTGCGGCGTAAGCTCAAGCGCCTGGGAGGCGAGAACGAGAATAACGGCGATCACGCAAAGCTGCGCGGCAACATCCGCGAGCCGCACGAAAAGACTATCGCTTGCCGTCTCGCCGAGCAGATCGACGGTAATATGCGCCCGCGTCCGGTAAATCCATCCGGCGCCAACGAATGTCAGCCAGCTCATCGCGACGAGACAGACTTCGTCCGTGTAAGACAGCGGATAATCCAGCACATAACGGAACAGGATCTGGGCGGTCATCGCAATGACGATGATGAATATCAAGGAAATGCAAAAAATCTTGGCGGCTTTTTCGAGCCCGAGGCAGAGAATATCAAAGAGGTGGCGCATTGTGAGTATCCCGAACTGAAGGGGGGAGACGCGGCAGCCCCTGCATACAGCAACAAGGGGCAGGGGACTGCCGGGTATCCGGCGCGTTGGATCAGTTGACGTCCCTGAGGGCCATGATTTTTTCAAACCAGCCGTCGGGAATGAGCCCCTTCTCCACCATGACAGTGATGTTCTTGCGCGTATTGTCGGCGAACTGCTCGCGGACGGCGTCGTCCATCCGGTAGAATTTGCCGCCAAGAGCAATGATTTCCTCGCGCTGTTTGGCGAAGCCTTCGGCCGCGATCTTCGTCTGGTAGCGGCCCGCTTCTTCCGCCGCTTCCGTGATCAGCTTCTGATCTTCGGGCGAGAGCGCCTGCCATGCCCTTTCGTTCACGAACACGCTTACCTGCGGAAACATCATGTCGGCCTCCGTGATATAGGGGGCGACTTCATAGAGCTTGGTCGGCAGGATGCGGTTGGCGGCGCTTTCCGTCATCTCGACGACGCCCTGGCTGAGCGCGAGATATTGTTCGCCATAGTCGATCTTGACGCCGATCGCGCCCATATTCTCGTAATTCTGGACATACATCGGAACGCTCGCCGTGCGGACGCGGACGCCCTTTACATCATCAACGGACTCGATGAACTTGCTGGTGTGCATGAGCTGACGGGGCAACGAAAACCAGTTCGAGGCGATCACCCGGACGCCGAACTGGTCGATCAGCATCTGGTTCAGCTCCTGGCCCATATCGGATTTCATGAAGCGTTCCATATGGCCGAAATCCTTGAACAGGAACGCCGCGTCGATCACGCCGAAGGCCTTGACGAGGCGGGAGGCCTGGGAGCCGGCGGAAATGAAGACCTGCTGCGTTCCCGTCGAGACCGCTTCCATCTCTTCCTGCCCGTTGCCGAGCTGTCCGCCGTGTAGGTGGTTGAGGGTGATTCGCCCGTTCGAGCGCTCAGTGACAAGCTCGACAAATTTCGCGGCGGCCTTACCTTCATCCGACGCGGTGGTGCCAAGCCCGCCGCTCAGCCATTTGATTTCTTCGGCAACTCCGATACTTGCGGTCAGCATCGGCGTGCAGATAACCGTCCCTATAGCGAGAGCGGCAGCCGCCATCACTTTCATCTTTCCCATGTGCACAATCTCCCTGTTAGAAGTCACCCGGTAGAATACAGCAATTTGTATTCTTGTTTGACGCATTGAAATCCCATTCCTATGATGCCCGCCATAAAAGAGGATTTCGTCAACTTAAAATACAAACATGCTTGTTTGTTTGTCAACAGGAACTATTCTTTTTCTAACGGTGACACTAATGATGCAATGGGGTATGAGAAGCCGCTGATGAAAGCAGCCGTAATTTTGCCGGAAATTAATTACTATAATTATTGAGAAACATTACGAGTATTTGAATGAAGCGCACAGCACATCGATCCCAGGCGGAACGCACGCAGGAGATGAGGGACCGGCTCTGCCGGGCCACTCTGGAAGTGATCACCGATGTCGGATATGAAAAAACAACAACAACCATGATTGCGGAGCGGGCCGGGGTGTCGCGGGGCGCGCAGACGCATCATTTCCCGACCAAATATGATCTTGTCATCGCGTCTTTCAAATATCTCCTAAGCGATTGGGAAGCAAAGCGTGCTGCAGTGATCAGCGACCTCGGAGACGAGATCAATCTAGAGAATTACGTGCGCTTTCTGTGGAAGGAAATTTTCAGCCATCCGCAGTATGTTGCCGCACTCGAGCTGATGCTGGCGGCGCGCGGGGATGAGCAGTTGCATCAGGGGCTCGTCGAGTCGCTGAATGAACTGACGGAACTGAGGCAGACCCTGTGGCGGCAGATTTTTGAAGGCACCGGCGCCGAGCGCGACCGCGACATCATCATGCAGATGACCGTCTGCCTGTTCCGCGGCCTGTCGATGCAGGGCAGTCTCGAAGAATCGAACGGGCATCAGGGCGACGTCATCAACATGTGGATCGAAATGCTGACCGATCGCCTCGCCAAGCAGCAATCAAAACCCGCCTGAGCGCCCGCGTCGGCCCGCGAAAGGGGGGACGGGAGATCGCATCCCCCCGCCAACCGCCGCAATCCTCGCATTTGTTGCAACCCAGCGAAAGCGGGCTGATCCGCATGTGTAGTTGCACCATGTCCGCGCCGATCCCTGGCATCTCACCCGGCCCATGCCCGGTGGTTAATTTACCACTTTCCGGGGCATGCAGAATCGCCCCGTTATAGCAAAATCAAATCGCCTGACCGTATTTCGATAGTCGGATATGCGGGCGCCTGCCTCATCAATACATTTCGGGTATGCGTTTATAAAATCATCATAACGCGTTGAAAATAAGCTGCAATCTAATCCTCAACGGTCTCTGGCGCGATGCATCGAACTATTGATTTTTTGCATATAAAGCGCGCGGCATTTTGGTTAGGATTGTTATGACAATTGAAATTGACATTTTTGCAGCCGCTGGCCAAACTTGCTAAACTTAGTCATCTAAGTATTGGCGGCGGATGGCCGATAAAAGCCGGGCAGGGCTGTCAGTATAACAAAAATGATGGAGCGCAGGAACCGCGGCGGGAAAAATGCGGGCATGCGCACAGGGAAATCGGCCTCCGGGCGGCGCCGAGGCCGGGTGATAAAAATAAATTTGACAGGGGAGTGAAGATGAAACGTCACCTTAAAACTATGGCACTTCTCGGCGGCGGCCTGCTGTCGGCGATGGCGTTTGGACCGTCCGCCTCGGCGGAGACGACTTTAAGCTGGGTGGATGGGAACCCCAACCGCGGGGCGCGGGCTGATACCTATATGTGGTTTGCGGACGAGCTCACCAAACAGACAAACGGCGAGATCAAAGTGGAGTTTCACTGGGCCGGCGCCCTGCTGAAATGGACTGCGACGACGGTCGGCGTCGGCAGCGGATCAGCGGACATCGGCACCGTTGTTGCGGCCTATAACCCGAAGGAGCTGACGGGCTACAGCATCGGCGATCTGCCGCTTGCCAACTCCGATATCTGGGTCGGGATGCGCGCAATCTATGATTTGGCGACCACCCATCCGGCATTGCAGAAAATGTGGGATGATCTCAATCTTGTCTATCTGACCAACGTGACGACGGGCGCGGTACAGCTCCTTTGCAAGAACAAAATCGTTGAAACGACGGAGGATCTGAAGGGGCTCAAAATTCGCGCTGTCGGTCCCTACGGGCAGACCTTCAACGATTTTGGCGCCAACGTCGTGCGCATGGAGCAGCCGAAAGTCTACAGCGCGCTCGATTCGGGTGTCGTTGACTGCAACATGAATTATCTGACGGCAATCGACGCGCTGAAACAGAATGAAGTCGCGAAGAAACTGACAATGCTCGACTGGGGGCAGAATCTCTCCTTCGGCGTGGTCATGAACAAGGATAGCTTCAACAAGCTGACGCCGGAGCAGCAGACGAGCCTCCGCGATATCTCCTCGGAATTCATTGATATCCATGCCAAGGCGTCCATCGAGGCCTATGACAAGAGCTACAAGGCGATCACCGAAGGCCCCAACGCCGTCGAGGTCGGCAAGATGAAGCCGGAGGAGCAGGCCAAGCTAGAAGCGCAAGGCATGACCTATTTCGGCGAGTGGGTCAAACGCGCGGATGAAGCCGGGCTCCCGGGGCAGGATATCTTCGATACCTACATGCAGCTCGTCGCGAAATATACGGAGATCCGGGACACGAAGGGCTATCCATGGGCACCGAAGTAGAGCAGAAAGCAGGACTGGACCGGGCGAATTTGCCCGGTCCGCGCTTCCTGTCCTCAATCGAGAAATTCGGGCTTGATGTCTCTGCGCTCGCGATTGTCATTCTCGCGCTTATGGTGACGGCCTCCATCGCCGGGCGGCTATTCTTCGGGACGTCCGTTCCAGATGATATTGTGATTGCCGGCGAGCTGATGGTCGCGCTGGTCGCGCTGCCCTGGGCCATTGTTACGGCGGATCGTGGTCATATCGCGGTTGAAGTCTTTACGACGCGGGTGACAGGACGGGGGAATATCTTCCTCAGTATCCTTTCCACCATCGCCGCACTTGTCATGCTGGTCCCGCTGACGCTCGCCGTTGGCCGGGCGCTGATGATATCGATCGACTTCGGCAGCTATTTCGACGGCGAACTCTACCTGCCGCAATGGCCGGGCCGCCTGATGTTTTTCCTTGGCTATGCGCTGATGCTGGTGCGCTTCGCGGTCCTTGTGAAGGACGATAGCTGGCAGCTTTTCAAATACGACTCCACCAACAGCAAAACATATAACGAATAGTAGTTCACATGGATCCCCTTACGCTTGGAGTGGGTGGCTTTGTGACCATCCTGATACTGCTGATGGCGCGGGTTCCCATCGCTTTTGCACTGGGTTCGGTTGCCGTTGTCTGCACGCTCACCTTTTATTCCTGGCCGGTCGGCGGCGAATTTGACATCGTCCGCGGCTGGAAGGCAGCGGCGCCGGTTCTGACCTCGAACACCTATGACTTTGTCCATTCGTTTGAGCTTATCATGCTTCCACTCTTCATCGGGCTCAGTCATCTCGCGTTCCATTCGCGGATCACGACCGATATCTATTATGCAATGCGGCTCTTTCTGGCGCGCATTCCGGGCGGGCTCGCCATTGCCTCAATCATGGGCTGTGGCGGCTTTTCGGCCATCACGGGATCGAGCGTCGCCTGCGCGGCGGCGATGGGGCGGATCTGCACGCCGGAGATGCTGCAGGCAGGTTATGGCCGCCGGCTCGCGACGTCATCGGTCGCCGTCGGCGGCACGCTCGGCTCCCTCATTCCGCCGAGCGTTCCCTTTATCCTCTATGGCATCTTCACCGAGCAATCGATCAGCAAGCTCTTTATGGCGGGCATCCTGCCGGGGCTGATTTCGCTTCTCGCCTTCATTATCGTCGTGGTCGTGTGGGTGAAGGCAAATCCGGCCGAGGCGCCGGTTGTCAGGCTGGCGCTCAAGCCCGGAGACCGCCGCCGCGCCGCGTTCAATACCTGGCCGGCTATACTGCTGTTCGGCATCATCTGTATCGGCATCTTTGGCGGTTTTATCACCACGACCGAGGCGGCGGCCATCAGCGTCGTGGTGGCAACCATCATCGGCGTCGCGCTGAAGCGCCTTACCTACGCCAGCTTCATTCACTCCCTCCGCGAGACAGCCTATCAGACGGCGATGATCTTCCTGATCGCGTTCGGCGCCAAGATTTTTGTCTCTTTCATCTCGCTGACCGGCGTTGCTCCGTGGCTAATTGCGGAGCTGCAGGGCGCCAATCTTTCCAACTGGATGATCATCGGCCTGATCACGATCGCCTTTCTTATCCTTGGCATGTTCCTTGATCCGATCGGTATCCTGCTGCTCACCCTGCCGATTACTGTGCCACTGGTCGATGAGATGGGCTACAACCTGATCTGGTTCGGTGTCATCGTCGTCAAGCTGCTTGAAATCGGCCTGATTACGCCGCCGGTGGGGCTGAACGCGTTCGTCGTAAAGTCGGTGATCGATCGCGACATTCCCGTTCACACGATTTTCGCCGGTATCAGCCGGTTCCTGATTGCGGAAGTCATCGTCCTAGGACTGCTGCTTGGCTTCCCGATCCTGTCACTCCTTCTGCCCGATACATTTCTTGGATGAAAATAATAATATGTGGAGGACCATAGGGCTATGAGACTACTTGCAAAAACCTACTGGCACGGAACGCAGATCCGCTTCCGTGACCCCGTCGAAGGCGTCACCGGCATCGCCGTGCAGGTCGATGCGGAGGACAAGACCCGCGTGCGCGGCACCTTCTGGCGACCGGACAATAATCCGAAGCCGAAAGTCGTCGTCATCGCCGCGCATCCGCGGGGGGACTTCTCCGAGCATCATGCGTTCCCCGGTTTTCTGAAGGCGGGCTATGGCTGCATGGGCGCCAATATGCGGAGCATCAATAACGATTCTGACTGTCTGCATGAGAAGCTGGTTCTCGACATCGCGGCCTATATGAAATGGCTGAAAGAGAACGGCGCGGAGAAAATCATTCTGCTTGGCAATTCGGGCGGCGGCGCACTCTTCTCCTTCTATCAGGCGCAGGCGGTCGCCAAGCCGGAAGACCGGATCAAATTCACCCCGGGCGGACGCCCGACAGGGCTTGAAAAGGCGGACCTTATCCCGGGTGATGCGATCATCTATATGGCCGCGCACACGGGCGAGGGGAAGATCATCAACGAGGTGATCGATCCGTCCGTCTCGGATGAGCATGATCCGCTGAAAGTGAACCCCGAGTTCGATATGTATGACCCGGCGAACGGATTTAAGCCGGCGCCGCAGTGGGTCGAATATTCGCCTGAGTTCGTCAAAAAATTCCGCGATGCGCAGATTGCGCGCGTGCAGCGCCTCGACAGCATCGCCCATGAGTGGATCAAGGAAGCGGCGGACGCGGCGCGCATTCACGGCAGCGAATATTTCGAGGATCTGCCGGCGGAAGTGCAGCGGCGTGTGCTGCGGCAGGAATATTTCGAGCCCGTGATGGTGATCTACCGGACCATGGCCAACCTTCACTATGCCGACAAGACGCTGGACCCGTCGCCGCGTGGCTATGGCTCGATTATGAGCCCGCGGCCTGACCTGATGAACTTCCAGCGTTTTGGCTTCGCCCGGGTAATGACGCCGCATGGCTGGCTCTCGACCTGGTCGGGACTGTCATCGAACGCGTGTATCGAGCTCACCGGCCCCTCCATCACCATCCCGGCCGTTGTCATTCATGCCGGCAAAGATCTGGAGGTTTTTCCCGCGACCCACTCCAAGGTCAATTTCAACACCATCAAATCAACGGATAAGGAATATTGGGATATTCCCGAGGCGCTTCACTATTTCGAGCCCGACGAGGGAGATAACGGGAACGAGACGCTGAACCGCATGCTTGATCGGCTGGTGGCGTGGACGCGCGCGCGCTTTCCGCTCTGATGGGAGAAAAAATGGGACGCCTCAACGATAAAACCGCCATCATCACCGGTGCCGGCAGCGGTATCGGCCAAGCCACTGCCCTCCTGTTCGCGGAGGAGGGGGCCAATGTGGTCGTCTGCGACCTCAACGAGGCGGCCTGCGACAAGACGGTTCGCGAGATCACGGGAAAGGGGGGATCGGCGCTTGCCGCCCCCATGGATGTGACGCGCGAGGAGGACTGGCAGCGCGTCTTCGAGGCGGCGGAGAAAGCATTCAAACGCATTGACGTGCTGATGAATTGCGCCGGCGTCGGCGATCAGACACCGATTGAAGATACGACGGTCGAGATCTACAACAAGGTTTGTGATGTCAACCTGAAAGGCGTCTTTCTCGGCTGTAAATATGCGATCCGTCATATGAAGCATCGCGATGAAAACCTGCCACTCGCCTCGATCATCAATGTCTCCTCGACTGCCGGCTTCGTCGGCACGGCCCGCTCCGGCATTTACACCATGTCGAAAGGCGGCGTGCGGCTTTTCTCCAAGGCCGTGGCCGTCGAGGTGGCGGAGTTCGGCTACCCGATCCGCTGCAATTCGCTCCACCCCGGCGGCACCGTCACGCCAATGTTCGACAACTCGCTCGCGACGCGCAATATCTCGCAGGAGAAATTCAGCGAACTCGTCAAGCGCCGCAATCTGCTCGGCCGGCGCGCCGATCCAATCGAAATTGCCAACGGGGCGCTGTTCCTGGCAAGCGATGAATCGTCATTCATGACCGGAACGGAACTTGCGCTCGATGGCGGCTACGCCGCCCGTTGAATCGTCGCCGAGGAGTGAACCGACTTTATAGGTCGCGTTCGGGAGTGTATTCCGAGCGCGGCTTTTTTTGTGCCGCAGCGACGGGTTTCGGGTCGCTATAAAAATTCTGTCGACAGTCATTCATTCTTCAGTGTTCGGGCATAAAGCTTAGATGTCTAACTTGACGCCGCCGCATATCTAATTAATCATTCCATTAAATAATAAACTGCGCATAAGCGTGTTGAAGGGAGTGTATGTAATGGGATCTCAACCGGTTCTTTGTGACATTGAGGAGGGGGTCGCGCTCGTTACCCTGAACCGGCCGGAGGCCGGAAACGCGAGCGATGCGGCGATGGCGCATGCGCTGATTGCGCTCTGGCCGGAGCTTGCGAAGAATGATGCGGTGCGAGTTGTCGTCCTGACCGGCGCAGGCATCCGCCACTTCTGCACCGGTGCGGATATGAAGCTCGCCTCCGAGAAGGGCGATACCGGTTTTGACGCGTGGGGGGATGTTCCGGAAAATTTCTTCAAGCCGGTAATCTGCGCGGTCAACGGCGTTGTCGCTGGCGGCGGCTGGCATTTTATGTGGCAGGCGGATTTCGCCATCGCCTCCGAGACGGCGACCTTCCTTGAGCCGCATGTCAGCGTCGGCTGGGTGCCGCTTCGCGAAATGCTGGGGATGGCGCTTCGCGCGCCGCAGGGGCCGATCCGCCGCATGGCCTATATGGGCACGGCTGAGCGGATGGATGCCAAGCGCGCCTATGAGCTTGGCATCGTGACCGAAATTGTCCCTGCCGAGCAGCTGGTCGCGCGCACCCTTGAAGTCGCCCGCATCATTGCCAAACAGGCCCCGCTTGCGGTGCAGACACAGAAGGAGGCGTTCCAGCGCGCCTTCGATCTGCGTTACGCCTGGCGGCCGCTTTATGACCATATGCATGAGAAGCGTATCCAGGTCGACTGGCAGAGCGAGGATGGCAAGGAAGGCCCGCGCGCCTTTGCCGAAAAACGCCCGCCGGTCTGGAAAGGCCGCTGAGATGACCGTGACCGCTCCCGGAGCGGCTTCGGCCTCGCTTCTTTCCGAACTTCGCGTGCTGGATGCCTCGAGCTATATCGCGGGGCCGGCGGCGGCCGCGATCCTTGCCGATTTCGGCGCCGATGTCATCAAGATCGAGCCGCCGGGAATGGGTGATGCCTATCGCCGTGTGCATCTCTCGGCGGGCAATCCGAAGTGCAAGATCGCCTATAGCTGGCAGATGGACAACCGCAGCAAACGCAGCCTCGCACTTGATTTTTCGGTGCCGGCCGGACGCGAGGTATTTCTGAAACTTGTCGCTGCGGCGGACGTGCTGATCATCAACACGCCGCTCAAAAGCCGCGAGAAGCTCGGCCTCACCTATGACGATCTGAAAGCCGTCAATCCGCGGCTGATCTATGCGTCTTTCACCGCTTACGGAGAGGAGGGGCCGGAGGCCGAGCGCTCCGGTTTCGATCATACCGCGCTCTGGGCCCGCACGGGGCTTATGGATACCATCCGCCCGGCGCCCGATGCGCCGCCTTCCCGCGTCGCGCTCGGGATGGGGGATCATATCTCCGCCCTCACCATTTTCGGATCGATAATGGCGGCCCTCTATCGCCGCGCCGTGACCGGGGAGGGGGCGTCGGTGAAATCCAATCTCATGGCAAACGGCCTCTGGTGCAACTCGCTGCAGATACAGGCCATGCTGGCCGGCGCGGAATATGACTATCGCCCCGCGCGGGAGAAGGCGGATAATGCGCTTCACAATCTCTATCGCACATCAGACGGCCGCTGGTTCCATCTCGTGCTGCTGCCGGAGGAGAAGCGCTGGCCTGATTTTCTTGGCGTCATCGCGCGCGAGGATCTGGCGGCCGACCCGCGCTTCGCCACGATGGCGGCGCGCCATGCCAATGCGCCGGCTCTGATCGGGATCCTCGATGAGATCTTCGCGTCGCGCGATATGGCCTATTGGCAGGAACGGCTCGATGCGGTGAGCATCCCGTTCGGTGCGGTTTACCGGCTTCGCGATATCCCGGGCGATCCGCAGGCGGCAGCGAGCGATGCGCTGACGCCGCTTTACGGGCTCGAGGGCAAGGCGGAGCGGACGGTCAACAGCCCGCTCTGGATCGACGGCATCGCCAAACGACCCGCGACCCGCGCGCCGGAGCTTGGCGAGCACAGCCTTGAAGTGCTGGAGGAGGCTGGCCTCAGCGCCGGCGAGATCAGAAGGCTGGCGGAAGAAAAAATTGTCGATATTCGCGCTGTGGATGCCTGAGGGCGGCGGATCGCAGAAGGCAATGTGGAGGGAAGGATGATCGATCTCGGGTGGACAGACGAACAGATGGCGATCCGCGAGGCAATCGAGCGGAAATGCCAGAAATACAGCGCCAACTACTGGCTGGAACGCGATACCGATGGCCGCTTCCCGGAAGAGTTTGTGCAGGATATCGCAGCGGATGGCTGGCTCGGGATCGCCATGCCCGAACAATATGGCGGCTCGGGGCTTGGCGTCACCGAAGCCTGCATCATGATGCAGGCAATCACGGAATCGGGCGCGGGCTACACGGGTGGCGGCGGGGTGCATATCAATATCTTTGGGCCAAGCCCGATCGTCGCCTATGGCACGGAGGAGCAGAAACAGCGCATGCTGCCACCGCTTATCCGCGGTGAGGATCGCTGCTGCTTTGGCGTAACCGAGCCCAACGCCGGGCTCGATACTTCGGCGATCGAGACGAAAGCCGAATGGGACGGCAGCAAATATATCATCAACGGCCGCAAGATGTGGACCTCGACGGCGCAGCGGGCCAACAAGATCCTGCTGCTGGTCCGCACGACGCCGCGCGATCAATGCAGCAAGCCGACGGGCGGCATGTCGCTTTTCTATACCGATCTCGACCGCAAATATGTCGATGTCCAGCGCATCGAGAAAATGGGCCGCAAGGCCGTCGATTCCAACGCGGTCTTTATCGACGGCCTGCCGGTCTCCAAAGACGACCTGATCGGTGAGGAGGGGAAGGGGTTTAAATATATCCTTCACGGCATCAATGCGGAGCGCATCCTGATCGGCGCGGAGACGGTCGGCTACGGGCGGGCAGGGCTCCGCCGGGCCGTGGAATATGCCAAGGAACGCGTTGTCTTCGGCCGCCCCATCGGCATGAACCAGGGGATCCAGCATCCGCTCGCCGATGCGTGGATGCAGCTCGAGGCGGCCAATCTCATGTGCTTTCAGGCGGCAAGGCTCTATGACGCCGGCAAGCCCTGCGGGGCGGAAGCGAATGCGGCGAAATATCTTGCCGCCGAGGCTGGCTTCACCGCCGTCGAGCGGGCCGTTATGACCCACGGCGGGATGGGCTATGCGAAGGAGTTTCATGTCGAGCGCTACTTCCGGGAAATCTTCCTCGCCCGGCTCGCGCCGGTCAGTCGGGAGATGATTTTGAACTATGTCGGGGAGCATGTTCTCGGGCTGCCGAAATCATACTGAGACCGGCGTGAGAGAGGGGCCCCAACTGCTTTCTTGACAATGATTAGATATCTAATAAATTTGTCGCATAACGAGAAAAAACGACAAGAAACGGGCAAAATCCGAGATCGATCACGGGATAACCGGGCCGGATTTTTTCCTCCAGACGATAAAAATCTAACGCGGGAGATCAACCATATGAGACTGACACGAAACTGGACACGGGCCGTCGCGGCGCTGGGATTTACGGCAGCGGTTGCGATGTCAACGACGGCTTTTGCGCAAACCAAGCTCCGCTGGTCGGAAGGTCAGCCGAACCGGGGTGTGCAAGCGGAAAATCTGCAATGGATGGCCGATGAGATCGGCAAGCGCACGAATGGCGAGGTAACGGCCGATATTCACTGGGGCGGCGCGCTTCTCGATTCCCGCTCCGGCCTCAAGGGCGTCGGCAACCGGGCGGCGGATATCGCGGCAATCATCTCCGCCTATACGCCGAAGGAGCTTGCGGCCTATGGCGTCGGCGATGTGCCGATTTCGAACGCCGATATCTGGGTCGGTATGCGGGCGATCTACGAGCTGTCCCTGACCCATCCGGCGCTGCAGAAGATGTTCGATGATCTCAACCTCGTCTATCTCACCAACCTCTCGACCAGCGCGATCCAGATCCTCTGCAAGGACCGCTTCATCAAAACGCTCGATGATCTGAAGGGCGTGAAAATCCGCGCCGCGGGCTCTTACGGTGACGTGCTGAAAGACCTCGGCGCGGATGTCGTCCGGATGAGCCAGGGTAAAGTCTACACGGCGCTTGATTCCGGCGTCGTGCAGTGCAACCAGAACTACCTCTACGCCATCGAGGTGTTCAAGCAGAATGAAGTCGCCAAGAAGCTGACCAAGCTCGACTGGGGACAGCATCTCTCCTACGGCATCGTGATGAACAAGGATGCTTTCAACGAAATTTCCAAGGAAAACCAGGAAATCATTCGCGCCATTACCTCCGATTTCATCGATCGCTATGCCCAGATGATGACCGAGGCGAATGAAAAAGCGCTGGAGCGGATGACCAGCGGCGATAACCCGGTCGAGGTTGCCACCATGGATCCGGCGGATAAAAAGAAGCTCGAAGAGCTTGGCTACGACAAGGTTCCGGGCTGGATCGAGCGGATGACCGCCGAAGGTCTGCCGGCGCAGGATATCTATGACAGCTACACGGCGCTGATCGCAAAATATGAGAAAATTCGCGACGAGCAGGGCTACCCGTGGAACAGGAAATAGGCCTTCCCAAAGAGGAACTGCCGGATCTGCGTCGTATTGATCCGGCGATCCTCGTCTGGCTCGAGAAGGCGGGGCTGATCGTCTCCTGCGCGGCGATCGCGGTCCTCGGCTTGATGATCATCGTTTCGGTCACCGCCCGCTACTTCGTTGGCTCCATCATCCCCGATGAGCTGATCTTTGCGGGCGAGCTGATGGTGACGCTCGTGGCGCTGCCATGGGCATTTGTCACGGCAGACCGGGGCCATATCGCGGTGGAGCTTTTCACTAACTGGGTGACGGGGCGGGGACGCATCTATCTCGATGTCTTCGCGACGCTGATCGGCCTTGCCATGGTCGTGCCGCTGACCTGGGCGACGGCAATCGACCTGATTACGGCGATTGACTATGGCAGCTATTTCGACGGCGATCTTTACCTGCCGGAATGGCCGGGCCGGCTGATGTTTTTCATCGGCTTCGTGCTCATGCTGGTGCGGATGATCCTGCTCCTGATCGGCGATATTCTCAGCCTTTATGACTACCACGAACCGGAAGTGAAGGAATAGTTGATGGATCCGTTTATGCTCGGAATCGCCGGCTTTCTGCTGGTTATCCTGTTACTGGTGCTGCGGGTTCCCATCGCCTATTCTCTGGGCGCGGTTGCTGTCGGCTGTACATTCCTGTTCTACGCCTGGCCGACAGGCGGAGAATTCAACGCCGCCGCCGGATGGCGAAGCGCAGCGGCCATCGTCACGGCGAACAGCTATGCCTTTGTCCATTCCTTCGAGTTGACAATGGTGCCGCTGTTTATCCTGCTGAGCCAGGTCGCCTTTCACGCCCGCATCACGACCGATATTTACAACGCGGCGCGGGTGTGGCTTGCGAAACTGCCGGGCGGGCTCGCCATCGCCTCAATCATGGGATGTGGCGGCTTCTCGGCCATTACCGGCTCGAGCGTTGCCTGCGCGGCGGCGATGGGGCGGATCTGCACGCCGGAAATGCTGCGCGCAGGGTATGGTCCCCGGCTTGCGACCTCGTCGGTTGCGGTTGGCGGTACGCTCGGGTCGCTGATCCCGCCCAGCGTCCCGTTCATCCTCTATGGCATTTTCACGGAAACATCGATCAGCAAGCTGTTTCTCGCCGGCGTCCTGCCGGGCTTCGTGTCCATCGTCGGCTATATCATCGTGGTGATGCTGTGGGTGAAGATCAACCCGGCCGAAGCGCCGACATATGAGGAGGAGCGCGTTCCCGGGGCGCGGCGCCGGGCGGCATTGCAGGCGTGGCCTGCGGTTGTCCTGTTCCTGCTGATCGTGGTCGGGATTTACGGGGGGTTCTTCACGACAACGGAAGCGGCGGCGGTCAGCGCCGGGCTTGCGGTGGTGATGGGTTTCATGCTGCGCCGTCTCACCTGGGCGACGTTTTTCGAGTCGCTGAAGGAGACCGCCTATCAGACCGCCATGATTTTCATGATCGTGTTCGGGGCGAAAATATTCGTCTCCTTCATCTCACTGACAGAAGTCTCCCCCTGGATCATTCATCATATTGAAGCGGCTAAGGTCTCCGACTGGCTGGTTGTCGCGATCATATGCCTGATGTTTCTCGTCCTCGGGATGTTTCTTGATCCGATCGGGATCCTCCTGCTCACGCTGCCGTTTTCGGTCCCCTTGATCGAGAATATGGGCATGGATCTTATCTGGTTCGGCGTGATTGTCGTGAAGCTGCTGGAAATCGGCCTGATTACCCCGCCGGTTGGTCTCAACGCCTTCGTCATCAAGGCCGTTGTCGGACGAGATGTGGAGTTGAGCGCAATTTTCTCCGGCATCATGCGGTTCCTAGTCGCGGAAATAATCATACTTATGTTGCTGCTGTTGATTCCGGCGATCTCGCTGCTGTTGCCGAACAGTATGTGAGCGGACTTCAAAACGGGTGAAGCCGTCGATTGCAAGTGAAAATTGCAAGGCGACGGTTTTACTCTTTGGCAGAAATGGGTAAACTGATTTTGCAGTGCGGCATACCATTGACAGGCAACGCACTTATGCACGCCATTTAATCACAGCTGGCAAAAGGCAGTCATGGCTACATCGGACAAGAACAGGGTTGATCCGGACGCGACAACCCGGGCAATACTGGCGCATTGGGAGCACATCAATCCGGATGACCGGATCGCGCATCTGGTACGGGATCTGGCGCGCGGGTTCAATCGGTCCCTGCAGACGCGGCTTGCCGATCACGGCGTGTCTTTCGGCCACTGGATTTTCCTCCGCGCCATGTGGCACCGGGACGGGGTGACGCAGCGCGACCTCGCCATCCAGGTCGGACTGACCGAGCCGACGACGCATACGGCGGTGACAAAAATGGTCGAGCTCGGCTATGTCACGCGCCGCCGCCGCGAGGGCAATCTCAAGAAGCAGTATATTTTTCTCACCAAGGCGGGGAGGGAGCTTGAGCAAAAGCTGGTTCCGCTCGCGCAGGAGGTCAACCAGATCGCCCTTGAGGGGATTGACGAGGAGACGCAGAAGATTGTGCGCGGCGCGCTTCTGAAAATGATCCGGCATCTGGCGCTCGATGAAGCGCAAGCCCTTGCCGAGGGGAAAAAGATCCCCTCGACAAGAAGCCTTGGCGCCGGAAACGGCTGACGCCGGCTCCTCCCGCAGGAGGGTCAGGAGGCCGCTTTAGCCATCTTGCTGAGAATTTCCTGCTCAAGCGCCTGCGTGCCGAGGGTGAGCCAGTCGGTTCCCTTCGGAACGATCCCCTGAAAGGAGGATATCTCTACCTGCGGCACGCGGGGTTCGCTAGTGCCGAGCGCCGGGGCCTTGCCGTCGCGGAACTGCTTGACCGCATCCAGCATCAGACGGCGGAACTCGACAACGGCGATATCGCTTGCGCCAAGGGTATCGCGGGTGCGGTCGACCAGTTTCCCCATGCTAACCCACATCGCGAGATCCTGATTGGGGATCCCCTTGATGCCGGTGAAATTGCCGTCCTTCATGGCCTCCCGGTCCTGGCGGAAATCATTGGCCATCGTGCGGACGGGATTGTAGCTCTCGTCAACATCGGTGCCTTTGACGAGATGGTTGAACGCGCGCCATTCCTCGGTGCCAACGGTGCTCGCCCCGCCCCAGGCAATGAAGTAGAACCAGGTTGAGGTATCATCCGCGGGCACGACGACGCTTGCCACGTTATAGGAGGAATTCGGCGGAATGAGGGAGATGAACGGCGCGACATAGACGGTGATGCGGGCATAGTCATGCGTCTGCGCATTCTTGATCGGGCGGCGGAGCGCCACGTAGCGGAATCCGTAAGGTGTCGCCTGCGAAATCATCCGCGGCGCCTTGTCGGTCGAGGGGCGTGTCCAGTTCGTCGCGGTGGCGCCTGCGCTTTCGACGCGCGCTGGCACCATATCGGAGGAATGCAGGCTTGATGAATGGGCGGAATCGATCTGGCCTTCCTGAACCTGCGCCCAGTTGCAGGGCACGCGCATCTTGGTGATTGAGACCTGCGTCTCCTCATCGGGGGAGAAGGGCGGGCGCTGAAACGCGGGCTTTTCCGCCGCCGGTCCCATATAGGCCCAGACGAAGCCGCCGGCTTCCTCTGTTGGGTAGGATTTGATTTTCGTCTTCTCTTTCATGGGCGACCCGACAGGCTCGGACGGCATCTCGACGACATTGCCCTCGATATCGAATTTCCAGCCGTGATAGAGACAGCGAAGGCCGCATTGCTCATTGCGGGCATAGACGAGGGAGGTGCCGCGATGGGGGCAGAATTCATCGAGCAGGCCGACCTTGCCATCGGAATTGCGAAACGCAACGAGTTCCTCACCGAGCAGTTTGACGCGCACGGGCTTGCCGTCCGCCTCCAGCTCTTCTGACATCAGCGCCGGGATCCAGTGGCGGCGCATCAGTTGCCCCATGGGCGCATCCCCTTCCACGCGGCACAAGAGATCATTCTCTTCCTTCGTCAGCATGAAAATCTCCAAAATAATTTAGACATCTAAGAAAATAATGTAGAATCGATTATGCCCCCTTGTCTAGCCCTTGCAAAAATAAAATTAGATATCTAATATAATTTTCCAAAGAGCACTGCGTACCCCGGATATGTGATGGAAAGTGAATTTATAAAAGTCGTCATTACGGACAAGAAAACTGTCGCAACTGATTATGGAATTCTGGAACTGACGCCCGTTGGCGGGGGTGCATTGCCGCCCTTTACCGCCGGGGCGCATATTGGCGTGAAGACGCCTGAGGGGAGTATGCGGCAGTATTCGCTCGCAGGCAGCCCCTATGAGCGGGGCAGCTACCGCATTGCTGTGCGCGCGGATCGCGACGGGCGGGGCGCCTCGCGCAGCATGGTCGAAGAAACCTCCGTTGGCGGGGTGCTTGAAATACTGCCGCCCGAGAATAATTTCGAGCTGGTTCCGGCGGATGAATATCTCTTTATCGCCGGCGGGATCGGCATTACGCCGATCCTTTCCATGTGCCACAAGCTGTGGGCGGACGGGCAGAAGAATTTCAGGCTCATCTACTGCACCCGCTCCCGCGAGGAGACGGTTTTCGCGAAGGAGCTGGAGGCCGCCCCGTTCGCATCGAACGTCACCTTGCATCATGATGGCGGCGATCCTGAGCGGATCTACGACCTCTGGCCGCATCTGGAAACGCCGGGTGCGGCGCATGTCTATTGTTGCGGCCCGAAGGTGATGATGGAGGATGTTCGCGATATGTCCGGCCACTGGCCGGCGGCACAGATCCATTTTGAAGACTTCCGTCCTGTCGAGGTGCGGCGCGCCGATGATCGCGAATTTACGGTGGTTTTGAAGAAATCGAACAGGCGCTTGCGGATACCGGAGGATCAGACAATCCTCGAAACCCTGCGCAAAGCCGGATATGATCATCGCTCTTCCTGCGAAAGCGGGGTCTGCGGCGCCTGCAAGACGGTGCTGCTGGACGGGGAGGCGGATCACCGCGACCTTGTGCTCAGCGAGGGCGAGAGAGGCAGGTTTATCATGATTTGCGTATCGCGCGCGGCGGGTGAGGAGATCACGATTGATATCTGAGGCGGTGGAACATACGGCATCGCCGCTCGGCCTCGGTGTTATCGGCCTTGGCCGCGCCTTCATGCTGACGTTGCCGTCCATTCTTGCCGACCCGCGGATAAGGCTTGCAGGTGCCACCGATCCGCGCGCGGAGGCGCGGGCGGAATTCACCGCGCGCTTTGATGCGCCCGCGCATGTAACCCTCGCCGATATGCTGTATGATCCGGCCATTGAGATAGTTTATGTCGCAAGCCCGCATCAGTATCACCGCGACCAAGCGATTGCCGCCCTTGCCGCCGGCCGGCATGTGCTGGTCGAAAAGCCGGTCGCGGTAACCCTTGAGGAGAGCCGCGCTATAATCGCTGCGGCAGAGCGTTATGATCGCCACGTCATTGTCGGGCCGAGCCATAGTTTCGATCCGCAAATCAACGCCGCCCTCGATATCGTGAAGTCCGGAGATTATGGCCGCCTCCGCCTGATCCGGGGAAGCTATTATACCGATTTCATGTATCGCCCGCGCCGCGCCGAAGAGCTGCGCACAGAGGCGGGCGGCGGCGTTATTTTCAGTCAGGCCGCGCATCACGTCGATCTTGTCCGCCTGCTCGCGGGGGGGCGGACGACGCGCGTTGCCGCGCTCACCGGAAACTGGGATCGTGCGCGCCCGACGGAAGGCGCCTACACGGCGCTTCTCACATTCGAGAGCGGCGTGATCGCCAATCTCACCTATTCCGGCTATGCGCATTATGACGGCGACGAGGCGGCGGGATGGATCGGCGAGCTTGGGGTGCGGAAAAATCCTGCCGATTATGGCGCGGCGCGGCGGCGGCTTAAAAACCTTGCGAGCGCGGAAGAAGAGGCGGCGCTTAAAAATTCGCGCGTCTTCGGGGTGGGGGCCGAGCTTCCCGCCGTGGAGGGGAACGAGCATTTCGGCGATCTGATGCTCAGTTTTGATCATGCGGATATCCGTATTCTGCCGAACGAGCTCAGAATTTACGGCGAGAGCGCAGTCACGACGCAGCCCATCCTGCCGGCCGCTGCCGGCCGCCGCCTTGTCATGGAGGCGATCTGGCGTGCGGCGCGGGAAAACCATCCCCCCGTTCAGGACGCTCGCTGGGGGCATGCGACGCTGGAAGTCTGCCAGGCCATGCTGACGTCGGCGGCGAGCGGCTGCTGGGAAAAACTTAACGAGCAGGTCGCCGTTCCGGGCTATCCTGCCGATCATCATAGCGGAGAATGACATGGGTAAGTTGAGGCTTTCGATTGCGATCGGCGACTATGACCGGAACCGGCCGCTGATGGACGGGCGGGTGCAGATTGACGGGGTTGATCCGGTTTTTATGGCGCTCACGCCGGAGGAGATGTTTTTTCGCGCCTTCCGCCATCAGGATTTCGATATCTCCGAAGTCTCCTTCGCCAGCCAGGTTCTCAGTATTGCGCAAGATCGCTCCCACTATCAGGCGCTGCCGATCTTTCTCTCGCGCGCGTTCCGCCATAGCGCGATCTATATCCGCACCGACAAGGGCATTGACTCCCCTGAGAAACTGAAGGGCCGGAAAATCGGCATTGCCGAATATCAGCTGAGCGCAAATGTCTGGGCCCGGGCGCTGCTCGAAGATGAATATGGCGTAAAGCCCTCCGACATACACTGGATCCGCGGCGGCATGAATTCGGCCGGACGGCCCGAGAAGCTCGCCTTCACCCTGCCGGATGACGTCACGATTACGCCCGCGCCGGAGGGCAAATCACTGAATGATCTCCTCATCAGCGGCGAGATTGACGGCTTTATCGGGCCGCGCAGCCCGAAATGCTATGACGATCACCACCCGGATATTGACCGGCTGTTCGGCAACACGGTGAAGGCGGCGAGCGCCTATTGGAAGAAGACAGGCATTTTCCCGATCATGCATTTGCTTGGCGTGCGGCGGAGCCTGCTTGCCGAGCATCCCTTTCTTGCGGGCGCGCTGATGAAGGCGTTCAGCGCATCGAAAGCGATGGCCGAGGAGATGCTAAAAGATACCTCGGCAACGAAAGTCACGATGCCCTTCGTTGAAGACCATTTGCGCAAAGCGCGCTTGCTAATGGGGGAGAATTTCTGGTCCTACGGGATCAATGGCAATGAAAAGACGATTGAAACCTTCCTCGACCATCACCACCGCCAGGGCCTCTCGGTGCGGCGCGTGACGATCGAGGAGCTGTTTCCGAAGAATGCGCTGGAGAGCTACAGTCTGTAGCCTGCGAAGGCCAG
Source organism: Sneathiella sp. (assembly GCF_036844445.1). Lineage (GTDB taxonomy): Bacteria > Pseudomonadota > Alphaproteobacteria > Sneathiellales > Sneathiellaceae > Sneathiella. The sequence goes on along the minus strand of NZ_DAIUFV010000004.1, from coordinate 307,785 downwards.
CCTGGCGCTTATCCGAAGACCGACCAGCCGGCTTCTCTTGCCAGGACCTCCATCGCTTCCGTGCCGAGCTTGGAGTTGCCGTAGCTGTTTAGTCCCGGCGACCAGACGGCGATCGAGGCGCGGTTCGGCGCAATGACGAGAATACCGCCCCCGACGCCGCTTTTGCCCGGCAGCCCGACGCGAAAGGCGAAATCGCCCGACCCGTTATACTGGCCGCAGGTCATCATCAGCGCATTGATGCGGCGAATGCGGGCGCTCGAGATCAGGCGTGGAAGGCTGCTGCCCGGCGCGTTCATCAGGAACCGCCCTGACCGGGCGAGCTGTTCACATGTCATCTCGATGGCGCACTGGTGGAAATAGGTGCCGAGCGTCAGCTCAATAGCGCTATGCATATTGCCGTAGGAGAGCAGGTAGTTGGCAAGCGCGGTATTACGCGCGCCCGTCGCTTTCTCCGACCGCGCGACCCGTTCATTGATACGGATATCTTCATCATCCGCTGCCGTTCGGATAAAGCGGAGCATCTCGCCAAGCGTCTCGGCGGGCGTGCTTCCGGCGAGGATGGCGTCGGTCACGACGAGCGCGCCGGCATTGATGAAGGGATTGCGGGGAATGCCTTTCTCATATTCGAGTTGCACGATGGAGTCGAAGGCGTAGCCCGATGGTTCCCGTCCGACACGGTGCCAGAGGCTGTCGCCGAGACGGCCGAGAGCCAGGGCGAGGGAGAAAATCTTGGAAATACTCTGAATAGAAAAGGGCGTCGCCGCATCGCCCGCTGAATATTGCGCACCGTTCGCGAGGCAGACGCTGATGCCGAACTGGCTCGGATCGATACGGGCGAGTTCGGGGATATAGTCGGCGACCGCGCCGCGATCCGTCTCCGCCCGGGCGGCCGCGCTGATGCGCTCCAGTAAGTTTTCGATATCCATACGTTACTCCACCCAGGTTATCTGGTGCAAACGTTCCCGCTACTCCGGCGCCGTGATGAGGAAGGCGCGAAAATCATTGACGTTGGTGAAGGTCGGACCCGGGATCACCTGCGCCCCCACGCCGGCAAAAAACCGGTGACTGTCGTTATTTTCGAGGCAGGCGGAGGGATCGAGACCCGCCGCTGCCGCCTGCTTTAGCGTGTCGGGGCCGATTACCGCGCCCGCGACTTCGGCGGCTCCGTCGACGCCGTCGGTATCGCACGCAATGGCGAAAATACCGCGCGCGCCCTCAAGGGTGAGGAGGGCCGAGAGCAGAAGTTCCGCATTGGGGCCGCCAATGCCGCCGCCCCGCCGCGTCACCGTGCATTCGCCCCCTGACAACAGCAGGAGCGGGGCATCCTCCGGCGTCATTTCCCGCTGCAATTCAAGCGCAAGACGCGCCTGCTCGCGGCCAACGTCGCGCGCCTCGCCCTCGATCGCATCGCCGAGAAGACGGACATCAATGCCATAGTTCCGGGCGCGCGCGGCCGCTGCCGAGAGCGACTGCGCCGGCGAGGCGACAATCCGGTTTGTCACGCGCGAGAGGCGGGGATCATTGGGCGCAAGGACGCCCGTTTCGCCGGCGAGGACGGCGGCAACGGAGGCCGGAATATCGGCCTTGATGCTTTCCAGAATGGCGCGGACGTCCGCTGCAACGCTCGGGTCGCCGACGGTCGGGCCGGAGGCGATAGAGGCAGGATCATCGCCCGCGACATCCGAAATCATCAGAGTTGTTATTGGCGCGGGGAAAGCGGCGGCCGCCAACTGCCCGCCTTTGACGCGCGAGAGATGCTTGCGGACGAGGTTGATTTTATCGATGGCAACGCCAGAGGCGAGGAGGGTATGGGTAAGCGCCTGCTTCTCCGCAAGGGAGATTTCGCCTGCCGGCGCGACCAGAAGCGCCGAGCCGCCGCCGGAGATGAGATTGAGAATGTGATCGTTCGGGCCGCATTCGCGGAGCATGTCAAGGATACGGCGGGTTGCGCGCACCCCCGCCTCATCCGGCACCGGATGCCCCGCCTCGGCGATCTCGATCCCGGCGCAGGGGCGGGCGTAGCCGTAGCGCGTAATCACCAGCCCATCGCACGGGCCCCAGACGCTTTCAACCGCCTCCGCCATGCGGGCCGATGCCTTGCCCGCGCCAATCACCACAAGGCGCCCCGCCGGCCGCGGCCCGAGCAGGGCCGGAAGGATGGTCATGGGATCGGCCGCGCGGACCGCCGTCTCGAACAGCTCATTTAAAATGTCGAACGGCGCGCGCGCCGGCATGGCTGAGCCTTTCAGATCATCGGTCGCCGCCTCAGGATAAATGCGGCCTGCAGAAATTTATGACCGGATCGGGCCTAGAGCGCAAGTACCAGCAGATCGCTTTTGCTTCGCGAACAGCAGGGGGTCATCAGCTTGTGGGAGGCGTGTTCCTCATCGGTCAGCACTTCATCGCGGTGATCGGGGATGCCCTCCAGCACCTCGGTGATGCAGGTCCCGCATATCCCCTGTTCGCAGGAGAGGAGGATGGGGACGCCATGCCGCTTGAGCGCGGCGGCAATGGTCTCATCGGCGGCGACATCGATAATTTCGCCGCTGCTGGCAATTTGCACCTGAAATGCCCGCTCACCGTGGGCAGGCTCCGGTGGGGTCAGGGTGAAATATTCGCGGTGAACGGCCTCCGCCGGCCAATGTTTCTCGGCCTCCTTGATGACCGCGTCCATAAATCCTGTCGGACCGCAGACATAAAGATGCATCCCCGGCGCGTAAGTCGCGAGAAGCTGTGGAATATCGAGCTGTTGCGCCGGCGCTTCATCATCGAAATGCAGCGTTACCTGCCCGTGATAGGGGCTTTCCGCAACCTACGGCAGGAAGGCGGCGCGTTTACGTGAGCGGGCGCAATAATGCACCTCGAACGGTGCGCCGAGATGCGAGAGCCGCGCCGCCATGCTGAGGATTGGCGTGACCCCGATGCCGCCGGCGAGCAGCAGGGATTTCGTTGCCGTCTCATGAAGCGGAAAATTGTTGCGCGGGGCGCTGATTGTCAGCACATCGCCTTGGCCGATATGGTCATGGAAATATGCCGATCCGCCCCGGCCGACACTCTCCTTCAGGACGCCGATAACGTAGCGGTCGCGCTCCCCCTGATCGTTCAGCAGGGAATATTGACGGATGAGTTCCCCGGAGAGATGCACATCAATATGTGCGCCGGCGGTGAAGGCGGGCAGCGGCTTTCCCTCCGGATCGCGCAATTCGTAGCGCATGATCGAATCGCTTTCCCGGCGTGCCAGGCTGACAACGACTTTCAGTAACTCTGCCACAATAAATCTCCTGATGTTGCCGCAGCGCAAACCCGGCCCGCGGCGCGGCCCCTATCTTTGGATATAGGCTTCTTGAGGCTTTGTGAAGCACTCCGGGAGCGGGGTATGGGCCTCCTGCACCTCTTCAGGGGCGGAGTGCGACGATATATCGCATCAAATACGGCGGCGCGGGATGCTGCTCGTATAGGTATTGATCGATTGCAGGTGCCGGTCCGCCATCTGCAGCGCATCCAGCGCGCCCTCGCGGTCCTGATGGGCGAGCAGGGCGCAGAGCACTTCCGACACGGCAAGGGCGGGGGTGAGGGTGTGAAAAAAGCTCCGGCTTTCCGTCGAGCAGTAAATTACCTGATCGCTGACCGGGACAAGCGGCGAGACTTCGCTGTCGGTGATCGCGACCACCTGCATGCCTTTCTGATGCGCCTCGGCGGCAAGATCGAGCGACTGAACGACATAGGGATTGATGGAGATGACGAGCAGAAGGTCGCTTTCTTTCGCCCAGATCAGCCCGTCGCCGGCCGTGTTGGCGGCGCCGTCGAGATTGATTGTCTTGTCGCCGAGCAGGGAGAGTACGTAATGGAAGTGCCACGCCACCGAATGGCAGGAGCGCAGGCCGAGTACATAGATGCGCCGGGCGGCCTTCATCCGGTCGGCGATATCGGTGAGGCGCTCCAGCGTCTCGGTCTGGCAGAGCCGCAGGATCTGGTTGGCAAGCCCCTGCAGGACGGAGAGGGCAAGATTGTCGCTTCCGGTTTCGGAATTGCTGACGCTCACCTCCCGCGCCTTGGCGGCAAACCCCTCGCTCTGATACCGGATCTCCGCCGCGTAATGTTCACGGATCTCGTGATATCCCTCAAGGTCGAGGAATTTCGCGAGGCGCGTCATTGTGGCGGGCTGGACACCGGCTTTTTTCGAGAGCTCCCGCATCGAGACGAGCGCCACCTCCTGTGGATGATCGAGGATATAGCGCGCCGCCGTTTGCAGCTGTTCGGACATTTCGTCGAATCGTTCGATGATGCGCCCTCGCGTATCGGATTTCTGAAACATTTGTCTCCCTTTCCGTTGGCTCTCACCGGACGACTTTTTCGAACATGTCGCAATATCTAAAACATATAGCGCAAGTTTGAAAGATTATTTCCCGGCGACCGATCATTCAACTGTTTCATACACTCTCGTATTGACTGCCAGTGTTTCTTTATATCTAATGATGAAACAAATGTTTTAACATTATGTTTCACGCACCTTCACGCGGCAGACGCGATTTTGAGGATCGGCCTGCCCAAAATGGAACCAGAGATGACCCGCATTCTCCACCGCACTATCGGTCCCGCTCCCCGCACCGCCGTGTCCGGCCGGGGCATCTATATTATGGATACGGAGGGGCGGGAATATATCGACGGATCCGGCGGCGCGGCGGTCAGTTGCCTTGGCCATAATCACCCGGAGGTGGTTCGCGCCATGCAGGAGCAGATGGCGAAGATCAGCTACGCGCATACCTCCTTTTTCACCACCGAGGCGGCGGAAGAGCTGGCCGTGAAGCTGACCGATCTCGCGCCCGGCGATCTTGATTATCTCTATCTCGTCTCCGGCGGGTCGGAAGCGGTTGAAGCGGCGCTTAAAATGGCGCGCCAGTATTTCGTCGAGATCGGCGAGCCTGAGCGCCGCCATATCATCGCGCGCCGGCAAAGCTATCATGGCAACACCATCGGCGCGCTCGCGGCCGGGGGCAATGCCTGGCGGCGGGAGCCGTTCAAGCCGATCTTGCCGGAAACGCACCATGTCTCGCCTTATTACGCCTATCGCGAGAAGCAGGAGGGCGAGACGGCGAGCGACTATGCGGCGCGGCTGGTTGCCGAGCTGGAGGCGAAAATCCTTGAGCTTGGCAGTGATCAGGTGATGGCATTCGTCGCCGAGCCCGTGGTCGGCGCCACGATGGGCGCAGTTGCCGCCGAGGCCGACTATTTCCAGGGCGTCCGGCGGGTTTGCGATAAATATGGCGTGCTGCTTATTCTCGATGAGGTGATGTGCGGCATGGGCCGGACGGGAACTCTGTTCGCCTGCGAGCAGGACGGTATTGCGCCCGATCTCATGACCATCGCGAAAGGCCTTGGCGGCGGCTACCAGCCGATCGGCGCGGTGCTTCTGAGTGGCAGGATATATAACGCGTTCCGCGACGGCTCCGGCTTCTTCCAGCACGGCCATACCTATATCGGCCATCCGATTGCTGCTGCGGCCGCGAACAAGTTGGTCGATCTCGTTGCCGATCCCGCCATGCTCGAAAATGTTCGCCGGATGGGCGAGCGGCTGCAGGAAGGGCTTGGTTCGCTGCTCGGCCAGTCGCCGTTTGTCGGCGATATCCGGGGCAGGGGGCTGTTCCGGGGGATCGAGCTGGTCGCCGATCGCGACAGTAAAGCCCCGTTCGACCCATCGCTCAAAATGCATGCGCGCGTCAAGCGCGCGGCCATGGACCGCGGCCTGCTTTGCTACCCGATGGGTGGCACCATTGATGGCCGGCAGGGCGATCACGTGCTGCTGGCGCCGCCCTATATCGTAACGCCTGACGAAATCGACAGGATTGCCGAGCGGGTGGCGGATGCCATCAAGGCGTCAACGACCGAATGACAAGGAGGAGTTAATGGGATATCGCATCGCGTTTGCCGGGTTCATGCTGGAATCGGTAACGGCTGTGCCGGTCATCAGTACGAAGGCCGATTTCGAGAACCGCCTCGCGTGCGGGCAGGAAATTGTGGAGCGCTTTCGCGGCACCAACACGGTGGCGGGCGGTTGCCTCAAGGTGCTGGAAGAGGAGAAGATGACGGTCGTTCCTATCGTCCAGGCGTTGATCGGCGCGCTCGGACCGGCCTCTGACGAGGCAATCGAGTTTATGACGCGCGAGATTGTCGGGGGCCTCAAATCTACAGGTGATCTCGACGGCATCGTTCTCTTCCTGCATGGCGCCTGCTGGGCGCCGGGCTATGAGGATGTCGAGCGGCATGTGCTGGACCGCGTGCGCGAGGCTTTTCCCGAAATCCCGATGACTGTCGCGCTCGACTATCACGGCAATGTGGACAGCAAGAGCTTCCGTAATGTCGATGCGGCCGTCGCCTATCGACATTCGCCGCATATCGACATGGGCGAGACGGGGGAGCGGGCAACGAAGGCGCTCCTTCGCATCCTGAAGGAGGGGAGGAAGCCCGGCCTTGCCGTCGCCAAACCCGGCATCGTTATTCCGTCGATTTTATCTGCGACAAAACTTGAACCACTCGCAAGCGTCATTGCAGAAGCAAGGGCGATTGAGGCGGCGAATGACTGCGATATCTCGGTCATGGCTGGCTTTTCTTACGCGGATTCGCCGAACACGGGCATGGCGGTCGTCTGCGTCGACTGGGACGGGCAGGCAGCGGCGGAGGAAAAGGCGCTGCGGATTGCGAAGCGGCTGCATGATCTGCGCCGGGAGATCTCAAACGCCATCCCGATCTATAATGTCGAAACGGCGCTCGCCGATCTTGAGGCGCGACCGGGCGCGCAGAAACCCGTCGTGCTGCTCGAGCATGCCGACCGGATGAATGATTCGACGCATCTTCTGAAAGCCTTGCTGACGCGGGATGTCGGGCGCGTCAACGTTCCCTTCCTCTTCTGCCCCGAAACGGCGGCGCAGGCCGTGGAAGAGGGTGAGGGGGCGGAAATTCGCGTACGTCTTGCCGGACGCACTTCGCCGGAGACGGGCGGGCCGGTCGAGACGACGGCGCGTATCCTCTGGGCGGGTCCGAAAAGCTATCGCATCACCGGCAAGATGCAGCATGGCGCGCCGGTCGATCTTGGCAATACCGCGCTCCTGCAAATCGGTAATATCCGCATTTCGGTCGTCTCGCAGTTCGCCTTCGCGATTGATGGCGATCCTTTCTACATCTTTGGCGAGAAGCCGGAAGATTACGATGTGATCCTGCTCCGCTCCAAGACCCACTTCCGGGATTTCTATGAACCGGCAGCGGACCGCATCCTTGTGGTCGACACGCCCGACCTCGGACCTGCCGACGTCAATCTGATCCCCTATCGCCAACTGGACAAGTCGCGTGTGTATCCTTGGTGCGAGTCCCCGGAAATTACCCGCTAAGTAGATAAACTGACAGGAGAGAGAAAATGAGACTATTGCCGACGATAACTTCCCTGCTCGTTGCGGCCGTGGCCGTGCCGCTTCTCGCCGTGCCGGCAAAGGCGGAGACGACGCTGAACGCGGTTGTACATGCGCCGCTCCGGGCGCTGGATCCGAGCGTCAGCACGGCCCGTATCACCCGCACCCACGGCTTTATGGTGTTCGACACGCTGCTCGGGCTTGATGACGATCTGATGGTGCAGCCGCAGATGGCGTCCTACACGACCTCCGACGACAAGCTCACCTATACTTTTACGCTCCGCGACGGCCTGAAATGGCATGACGGTGCGCCGGTGACGGCGGCCGACTGCGTTGCATCGCTCGAACGCTGGGGAAAATTTGACGGCGCCGGCCGGAAGATGATGGAATATGTGAGCTCCATCGAGGCCGTCTCGGACAACAGCTTCGTGATCAAGCTCGAAACAGCCTTCGGTCCGCTGCCGGATCTTTTGGCGAAGCCCTCGCCGATCCCGGCCTTCATGATGCCAAAGCGGCTTGCCGAGTTGCCGGAAGGGGAGCAGATCAAGGACATGATCGGCTCCGGCCCGTTTAAATTCGTCGCCGATGAGTTCCAGCCCGGCGTCCGTGCGGTCTATGTGAAGAATGAGGATTATATCCCGCGCGACGAGCCGGCGAGCGGTTCTGCCGGCGGCAAGGTGGTGAAAGTTGACCGGGTGGTGTGGAATGTCATGCCCGATACGCAGACGACGCTGAATGCGCTGATGTCGGGCGATGTGGATATCGTCGAGAATGTCCCCATTGACCTGCTACCGCTGCTTGAGACCGACAGCGATATCGTGGTTGGCGACACCAAGCCGGTCGGATCGCAGCTGACCGGGCAGTTCAACCACACGCAGCCGCCGTTCAGTGATGTGAATATCCGCCGCGCCGCCATGTATGCGTTGGATCAGGAGCAGCTTCTTGCCACCGCCATCGGCAATCCGGATTACTACACGCTCTGCGCCTCCTCTTATGGCTGCACGGTCCCGCTCGCGTCCGATGCGGGCCATGAATATCTCGACGGCCCTGCCGAAGAGCGCATGGAAAAGGCCAAAAAGCTGCTTGCGGAAGCCGGCTATGACGGCACGCCCATCCTGATGATGCAGCCGACCGATCTTGCAAGCCTCAATTCGCAGCCGATTGTCGCGGCCGAGCGCCTGAGGGAGGCCGGCTTCAAGGTCGATGTGGTGCCGATGGACTGGGCTAGCCTGCAGGCCCGTAAGGACAGCCAGAACGCGGTTGCCGACGGCGGCTGGAACATGTTCTTCACCTTCTGGGGCGTTGAAGGCATCTGGAACCCGCTCGCCAATCCGCTGATCGATGGGACGGGCGATGCGAACGCCTGGGCCGGCTGGCGCATCAGCCCGGAAGTGGAAGCGCTGCGTGGCCAGTATATCGCCTCGACGGATCTGGAAGAGCAGAAGAAAATTGCCCGCGAGATCCAGCAGATCGCTTATGATCAGGCGTTCTACTTCAACGGCGGCGAGTTCCGCGGCGCCTCCGCATGGCGCAGCAATGTTGACGGGATTGTGCCGGGGATGGTCCTGCAGTTCTGGAACATCACCAAGGACTGACGGCACCCCCCGGGATACGGAACCGCCCCTTCGATGACGCGGTTCCGACCCCCTGATTGAGAGAGGGAAGAGAAACGCATGGCGCAATATTTTCTGAAACGGGTGATCATGGCCGTTCCGGTCATGCTGTTTGTCGCCGTTTTCGTCTTCCTGCTGTTGCGTCTTGCGCCGGGCGATCCGGCGCTGATGATCGCCGGTGAGCTCGCGACGCCCGAACAGCTTGCCGCTATCCGCCGCAATCTCGGCCTCGACGGATCGCTGACGTCGCAGTTTTTCACCTGGATGGGCAATCTGCTGAAGGGTGATTTCGGCATCTCGCTCATCTCCAACCAGCCGGTGCTGACATTGATTGCCCAGCGGCTTGAGCCGACCCTCGCGCTCACACTCGTCACCATGGTCATCACCATCATCATTGCGGTGCCGCTTGGCGTCTTTGCGGCATGGCGGCACGGCGGACTGACCGACCGCGCCGTGATGATCATCTCGGTGATCGGTTTCTCGATCCCCGTCTTTGTCATCGGCTATGTTCTGATCTCTATTTTCGCGGTCAATCTGAAGCTGTTCCCGGTGCAGGGCTATCGTCCGCTCGCGGGCGGCTTTCTGCCCTTTATCGAACGGCTGATCCTGCCGGGCCTTGCCCTTGCCTCGATCTTCATCGCTCTCGTCTCCCGCATGACGCGGGGATCGATGCTGGAGGTGCTGCGCGAGGATTATGTCCGCACCGCGCGGGCCAAGGGGCTCTCCGAGTGGCTGGTGCTGTTCCGTCACGCGCTTCGCAACGCGGCGATCCCGATCCTTACCGTGATCGGCGGCAGCTTCGCGATGCTGATTTCGGGCGTCGTGGTGACGGAAAGCGTCTTCAACATCCCGGGTCTCGGCCGGCTCGTCATTGATGCAGTCCTTGCCCGCGACTATCCCGTCATTCAGGCGATCATTCTGCTGACATCGGGTGTCTATGTGGTGATCAACCTGCTGATCGATCTCTCTTACGCCCTGACCGACCCGAGGATCCGCTACTGATGAGTGTCTCGAACTACAGCGATGAGATGCCGCGCCGGCGCCTGCTTGCCAACCGGCCGCACTGGCTCACCCTGCTCGCGATCCTCATCCTCGTGGCGATCGTCATCATGGCGGTGTTCGCCCCCTATATCGCCAATTTCGAGCCGACGAAGCTGAATTCGGCAATGCGCCTGAAGCCAAGCTCCGACGTCTACTGGATGGGCACCGACAGCTATGGCCGCGACCTTTTCTCCCGCGTCGTATACGGGGCGCGTATCTCGCTGATCGTCGGCGGCGGGGTGGCGCTTGGATGCATCCTGATTGGCATGCCGCTTGGGCTGCTCGCCGGCTGGTTCCGCTGGATCGACAGTATTCTGATGCGGATTATGGACGGGCTGATGGCGATCCCGAGTATCCTGCTCGCCATTGCTATTGTCGCGCTCACCAATGCCGGTCTTGGCACGGTTATTTTCGCCATAATGCTGCCCGAGATCCCGCATGTGGTCCGGCTTGTCCGCTCGCGCGTGATAGCGGTGCGGAGTGAAACCTTTGTCGATGCTGCGGTGCTGCTCGGCACCTCGCCGCTCAAGATCATCTGGAAGCATCTCCTGCCCGCAACCTACGCGCCGATGATCGTCCAGGGCACTTTCATCTACGCCGGCGCCATTCTCACGGAAGCTGCGCTTTCCTTCCTCGGCGTCGGGATCGGGGCGGAGATGCCGAGCTGGGGCAATATCATGGCCGAGGGGCGGCTATATTTCGCACTGAACCCGTGGCTGATCTTCTGGCCGGCGATCGTGCTGTCGCTTTGCATCCTGTCGATCAACCTTCTTGGCGATGCGCTCCGCGACTGGCTCGATCCCAAAATGAAAAACAGGAACGCGCCATGACCCGGACAGCGGCTAAGCAGGATTATATACTCTCGGTCCGGGATCTTCGGGTAAAGACGCGGGACGCGAACGGAGAAGAGATCCTGAAAGGGATCAGCTTCGATATCCGCCCGGGCGAGGTGATGTGCCTTGTCGGTGAGAGCGGATCGGGAAAATCAGTAACCTCGCTCGTCGCCATGGACCTGCTGCCGAAGGAGGAACTGGTCGCGACCGCAGACGAAGTGCTGCTGAACGGCGAGGATATCCTCCACGCCAAGCCGGCGCGCACCCGGGCGCTCCGCGGCCTTGAAATGGCGATGATCTTTCAGGAGCCGATGACCGCCCTTAACCCGGTGCTGAAAATCGGCCTGCAGCTCGACGAGGTGTTCCGCGCGCATAAAAAGCTCGGCGCGAAAGCCCGCCGCCAGATGGTGCTGGATGCGCTGGACTCAGTGCGTCTGCCGGACCCCGAGCGCATCTACGACAGCTATCCGCACCAGCTCTCCGGCGGGCAGCGCCAGCGGGTGATGATTGCCATGGCGCTTGCGCTGAAGCCGAAGCTGCTGATCGCCGATGAGCCAACGACGGCCCTCGATGTGACGACGCAGAAGCAGATCCTGAACCTGATCCGTGAGCTGCAGCGCGAACAGCAGACGGCGGTCCTTTTCATCACTCACGACATGGGTGTTGTGGTCGATATCGCCGACAGCGTCTGCGTCATGCGCAAGGGCGAGATTGTCGAACATGGCAGCGTTGATGCGGTGCTTGGCAATCCGCAGGCCGACTATACCCGCGATCTGCTGTCCGCAGTCCCCTCCCTGGTTCCGCGGCCACAGAATGCAGCCCTTTCACCGGCACCCGTAATAGAGGTGAAAGGGCTGCATAAAGAATTTGTCATCGGCTCGACGTTCGGCCGCCTGTTCGGGCGTGCGTCTCACTCCGTCCATGCGGTGAAAGAGGCGAGCTTCGCGCTTCAGAAAGGCCGCACGCTCGGCATCGTCGGCGAGAGCGGCTCCGGCAAATCGACGGTTGCCCGTTGTCTCCTCCGCCTTGAGGATCCGACGGGCGGTCAAATCCTGATCAAGGGCGAGGATATCGCCGGGCTTTCCGGTCAGCGCGCGCTTGCGCCGGCGCGGCGGACCGTGCAGATGGTCTTTCAGGATCCCAACCGCTCGCTCAACCCGCGCATCCGCATTGGCGACAGCCTGATCGAAGGCGCGCTCAATCTCGGCGAATCGCGCGCCTCCGCCCTGAAACGCGCCGGCGAACTTCTCGAAGTTGTCGGGCTCTCGAAATCCGTTCTCAACCGCTATCCGCATCAGTTCTCCGGCGGCCAGCGCCAGCGTCTTGCTATCGCCCGGGCGCTGATCATGGAGCCCGACGTCATTGTCGCGGACGAAGCGGTCTCCGCCCTCGATGTGACGGTGCAGGCGCAGGTGCTTGACCTATTTGCTGAAATCCAGAAACGGCGTAATCTTGCCATGCTGTTCATCACCCACGACCTTCGCGTCGCCGCGCAGGTCTGCGACGAGGTGATGGTGATGCGCCGGGGCGAGGTGGTCGAGATAGGGGCGGCGGCCGACGTTCTCGCCAATCCGCTGCATGAATATACAAAAGCGCTGATCGATGCCGTGCCGGGACTCGGCTGGGATTTTGAACGCGGCCGCCGAATTGAAAGGGAGGAAGTCGTATGATCCGGGCATCGCTTGTCCAGATGGATGTCAAACCGCTCGCGCCGGCCGAGAATTTTGCCCGAATGCGCGCGTTCGTGGCGGCGGAAGCGGAGGCGGGGAGCAATCTCATCCTTTTCCCCGAGCTTTCCAATACCGGCTATGTCGAGCCGCCGGCGCCCGGATCGCCCTTTGTGAGCAACGTTCCGAACTACGCGGCCGCGCTGGTCGATGCGTCAGCCGATCCGGCGGGGGAGGAGATCGGGAGCCTTGCTGCGCTTGCCGAGGAGAAGGGCGTTTACATCGTTGCCGGTCTCGCGCTCCGCGATGCGGTGCTCGCGGGCGTGATCCGCAACTCCTCGCTGCTGATCGGGCCGGGCGGCGTCCTCGGCCGCTATGACAAGGTGCATCAGTGGCAGAATGAAAAGCTCTACTTCCGTCCGGGGGAGCGGATTGATGTTTTTGATATGGCGGCGACGCCGCTCGGGATGCAGATCTGTTACGACATTCGCTTTCCCGAGATCACCCGCATTCTCGCCATGAAGGGCGCGCAGGTGGTTACCTCTGTCTGGGCCTCTTTCGGGCGAGACGGGGAGCCGGTCGCCGATGACGGCCTGTTTATCCACCGTGTGTATACCCGGGCGGCGGAAAACGGAATCTTTTTTCTCAGCTGCAACCGCGCCGGGGTGCACGGCAATTTCCGTTTCTTCGGCCGCTCCTGCGCGGCCGGGCCGGACGGCACGATCCTCGGCGCGCTCGATCATGACCGCGAGGATGTCCTCCGCGTCGATATCGATCTCAGCCGGATTGCCACCTATCGCGGCTTCACCGGCATCTGGGCGGACCGCGCGCCGCATGTCTACGCAAAAGCGCTTGCGGAGGAAACGCGATGAGCAAGGAAGTGACGAGCTCTCCCCGGCCGCCGATTGCGGACGCCGACTGGCCCGCGGAGATTGCCGATCTGAAGGATGGCTTTGCCGGGCAGCTCAATGTCTATCGGACGATGGCGTATCATCCGGCGCTTTTGCGTGCCTGGGCGCCGCTGCGCCAGCATATTGTCAAGGACAGCGCCCTCGGGCCCGAGCGTTCAGAGATTGTCATACTGAGGGCCGCGCATCGCCTCGGCTCCTCTTATGAATGGTCGCATCACGTCCACCGGGCGCGCCTCCTTGGCATGAGCGACGCGCGGATCGAGGCCGTGAGGAACACGCCGGAAGGGGAGGACGGGCTGATCGCCCGGGCGGTCGATGCGCTGTTCGATCTCTATCACCTGCCGCCCGAACTGGAGCAGGAGCTTGCCGCCTCGCTCGGGCATGAGGCGGTTTTCGATCTTATCGCGACGGTCGGCTTTTACAGCGTTCTCGGATATCTGCTCCTCACCTACGAGACGCCGCTTGATACCGATGTGGCCGAGAAGCTCGGCAAAGCGCCGACGGACTGACGGGCGTCTGCGCCAGCGCACCGAAGCCCTTCAGGGAGGAGGACAGCCTTATCGGCTCTGCCGCGAACGATAACCGCTTCCCCGGCCAGCGGCTGGAGGCGGAGACGGGTCTTCACTACAACTACTTCCGCGACTACGACCCCACCACCGGCCGCTACCTGCAATCCGATCCCATCGGCCTTGCAGGCGGGATCAACACCTACGGCTATGTCAGCGGCAATCCGGTGAACTATGTCGATCCGGAGGGGCAATTTGCTGCCGTGGTCGTTCCCGTTGTAGGTGCTTTGATCGTTGGCGGCGTTATCATATATGATCTTTTGCGTGAAGAAGACCCGAAGCAATGCAAAATCAACCTCGACATTTCTAGTGTTTTATCCCTGCACAAGTTTGGGTCTAAGAAAGGATATGCTCCGCCGCCTCTACACGCGGTTCCAGCTCCGGGTAAACCGGGGCCAGAGGATGGTTATGTACCGCCGAAGAAACGCCCGAAAAATGCCGATAAGGATGGGCGCGTACCTAACCCGAATGGCCCCGGAAAAGGCTGGCCGGCAGCAGATGGGGGCGTTTGGGTGCCAACTGGAGAAGGTGCGTATGGAGGGCCGCATTGGGATGTACAATACCCAGGAGGGGGTTATGTTAATGTACACCCTGGCGGCAAGAGACGCGGAGGAAAGAAAAGTGGTAAAAGAAAATGAGTAAAATTGAAGAAGTTGAATTGGAAGCATATAGTGTCATGTATTTTGGCCCGAATGACGAAAGTGCCTTTTTTGAATGGATAGAGAAAATTCCCTCTATTTCAAATTACTTTGGGGAAGGTAGATCGCTTTTCATGACGGTTGATATGAAAAAATTGAATGAAACTGATCTCAGAAGCATCATTGCATTATTTCACAGATACAAAATCGAGAAAAAACAACTGAAGGTATTTAATACCGGAAAATTTTCTAAATGGTTTTCTGATCCCATTCAATATTGGTACGAAGACGTATTTAAGTAGTATGTATGGCTGGTAGTAGATTTCTCTAGGTCTTTGCCGACGCGATCAAGTTCGTCTCCAATGACGGAGAGGAGATGAACTTCTTCCATCCCGATCATCTGGGCGCGCCGCAGAAGATGACGGATGCGGACCGCAACATCGTCTGGGACGCGAGCTTCCTGCCGTTCGGGTTTAAGGTTATTCGATTATGCTTTTGCTCCTAAAAGTTTGGCGGCGGCTTTCAATCGATCCAGCCCGATGGTTTCATCTTTTCCGATCCCCCGGCCCGCAAGGCCCGCGATTTTGCCGATAATTCGCAATCCGCCCGAAGATTTTGCAATTTCGGTGATGTAAAAGGGAGCTATTTGGAAAACAAATATTCCGGTCAGCGTTTTCCGGCCCGGATGATTCCGTCCCCTTTCCGGATCGGGTCCGCACACGCATTTGTGATAATTTTCTGATATATCGAGAACAAAATTTGAACTTGCTGGCGTTATCGTATTGAAATCAAATGATTAAAAAAATCTTGCAAATGAGAACAAAACATGTACATTAAAGGCAGTTGCATCCGCTACGGGCCTGTGAAATAAGGGGAGATTGATGGTGAGCACAGCTTTAAAACTCGTTGAAGCAGGTAGCATGGACAAGAAAAAAGCGTTAGAAGCGGCGTTGAGCCAGATCGATCGGGCGTTCGGAAAAGGATCGGTAATGCGGCTTGGGCAGCGGGAAACGCTGGATGTCGCCGCTATCCCCACGGGCTCGCTCGGGCTTGATATCGCGCTTGGCATCGGCGGTCTGCCGAAGGGGCGGGTAATTGAGATTTACGGGCCGGAAAGCTCGGGTAAAACGACCCTTGCGCTGCATGTGATTGCCGAAGCGCAGCGCCAGGGCGGAACGTGCGCCTTTATCGACGTGGAACATGCGCTGGATCCGGTCTATGCGCGCAAGCTCGGTGTCAATCTGGATGAGCTGCTGATCTCCCAGCCCGACACGGGGGAGCAGTCGCTGGAAATCACCGATACGCTGGTCCGCTCGGGCGCGGTCGATGTGCTGGTTGTCGACAGCGTTGCCGCGCTGGTGCCGCAGGCCGAACTCGAGGGCGAGATGGGCGATACGCATGTCGGATTGCAGGCGCGGCTGATGAGCCAGGCGCTTCGCAAGCTGACGGGGTCCATTTCCCGCTCCAACTGCATGGTGATCTTCATCAACCAGATCCGCATGAAGATCGGCGTGATGTTCGGCAGCCCCGAAACCACAACTGGCGGCAATGCGTTGAAATTTTATGCCTCGGTGCGGCTCGATATCCGCCGCATCGGCCAGATCAAGGTGAAAGATGAGGTGGTCGGCAACCAGACCCGCGTCAAGGTGGTCAAGAACAAGGTGGCGCCGCCATTTCGGATGGTGGAGTTCGACATCATGTATGGCGAGGGCATTTCCAAGACGGGCGAAATTCTCGATCTCGGGGTGAAGGCCGATATTATCGAGAAGTCGGGCTCATGGTATTCCTACGACAGCCAGCGGATCGGGCAGGGGCGCGAACAGGCAAAATTGTTCCTGAAGGAAAATCCGGAAATGACCGAGGCGATCGAACAGAAGATCCGGGCGAACGCAGGCGTTCTCTCCGAAGCGCTGCAGGGCATGCCCGACGCGGATGACGAGGGAGACAAGTTCACGGACGATTGAGTGCGCCCGAGAAATGCGACATAACGAACCCCGGCTTTTACCGGGGTTTTTTATTTTGTTGAGCGACGTTGCGGGCCGTCACGATAGAGCCGCGGGAAGCGGGACGAAAGAAAGGCCGCCCTTGCGTGAGCGGCCTGGTTGCGGCCCCGCCGGCAGGCGACGAATGCACAGGGTGCAATGTCTCATATCGGGGGCAGCATGGGCGTCAATTCGTGCCGTTACCGCCTGCCGCGGTTATCGGCGCCCGCGACCATCCGTTTCGACCGGGAAATAAAAAAGCCGGCGCTTGGGCCGGCTTTTCATCATTGGCGCCTTCTGGTTACGCCATTTCTTTTCGCAGATTTGCGTCCAGCGCATCGAGGAACTGGTTGGTGGTCAGCCATGGCTGATCGGGGCCGACCAGCAGCGCAAGGTCCTTGGTCATCTCGCCGCCTTCGACGGTTGCGACGCAGACCTTCTCAAGGGATTCCGCAAACTTCTGAAGCTCCGCATTGCCATCGAGCTTGGCGCGGTGCATCAGGCCCCGTGTCCAGGCGAAGATCGAGGCAATCGGGTTGGTCGAGGTTTCCTCGCCGCGCTGATGCATGCGGTAATGCCGCGTCACGGTACCGTGCGCCGCTTCGGCCTCTACCGTTTGCCCGTCCGGCGTCATCAAAACCGATGTCATCAGGCCGAGCGAGCCGAAGCCCTGTGCCACCGTGTCTGACTGCACGTCCCCGTCGTAGTTCTTGCAGGCCCAGACATATTTGCCGGACCATTTCATGGCGCAGGCGACCATGTCATCGATCAGGCGGTGCTCATAGGTCAGGCCCGCCTTGTCGAACTTGTCCTTGAACTCATTGTTGAAGACTTCTTCGAACAGGTCCTTGAAGCGGCCGTCATAGGCCTTCATGATGGTGTTCTTCGTGGAAAGATAGACCGGCCAGCCCCGATTGAGTCCGTAGTTCATGCAGGCCCTGGCGAAACCGCGGATGGACTCATCAAGGTTATACATGCTCATGGCAACGCCGCCCGAGGGGAAGTCAAAGACCTCAAATTCCTGCGCCGGGCTGCCGTCGGCGGGCTCGAACTTCATGGTCAGCTTGCCCGGACCCTTCACCACCATATCGGTCGCGCGGTACTGATCGCCAAAGGCATGACGGCCGATAACGATCGGATCCGTCCAGCCCGGCACGAGCCGCGGCACGTTGGAGCAGATGATCGGCTCGCGGAACACGGTGCCGCCGAGAATATTGCGGATCGTGCCGTTCGGGGAGCGGTACATTTTCTTCAGGCCGAACTCCTCAACCCGCGCCTCATCGGGGGTGATGGTCGCGCATTTGACGCCGACGCCGTATTTCTTGATGGCATTGGCGGCGTCGATCGTGATCTGATCGTCGGTCGCATCGCGCGCTTCCATGCCGAGATCGTAATATTTCAGATCGATATCGAGATAGGGGAGGATAAGTTTGTCCTTGATGAAGGCCCAGATGATCCGGGTCATTTCGTCGCCATCCAGCTCTACAACCGGATTTTTGACTTTAATTTTGGCCATGTGAACTTCCTTCTCAGCCTGTGCTATTTAAACTCTTCGGCTGCAAAATATCATTGCGGGCAAACAGTGCAAGCCGAACCGTGAAAAAAACCGCTTTTGCGCTAGAATTTGGAGATATCGGCCTTTATTTCGGTTTCCGGCGCGCGGCCGAGGGCAGGGATGATCTCGGCGAGTTCACTGATCACGGTGAAATAGCGGTGCGCCTCGCGCTCAACGAATCCGGCATTGACCATATGCGTGATCAGCGAAAGCAGCGGCCCCCAGTAATCCTGATAGTTGACGAGGAGAATGGGCTTGTCATGCAGGCCGATCTGCCGCCAGGTGATCATCTCGAACGTCTCATCCAGCGTGCCGAGGCCGCCCGGCAGAATGGCGAAGGCATCCGACATCTCGAACATCCTGGCCTTGCGCGCATGCATGCTGTCAACCACATGTAATTCCGTCAATTTCTTGTGACCGACTTCAATATCATGTAGATGAGCGGGAATAATACCGATAACCTGTCCTCCGGCGTCCAGCGTGGCGTCGGCGATAACGCCCATCAGGCCAACCCGCCCGCCACCATAGACCAGCCGAATTCCATTCGCGGCGAGCGCCCTGCCAAGGGCTTTCGCCGCGTCGATATGTGCCGGATCCCGGGGCCGCCTGGATCCGCAATAAACGCAAAGGGATTTTGTCTTGATCATGGCGCAGATTATACCGGCAAAAGGAAAGATATGAAACTTCTCATAGCCAGTGTTATGTGCGTGTCCCTGACCTTCACGTCAAGCCTCCTGCTCGCCGGCATGGCGGACATCGTCGATGTCCAGATCGTGAAGGTCAATGCGGACGCCTATCGGTTTACCGTTACGGTTCAGCATAAGGACGAGGGATGGGATCACTATGTCGATCGCTGGGAGGTGCTTGACCTGGAGGGCAATATGCTCGGTAGCCGGACGATCATGCATCCCCATGACGATGAGCAGCCGTTTACGCGCTCGATGACGCTGTCGCTGCCGATGCATGTGGAAAAGGTGCGGCTGCGCGCGCATGATACCGTTCATGGATATGGCGGTGCGGAGATGGAGGTGGCATTGCCGGAGTAGGCCGGCGCCACACGGGAGGGCGATATCCTGGTCCAGGGTTCGGGTGCAGGTTGTCGCGTGTTTTAACTTTGGAGGGCTATATGAAAATGAAAATTGCGCGGTCGCTGGCCGTGATTTTGACAGGGGCTTTGCTGTTCTCGGGTGGTGTGATGGCCAACGACAGCACGGGGAACGCGGACGCCGATCACCGGATCGCCGAGATGAAGAAGCTCGGCGCCAATATGGGCGCGCTCGGTAAATTTGCAAAAGGGGAGGTCGCGTATAGCGACGCGCTGATCGGCAATGCGAAAGAAGTTGCCGCGATCGCCGATAATCTGGCGAGCCTGTTCCCGGAAGGATCGGGCGTTGAGGCATCGCGCGCCAAGCCGGAAATCTGGAGCGCCGAGCACAAGGCCGAATTTGACGCTGATATCGCCAGGTTGCAGGCTGCAAGTGATCAGCTCGTTGTCGCGGTGGAAAGCGGGAATGCCGATGCCATTGGCGCCGCGCTGAAAGAAACGGGCGGCGCCTGCGGAACCTGTCACAAGCAGTTCCGTAAACCCAAAGACTGAGTGCCATGCGCATCTTCAGACGGGCGCGCGTCGAGAGCGCTATGCTGAAAAAGAGGGGGGCATCACTGCTCCCCCTCATCGCGCTTTTCTTTTTGCCGGCTCTTGCCGCGGCGCAAACGGCCGGCGCGGCGGCGAGCGGAGCGACAGATGTTGAGCGGGGCGCCTATCTGACGGCGGCCGGCGGATGCTATGGCTGTCATACGGATGTAAAGAACGGTGGCCAGCCCTTTGCCGGCGGGCGCGCCATTGAGTCGCCCTTCGGCACCTTCTATTCCCCGAATATTACGGGCGATACGGAAACGGGGATTGGCGGCTGGTCGGATACGGACTTTCTCCGCGCCCTGAAAGAGGGGATCAGCCCGGCGGGCCATTACCTTTTCCCGGCCTTCCCCTATACCAGCTACACCAAGATGACCGATGCCGATGCGCTTGCCATCAAGGCCTATCTGATGTCGCTGCCACCGGTCGCGGCGGAGAACCGCCGTCACGATCTGCCGGCGCCTTTCTCATGGCGGTGGCTGCAATGGGGCTGGCGCCTGCTGTTTTTCGATGCAGGCCCGTTTCAGCCGCCGGCCGGCGCGAGCGAGGCTGTGGCGCGCGGCGGCTATCTTGTCGAGGCCCTGGCCCATTGCGGCGAATGCCATACGCCGCGCAACATGCTGGGTGGCCTGAAAAGGGATCGTTATCTCGGCGGAACCGCGAACGGTCCGGACGGTGAGCGGGTGCCGAATATCACGCCCGATACGGCAAGCGGGATCGGCGACTGGAGCGAGGGCGATATCGTGACCCTGCTCCGCGAGGGCATGATGCCGGATTTCGACAATGTGCAGGGCAGCATGGCCGAGGCGATCGAACACGGCCTTTCCAAGCTGACAGACGCGGATCTCGAAGCGATCGCGGCATATCTTAAAAGCATTCCGCCACTCGGCAGTGAAAAACAATAAGCGTAAAGGATTGCGCCTGTTTCACTAAGGATTGCGTGACGGGAGACAGGCGTTCATAATGACGCCCGAGAATGGTTAACCAGCGAGGCTCCGGTGCGCGTATTTGTTATTCTGGCGATCCTGCTGCTTTTTATAGCGGGGCTCTTTCTTTATCACCGGGGCGACCTCTTTTTCGGCCCGGCGGAACAGGGGACGATTGAAACGGCAAAGCCCGCCGAGGAAGGAAGCGACGCCGCATCGCAAAGCGGCAGCGACGGGGCGGGCGAGAGCGGCGGCACGGAGGCCGAAAGCCGCGACGAGACAAACAGCAATGCGGAGGTCGTTGACAAGAAACTCGATGATCCCGGCGATGCAGAGGCGCAGCGTCTCGCGGCGCTCCGGCCAAGCTTCGATATCATCCGCATCAACCGTGAATGTGATCTTGTTGCCGCCGGCCGGGCCGTGCCGAACGCGGTTGTGGCGCTTACCGTCGGCGAGATGCGCCTTGGCGAGGCGACGGCATCGGCGTCCGGCGAATGGGTATTCACGTCCGATCAGTCACTGCCTGCGGGATCGCAGACGATCAATCTGACGGCGGTAAATCCGGACGGTGCGACGCTCGAATCCGGATCATTCGTCATCATGAACGTGCCCGACTGCACCGCGCCGCTTGACGAGCGTGAGCCGGCCATCGCCATGCTGGTGCCGAAGGATGAGGCGGCGGGCGGCGAGCAGGCATCGAAGCTGCTGCAGGTGCCGGAGGCGAAAGGCGACGTATCCGCCGCCAAGGATCTGTCGCTCGGCGCCGTGAATTACGATGATGCGGGCGAGCTTGAACTTTCGGGCCGCGGGCAGCCTGGCAACAAGATCATCGTCTATATGAACAACAAACCGGTCGGGACGGCGACCGTGGATGCGGAGGGGAACTGGACGCTTATCCCCGATCAGTCGCTCCCGCCCGGTAACCACACGCTGCGCGTCGATCAGCTGGACAGCAAGAACAAGGTGATCTCGCGCATTGAGCTGCCGTTCCAGAAGGCGGAGCCGGGCGATGTGGTGCTCGCGCAGGCCCGCGGCGAGCTCAGCGCCATTGTCCAGCCGGGTAACAGCCTCTGGCGCATTGCCCGCCGCGTCTATGGCGAGGGGATGGAATACACCGTGATCTATCAGGCAAATCAGAACCAGATCCGCGATCCGGACCTGATTTTTCCGGGCCAGATCTTCACGCTGCCGAAAAAGAATTGAACCGCGCGACGGGCAGCCGTACAGGGTCGTCGCGCCGCATTTCATTATAGTTGCATCAAGGCGGGCTCCGCACGAGCCTGCCGCTATTTTCAAAGCACAATCGCAGTCACATGAGCCGTCCGCAATTCGACAGTCATAGCCAGGCCCCCTCGCGCGGGCATCTGCAAACGCTCCGCACCCTCGCGAGTTATCTCTGGATGGACGGACGGCGCGATCTGAAGGCGCGGGTGATTATCGCGGCGGTGCTGATTATCCTCGCCGAGGTCGCGTCCGTTTATTCGCCCTACCTTATGAAATTCATCGTCGATGCCATGACGGGAGATGTCAGTCCGGTGATCGTGATGCCGATCGGGCTGATCGTTGCCTTCGGTATCGCGCGGATCCTGACGCAGTCCTTCTCCGAGCTGCGCGATGCGGTGTTCGCAAAGGTCGGCCAGAATGCGATCCGCCAGGTGGCGCTCAAAACCTTCCGCCATCTGCATCAACTCTCTTTACGTTTTCATCTCGAGCGGCAGACGGGCGGGCTGAACCGGGTGATCGAGAGGGGCACCAAGAGCATCGAATTCCTGCTCCGCTTCATGCTCTTCAATATCGTGCCGACGCTTCTCAAGATCCTCTTCGTCTCGGGCATCCTGCTTGTTGAATATGGTTGGGAGCTGTCACTGATCACTTTCGTCACGCTCGTCACTTACATCGTCTTCACTGTCACCGTGACGGAATGGCGGCTCCGCTTTCGCCGCACCATGAATGAGAAGGACAGCGAGGCAAACACCAAGGCGATCGACAGCCTGATCAACTTTGAGACGGTCAAATATTTCGGCAATGAAAATCACGAGGCGCGCCGCTTTGATGCGGCGCTTGCCTCCTATGAAGTCGCTGCCGTGAAAAGCAACACGACGCTTGCGCTCCTCAATGTCGGGCAGGGCGTGGTAATCAGCGCCGGCCTCGTCGCGGTCATGCTGATTACGGCAAAGGGCGTCGTCAACGGGATCTATACGGTCGGTGATTTCGTCGCCATTCACGCCTTTATCATGCTGCTGATGACGCCGCTCAACTTCCTCGGCTTCGTCTATCGCGAGATCAAGCAGAGCCTCGTCGATATGGAGAAGATGTTCGAGCTGCTGACCATCAGCCGGGAGGTGGGGGATCTGCCGGGGGCGACGCCGCTCAGGCCGGGCGGCGGAGAGGTTGTCTTTCATCATGTCAATTTCGGCTATGAGAGTAATCGCCAGATCCTGCATGACGTCAGCTTCACAGTGCCGCCCGGAAAGACGACGGCACTTGTCGGACCCTCGGGCGCGGGCAAGTCGACCATCTCGCGCATTCTCTTTCGCTTTTACGATGTCGACAGCGGTTATGTCGCCATCGACGGGCAGAAGATCAACGAGGTGACACAGGAATCGCTCCGCGCCGCCATCGGCATCGTGCCGCAGGATACGGTGCTCTTTAACGATACGATTCGCTATAACATCGGCTACGGCCGGCCGGGAGCGAGCGACGAGGAGATTGCGGAGGCGGCGCGCCTCGCCAGCATCGACAAATTCATTGCCGAACTCCCGGACGGCTACAACACCATGGTCGGGGAGCGGGGGCTGAAGCTGTCGGGCGGGGAGAAGCAGCGCGTCGCGATCGCCCGCACAATCCTCAAGCGGCCGCTGATCCTGCTCTTCGATGAGGCGACATCGGCGCTCGATTCCCGGACGGAGAAGGAGATACAGGGGAGCCTCGCCGAGGTATCGCGTGATCGGACGACGCTGATTATCGCCCATCGTCTCTCCACGGTGATCGATGCGGACGAGATCATCGTGCTCGATAAAGGCCGCATTGTTGAGCGCGGGCGCCATGCCGACCTGCTCGCCATGGAAGGCCAGTATGCCGCCATGTGGGCGCGCCAGCAGGAGGCGGCAAGTTATCAGGAGAAACTTGAGCAGGTGATGGATTAAACGGTACAATCGGGGCTGAACAGTTTTGTGATCATCTTTTTGTTCTATTTGAAGATCACATCATGTATGACCTGATTTCCTGAAGTTTTGCAGGCCCGGAGGTCGTTTTTATGGATATGCTGAAGTCAGTGCTGGTGCCGATCAATCGTGAAGGATATCGCTTTGTCGCGATCTTCGCCGGGATCACGCTCCTGCTGTTTCTGTTCACCTGGCCGCTGCTGGGCTGGATCGGTGTTATCCTGACGCTCTGGTGCGTATATTTCTTCCGCGATCCCGACCGCCATGTGCCGACGCGGGACGGGCTGATTGTCAGCCCCGCCGATGGTGTCGTGCAGTTGATCGAGCGGGCGGTGCCGCCAGAGGAGCTCGGCCTCGGGCCCGATCCCCGGCTCAGGATCAGCATTTTCCTCAACGTCTTTAACGTGCATGTCAACCGCGTGCCGATTGGCGGAACGGTGATCCGGCAGGTGTACCGCCCCGGCAAGTTCCTGAACGCCTCGCTCGACAAGGCATCGGAAGAGAATGAGCGTCACGCGATCCACCTTCGCGACAACGACGGCAACGACATCGTGTTCGTCCAGATCGCGGGCCTTATCGCGCGGCGGATCCTCTGTTATCTCAGCGATAATCAGGTCGTGCGGACGGGCGAGCGCTTCGGCCTCATCCGTTTTGGCAGCCGGACCGACATCTATCTCCCCGACGGGGTCGAACCGCTCATTGGCGTCGGCCAGAACATGATCGGCGGAGAGACGATCATCGCCGATCTCAAGGCGGGCAATGAGGCGCCGATGGCGGTGGAGGTTCGCTAGATGAGCACGCCGCAGCATCGCCGTCTCCGCTTTACGTCGCTCAACTCGCTTATTCCCAATATGCTGACGACGCTGGCGCTTTGCGCGGGGCTGACGTCGGTGCGATTTGCGCTCGATGAACGCTGGGAGATGGCGGTCGTGGCCATTTTGGCTGCGGGCGTACTCGACGGGCTCGACGGGCGGATGGCGCGGCTTCTTAACAGCACCTCGCGGTTTGGCGCGGAACTCGACTCGCTCTCCGATTTCGTCAGCTTCGGCGTCGCGCCCGGCATGGTGCTTTTCCTCTGGACGCTGGAGAGCGGGCTCGGCGGCGCAGGCTGGGTGATCGCGCTCGTCTTCACGGTCTCCTGCGGCCTCCGTCTCGCGCGCTTCAATTCGATGCTCGATCATGCGCAGCCGGCCTGGGCAGCCCGCTATTTCACCGGCATCGCCGCGCCGGCGGGCGCCTCCATCGCGCTGCTCTTTATGGTTATCAGCTTCTATGCCGAGAGTGATGTCTTCCGCTCGTCTTATCTGAATGCCGGCTGGATGATGCTCATCGCCTTTCTGATGGCGAGCCGCATCCCGACCTTTTCGATCAAGCGCGTCCGTATCGCCCGCCGCTTTATCATGCCGCTGCTCCTCTTCGTCGGCGTGTTCGCGGCAATTTTCTTCAGCTATCCCTGGCAGCTATTGTCGGTGATCGCGGTTGTCTACCTCGCCAGCATTCCCTTTGCAATCCTCAGCTATCGTCGCCTGAAGGAGCAGGAACAGGCGGGCGTGCCGCTCGATGAGCCCTGCGACAGTGGCGATGACGACGGCGATTTGCAGGACGATGCGATGGAGAACGGCGGCAACAGAAGCTGAGGGATTTCAGCTTCTGTCCCGGAACGTTTTCGGCC
Organism: Sneathiella sp.; assembly: GCF_036844445.1. Classification (GTDB taxonomy): domain Bacteria; phylum Pseudomonadota; class Alphaproteobacteria; order Sneathiellales; family Sneathiellaceae; genus Sneathiella. The sequence goes on along the minus strand of NZ_DAIUFV010000004.1, from coordinate 282,181 downwards.
TGATCCATAGTTTTTCACTATTCCGCGGAGTGTGCTTTGCCCGCAGCGCGCTTCTCGGCCCGCCGTGCGCGACGCCGCTCAAGGCTTGCGCTGACATTCGCGCCCAGCATCAGAAGGGACGACGTCATCAGCAGCGTCAGCACCGTCGCGAAGGTGAGGCCGAAGGCAACGGCTGTCGAGAGCTGCACCCACCATTGCGAAGAGGGGGCGCCGACTGACACTTCGCGGCTGATGAAGTTGATATTGAGCTGCAGCGCCATCGGCAGCAGCCCGCAGATCGTCGTGATCGTCGTCAGCATGACCGGGCGAAGGCGCTGCGCGCCGGTGCGCAGCACCGCTTCAAGCGGCGGCATGCCCTGACGGCGCAGCACCGCATATGTGTCGATCAGGATGATGTTGTTGTTGACGACAATTCCGGCGAGCGAAATCACCCCGACGCCCGTCATGACGATGCCGAACGGCTGGCCGGTGACGATCAGCCCGACGAACACGCCGATCGTCGACATGATTACGGCCGTCAGGATGAGGAAGGCGTGATAGAAGCTGTTAAACTGCGTCACAAGAATGATCGCCATCAGGAAAATCGCGACAAAAAAGGCCTTGCCGAGAAAATCCTGCGCTTTTTTCTGCTCCTCGTCCTGACCCTTGAAAACGTAGCTCACGTCGCGCCCGAGATCGGCATCCTCAGCGAGCCAGCTTTGGATTTCTCGAACCTTGTCATCGACCAGAATGCCCGGCACGACATTCGCCTTTATCGTCATGACACGCTGCGCGTTGGAGCGATTGATGCTTCCGACCTTCTGCTGTGCGGTGCGGGTTACGAAGTTTGACAGCGGGATCATCCCCATATCCGTCATGACGCGAAGATTGTCGAGTTCGTCGAGGCTCCGCTTGCCGTCGGGAAAGCGGAGGCGGATATCCACCTCGTCATCTGCGTCATTGGGACGGTATTCGTCGACCTTGATACCATTGGTGACGAGCTGGATCGTTTTGCCCACCGTCATGATATCGGCGCCGAACCGCCCGGCCATTTCGCGGTTGACGGTGACCTGCCATTCGATGCCCGGCATTGGGCGGCTGTCCTCGATATCTATAAGATCGCTGACATTGGTTTCCAGATGATCGCGGATTTTCGCAATCGCCGGCGGCAGCAGGTCGGGATCGCGGGACGAGAGCTGGATCTGGATATCCTTGCCCGTTGGCGGCCCGGCATCGGGCTCGCGGGTTTCAACGATAATGCCGCTCAAATGCGCTGTTCGCTTGCGGATATCCTCAAAGACATCGTGCGCCGGGCGGCGTTCCTGCCACTCCTTGAACTCCATCTGGATTGTGCCGATGACGTCTTCCGAGACATCCTGCCCGCCGCGGCCACTGGAGCTCACACGCGTATAGATCGACTTGAAATCATCGAGTTTGAGGATCTCATTCTCCACCTCGCGGACGAGCTGATCCTGCTCATGGATCGACATATTGCCGCGCGCGTGAACGTAGACGAGTGCAACCTCCGGCTCCACATCGGGGAAAAATTCAACGCCATTTCCATGGGTCGCGTAATATACCTGCACCCCAACCAGCGTCGCGATGCCAAGCATCACGATTTTGCCAGGGTTGTGGACGCAGGCTTCCAGCACGCGCACGTAGATCCCCGTAGCGCCACCGATTTTGCGAATGTCGCCGCCTTCCGCCGCCGACAGGGCCGCCAGCGTTTTTGGGTTCATCGAGCCCGGTTTGCCGAAAATTGTTCCGAGCGTGGGGACAAAGATCAGCGCCATCAGCAGCGAGCCGGTCAGCGTCGTGATCAGGGTGAGCGGCAGGAAGCGCATAAATTCTCCGACCATGCCGGGCCAGAACATCAACGGGAGAAAGACGGCGAGCGTTGTCACCGTCGATGCTGTGATCGGCCATGCCATCCGTTTTGCGGCAAGGGCATAGGCCTCTTTCTTCGCAATGCCTTCCGCCATCTTGCGATCGGCAAACTCGGTGACGACAATAGCGCCGTCAACCAGCATACCGACGGCCAGGATCAGCCCGAACAGCACGACGATATTGATGGTCATCCCGAAGAGATACATATAGAGAATGCCGATCAGGAATGACCCCGGGATGGAGAGGCCCACGAGGCCGGCCGTGCGGACGCCCATCGCGCTGATGACGATGATCATCACGAGGATTATGGCGCTGATGATATTGTTCTGCAGGTCGCTGAGCATCGTGCGGATATCGCCCGAGCGATCCTGCGTATAGGTGACGATGACGCTGTCGGGCCAGTATTTCTGCTCCTCGGCGACGGCGGTTTTCACGGCCTCGATCGTCTCGATGATGTTCATTCCGACACGCTTCTTGACTTCGAGCGCGATGGCCGGGCGCCCGTCGAGGCGCGCAAAGCTTTCCGCATCCTTGAAGGTGCGGCGGATATCGGTGATATCGCGCAGCGTGACGACGCCGTCCTCGCTGACCTTGATCGGCAGATCGAGCACATCCGCCGCCGTTTTGTAAAGACCGGGCACCTTGATCGAGAAGCGTCCCTGTCCCGTATCCATAGAGCCTGCGGCAACAAGTTTGTTATTGGAGACGACGATATTGATCAGCTCGGCGTTGGAGATCCGATAGCTTTCGAGCTTTACCGGGTCGATAATAACCTCGAGGACTTCCTCGCGGTCGCCGCCGATATCGACCTCAAGCACGCCCGGCACCGCTTCAATGCGATCTTCCATGTCCCGCGCGAGACGGATCAGCGTGCGGAGCGGTACGTCGCCGGAAAGCGTCACCACGATGACGGGGAAGAGGGCGAAATTCACCTCATTGACCGTCGGCTCCTCGGTCTCGGCCGGAAGCTCGACCTTCGCGAGATCGACTTTTTCGCGGACGTCCTGCAGCGCCTTGTCGACGTCGAAGCCGGCATCGAACTCAAGCGTGACCGAGGCATGGCCTTCCGCCGCTGCCGCCGTCATCTCCTTGACCCCTTCGATGGAGCGAAGCTCAAGCTCCATCGGGCGGATCAGCAGCCGTTCGGCATCTTCGGGGGAGATGCCTTCATGCGTCATGGAGACATAGATGATCGGAATATTGATATCGGGATCGGATTCCTTCGGAATATCGATATACGCATAAGTCCCCGCGGTCAGGATCAGCAGCAGGACAGCGACAACGGTGCGGGCACGTTCTATCGCGGCATCAATAATCGCGTTCATTGTTCCGCCTCGACGGTGTAGACGGTCGGGCGCACCTTGTCGCCGTCGCGAACGAAATCCTGGCCGACAACAATGATACTGACCGTCTCGGGCAGACCGCTCACCCAGGTGCCGGCATCCGTCCCGGTGAGCAGCGTGACGGGATAAAAGACAACCGTCTCATCCTCACCGACCGCGCGCAGGCCCAGCACGCCCTTGTCGTCGAGCGTTAGGAAAGCGGGTGAGATTAAATGCGCCATGACGGAGGCGGTATTGAAGGTAATCGCCGCGGTCACGCCACTTCGGAGCTTATAGCCCTCATTCGGGATTTCGAGCTCAATGCGAAAAGTGCGTGTCTCCGGATTGGCGACGGTGCCGACAAACTTGACCCGGCCGGTCACCGTTTCCCCCGTTGCAAGCCGGGCGACGCCTTCGCCGCCGACCTTGAGGTAACCGACCTGAAGCTCGGATACCTCGCCGGTGACGAGCAGCGGATCGCTCTCGACGATGGTGGCAATGGGATTGCCCTCGAGGACGTAATCGCCAATCTCGGCAGAGCGCTTTTCGATCACGCCGTCGAACGGCGCCTTGACCTTTAACTCATTGAGGCGGATGGTCATCGCCTTCATCTGCGCCCGGGCGCTGTCAAGCTGTGCCTTGGCGCTTGCAAGTGTGGTATCGGCGCTGAAGCCCCGCTGGTTGAGCTGCTTTGCCGCATTGAACTCGATCTCCCGCTGGCGGACAAGGGCCTCCGCCTCCTGCAGCCGTGCTTCGTTATCCTTCAGATCAAAGCTGACAATCACATCGCCTTTTTTGACGCGATCACCGGCATCGACATGAACCTTGTCAACCCGGCCCGCGACTTCGGCCTTGATTTCGACAAGGCGATTGGCTTCGGTTTTGCCGTGAACGGTGATTTTCTGCTGATGCGCGCTTGCCGTGAAGGTGCGATAGCGAACGGCCATGACGGGCTTGTCCGCCGCCGGGCTATTGGCCGCGGGCGCGTCGGTTGCCTCTATGCTTGCGTCGGCGCCCTCATTGCCGCCGATCTGCCCGGAGACGATCCAGGCAACAGCCGAAAGCGCGATGACAATCGCAATGATGATCGAACGGTTCACGTTACTACCTCTCCTGCCTGCGACCAGCGGCGTTGCGGCAACGCGAGACTACCGTGACGCCATTCTCATTTATTATATTGTTATTTTGATACGGAATGCCGTAATCCGTTGCATCTTCCAGGGCATATAAAGCGCGACCGGGGGTGCAAATATCCATGGAGCCACTCGTTATCTGAATTGCGGGGTCCGGATTACTGAAAATCAATGCTCATCTGCGGGAAGACAATATATCAACCCGGCATATTTGCAATTTTTTATCGAGCCATTCCAGATGCTTGCGTGTGATCTTTATCACGAAGTTGCGATAACGGGCGGACGCGAACGCCGAAGGCGGGGAGCGGGCAGGCGCGCGCGATGCGCGCTAGATCTTGCGATAGAAGATATGATTGCCGATGTTGACCGTCTTTTCGAGCTGCTCAGCCCAGCTCGGGGAGACGTAATGGGCATGGTAGAAGGTGGCGTTTCCGGAGAGGTCGCGCATATATCCGCTTTTGACGAGCGTTGCAATCCGAAGGGCGCGATCCCAGGAGACCATATCTGTCGGCTCATCCGACTTGCCGTCACAGGCGAAGGAAAACTGGCAGGCGTTGCGGCGATGGCTGCCTTCAAAGACAATCTCGCAATAGCTCTTGGATCGGTCCAGCACGCGGTTGTGGACAACCTGTGCAACCGCGATCTGGCCGCTGTAGGGCTCGCCGCGAGCCTCGAAATAAACGGCCTGGGCGAGACAGACAAGATCCGGATCATCGGCCGCAGCGACATCTGACTCGGCATCCGCCGGCGTGAAACAGGCCATTGCGAAAAGCGAGGTTGCAGTAACCATGGCCGCGAGAAGGCCCAATCTTTTTATATACATTGCGCCTCCTTCCAAATTCACGGGAGCCTAGAGTTGCTTTCGTGAGTAAACCCGGGGAAAGGGGCAGAATTATGACTTTGCGTTAGCCCGCCGCGCCGCCTTGCGCCGGGTGCGGGAGATTTCGAGAAGGGCGAGCTTTTCATCCCGGCTCATCAGGACCCAGCCGCCGATTTCATCGCGGGTGCGATAACAGCCGCGGCAATAGACAGTCTCCTCATCCATGCTGCAAATGCCGATGCAGGGAGAGGGGACGTCGGGAGCTTTCTTGTTTTTCTTGTTCAGCTGTAACATATCTTTCTTTCTTAATGTAATTTCTCAAATGCGCCAAGGAGCGTATCGAAAGGCAGAAGGACGCAGTTGTGCCGGCTCGGATGCGCGCTCACGGCGCGAAAATGCCCGAACTCGGGCCACGCGATCACGCTCGTCTCCGTCTCCTCTCGCAGCATATTCGCCATTTCGGCGCGCGCATCAAGAATATCTGCAAAAGTCTTCCCAACGGCATTTTCCCCGATGAGAGAGGCGGACGCCTGGCAGAGCATGCAGGAGCGGTTCTGATGCTTGAGATCGGTAATCACGCCGTCCCGGACTGTGATCTGGACAGTAATCCGGTCGCCGCAGGTGGGATTGTCGCGCGTCTCCTCCGCGTCGGGCTTGGCGATTTCGCCCGCCCCGCTCGCGTTGGCGGCAAGCCGCAGCAAACTCTTCTGATAAAGCTCGTCCATTCGAAGGCCCTTATGATTGGCGAAATTTTTCCAGTATATCGGGCGTGTCGATATCCGTGAAAATACTTTCCTTGTCGGCCTCGACATTGAAGACCAGATCCTCGTTTTCGGCAATCAGTGATTTGGCGCCGATATCGCCGGTCAGCGTCTGGATCGATTCTTTGAGGTCAGTTGCAATCAGGACCGGATTGCCGCGTTTGCCGCGATAGGTCGGGACGACAATGCTGCGCCCGTCCGCAACATCAAACGCGTCGATCAGCTTGTCGAGCAGGGCGGCCGTGATAAAGGGCATATCTCCAAGGCAGACAAGGATGCCGTCATAGCGATCGGCAAGGGCGCGAAAGCCCGTTTTGAGGCTGCTGCTGAGGCCGCTCGCAAAATCCGGATTGTGGACGGTTTCTATCTTCAGATCGGCAAGAAGGCCCTGGACGCGCTCGCGCTCATGTCCCGTGACCGCATAGACGGCGCGGGCGTTGGACTTGATGGCTTCTTCAGCGATATGACGGAGCAGGGGCTTGCCACTGATCTTCGCGAGGAGCTTGTTCTCCCGTCCCATGCGGCGCGACTGGCCGGCCGCAAGTATGAGAACGGCAACGGATTTGCGATTATCAGGGCTGATCGGCCGCATTTCCTGCTGGCGCGGCTGCGGGCGGCCCGGAATTTCCTTGAGCAGTCCCCCTTCGCCGAGATCCATTAGATCCGTACTCGTGATCGGAATATCGGCGAGAAGGCGCTCCAGCACCCAGTCAAAGCCGTTCATTTTCGGCGAGCGGGTGCAACTCGGCAGCCCGACCACCGGCTTGCCGCGCAAGTTCCCAAGAAGGAGGAGGTTGCCGGGATCGACCGGGATGCCGAGATGATCGATCACCCCGCCGGCGTTCACGATCCCCATCGGGATGATGTCGCCGCGATCCGTGATGGCGGAGGCGCCGAAGATGAAGATCATGTCGCAGCCTTCGGCATCCAACTCCCGGATGCTCGCGGCGATATCATTTTCGTTGTGAGCGCATCTCCGTAAATGATTGCTTTCATTACCATATCTTGAAAGGCGATTTTCCATCACCTGCTCGGATCGGGTGATAACGCTCTCCTTCGTGCTTGGCAGCAATGTCGAAATGACGCCGATCGACTTGCGCGCGAAGGGCTGCACGGAAAGGAGCGGCGTCTTTGCCTCCGCGACCAGCTTTTTGATTGCCGCGATCTTTTCTTCCGGTACAGAAAAGGTAATGATCTTGACGGTCGCAATGATCTGGCCGCTCTCGACAAGATCATAGGGCGACATGGTGGCGACGGTGATCGCCTCGTCGAGATGATTGATCGCCCGCAGAAGTTCCCGGTTCAAAAGGACGATGCCGCGCCGGTCGGCGGTGAGATTGCAGCGCCCGGTAAAAGGCGGCTTCACGGTGACATTGGGTCCGTTGAGAAGCGAGGAGATGATCTCGGCCGCGTTATTTTCTTCGACATCCCCATCCTCAAGACGAGCCGCAAGAACCGCATCCATCCCATTGAATTTTAAGCGCTCAATATCTTCTTTTGTGAGGATATGTCCCTTGCGGAGGAGCTTTCCGGGCGCCGTCTCCACGGCATGGGCAAGCAGCGTGCCTTCGGCTTCATCGAGGGGGAAACGTTTGAAAATCATGACGCCGCCTTTCCGCGCAGCACGGCCGTGATTTCCGCCATGATGGAGATGGCGATCTCCGCCGGCGACTTGGCGCCGATATCAAGCCCGATGGGGCCGTGAATGCGCGCGAAATCCGCCTCCGTAAAGCCGGCTTTCAGAAGGCGCTGCTGGCGCTTGGCGTGGGTGCGGCCGCTTCCCAATGCGCCGATATAGAACGCATCCGAGCGCAGCGCATGTTGCAGCGCCGGATCATCGAGCTTGGCGTCGTGGGTGAGGGTGACAATGGCGCTTCGCCGGTCCGGCTTGAGATCCGCGAGCGCCTCATCGGGCCAGCGGTTATCGAGATGGACGTTCGGAAAGCGGAAGGTGGAGCCGAAGCTGCGGCGCGGATCGATGACCGTCACCTCATATTCGGCGCTTGCCGCCATGGGCGCCAGACTTTGCGCGATATGTACGGCGCCGATAATAAAAAGCCGAAGCGGCGGGTTGAAAATATTGAGAAAAACCGAGCCTTCGGGCAGATCGACGACGGCCGGCTTATCATGCCGGAGGGCTGCTCGAGCGGCGTCATAAAGATCTGATTTCTTATCCATTTCAAATGGATAGATGAGTTCCTGATCTCCGTTTCCGAGGTTCGTGACCAGCACGACCTGTCGCTTTTCCGCCCGCGCCTTCTGTAATTCTTCAAGAACGGCTTTTCGCATGGCGGCTTAGTCCAGCTTTTCCACGAAAACGCTGATCTTGCCGCCGCAGGCAAGGCCGACTTCCCACGCCTCGTCATTGGTGACGCCAAATTCGAGCAGCTTCGGCGCGCCCTTGTCCATGACCGCCAAGGCCTCCTGAATGACCGCGCCTTCAACGCAGCCGCCGCTGACCGAGCCGATCATTTCACCGTCTTCGTCCACGGCGAGCTGGCTGCCGGCGGGGCGGGGCGCTGACCCCCAGGTATTGATAACGGTCGCGAGCGCAACTTTTTTGCCCTGTTCCCGCCAGTCAAGCGCCTGGGCGAGAACGTCGTCAACGGGCAGGGAGGATGGATGTGTCATGCGGCAAAGCTCCTATTTTCCGGGAACGCCTCCTGCGGCTTCGAGAGCGCATCGGCAAGGTCGCGGAGGCTGTTGAGATTATGCACGGTACGGAATTGGTCCACATGGGGCAGGATCGCCTTCACTCCCTTGGAGCGGGGCTCGAACCCCTCAAAGCGCAGCAGCGGGTTCAGCCAGATGAGCTGGCGGCAGGATTTGTGCAGCCGCTCCATCTCGGCGCCGAGGCCTTCGCCGGCCGAACGATCGAGCCCGTCCGAGATCAGCAGCACAATCGCCCCCTGACCGAGAACGCGGCGGGACCAGAATTTGTTGAACTCGCGAATGGTCGCCCCAATGCGCGTCCCGCCCGACCAGTCCTCGACCCGCTCACCCACCGCTTCAAGCGCGGCATCGACATCGCGGTAGCGCATAAAGCGGGTGATATTGGTGAGGCGAGTGCCGAAAACAAAAGTATGTACCCGGTCCCGATCATTGGTGAGGGCGTGAATGAAATGCAGCAGCATCCGGCTGTACTGCGCCATCGAACCCGAAATATCACAGAGAATGACAAGCGGCGGCGGGCGGCTCGCGCGGGATTTGAAACGGAGCGGAATGGTCGCGCCGCCGCTTTTGAGGCTGGCCCGCATGCTCCGCCTCATATCGATCATTTTCCCATGATTGTCAGAAACTTGCCGGCGTATCTTGACGTTTCGAATTGGCAGCTTTAGCGTTGCCATGACGCGTTTTGCTTCCTCCATCTCGGCGCCGCTCATGGTCTCGAAATCTTTCGACTGCAAGAGCTCGCTGTCGGAGGCGGTGAGCGTCGCGTTGATCTCGATCTCTTCCTGCTCCTCCGTGCTTTCCGCATCGACCGGGGCGGGCGCGAGAGCTTCTGACAGGCGGCGGCTGATTTCTTTCTGATCATCGCGTTTGACGCTGTCGAGAAATGTTCCCGGCAGCATCATGTCCATCATCCGCTTCAAAAGCTCCGGATTGCGCCAGAACACGTGAAAGGCCTGATCGAAAATTTCGCGCTGATCGCGGCGGTTGACGAAGACCGAATGCAGCGTCCAGTAAAAATCCTCCCGGCGGCGGATGCCCGCCGCCTCGACGGCGGCGAGGGCCTCGATCACCCGGCCGGGACCCACAGGCAGGCCGGCGCGGCGCAACGTGCGGGCGAAATGCAGGATATTCTCCGCAAATCTGCCGCCATCGATATCGCCGGCGTCTGTCATGCTGTTTCCATCTCGCTATTGATCCGCTGGATAATCATCGCCGCTTCGCTGCCCTGCACTTTGGCGATGTCATCCTGATATTTCAGCAATACACCCAGGGTATCATTAATAATATCGGGGTCGAGGCTGATGATATCAAGCTCGGTCAGCGCATTGGCCCAGTCCAGCGTCTCGGCGACGCCCGGCAGCTTGAAGAGGCCCGGATCCTCGCGCAGTTGCTGCACGAAACGGACGATCTGTTCCGAAAGGCGGGCGTTCACGCGCGGCAACTTGCGATTGATGATCTCTTTTTCGCGCGCCGCATCGGGGTAATCGACCCAGTGATAGAGACAGCGGCGCTTTAATGCATCATGAATCTCCCGCGTGCGGTTCGAGGTGATGATGACACAGGGCGGCTCGCTCGCGCGGATGGTGCCAAACTCGGGGATGGTGATCTGGAAGTCCGAGAGCATTTCAAGGAGGAACGCCTCAAACGGCTCATCGGTGCGGTCAAGCTCGTCGATCAGCAACACGGGCGCAGTGCCGCCCGTGGTCTCGAGCGCCTGCAGGAGCGGTCGCTTGATAAGGAAGCGTTCAGAAAAAATATCGCTTGCCAGCCGGTCGCGGTCCGCATTCTCGGTCGCCTCGGCGAGGCGGATTTCGATCATCTGGCGCGGATAATCCCACTCATAGACCGCCGAGCCGATATCCAGCCCTTCATAGCATTGCAGGCGGATCAGCGGCCGCCCCATCTGCTCGGCGAGAACCTTGGCAATCTCGGTTTTCCCGACGCCCGCTTCGCCTTCGAGAAAGAGGGGACGGCGCATCCGGAGCGCAAGGAAAAGCACGGTGGCGAGGCTGCGATCGGCGATATAATTGGCCTGCTGCAGTATTTCCTGAACGCTGTCGATCGATTGTGCCGGGTTCTCTGTCATGGGTGGCATCCCCTGGGGTTCACTGGTCGCGCGCGACCGCTTCCAACGATTGGAAGTTTTTTTAAAACGAGGAAGAAGAAAAGGGGAAGTCAAAATCTCCCCTTTTCTCCCTCAAGGGTAAAGCTGTTACTTCGCTGCTTTTACCGCCCGCGCCGCCATAACCGAAATCAGATGGGCGCGATATTCGGCCGAGGCATGAATATCCGCATTGAGATCGGATGGATCGGTGCGGATACTGGCGACGGCATCGGGCGAGAAATTGCCGTAAAGCGCGGCTTCCATCTCCCGTTGCCGGAAGACGCAGGGGCCGGCGCCGGTCACCGCAACGCGGACGCCGCCTGACGTTTTGGCGACGAACACACCGGTTAGTGCGAAGCGCGAGGCGGGATTCGGGAATTTGGCGTAGCCCGCCTTTTCGGGGACGGGGAAGCTGACTTTTGTGACGAGTTCCCCGTCTTCAAGCGCGGTCTCGAAGAGATCGACGAAGAAATCCTCCGCCGCGATGCTGCGCTTGTTCGTATGAACCGTGGCGCCGAGCCCGACCAGCGCAGCGGGATAGTCCGCCGCAGGGTCGTTATTCGCGATGGAGCCCCCGATGGTGCCGCGATTGCGGACCTGCGGATCGCCAATCAGGCTCGCAAGATGGGCGAGGGCGGGAATGGCCGACTTCACCTCCGCCGAGCCCGCGACATCCGCATGACGCGTCATCGCTCCGATGGTCACCTCCGAGCCGCTGACGCTGATCCCCTTGAGATCGGGAATGCCGCCAAGATCGATCAGCTTGTCGGCTTCCGAGAGGCGCAGCTTCAAGGTCGGCAGCAGCGTCTGCCCGCCGGCCAGAAACCGGTCGTTCTCCCCCGCCGCGCCGGCCGCTTCCGTGACCCCCGAAGGGCGTACATAATCGAAAGAATACATTTTTGCTCTCCCTTCTAGTTGCTGTTGAGGACACGCCAGACTTTCTCGGGCGTGGCCGGCATGTCGATATCCTTGCCGATCGCATTGACGATCGCGTTCATCAGCGCCGCCGGAGCGGCGATGGCGCCCGCTTCCCCGCATCCCTTGACGCCGAGCGGATTGCTCGGGCAGGGGGTGTTGGTGGTTTCAATGCGGAAATTCGGCAGATTGTCGGCCCGCGGCATGCAGTAATCCATGTAGGAACCGGTCAAAAGCTGACCGCTGTCGTCATCATAGATCACGCCTTCGAGCAGCGCCTGGCCGATGCCTTGCGCGACGCCGCCATGGACCTGGCCTTCGACGATCATCGGATTGATGATATTGCCGAAATCATCGGTCGCCGCCCAGTCGACGATCTCGACGACGCCGGTCGCGGGATCGATCTCCACCTCGGCGATATGCGTGCCCGCCGGGAAGGTGAAGTTGAGCGGATCATAGAAGGCGGTTTCCGACATGCCGGGTTCAACATCGGCCGGATAGTTGTGCGGCACGTAAGCGGCAAAAGCGATCTCGCCCATGCTGAGCTTCTTGTCGGTTCCGGCAACGGTGAAGACGCCATGCTCATGCTCGATATCCTCAACCGAGGCTTCCATGAGATGGGCGGCGATTTTCTTCGATTTCTCAACGATCTTGTCGACCGCCTTGATAATCGCCGAGCCGCCGACGGCAAGCGAGCGCGAGCCGTAGGTGCCCATACCGAAGGGAACTTTACTGGTGTCCCCATGCACGACCTCGACACTTTCGATCGGCACGCCAAGCTTGTCGGCGATGATCTGCGCAAAGGTCGTCTCATGCCCCTGGCCGTGGCTGTGACTGCCGGTAAAGACCGTTACGCTGCCGGTCGGGTTAAAGCGCACTTCCGCCGATTCCCAGAGACCGACACCGGCCCCGAGCGAGCCGACCGCCGCCGACGGCGCAATGCCGCAGGCCTCGATATAGGCCGCAACGCCGATCCCGCGCCGTTTGCCGTTCGCTTCCGACTGCGCCTTGCGGGCCGCGAAGCCGTCGTAATTGATCAGCTTCTTCGCCATATTCATGGCGAGCGGATAGTTGCCGGAATCATAATTCATGATGACCGGCGTCTGATAGGGATAGGCGTCCGGCTGGATAAAGTTTTTCAGCCGGAACTCGGTCGGATCCATGCCGAGATCCCGCGCCGCCGTTTCCATCATCCGCTCGACCACATAGGTCGCCTCCGGCCGGCCGGCGCCGCGATAGGCATCGACCGGGGTGGTGTTGGTGAAGCCGGCCTGCACCTCGCAGTAGATATGCGGGATCTTGTACTGACCGCTGAGGAGCGTCCCATAGAGATAGGTCGGCACCGCGCTCGCGAAAGTCGAGAGATACGCCCCCATATTGGCTTTCGTCGAGACGCGGAGGGCGAGGACCTTGCCCTCCTGATCCATGGCGAGTTCCGCATGGGTCACGTGATCGCGGCCATGTGCGTCGGTGAGGAAGGCTTCACTCCGCTCCGCCGTCCATTTGACCGGACGGTTGATCTTGCGCGCCGCCCAGATGGTCGTCGTCTCTTCGGCATAGACGAAGATCTTGCTGCCGAAACCGCCGCCGACATCCGGGGCGACGACGCGGAGCTTATGCTCCGGCGCGATGCCGAGGAAGGCGGACATGATCAGCCGCGCGACATGCGGGTTCTGGCTGGTGGTGTAGAGCGTGAGCTCGTCGGTCCCGGAATCATATTCGCCAAGCGCTGCCCGGGGCTCCATGGCATTGGGGGCGAGGCGATTGTTGACGAGATCAATCTTCGATATATGCGCAGCGCTTGCGAACGCCGCATCGACCGCGGCTTTATCGCCGAGTTCCCAATCAAAACAAAGATTTCCGGGCGCTTCTTCATGCACCTGCGGTGCGCCGGGTTCAAGCGCCTTGGCAATATTCGTGACCGGCGTCAGCACGTCATAATGTACGTCGATCAACTCGGCCGCATCTTTCGCCTGCTGCAGCGTCTCGGCAATGACGAAGGCCACCTGATCGCCCACGTGACGCACCGCGTCGACCGCGAGGCTGTTGTGCGGCGGCGCCTTGTGCGGGGTGCCGTCCTTGCTGGTGATCGCCCAGCCGCAGATCAGCCCGCCGATACCATCCGCGACCATATCCGCGCCGGTAAAGATATCGACAACGCCCGGCGCTGCCCTGGCCGCATCCAGATTGATGCTTCTGATCTTCGCGAAGGCGTGGGGCGAGCGGAGGAAATAGCCGTAAGCCTGACCCGGCCTGTTCATATCATCGAGATAACGTCCCTTGCCGGTAATAAACCGGTAGTCTTCCTTACGCCTGACCGATGCGCCGATCCCTGTTTCCTGTGTCATGCCTCATCCTCCCATGATCTCCGCGGCGGCTTTCACCGAGCGAACGATATTGTGATAGCCGGTGCAGCGGCAGATATTCCCTTCCAGCTCGGTCCGGATTGTCTCCTCGCTCGGGTTGGGGTGGCGGTTCACGATGCCGATGGCGCTCATGATCATGCCGGGGGTGCAGAAGCCGCACTGCAAGCCGTGATTTTCACGGAAGGCCGCCTGCATGGGATGGAGTTCGCCGTTCTTGGCGAGCCCCTCGATGGTCGTCACCTCCGCGCCTTCGGCCTGTACGGCCAGCATGGTGCAGGATTTGACGGTGTCGCCATTGACATGCACGGTGCAGGCGCCGCACTGGCTGGTGTCACAGCCGACATGGGTGCCCGTCAGGCGCAGATTTTCACGGATAAATTGAACGAGCAACGTATTTGGCGCCACATCGGCGCTGACTTTTCTGCCGTTCACCGTCATCGACACGGTTGTCATATGATCTTACCTCCCTTGATCTTACGAAATGAATCGGGTCTTTTAAGTCTAACCTTACCTCAACTGTTCACATGGTCTCTATACGAGTTTTAACTCAGGCATCCCGTCCCTCACGGCGGAATGATCCGGTGCGGGCCGCTCAGCCGCGCGCGAGGAAATAGATGATCGCCGCGCCGATAATAACGAGCGGGACAAGAACGCGGGGGCGCAGCCAGGCGGGCGTGGCGGGCTCGATCGCGGCGGGCGGTGCCTCGGGAACGGGGGGCCGGCCTTGGCTGCCGCCGCCTGGAATAGCGTGGGCCGCTTCCGCCGCTTCTTCGCCGGTTTCGGCCATTTCTGCGGGGCCGGCCGCGCCTTCGCTCACCAGTTCGTTGAATTTCGCAAAAAACTCGCCCGCGAGCTTTTTTGCCGTCCCGTCGATGAGGCGTGAGCCGATCTGCGCCATCTTGCCGCCGACGGAGGCATTGACGTCATAGTTGAGGAGCGTTCCGTCCGGCGCGTCGCTGAGGCGGATATCGGCGCTTCCCTTGCCAAACCCTGCAGCGCCGCCCTTGCCCTCACCGGAGATTGTATAGCTGTTGGGCGCATCGATATTGCTGAGCGTGACCTCGCCCTTGAAACTGGCGGAGACCGGGCCGACCTTGACTTTCACCGTCGCCGTAAATTCAGTGTCGCTCAGCTTTTCAATGGACTGGCAACCGGGAATGCATTCTCTGAGGATTTCCGGGTCATTGAGAGCGTTCCAGACCTTATCGCGCGGGGCAACGATAAGTTCTTCGCCGGTCATTTGCATGAGCTCACTCCCACTTTTTCTTATAACGATTCCAGCCTACTCCAATTATGACGGGTAGAGCAAGCGGGTTATCAAAGCGCGTGTTTAAGGCGAGGCGTTGCAACCATCGCGACAGGCAGCGCAGGCGCGACGCGCCGCCTTTTGCGCCGTTAAACGCTGATTAACCATTCCCGGTTACCCTGACGGGGCTTATAACAGATGAGGCATTGTCCCATGCGCCCTGCTGCAAGATCCACCTATGATATTCTCGCCTGGCTGAAAGCGCGGGACTGGCCATCCGGCCCGATTGACGCGCCGGCGCATGCCATCCGGCTTCTCTATCTGGCCCAGGCGCTCTATGCCGCCGGAAACCGGCAGCGCAAGCTGATGCCGGCAACCTTTCTTGCAACCGTTGCCGGGCCGATGGAACCCGATATTTATCTCGCGCTCGAAAGCGGCGTGAAAATCAGCCGCCCGCTCAAACCCTCGGCCGAGGTCGAGGCGTTTCTTGTCTCCTTCTACAATGCATTTCGCGATTTCGGCAAAGTCGAGCTTGATATCGTGCTTGAGAAGGATACGGCGCTCCGCACCGCGATTGCGCGCGGGCGCAATTCTGAAATCACGCAGGCCGATATGGCCTCCGCCTACAGCAAGGGCGTTCCGGTCGTGACGGGGGAGACGCAGCGGCTCGCGCGCGGCATAGACGGGTTGGGCCGGTCCGATCTCGACGCGGCGCCGAACGCCAAGCAGGAAGTCCGCTTTACGGCGGACGGCCGCTCCGTCACCCGCTGGATGCCGAAGCGGCGAATCACCTCACGAACGCCCGTCCTGAACTAGACTTTTCCGCTACTGCAGGAAGCGGTAGAAGAAAAGCGCAAGGCCGCCGAGCGCCGCGACAATAACCGTTACCGCCGTGCTCGATGCCGTTGTCCGCGACATGACGCGATCATTGCCATGCGTGAGAGACACGGCGCAGAGGATATAGCCGACAAGCCGCAGGCCTGCGCCCCGCAAAAACGCCCAGACGGCGCCGACCAGCCGGCCGACAGCGAAGGCGAGACGCTTCAGCCCGACGCGATAGACCCAGTCGAAATCGAGGATCGTCGAGGCAACCTCCCGTGGATAGAGCCCATAGCGCAGCATCAGCGCGAAGGCGGCAACCGCGAGGACGAGGAGCTGCAACGCCGTCAGCACATGGCCGAAGGAATAGGGGTTGTAGACCGGCTCGAAGGGCAGCAGCGCGAACATCGCCTGCGGGAAGACGCCAAGCGCGACGCAGAAGAAGGCGGCAAACCCCATGGCGAGCAGCATGTTGAACGGCGCTTCCCTGACGCGGAGGCCGCGGTCTTTCGAGAAGAAGGTGAAGAAGGGCACCTTGATGCCCGCATGATCCATAACGCCCGCGCGCACCACCAGCAGCACCAGCGTCACGGCAACAAGCCCATGATCGAGCGCGGCCGACTGGATCATCGCTTTCGAGACGAAGCCGCCCGTCAGCGGGAAGCCCGCGATGGAAAGCGCGCCGATGATGCAGAACACTGCGGTCACCGGCATCGAACGGAAGAGGCCGCCAAGCTCCGACGCGCGCGCCGTGCCGGTGCGATATAGCACTGCACCCATACACATGAAGAGGAGGCTCTTGTACATAATATGCACGAAGGCATGCGCCGCCGTGCCGTTCAGCGCAAGCTCCGTTCCGACGCCGACGCCGATCACCATGAAGCCGAGCTGGCTATTCAGCGAATAGGCGAGCACTTTGCGCAGATCATTCTCGAGCACCACATAGATGATCGGGAAGATCGTCATGACAAGGCCGATCGGGATCAGGATATCCGTCCCCGGAAAGGCCCGGGCGAGCGCGTAGATGGCGAGTTTCGTCGTAAAGGCGGAGAGGATGACGGTGCCGGTAACTGTCGCCTTCGGATACGCATCCTGCACCCAGTTGTGGAAGAAGGGAAACGCGCTCTTGATCCCGAAGGCGATCAGGATAAGCGCGCTCGCGATGCCGCCAAGGCCGATATGGTTGAAGGCGACGGAACCGGTCTCGCGATAGTAAAGGATGATCCCGGCAAGCAGGATGACGCCTGACGTCACCTGGATGATGAGATAACGCATGCCCGCCTTGTAGGAGGCTTCCGTCCGGCTTGCGAAAATGAGAAAGGCGGAGGCAACGGCCGTCAGCTCCCAGAAGACGAAGAGCGTGATCATGTCGCCCGCGAATACCGCGCCGATGGCCGCGCCGATATAGATCAGCGCCGTCAGATGCTGCACCGTGTCCTTCACATGCAGGGAATAGATCATGCCCATCAGCCCGGCGAGGGCGAAGACGATGCCGAAGATGCGGGCGAGGGGGTCGATACGCGTCACCTCGAGGGTGAGGCCGAGAAACTCATAATGTCCCCAGCTGCCAAGCCCGAGCGTATAAATCTGCACCAGCGCGAGAATGGGCAGTGCGAGCATCACGAGGGCACGCAGGAAGCCGCTGCTGAGCGGCACCAGTAGCGCACCCAGAATGACGATGATCCCGGGATTAAGACCTTCAATCATAGTAATCCTCGTCCCGCTTCAGGAGCGGCCGCAGCAAAATGGCGATCAGGATCAGCAGGACATAGCCGATCGCGCCGTAGAAGCCGTAAAATCTTTCAATATTTTCAATGCCGAAGGAGGCGTCTTTCGAAAACAGCGTGACGAACAGATCATAGAGCGCCGGGAGCGCCAGAAGGCCGGCGACACCGAGCAGGATTTTATAAAGCCTGTCGATATTCTCGGAGCTGTCCAGCCAGTGGGTTTTTTCATCATCCGGTTTTGCCATCTGTTCCATCCCTATGGCGTCACAACGGGCTCAATCAGCCTGACCAGCGGATCGGCAAGGAAGAAAAGGGCGATACAGCCCGCCGCCGTCAGTACGGGCGGCAGCACGCAGAAGAGTGGGGCTTCGCGGATATCCTCCCAGGAGAAGTCGGACTTCTCCTGTCCCGGCAGCGGCGCGGCAGCAGTATCCGCCCGCGGGGGCAGGAAGAAACCGCGGATCACGACTGGCATCAGATAGGCGATATTGAGAAGCGAGCTTATCAGCAGCACAATAAGGACGATCAGCTGGTCCGTATCGACTGCACCGATCATCAGGTAATATTTGCTCCAGCTGCCGCCGAGCGGCGGCAGGCCGATGATGCTGAGGGAGCCGATCAGGAAGGCGATGAAGGTGATCGGCATCTTGCGCCCCAGCCCCTGCATATCGCTGATTTCCGTCTTGTGGGTCGCCGTATAGATCGCGCCCGCGCAGAAGAAGAGGGTGATCTTGCCAAAGGCGTGCATGACGATCTGCAGCGCGCCGCCGGTCACCGCCATCGAGGTCGCGAGCGATGCGGCAAGGACGACATAGGCGAGCTGGCTCACCGTCGAATAGGCGAGTCGCGCCTTCAGATTATCCTTGGTGAGTGCGACGACGGAAGCGGCAACTAGCGTGTAGGCGGCGACCCAGGTGAGCCAGTTCGCGGCGCCCGTCTCGGCCAGAAAGTCGATGCCGAAGACATAGACAGCGACCTTCAGCACGGCAAAGACGCCCGCCTTGACGACCGCGACCGCATGGAGCAGCGCGCTTACCGGCGTCGGCGCGACCATGGCGGCCGGAAGCCAGCGATGGATCGGCATCAGCGCGGCCTTGCCGATGCCATACATATAAAGGAAGAGAAGAACGGCCGCGATGGTGCCGCTCACATGGCCGGCGAGAATGCCGCCCTTCACGAAATCGGTCGTCCCCGTCAGCATCCATGTCCAGATAATGGCGGGGAGCAGGAGGCCGATCGAGGTGCCGATCAGGATCCCGAGATAGGTCCGTGCGCCGGCAAGCGCCTCCTTGTTCTTCTTGTGCGCGACCAACGGATAGGTCGAGAGCGTCAGGATCTCGTAGAAAATGAAGAGCGTCAGCAGGTTGCCCGAAAAGGCGATGCCCATTGTTGAGGAGAGGGCGATCGCAAAGCAGATATAGAAGCTTGTCTGCCGCGGTTCGTCATTGCCGCGCATATAGCCGATGGAGTAGATCGAATTGACGATCCAGAGGCTCGAGGCGACCAGCGCGAAAACCATCCCGAGCGGCTCCACCGTGAGGGCGAGCGCAAGGCCCGGCATGACTTCGAGCATGGTCACGGCAGGCGACAGGCCGTTTGCGACATGGGGCAGTATGCTGAAGACATTGAGGCAGAGAAGCGCCGCCGTGGTGAGCGTTACCCCTTCGCGTACATCGGGCACGCGCGAGAAGATCGCCATCCCGACAGCGCCGATAAGCGGAATGATAAGGCTGAGCAGGAGATGGGTCTCAGGCGCAAACATGACTTACATCCCCCCCATGAGGAACGCGGCGGCGGTCTGGGAAATGCCGACGCTGAAGCTCGTCTCAACGCCGAAATAATAGCCGGCAATGATGAAGATCCAGGTCGGGATGAGGAGCGACAGCGGCGCCTCCCGCACCACGTAGCCTTCGGGCGGATCGCGGAAATAGGCCACCTCGACCACCCGCCAGATATAGAGAACCGCAAGCAGACTCGAGAACATCAGCAGGCCGACCAACGCATAGCCAAGGAAATCATGGCGCTCGAAGGCGGCGACGGCGAGATACCATTTGCTGATGAAACCGGCGGTCAGCGGCATGCCGATCAGCCCGAGGCCGCCGAGCACAAAACCGAAGGTGGTCAGCGGCATGCGCCGGCCGATGCCCTCAAGATCCTTGAGCCAGGCGGAGCCGACGACGAAGAACATGCAGCCGACCGAAAGGAAGAGGCCGGTCTTGATGATCGCGTGGTTGAAGATATGGACAAGCGTCGCCGTGAGGCCCGCCTCGCTCGCCAGCGAAATGCCGAGCACGAGATAGCCGAGCTGCGCCACACTCGAATAGGCGAGAAGGCGCTTGAGATTGCTCTGGTAGATTGCGACGGCTGACATGGAGAGAAATCCCGCGACCGCGAGCGGCATCAGGAAATCGGCGAGTGCGAGACCGGCGAAGCTGTAGTCAGCGCCAAATACCGTGAAAATAAAGCGGATCAACAGGTAGACGCCGACCTTGGTCGCGGTGCCGGCGAAAAAGGCGGTGACGATGCTCGGCGCAAAAGTGTAACCGTTCGGCAGCCAGACGTGAAAGGGAAAGAGCGCAAGCTTGATCGCGATGCCGAGTACGATAAAGGCGACCGCCGCGAGGATCGGGCGTGTCGCTTCGATATCGGGAAGGCGCGCCGCCATATCGGCGATATTGAGCGTGCCGGTCATCAGATAGATGAGCCCGACGCCGATCAGGTAGAGGGTCGCGCCGACGGTGCCGATGATGAGATACTGGAAGGCGGCTGAGAGCGCCCGGCGATCGCTCCGCGCGCCCATGGCGATAAGCGCGTAGGAGGAGAGCGACATGATTTCGAGAAAGACGAAGACGTTGAACGCATCGCCCGTGATGCAGATGCCCATCATGCCGGTCAGGGCAAGGAGATAGAGCGCGAAGAAGAGACCGAGCTGCACGGGGCGGGTCTCATTCGCGATGCTCTCGCGGGCGAACAGCAGCACGCCGGTGCTGATGCCGCTGATCAGCACCAGCATGAAGGCGCTCAGCAGATCAACCACATATTCGATGCCCCACGGCGCCGGCCAGCCGCCGAGATAATAGGAAATCGGGCCGGTCGCCACCACCTGCAGCATCAGCTCGATGCTGAGATAGAAACTGGCGGCGCTGATGATCGTCGTCAGCAGCCACGGAAACACCGTGCCGCGGAGTACCGCGCAGACGGGCGCCGCCAGCAGCGGCACGATGATGACGAGGATTGGAAACTGGGAACTCCACGCACTCATATCAGTCCTTCGCCTCCATCTCGAGGATCTCGTCCTCCTCAATCGTGCCGTAGGCTTCGCGGATGCGAACCACCAGTGACAGGCCGAGTGCTGTCGTCGCGATGCCGACGACGATGGCCGTCAGGATGAGCACATGGGGCAGGGGGTTGGAATAGATAACCTCGGTTCCGGGCGGAACATCGGTAACGACGATCGGCGCGGTGCCGCCCGTGATCTTGCCCATGCTGATATAAAAGAGAAAGACGGCGATCTGAAAGAGCGAAAGCCCGATCATCTTTTTGACGAGGTTGGTCCGGCTCATCACCGTATAGAGCCCGATCATCAGCAGGATGACAAAAATCCAGTAGTTGAACAGGTCCAGGATCATTGCTTTTCCCCTTCCGTTCGCGGCTCGGGTGATGGATCCTGCGGGACGCGGCCTCTCGCGGCGCGCTGCTGATCAATAAGCAGATCGACGCGCCCGACAAAAGCATAGAAAATCGCCAGCATCGCCGCCGTCACCGTGATCCCGACGCCAAGCTCGACGAGCAGGATGCCAAGATGCTGCCCGGCAATCGGATCGGATGCGAGCACGTTATAGTCAAGGAAATTGACCCCCAGCAGCATGCCCGCAACGCCGGTGCCGCCGTAAATCAGCACGCCAAGCGCGATCAGAAACAGGATGGTCGTTTCGCTGACGATCTGGCGCGATCGCTCGAGACCGAAAACAAGCGCGTAAAGGATGAAGGCGGCGGCAAAAATCACGCCCGCCTGAAAGCCGCCCCCGGGGCCGAAATCACCATGAAACTGGACGTAGAGGGCGAAAACGAGAATGAAGGGAATGAGCAGCTTGGCGATAATGTTCGGAACAATGTCCTGCACGCTCCCGAGCCCGGTGATGCTGGGGCCGAGGCCGTCACGAAGGAACAGGTCCGCATCATCCCGCGCGTTATGGCGGCGGCGCTGCTGGCGCAGAATCATGATGACGGCGATACCAGCGGTGAAAATAACCGTTACCTCGCCGAAGGTATCATAGCCGCGATAGCTTGCGAGAACCGCGGCAACCATATTGGGCACGCCGATTTCGGTCGGAGTTTCCTGAACATATCGCGGCGCGACGTGGGTCTGCACCGGATTGTCGGCGCCGCCGACGGGTGGCATCTCGAAGCTCGCGAAAATAAGAATTGCGCCGACGGCAGCAGAGACGAGCAAAGGCACGGGCGCAAATTTGAGCCGTCCCTTTTCTCCCGCGCCGACAAGGGCCAGTGTTCCGATATAAAGCACCGTGCTTATGCCCGCGCCGACGGCCGATTCCGTGAAGGCGACGTCGACCGCGTCGAGACTGATAAAGATCAGCGCCATGGTGAAGCTGACGATGCCGAGCACCATGGTTGCCACAAACAGGTTGCGGACCAGCAGCACCGTGATGGCGCCAGCGATCAGCAACAGCATCAGAAAGATATCGATAAAGGCAGCGATCGTCCCGTCCCCTCTTGCAGATAGCGTTACGCGTCGGTGTTTCGGTTGGCGGTATCGTCGTTGCCAAAACCGTCGAGCTTGGGCTTCAGGCCGTCAACATAGCTTGCCTGCGCAAGCGCGTAGGCCGCTGTCGGACTGGTAAAGAAAATGAAAACGACGATGATGAGAAGTTTGGCGGTGACGAGACTGAAACCGCTCTGCAGCGCGAGGCCGACAAAAATGCAGACGGTTGCGAGCGTATCCGCCATGCCGCCCGCATGCATCCGGGTGTAAAGGTCGGGAAAACGCAGCAGGCCGATGCCGGTCATTAGCAGCAGGCCGCTTCCCGCCAGCATCAGTACCCAGGTCGCGATATCAAGAACAAGATCAATCATGCCGGTCCGCCGGTTTGGAGAGGGTGCCGCGCAGCGTGCCGAATTTGAAATATTTCAGCACGGCGAGGGTGCCGATAAAGTTGATCAGCGCATAGACGAGCGCGAGGTCGAGAAAATCGGGACGGCCGCTCAGAAATCCCATGACACCGATCAGCAGCACCGTCTTGGTGCCGACAGCATTTGCCGCGAGAATACGATCATAGGAGGTAGGGCCGAGAATGGCGCGCAGCAGCGCAAGCGCGATGCTGACCAGAATGGCGATGGTCGCGATGGCATAAATCATGAGCGCGCGGACCCTTCCATCATCGCCGTAATGCGTCGGTCCATGTCTCCCGCCAGAACGCCTTCGGCGCCCCCGGTGGTCAGGGCATGGATGAGAAGCTGGTCGCCGTCAAGATCAACCGTGACGGTTCCGGGTGTCAGGGTGATGGAATTGGCGTAGATGACCTTTCCAAGGTCGCTTTTCTGGCTGGCCGTGGCCGCGAAAAGGCTCGGGCGAAGGTAGGCTTTGGGAAAGAGAACGCATTTGGCGACATCGATATTGGCCTTGTAGATCTCGACCAGAAGCCAGCACCAGTAGGGAATGATGCGAAAGCCGAGGTGTAACGGCTGCGCTTCACTGTCGATCACGCGCATGCGATGGGCGATCCAGGCGGCGAAAAGACAGGACAGCACGCCAAACCCGGTTACCAGAGGCGTATAATGCCCGGACCACAGCAGCCACGCGGCAAGAAGAGTAGCAAAAAGACTAACGGTTCTTATCAACGCCCTGATCTTCCTTGTTATCGGAATGGTTCTTGTTGTGATTGTGAGCGGGCCCTGAACCCCGCGACTCAAAAGCCGTCCGCACGTATATGCCACGGGAAGATCGATGCCGCAAGCATCAACCGAAAAATTCCGAATGCGGAAAATCGTCGCAGGCGAAACGCCGCTTTATGGGGCGCGAATACTGGCCGCTACTCTGCACAGTAGCCAATTCGAATATTGAAAGTTTTCGTAATATTATGTTAAACTGACGAACTGGCAAAGCGTTGGGAAACGCCTTGCACGTTCGGGAGTAATATATGACAGCCAAAATTGAACAATTGAGGAGTAAATCGGAAAGCGCAAAATCCAACGAGACCCCGGAAGCAACCTTTGAAATGACGGGACGTGTTAAATGGTTCAACACGGTCAAAGGTTTTGGCTTTCTGACGCCAGTCAACGAACCGGGCGATATTTTTTTGCATCTTTCCTGCCTGCGCGAATCCGGTCATGAGTATGTGGCTGAAGGAGTAAGTGTCACCTGTGTCGTCGTTCGGCGTTCCAAGGGATTGCAGGCCATTAAGGTCCTTGACATTGATACATCCACCGCCGTGCCGTTCGCGCCGCGGGTGCCGGAGAAAAACAATGTCACGACCCATCCTGCCGTACAGCCGCAAGGTGACTTCGTCGAAGTTGAAGTGAAATGGTTCGATCCCGTAAAGGGGTACGGCTTTCTGACACGCGGCGACGGGACGCAGGATATTTTCGTGCATATGGAAACCCTGCGCCGCGAAGGCATCCTGCCCATTCAGGCCGGACAGCGGTTAAGGGTCCGTATCGGCGACAGCGCCAAGGGTCCGCAGGTTGCAGAGATTGAACGCCCGGCCTGATGTGCCGGACGCTCCTTTGTTTTTTATAACGAATGGTCGTTACCTGATAACGACAGCGTAGTCACTTGCGGGTTTTGCCTCCCGGATCAGCCCCTGCTGGAGCAGAAAGGCGGCAAAACGTTCGTACCGCCCGCTATCGAGCGCTGCCGGGCGAAGCGCGAAGCGCGGCAGCGTCGCGGCGAAGGCGCGCCGGTTAAGCTCGTCATCGAGGTCCTTGTGATTGCGGATAAAAAGCTCCCAGCTTTCTTCCGGATGGTTGACGAGATAGTGCGCCGCTTGCTCCAGCGCCTCGATAAAGCGGGGGAGGCGCGCATCCTCAAGATTGGCGCTGTTGGCGACGAGAATCAGTTCGTCATATGCCGGAACACCCTCTTCCTCGGGGAAAAATGCCCGCCCGGGCGATCCTTCGATATCCAGCTGGTTCAGCTCGAAATTGCGAAACGCGCCGATGACCGCATCGACCTGGCCGGCGAGCAGGCTCGGCGAGAGGGAGAAATTCACATTGATCAGCGTCAGTTCATCGAGCGTAACGCCGTGCGGCTCCAGCATCCGTTTCAGGAGCGCGGTCTCAAACCCGCCGATCGAATAGCCGATCTTGCGGCCCTTCAGATCCGCGAGTGATTTAACCGGCCCGTCCCGCAGCACGACCACGCTGTTGAGCGGCGTTGCAATCAGCGTCGCGACGCGCTTCAGCGGCAGCCCTTCGCCAACCTGCATATGCAGCTGCGGCTGGTAGGTGATGGCGAGATCGGCTTTCCCGGCGGCAACCAGCTTCGGCGGATCATTGGGATCAGCCGGCGCGATCAGCTCGACGTCGAGCCCTTGCGCCTCGAAAAACCCCTTCTCCCCGGCGATGATCAGCGTCGCATGATCAGGATTGACGAACCAGTCGAGAAGGACAGTCAGCTTGTCGGCTGCCGTTGCGCGCGCCGCGCCGCCGAGCAGGCTGAGGGAAAGGATAACGGATAAGAGAACACGTTGCATTTAGAACTCCGTTGCTTGCGAAGGATAGGGGTGCGCGCGCGGGCCGGCTCTTTCCTCGCCAAGCCAGGGCAGCGCGCGGCGGAGGATGAAATCGACGAGATAGTAGAGCGTCAGCGCCATGGCGGTCAGGACCAGCAGGCTCGCGAACATCAGGTCCGTCTGGATCCGGGCATTGGCGTGCAGCATCAGGTAACCGAGGCCGGAGGAGGCGCCGACCCACTCGCCAACGACCGCGCCGATGGGCGCGACGGCGGTCGCGACGCGAATGCCGGAGGCGAGCGAGGGCAGCGCGAAGGGGATTTTGATATAGCGATAGAGCCGGACGATATTGGCCAGCCGCACCCTCGGCCCCGATTGCTGTAACAGCGCCGCGAGGTTCAGCCATGCCGGATCGGTGCGGTTCAGGCCATCCAGAAAACCAACCGTCACGGGGAAATAGATGATCAGCAGGCTCATGACAATTTTTGGCGCCATCCCGTAGCCGAGCCAAAGCACCAGCAGCGGGGCGATGGCGAAGACGGGAACAGCCTGGCTCGCAATCAGCAGCGGGAACACCCAGCGGCGAACCGGCTGCCATGCCGAAATCAGCAGCGCCGACATCATCCCGAAGAGAATCCCAAGCAGCAGCCCGGCGATGATTTCAAGTCCCGTCGTCAGCGCGTTCCCGGCAATCAGGGTGGCGTGGGTGACAAGTGCCTCGCTGACAATCAGCGGGGAGGGCAGGATAAATTTTGGCAGATCAAACGCGGCGGTAACCAGCGCCCAGAGACCGATCAGCCCGGCAAGGGTAATAACAGGGCGAAGAAGACGCATAATCAGTCCTCTCCTCGCGCGGCAAGGGAGGCCATGATTGCCGAATAATGATGCTTCAGCGCGTCGGTCGCCGGATCGCGCGGCGGCACGCCTTCTGGACGGAGCGCCCTTGAGAGCCGCGCGGGGTGCCCCGCGAGCACATAGATGTCGTGGCCGAGCCGCAGTGCTTCCAGCGGGTCGTGGGTAATCAGGAGAACGGTGCGCCCCTCCAGCATCCCCGCGGCAAGGGCCTGCAGATGGAATTTCGTGATGGCATCGAGCGCGGAAAAGGGTTCATCCATCAGGACAACCGCCGCATCCTCCATCAGCGTGCGGGCGAGGGCAAGGCGCTGGCGCATCCCGCCGGAAAGGGTATCGGGACGGGCATCTCGCCATTTCGCAAGGCCGACCTTGTCGAGCAGGCGATCAGCGCGGGTACGGTCCGGTGCGTCGCCGCGAAGCCGCGCCCCGATCAGGAGATTGTCATGCACGCTCGCCCAGGGGAGAAGGAGATCCTGCTGATCCATATAGGCGATGCGGCCCGTGAGCGGCCGCCCGTCACTTGCCGCGAGAGAACTTGCCGCCGGAAGCGGCAGCAGCCCCGCGATGATTTTGAGAAGGCTGGTCTTGCCGACCCCGCTCGGGCCGAGCAGGCAGGTGATGCGCCCCGGCCGGAGGGTGAGGTCGAGGTCACGCAGCAGCACGTCGTCGTCATAGCGAAGCGCGTCGAGCTGAAGCCTTACGCCGACAGGGGGCGCGATTGCATTTGCGGGAGTTGCCGCGCCGGCCTCCGCATCTAGAAAGCGGGCTGAATAGTCACGGTCCATTGATCTCTCGTTCCTACGCAGGTATTAACCTGATCAGGTGTCGGGGTCGTTCCAGCGATGGAACCTCTCAGCCGTACCGGCTCCCCCCGAGGGTGCTTGGGGTGTACTATAAGGGCTTAACCTTGCGGGGCAAAGGATATTTCTGAAGATGCCGTTGCGTGCTGTAGGAAAAGGACGCATTTTTCTTATTCTTGCGAGCTGGCTGCTGCTCCTTGCCGTCGATATGCGCATCGCGGCGGCGGGCGAGCTGGAGCCGCTTGTCATCCGAGGCGAGAAACAGCAGATCGAGCTGCAGATCGAACTCGCCGATGATCCGGCCGCGCGGAGCTACGGGTTGATGCACCGCAGCTATCTTCCGCCGCTGCAGGGGATGCTGTTTCATTTCGCATCGCAGAGCCCGGTCAGCATGTGGATGAAGAATACCGAGATCCCGCTCGATATGCTCTTTGCCGATGAAGCGGGAAAAATTCTCTACATCAAAAAGAATGCCGAACCCCATTCGCTCGAGCATATTACCTACTATGGCGCGGTCCATGCGGTGCTGGAAGTGAACGGAGGGTTCTCTGAAGAATTTGACATCCGGGTAGGGGATATTATGATCCACCGTCTTTTTCGCAATCAGTAATGCCGGGATAATAATGAACAAACAAGATACCGGAGTCTTTTCCATTCCGGACGGATTTGTCCGAAATGATGGAAGTTCATCCTTTGCTGCGCATACCGGGCCCTATTACCAGAAGATCACCGCCGACAATAAAATGATCCGCGGCTTTCGCGTCGCCAGGATTCATCTGAACGCGACCAACTTCACTCATGGCGGGATGCTGATGACATTCGCCGACGGGGCCATGGCGGCGACCGTCGTTCACGAGACGGGCCGCCGGTGCGTCACCCTCAAGATGAACTCGGAGTTTCTTTCCTCGGCCTTCGAGGGCGACTGGATCGAGGGGCATTTCGATGTTCTTCGCACGACGAAAACCATCGCCTTCGTTCAGGGCGGGCTGGTGGCGCGCGGCAAGATGATTTTCAAATGCGACGGGATCTTTCATTTCGTCCGCGCGAGAAGCTGACGGATATTCTGCGGACGACCGATTTCCGGCTTGCGGGTCCGGGCATCATGGTATAGATCATCGCCATGCCGTCGGGGCGTAGCACAGCCTGGTAGTGCGCTCGCTTTGGGAGCGAGAGGTCGCAAGTTCGAATCTTGCCGCCCCGACCATTCTTCCCCCTTAAAATTAGCCCGCAATACTGCGCTTTCGATTGCCCGGGCGTAAAAACTCCCTAATATAATGCTGAAAACAGCTTTGGGGGGTGTCTATGCGTTTTCAGGTTCCGGGGAGATTGTTTCGATATGTGCGCCGCATGGCGGTTGTTCTGACGGTGGCCTTCGCAATGCCCGGATTGGCAATTGCATCGCCCTTCAGCAATCTGAAGCCGGCGGATCCGCAGCCGGATGCCGCGGCCCTTGCGCCGGGTCTCGCGGTTGATTACTACGGCGTGCTGGTGAACAGTCTGCGCGAGCTCGAAGGACATATGAAATATATGGAGGGGAAGGCGGGGCCGCCGCTTCCGATGCTGAATTACAGCGTCGGAATGGAAAATGTTCTCACCTCCAACAGCGACGATATGGTGGGCGCGGACATCAACGGGTTCATCCATATGAAGGAGCCTGGCCGCTATGTATTTCTTGTCCATTCCAATGACGGCGTGCGCGTTACGATCGGCGGACAGATGATTTTCGAGGATCCGGACGTGCATGCCGACCGCTTCTCGGACGAAATAATTGTTGAGATTTCAGAGCCGGGCTGGTATCCGATCCACGTCCTTTATTTCGAGAAGAGAAACACCTCGACATTGGAGCTTTACTGGGAAGCGCCGGGTTACGGCGATATGGATTTTGTCCCGGCCGAAGCTTTCAGCCATTTGAGAGAGTAATTGAAGCATGAAAGTGAAAGCGAGAATTTTCCAGCCGGCGCGCAACGCCATGCAGCAGGGACGCCGCAACACGAAAGCCTGGTGCCTCGAATACGCGCCGGCAAGCGAGCGCTATATCGAACCGCTGATGGGATGGACGGGATCGCGCGACACAAAAGCGCAGGTCCGCCTCGAATTCGACGACAAAGAGAGCGCCATCGCCTATTGCGAAGCGAATAATATCGATTACACGGTGTATGAGCCGAAGCCGCCGCGGCTGCATCTCAAGGCCTACGCCGATAATTTTTCATACTCCCGCGTGCGCGGGTAAGGGCAGCGCCGCCCCGACATGAACGGCCCCGTAGCTCAGCTGGATAGAGCAATTGACTTCTAATCAATAGGTCGCACGTTCGAGTCGTGCCGGGGTCGCCAGACATCGATGGCCTGTCGCGTTCGCGGCGGGCCATTTTTTTGCGCCGGCGCGGGCGGGGGCGTGCGGTTGAATGTCGCGGCCCGGGTTTCGGCTTGATATCGCGTTTGAATAGGGACTAGAGTTAATCTTCTCTCCCCCAAGGACGAAGCCGATGACGACCGACAAGATGCCCAAAGATGAACTCGTCGCCTTGTTGAATGTCTTGCTGGAAGCCGAGCGGGCGGGCGCCCGCGCCGTGACGACGCTCAGCAAGCAGGCAGGCGACAGCGCAAGCGCCGATGCGCTCCGCGAAATTGCCGTCGATGAGGGGCGCTTCTGCGTCATGCTGCGCGAGCATATTCTCCGTCTCAAGGGTCAGCCGAGTTCAAAGACGGGCGATTTTCATGACAAGCTCATGGCGCTTGAGACATTCGACGCCAAGCTTGATCTGCTGGACCGCGGCCAGTCGTGGGTCGTGCGGAAAATCGCAGGCGTGCTGCCACGGCTCGACGATGCCGCGCTTGCGGCGGATCTTCGCGATATGCTCGATGTTCATGAGGTGAATATCGCGCGCGCGGCGGCGCTTAACTCCGCCTCCTGACCCTACACACCCGATCCTTCCGACGCTGGTTTGGCCGCAAAACCTGCGCATAAAAAATCTCGCCGATTTAAAATGGTATTTACAATACCAATTAAAAAATTTATAACTGGTATTGCTGATACCAGTTAAGGGGCCGGGCGGTAATTTTAAGTGCAGGGTCAAAGCCGGGCCTGTCGATTGGGCGTCCACGCGGGTGCATTCTTTCGATAATTCGGTGCGATACGACATATGACGGAGATCCATGATGACACTGCAACCTACCAAGGCAAAATACACGGGGACAGTCGGCGAAATTGCCGCCTCTCTTCCTGGCGCGGCCGCTATTTTCAAAAATTTCAATATCGATTTCTGCTGCCACGGCGACGTTTCGCTGGACGAGGCGGCGGCGGATCGCGGGATCGATGTGTTCATGATCGAGCAGGCGCTGAGCACGCTCAAAGCCGATGACCTGCCGACGCCGGCAATGCTGTCCTCGGGCGAGCTCACCGAATATATCCAGACGCGCTATCACGAGACGCATCGGCGCGAGATCGCGGAGCTGATCCAGCTGTCGCGGAAAGTCGAGGCGGTCCATAAGGACCACCCGCGCGCGCCGGCCGGTCTTGCCGACGTGCTCCGCCAGATGGAGGGCGAGCTCGAGGTGCATATGAAGAAGGAGGAGCTGATCCTGTTCCCGGCGATGCGCTGGGCGGATACCGTGCTCGATGCGCCCATCTCGCAAATGCGCCACGACCATAATGATCACGCCCTCTTTCTGGAGCGCTTGAAAGGCCTGACCAACGATTTTACACTGCCGGAGGACGCGTGCCGATCCTGGCAGGCCCTCTATTCGGGGCTCGCCAAGCTTGCCGATGATCTCGTCGAACATATTCATATCGAGAACAATATTCTCTTCCCGCGCTTTGAGGCGAGGTGAGGGCGGCCGGCAGACGCGGGATCGGCGGATCGGCCGGGATAACGGGTTTGCTGACGGTTGGGATATGCGATGCGACTTGCCGCTTTTACGGACTATGGACTTCGGGTGATGATGCGGCTCGCGGGTGAGCCGGAGGGAACCCTGACCACAGGGGAAATCGCCCGCGAGTTCCAGATCTCATATCACCATCTGACCAAGGTGGTGCAGGATCTGGTGCGCGGCGGGTTCGTGCAGACGAGACAGGGGGCGGGCGGCGGTATTGCCTTCGCCCGCCCGCCAGAGTCCATCACGCTCGGCGAGGTCGTGCGCTACCTGGAACGGCAGCATGCGCTGGTCGAATGTTTCGCTGCGAACGGCGGCAAATGCCTGCTGACGCCCGCGTGCCGTCTGAAAGGCAAGTTTTATGAGGCGCAGAATGCGTTTTTTGCCGCGCTTGACGAAACAACAATCGCCGAGTGCGTCTATTCGGGGGCGGAAACGCGCGAAACATGAGGCAAGCGCATGCCGTCGATGCGACAAAAATGGTTGGCTAAATGCGGGAAGTTGTTAAAATGTCGACTGGTGCTGGCGATATAGAAATAGAAGCTGCGATTGTCGCCAAGGGACTGAAAAGGGATGTTGCCCATCTGCAGGAAGATATGCGCGCAGGGAGGGTCACATGTCTTTTTGAACGTGGTGTCGAAGAGGATGAAGGGCGTCTGCGACTAACCTTCTTTTCCGACACCTGCCAGTACCGATTGGTCGTCGATAGGGAGGGTCATATCGTGCAGAGTTCCACCATTGTTGGAACGGTCCCTGTCCGCAAAGCGCCGCGCCCCCGGCCCCGAACGTGACAGTATGACGCAGTGTCTTACACATCATCGAATGGCATGTTCCTCGCGATCGCTGTGGCTGACGAGCTATTATTTCGATGAAGTTTTCCGACAATATGAGCGGAACATATTCTCTAATTCGATAGAGGTGAACTGAATGGTTGCGCAACTGACAATCCGGGAACGTAGATTAGCATTACTGATACTTCTAATAATGGGCCTTGTCGGATTGTTTATGACAGTTGCCGGCGCAGATAAAGCCTTTAGCTTGCACGGCCTGATAACATTGATCTTCTCGGTCGGGCTGATGTTCGTCGTTCTGTCCGGCTATTTCGAGCCAGAGCCGGACGGCAAATCGCTACAGCAATATTATGACGACCCAACCAAGGTCGGCATTGTCATCGCGATGATATGGGCCGTTTTCGGCATGTTTATCGGCGACTGGGTGGCGTGGCTGCTGGCGTACCCTGAAATGACATTTAATGAGGCCTGGGCAAGTTTCGGCCGGCTTCGTCCTGTTCATACAACCGCGGTCATCTTCGGATTTGGCGGCAACGGCCTGATTGCGACATCCTATCACGTGGTGCAGCGAACGAGCCGCGCGCGGCTGCCCGGTCAGGTGTCCCCGTGGTTCGTGCTGTTCGGCTACAACCTGTTCTGCATCATCTCGGTGACGGGCTTCTTTATCGGCGTGACGCAGTCCAAGGAGTATGCCGAGCCGGAATGGTATGCGGACATCTGGCTTGTCATTGTCTGGGTGACCTATTTTATCATGTACTTGCGCGTGCTCGCGCGTCGTAACGAGCCGCATATCTATGTCGCCAACTGGTACTACATGGCCTTCATTCTCGTTGTTGCCATGCTGCATATCGTCAACGGCCTCGCCATCCCGATTTCCCTGCTGCATGCCAAGAGCTACTCGCTCTTCTCCGGCGTGCAGGATGCGATGACCGAATGGTGGTACGGGCATAACGCCGTCGCCTTCTTCCTGACGGCGGGCTTCCTCGGCATGCTCTACTACTTCCTGCCAAAGCGGGCGGGGCGGCCGATCTATTCCTACCGCCTGTCGATCATCGGCTTCTGGGGGATTACCTTCTTCTATATGTGGGCGGGATCGCATCACCTGCATTACACGGCGCTGCCGACCTGGGTGCAGACGCTCGGCGTGACCTTCTCTGTGATGCTGCTGGTGCCGTCCTGGGCGGCGGCGGGTAACGCGTTGCTCACGCTGAACGGCGCCTGGCACAGGGTGCGTGACGATGCGACGCTGCGCTTCATGATGGTCGCGGCGGTCTTCTATGGCCTGACGACCTTCGAGGGCTCGTTCATGGCAATCCGCCCGGTCAACGCGCTGTCGCATTATACGGACTGGACGGTCGGCCATGTGCATGCCGGAGCGCTCGGCTGGGTGGCGCTGATCACCTTCGGGGCGATCTACGCGCTTGTTCCCTGGCTCTGGAAGCAGAAGAGCATGTATTCGGGCAAGCTGGTTGAGCTGCATTTCTGGCTCGCGCTGGCCGGAACGCTGATCTACGTCTTCGCGATGTGGAACTCCGGGATCATCCAGGGGCTGATGTGGCGGACCTATAATGAGACCGGCACGCTGGCCTACTCTTTCATTGAGTCAATGGTCGAAATGCATCCCTATTATATTGCCCGCGCCATTGGCGGCCTGTTCTTCCTGATCGGGGCGGTTGTTGGATGCTACAACATCTGGATGACGATCCGGATGGCAAGGCAGCAGGCGGTGGCCGCCGGGTTTGAAACTCCTGATCTCGGCATTGTGTCCAGTCAAGAAATCAAGGCAGGAGAATAAACGTAATGTTTAATTTTCATTACCGATTGGAACGTAATTCCATCCGCTTTGCGATTGCGGTTGTCATCGTGGCGAGTATCGGCGGCTTCGTTGAAATCGCCCCGCTTTTCACGATCGACGAGACCGTGGAGGCGGCGCCGGACATGCGCGTCTACACGCCGCTCGAACTGGCCGGGCGCGACATCTACATGCGGGAGGGCTGCTATGCCTGTCACTCGCAGATGATCCGCTCGCTGCGGGACGAGGTGGAGCGCTACGGGCCTTATTCTCTCGCCGCGGAATCACAGTATGATCATCCGATGCTATGGGGATCGAAACGGACCGGACCGGACCTCGCCCGCATCGGCGGCAAATATTCCGATCATTGGCATGTGGTGCATATGAACAATCCGCGCGACGTGGTGCCGGAATCGATCATGCCGCAGTATAGCTGGCTCGCCAAGAACGAGCTGAAGCGCAGGGATCTCGCGCTGCACCTGCGCACGCAGCAGAAGCTCGGCGTTCCTTATACCGATGAGATGGTCGAGAATGCGATAATGGACGCCTATGGGCAGGCGATGCCGGACACCGATGCGGCGGACGGCGTGCTTGAGCGTTACGGCGAGACGACCAACGTGCGCACGTTCGACGGCGACCCGACGAAAGTTACCGAGCTTGATGCGCTGATCGCCTATCTGCAGATCCTCGGCCGGCTTACCGATGTGGCGCATCAGAACCCGGTCCTGAAAATGGAGGATTCGGAATGAATATCGAACATGAAACATTGGTTGCGTTCGCAAAATCCTACGGCCTGTTTTACCTGATCGGCCTCAGCATCGTTGTGCTGGTCTACAGCTTCTGGCCGGGCAACAGAAAGCCGTTCGAGCGCGCGAAGAACAGTATTCTCGAAAATGAGGACCGGCCATGGCAATGAATGAGCGGGATAAATACACAGGTCATATGACGACCGGGCATGACTGGAACGGCATCAAGGAGCTGAATACGAAAGTTCCGAAGCCGGTCTGGTTCTTTCTGATCGCCACATTCCTGTTCTCCGTGATTTACTGGCTTCTTTTCCCGGCCTGGCCGCTCGGCGTCACCTATACCAAGGGGCTGCTTGGGACGGACCAGCATCAGCGGGTTGACCGGCTCGTCGAGAAGGCGATTATCGATCGCTCGGTCTGGACCGACAGAATTCTTGAACTCGACTATGCGGATATCCAGAACGATCCTGCCCTGATGCAGATCGTCAGCGATAACGGCGGTCGGCTGTTCCGGGACAACTGTTCGGTCTGCCATGGCAACATGGGCAAGGGTGGACCGGGATTTCCCGCTCTGACGGGGACAAGCTGGCTCTGGGGCGGGACGCCCGACGCCATCTTCGAGACCATTCGCGTCGGCGTGAATTCGGATCATGAGGAGTCGCGCCTGAGCGAGATGATGGCCTTCGGCCGCGACCAGATGCTCTCGCGCGATGAGATCCTTGCGGTTACGGATTATGTCCTCTCCCTCTCCGACGGAACCGCCCGGGCGGCGGCCGTGAGCGAGGATCCGACTTCGGGCGCGACGATTTTCATGGACAACTGCGCCTCCTGTCACGGCGAGAACGCCAAGGGGAATATCGACGTCGGGGCGCCGGATCTGACGGACAATTACTGGATCTACGGCGGCGGCCGGGACGGGGTGTTCAATACCGTCTGGAACGGCCACAAGGGATATATGCCGGCCTGGCAGGGGCGCTTGCCGACGGTCGACCGCAAAATCCTGACGCTGTATCTGATGGATCTCGCCAATATCAAGGCAGAGTAAGGAGCCGGGTTTGCACGCAGTTTCGCTTAAAAAGAAGGTCGGCAGGCGCGCCCTCATCATTGGGGGCATCCTGATCGGGCTCGCGATCGTTCTGGGGGCGAATGCGCATCTCGTCTATGTCGCGACGACCTCTGATCCCGCCTGTGTGCTTGCAAAATCCGATGTCGAGACAACGGACAAAATCTATCGGCCGGTGAAATCCGGCTGCTGAGTATGCCCCCGCGAAAGTTGGGACAATCCTGTTAGGAGACGTGTGATGATTAGGATACCGAAGACAGTTCCTCCATTGCCGCCGGAAGTTTCTCTGGCCCGAAATCTTGACCGCTCGGCAGCATTCGGCTGGCTGAAAGACGGTTGGGACGACATGATGACGCATTCCGCCGCCAGCCTTGCCTACGGGTTCCTCATCTTCGTCATTTCACTTCTGGTCGTTACGAGCCTCTATACCCTCTCGCTCGACTATATTCTCTTCCCGGCGCTGGCGGGCTTCATGGTGATCGGGCCGACGCTTGCGATCGGTCTTTACGAGAAAAGCCGCCGTCTCATGGAGAACGAACCGGTTTCGCTGATGCGCATGATTTTCGTCAAGCCGAAATCGGGCGCGCAGATCCTGTTTATCGGCGTTCTGCTCTGCCTCCTGATGCTCCTCTGGATGCGCGCGGCGGTACTGCTCTATGCCCTGTTCTTCGGCCTGCTGCCGTTTCCGGGCCTTGACCATATCGTCGAGATCCTGCTGACGCCCGAAGGCATCATGCTGCTGATCGTCGGCAGCCTGGTCGGCGGAATTTTTGCCGCCTTCTCCTTTGCCATCAGCGTTCTTGCGGTGCCGATGCTGCTGAATGAGCGGACCGACGCCCTGACCGCGATGGGGCTCAGCATGGCGATCGTTTGGAACAACCTGCCGGTGATGCTGACGTGGGGGGCGATTGTGCTCGCGTCCTTCGTGGTCTGCCTGCTGACGGGGCTGCTCGGTCTGATCCTGATCTTCCCGCTGCTCGGCCATGCGACGTGGCACGTCTACAAGGATCTTCGCTAACCTAACACGCGCCGGGGCGGGGCGATTGCAGCCGCCCCCGGCTTGCCGTCCGACGGGGAGGGCGAAAGCATGGCAATACCGAGGGTGCGGAATTACCGCGGGCCGGGGATTTTAAGCTACGGGTTCCGTCCCTTTTTCTTCTTTGGCGCCGTTCAGGCGAGCCTTGTGATGCTGGTCTGGCTGCCTCTGTTTTACGGCACTGTTGAGATTTCCAGCCTGTTCGGCGCGGTGCAGTGGCATAGCCATGAGATCTTTTTCGGTTATCTCGCCGCGATCATCACCGGCTATCTCTTTACCTCCGTTCCCAACTGGAGCGGGCGAATGCCGCTGCAGGGGGCGCCGCTGCTTTTGCTGCTGCTGGTCTGGATGGCAGGGCGGGTCGCCGTCTCGTTTTCCGCATATCTCGGCTGGGAGCTGACACTCGTAATCGATCTTGCGTTCCTGACGCTTGTCGTATTCGTCATCGGCAATGAGATCATTTCGGGCCGCAACTGGCGCAATCTGAAGATTCTCCTCCCCGCAACCGTGTTCTGGCTCGCCAACCTCGGCTTCCATCTTGAAGCGCATGTTGATGGCATGGCGTTTTACAGCGAACGGCTCGCCCTCTCGGTCGCCATCACCCTCATCATGCTGATCGGCGGGCGCATCGTGCCGAGCTTCACGCGCAACTATCTCGCCCGCCAGTCGCCCGGGCGCCTGCCAACCCCGTTCGGCCGCTTCGATATCGCGGCGACGTCGCTTGCCGTCATCGCCCTTGGCGCGTGGATCCTTCTTCCCGCCGGAATTGTCGTTGCGGCGCTGATGGGGATTGCCGGGATACTGCATCTGATCCGCCTTGCCCGCTGGGCCGGGGAGAGAGTGGCGGGCGACTTCGTGGTCGCGATCCTGCACGTCAGCTATCTCTTCATCCCGGCCGGCTTTCTGCTGCTGGCGCTCAGCAATACCTGGCCCGCCGATATCTCGCCCGTTGCGGGGATCCACGCGCTCGGCGTCGGCGCGATCGGCTCGATGACGCTTTCGGTGATGATCCGCTCCACCGTGAGCCTGACGGGGGGCGTGCTCAAAACCAATATGAAAATACGGCTGATCCTCATGCTTGTCTGGATCGCGGCGCTTGCCCGCATCGCCGCCGCCCTCTATGCCCCGGCCATGGACATCCTCCTCGAGATTGCCGCCGCGGCATGGGTGCTCGCCTTCGCCGGTTTCAGCGCCGCCTTTGCGCCGATGCTGTTCCGCCGCCGGGGCGCGGGAGCGTCAAGGCCCGGAGCCTAGCCCTGAAGCGCGACGGAGGCCGGGGTGTAGGCAAGATTGAGATCGCGCGCGACTGCCGCATGGGTGATCTTGCCGTTCCAGACATTAAGCCCGTTTGCCAGATGCGGATCATCCTGCATCGCGGCGCGCCAGCCTTTGTCGGCGATGCGCAGCGCGTGCGGCAGCGTGGCATTATTCAGCGCATAAGTTGAGGTGCGCGCGACGCCGCCCGGCATATTGGCAACGCAGTAATGCACGACCCCGTCGACAACATAGGTCGGGTTTGTATGGGTGGTCGGGCGCGAGGTTTCAAAGCATCCGCCCTGATCAATCGCGACGTCAACAACGACCGAGCCCTCGCGCATGCCGCGGATCATCTCCCGCGTCACCAGCCGCGGCGTTGCGGCGCCCGGGATGAGCACGGCGCCGATAACAACATCGGCATCGAGCACCAGACGCTCGAGCAGCGCGCCCGTGGAATAGAGAACCTGCGCCTTTGCCTCGAAATGATTTTCAAGACGCTCGAGCGCTGCCGGATCGCGATCGAGAATGAACACATCCGCATGCATGCCGACGGCCATCTGTGCGGCATTGAAGCCGACAACGCCGCCCCCGATGATGACGACTTTCGCGGGGCTGACGCCCGGTACGCCGCCAAGCAAAATACCGCTGCCGCCATGGGATTTTTCAAGCGCCGTCGCGCCGACCTGGACCGCCAGCCGGCCCGCAACCTGGCTCATCGGTTTGAGGAGCGGCAGGCCGCCGTCCGGCCCCGTCACCGTCTCATAGGCGATGCAGACCGCGCCCGACTGCATCAGGGCATGCGTCTGCTCAGGATCCGGCGCAAGATGCAGATAGGCGAAGAAAATCTGCCCCGCGCGAAGGAGCGGGCGCTCCTCCGCCTGCAGTTCCTTGACCTTGATGATCATGTCGGCGCGGGCAAAGATTTCGGCGGCAGTCCCGATAATCTCTGCGCCAACCGCCCGATAGGCCGCATCGCTCGCGCCGATGCCGCGACCGGCGTCCTTTTCGATCAGGACGCCATGTCCGCGCTTGATCAGTTCCGCCGCGCTTTCCGGCGTCAGGCCAACGCGATATTCATGGTCTTTGGTTTCTTTGGGGCATCCGATGATCATCTGTGTTGCCTCCTGCAACAAAATAACGTGCGCACGCGTGTGCCATCCGGACGGATGAACGTGAGTATAGATT
This sequence comes from Sneathiella sp., assembly GCF_036844445.1. Classification (GTDB taxonomy): domain Bacteria; phylum Pseudomonadota; class Alphaproteobacteria; order Sneathiellales; family Sneathiellaceae; genus Sneathiella. Next base: position 243,343 of record NZ_DAIUFV010000004.1, on the reverse strand, counting down.
TACGCGTAAATTCTAATAAATTACTTGAAGCTACCGTGACGGCCTTGCCCAGCCGCGAAGCGCGCGGCGCCGGCCTGCGCTTCGCGTTGCTTGGCTTCTTCCGCCGCGTGCATTTCGAGCGTGATGGCGGCAAGATCGGTCAGGCCTTCCTGTGCATAGACGCTGTGGCGATCGGAGAGCATGGCGATCTGCGGAAACTCGGCAATCTGCCGCGCCATCTCCTCGGCCGCCGCACGGGCCTGCCCCTCGGCAACCACGCGGCTGACCAGACCCCATGAAAGCGCTTCCTCGGCCGACACGGGGCGACCGGTCAACATCATCTCGAGCGCGCGGCCCATGCCGATAACACGGGGCAGGCGGGTCGGGGTGCCGTCGCTCATCGGCACGCCCCAGCGGCGGCAGAAAATCCCAAAAACGGCGCTTTCTTCTGCGATGCGGATATCGCAAAAGAGCGCAAGGCCCATCCCGCCGGCGCAGGCATGGCCCGCAATGGCGCCGATCAGCGGCTTGGCGAGGGGCTTGTGGAAAGGTCCGTCCGGATGGCCGGCCCACGCCTTGTAGTCGGTCCGTTTCGCGGTTTCCTTGAGATCGGCGCCCGCGCAAAACGCGCCGCCCGCCCCGGTCACGACGGCGACCTTCTGGCTGTCATCGGCCTCGAACGCCTTGAAGGCCTTGGCGAGCAGATCGGATGCTTCCTGATCGAGCGCATTGCGCACATCGGGACGGTTGATGATGATGGTGGTAACGGGACCGTTCGTTTCGGTTATTATTTTTTGCGGGTCACTCATAGAATATCCTTTTACCGCATCGGCGCAGGGGCCGCGCGGGACAATAATCGCATTTTGCTGTCAAAATATAACGGCCTGCCGCGAATGGCAACGGCGGCGATGGGGGCGGGAGGGTCAGCGCTTCATCTGCTGCTGGTAGCGCCGCGCCACCTCGATCGAGTGGGCGATGATTTTCTCGGTCATCGGATTATAGGGATCGGTCGGATATGCCGCCGTGAAGCGCATGCCAGGCAGGCGCCAACTGCATTTGATTTCCTGCAGCGCGCCGGTCTCGAGGTCGCTGCGGATCATCTGGCGGGGCAGCGTCGCAACGCCGATCCCGTCGAGCGCAAGGCGGCGAATGGCGGCCGCGGAATTGACGGGAAAAACATGCGGCGGCCGTTCCGTTGCTTTGCGAAGCTGACGGGTGAGCTCGCCGTAGAGGCGGGTATTCTGCGCAAAGGTGAGAAGCGGCCTCACCGAAAGCTCATCGAGCGACAGCGGGCGATCGGTGGAAAGATGCAAGGACGGCGCGGCGGCCCAGATCATTTCAAACTGCAACAGTTCCACATTCTCGATCTGGAAATCTACGACCGGCCCCATCATGAAAGCGAAGTCGATCGTTTTCTCTGAGATCTCGCGGTGCAGGTTGACCGTGGTGTCAACGACAATATCAAGCTCGAGCGACGGGAATTTCTCGCCGAGGCTGCCGACGAATTCGGGAAGGCAGGTATGCACCACCATCTCCGATATCCCGAGCCGGAGCATGCCCTGTCGCTCTTCGTCATGGCAGATCTGATCGACCAGCAGCGACGATGTACGGAGCAGCTTTTCCGCATAAGGCAGGAGTTCGACACCTTTCTGCGTCAGGCGAATGAAGTTATTGTCCCGCTCGAACAGCCGCACGCCGAGCGTCTCCTCAAGCCGGGCGATGCGCGAGGAGATGGCCGGCTGCGTCGTATTCATCTTTTCCGCGGTCCGGCGAAAACTTCGCAAGGTGGCGACCCAGAGAAAGGTCTGAACCTGCGTCAGGTTTATATTTCTGTGCATTATAAAACAGTCCTATCAACCGAACCGGCGTTCGGTAAGATAAGGTAATAGCCCATGATGCGCGATTTGTCAGCGCGACAACAGATGTTTTTCGACCAAACGGTCAAGAATAGCTTTCGCGAATAAATACCATTGGCTATTCTCGGAAAAAGCTTAAACTCAACGCGCCTGCGATAATCAAAAAGAGGAAAGATCGATGTCTGCGAAGCCTGCTCCGACCCGGCAAGACTGGGAAAAACTGGAAAGTGAAATCTCAATCCGTAGTAAGGCCTTTATTAACGGCCAGTATGTCGATGCGGCCTCCGGAAAGACGTTTGATTGTGTCAGCCCTGTGGATGGCCGCGTGCTGACCAAGGTTGCCGAATGCGATGTGGAAGACGTCAATCGCGCCGTCGCAGCGGCGCGCGCGGCATTCAACGCAGGCGTCTGGTCGCGTGAAGCGCCGGCAAAGCGGAAATCCGTGATGCAGAAGTTTGCCGGCCTCGTCATGAAGCACCGCGATGAGCTTGCGCTGCTCGAATCTCTCGACATGGGCAAGCCGGTGAAGTGGGCGGGCGCCGTCGATATCCCGGGCTCCGCCGGTGCCATCTCCTGGTATGCCGAGGTGATTGACAAGGTCTATGACGAGATTGCGCCGACCGATCGCCGCCGCTCGCTCGCGCTTGTGACGCGGGAGCCGATCGGCGTCGTCGCCTGCGTCGTTCCGTGGAACTTCCCGCTGCTGATGGCGTCGTGGAAATTCGCGCCGGCGCTTGCCGCCGGCAACAGCGTCATCCTGAAGCCGGCGGAGCAGTCGCCGCTGACCGCGCTGCGTATCGCAGAGCTCGCCTCGGAAGCCGGTATTCCGGACGGCGTTTTCAACGTCCTCCCCGGCTATGGCGAGACTGCAGGGCAGGCGCTTGGCCGGCATATGGATGTGGATGCGCTCGCGTTCACCGGCTCGACCGAGGTCGGCAAGATGTTCATGCGCTATTCCGGGGAAAGCAATCTGAAGGCCGTTAGCCTCGAATGCGGCGGCAAAAGCCCGAGCCTCGTGATGGCCGATGCCGATCTTGATCTCGCGGCGAAGAAAATCGCCATGGGTGTCTTCTTCAATCAGGGCGAGGTCTGCACCGCCGCTTCCCGCCTTGTCGTACAGGACAGCATCAAGGATGAGCTGATCGAAAAGATCGCGGGCGTTGCCGCCACGCTGCAGCCAATGGATCCGCTGAACCCGAAGGCGATGGTCGGCGCGATGGTCGACAAGACGCACACAAACCGCGTCATGGGCTATATCAACAAGGGTCAGGAAGAAGGCGCGAAGCTCTTCCACGGCGGCCGGCAGGTGCTGCAGGAAACCGGTGGATACTATATTGAGCCGACTATTTTCGACAATGTTTCCAATGACATGACCATTGCGCGCGAAGAAATCTTCGGTCCCGTGATCAGTACCATCACCTTCAAGGATCTGGAAGAGGGTGTGCGGATCGCCAATGAGACCATTTATGGTCTCGCGGCGTCGGTCTGGACCCGCGATATCTCGAAAGCGCACCAGCTTGCCCAGGCGCTTCGCGCCGGCACCGTCTGGGTCAACACCTATGATGATGTCGATATGTCGACGCCCTTTGGCGGCTACAAGCAGTCCGGCAGCGGCCGCGACCGCTCGCTCCATGCGCTCGAAAAATATACGCAGATCAAAACGACCTGGATCAATATCGCCTGATCGGGGTCTATAAAAACGGGGAGGGAAGAATGAAGAGTTACCAGTTCGAGGAGTATGGGGCGCCGCTGGTGGAGAATACCGGCACAGCGCCGACGCCTCAGGGCGAAGAGGTTGTGCTGGATATCACCGCCTGCGGCGTCTGCCACAGCGATATCCATATCTGGGAGGGGTATTTCGATCTCGGGCAGGGGCGCAAGCTGGATATTCGCGGCGGGCGCGAGTTGCCCTTTACGCTCGGCCATGAAATCGTTGGCACCGTCAAGGCGGTCGGCGACAAGGTAACGGGCGTGAAAGTCGGCGACAAGCGCGTGGTCTATCCGTGGATCGGCTGCGGCAAATGCGCGATCTGCGCATCGGGCGAGGAACAGCTCTGCAGCCGGCCGCGCCAGCTCGGAATTGACGTTGCGGGCGGCTATTCCGATACGCTTATCGTGCCGCATTCGCGCTATCTTCTCGATTATGGCGCCCTGCCGAAAGAGCTTGCCTGCACCTACACCTGCTCAGGGCTTACCGCCTACAGCGCGCTTCAGAAGGTGAAATCGCGCACCAATGGCGGCAAGCTTCTGGTGCTCGGCGCAGGCGGTGTCGGCCTTGCGGCGATGGCGATAGCGAAATCGGTGACGGACGCCGAGATTTATGTCGCCGATATCGATCCGAAAAAGCGGGAGGCAGGCCTCGCCGCCGGCGCGGTCGCCGCGATTGATCCGGCTGATCCCGCCGCGGTCAAGACCTTCATGGGAATGACCGGCGGGGGCGTCAATGCGACCATCGACTTTGTTGGCGCGGAGAGCAGTGCGGCCTTCGGCGTGAAGGTTCTGGCCAAGGGCGGGAAGCTGGTGATCGTCGGCCTGTTCGGCGGCGGCTTCTCTCTGCCGCTGCCGATGTTCCCGATCAAGGCGATCTCCGTTGAAGGCAGCTATGTCGGCAACCTTCGCGAGATGCGGGAGCTGATGGATCTTGCAAAATCTGGCAAGCTGAATGAGCTTGCGATCACGCCGCGCCCGATGCATGAGGCGCATAAGACGCTGGAAGACCTGCGCGCCGGAAATATCGTCGGGCGGGTTGTGCTGCAAAGCTGAGCGCAACGCGCAGGATCGGCTAAAAACAAAAAGAGCGGCATTTGAAGTGCCGCTCTTGTTGCTTCCTGTCGCAAGGGTTTTGCGAATTAATGGACGGGGCCAACCATCTCCATGTTGATCAGCTCCCCGACCACCCGCATCAGCTCGATGCAGGCATAGAGATTTTCTTCCGATCCGTCGTTCCGGCGCAGATCGTCCGCTTCTGCGCGCAGCATATCGAGCGCCTTTTCCCCCTGGTGGACGATCAGGTTATGGGCTGTGCTGTAAAGATCGACAGTGGTATCGGGGTGCAGCTCGATAATATTCATCATGAGAGTATTCCTTGAAGAACGCCGGTTATCATTTGCCGCCAATTTTAGGAAAATATTCTTAAAAGACTGTTAAGGCGCGGGAACGACGGCGGTCAGAAGGGAAGTTCGACTGCGTTGGTGAGAAAGCGCATAAAGGGCGTCGCGCGCTGGAATGTCTCGTCGATCTTGTCGATGAAATCCGCCCGGGTGATGTCTTCCGGATTGCGGAGCCCATGCATCACAAAGAAGGTCTTGCGGCGGATATCGGCGATCTCGGGATGATCCTCGGTAAAGCCTTTCGGGGCCCGCTTCAGGCTATCGCCGCGAATGCCGTCCGGGAAAAATTTCTGAAAATTGGGGTCCTCTTTTAAGACGCACCAGTCCGCAGGGCGCTCGGCGATGGCGCGGCGAACCTTATTGAGGACAGGCACCGGCGGCAGGTAGATGCCGCCGCCGAACCGGACTTCCTGCGGCGCGATATGGATATAAAATCCCGGCGCATGGGCATCACGTCCCGCCTGATGGCGCAGCTGGCAGGCGACATGCTCCTTATAGGGCCGCGGATCGCGTGAGAAGCGCACATCCCGGTAAATGCGGAAGGTTGATCCACCATGCGGGCGGGGATCGGCGACATACATCGGCGCGATTGCCTCAAGCCGTGGCGCGAGGGCGGCAATCAGATCACTCATCGGATAGAGGACGGACTGCCTGTAGCGCTCCTTGTTGAGCGTGAACCACTCGCGGTTGTTATTCGCCGCGAGGTCGCGAAAAAACGCCAGGCAGTCTTTAGGAAACCCGTTGAATTCGCTCATTTATTTCGTCCCTTCGGTCCGGCTGCGCGGCGGCGTGTCTTTCAGCCGTCCGCGTCGCTCGTGCCAAGCCCCGGCAGGATCTGGCCCTTGATCGTGTGGGAATTGCCGCGAAGGCAGGCGACCATCTCGCCATGCTGGTTCGTGACAGTCACATCATAAAGGCCGGTGCGCCGGGTCTTTGATATTTCTTTGGCCGTTGCGGTGAGCAGGTCATCGGGCTGCACAGCCTTCAGGAAATTGATCTGCCCCGCCGCGGCCACCGTGTTCTGGTTATAGCTGTTGCAGGCATAGGCAAAGGCGGAATCAGCCAGCATGAAGATATAGCCGCCGTGGCAGATACCATGCGTGTTCAGCATCATATCCGTGATCCGGAGCGACATCACCGCATGGCCGGGGCCGATTTCCTTCAGCGTGATGCCGGCGGACTGCGACGCAATATCCTTGCGATACATTGTCTCGGCCACCGTGCGGGCGATGGCAATGGCATCGACGCCACTCCGTTCCGTCATCGCATCACCGTCCCTTGAACGCTGCTGGCCGCTTCTGCAGGAAGGCGGCGACCCCTTCGATGAAATCCTCGCTGTTGGCGGCGGCGCGTTGATACTCTGTCTCAACGTCAAGCTGCCGGGCGAGATCGTTATGCAGGCTCGCATTCATCGCCTTCTTGATCAGCGCATAGCCCTTGGTCGGCCCTTTCGCCATCCGCGCCGCCAGCGCTTCGGCGGCGGGCATCAGCGCGTCGTCATCATAGCATTTCCAGATGAGGCCGATCTTTTCCGCCTCTTCCGCCGGCAGCTTCTCGCCGAGCATGGTGAGACCCATCGCCTTGCCGGAGCCGACAAGCCGCGGCAGGAAATAGGTGCTGCCCGCATCGGGGATAAGACCGATGTTGCAGAAGGCCTGGAGGAACGAAGCCGATTTTGCGGCAAGGACGATATCGCAGGCGAGCGCGAGGCTCATGCTGGCGCCGGCGGCAATGCCGTTGACTGCCGCAATCACGGGCTTGTCGAGCGCGCGCAGGAACAGGATCAGCGGATTGTAGTTCTTCTCAAGCGTCTCCCCGGCATCGAGCGACGGGCGGCCGTCGTGACTGCGTCCCGAAAGGTCTGCGCCGGCGCCAAACGCGCGCCCCTCGCCGGTGATCAGAACAGCGCGCACGGCGTCGCTTTCCAGCGTCGGCATAACGGCGCGGAGCTCCGCATGCATCTCGTCGGAGAAGGCATTCAGTTTATCCGGCCGGTTCAGGGTGATTTTGGCGACGCCCTCCCGGACATCGAATTTGATCGTGTTGTAAGACATGGATGCTTCTTTCTTCTTATCAATGGGCGTGGGATCAGATTAGTCTAATGGGCGGCGCGGACAACAGAAATTTGTTGCCAGAGGCGCGGCCGGAGCGGCGCGGCAGGTGGCAGAGAGCGCGCGAGCGATCAGACGATCGGCTGCAGATATTTGACGCAGTTGCGCCCGGACTTTTTCGCTTCATAAAGCGCCGTGTCCGCACGGTTGATCATGGGCAGCGCATCTTCCGGCCGGGCGTAGGAGGTGACGCCGAATGACATGGTAATCTTTCCGACCTCGGTCCGGGTGGCGCGCTTGATCAGTTTTTTTGCCGAGATCGCCATCCTGAGATCATTGGCGAGGTTGACGGCATCGCTGATCGTCGTATCAGGAAGGATAATGCCGAATTCCTCACCGCCGTAGCGCGCGGCAAGCGCGGCGCGATCGATCCCTTGCGAAAGCGTCGCCGCCACCAGCTTCAGGACCTGATCGCCAAAGGTGTGGCCGTGGGTGTCATTGAACAGCTTGAAATGATCGATGTCGGTCATGATCAGGCAAAGTTCCCGCCCTGTCTCCTGCGCCTTGGTGATCGCTTTGGCAAGCTGCTCATCGAAGTTCTTGCGGTTGGGAATGCCGGTCAGGGAATCAGTATAGGCCTCTTTCTGGACAAACTGCAGCCGGCGCTTGAGATCGGCAATTTCGCGCGAAGCGCTTTCCAGCCCATGCTGAAGGTTGCGGGTGTTGTCCGAGACGGAATGCGTCTGCGAGAGAATTTCACTGACCATCGCCTGCAACTCGCTTCCGCTGACGCCTTCGACGCGGGTGGCGAAATCATGCAGCTGTTCTTCATAGTTCGAGATATCGCTGCTGGTCCGGGTCAGATCGCCCATCATGTTGGCCATCGATTCCTGGACCAGACGGCTCGTCTCCTCGACCGCCTTGTTCTCCTTTTCCCGGGTGAAGAAGCGGGCGTAGAGATCGGCGCTTACCTGCTCGGTGAACTTTCCGTTATTGACCAGCACCTGATTGACTGCCCGTGTCAGGTCAGGGTTGTTCTCCTGGAGATATTCATACCAGATGGCGTAATTTGGGGGCGTTTGCCGGATACCTCGTTCTTCCATCAGGTTCATTGTTTTCTTGGCGAGGGCGCGGACAGTCTCGAAATCGCTCTGGAGTGGCAAGTCAAACAATCCCGTCAAAAGGTACGATGCAATGGTTTTCCTTCGGGGTCACCGGAACCTATTTAATATAGAATCAAAGTAAATTTATAATTAATTTTTTTTCTTTCTGGGGTTTGGCGCAATTTTCCGCAATATAAGGCGCCTTCGAGGCATATTTACTTTCAGTTGGCAGAAAATTATATGCCGAGGTATCTATTCTTGATCTCATGCTGCGACATAAGAGCTTCCGATCCGCCCTCCCAGACGATCCGCCCCTTCTCGATGATGTAGTGACGATCGGCGAGTTTGCTGAGCGCCTGGATATTTTTATCGATAACGAGGATCGAGAGGCCTTCACTCTTCAGCTCGGCGAGGATCTGCCAGATTTCCTGCCGGATCAGCGGCGCGAGGCCTTCGGTTGCCTCATCGAGCAGCAGCAGCTCCGGATTGGTCATCAGCGCCCGGGCGATGGCGAGCATCTGCTGCTCGCCGCCGGAGAGCTGGTTGCCCATGCTGTCGCGGCGTTCAAGAAGGCGGGGAAACTGCGTCCAGACCCGCGCGAGCGTCCAGCGAGGCGCGCCGGATGGCCCGTCGCTTCGGGTTGCCACGAGATTCTCCTTAACCGTGAGGTTGGGCGAAATCAGCCGCCCCTCGGGCACGAGGGCGATGCCGCGCCGCGCAATGCGATAGGAGGGAAGGGCGGTGATGTTCTCTCCCTTGAAGCGGATCACGCCCCGGCGCGCGGGCGTGAGACCGGTGATGGCGCGCACGGTCGTCGTCTTGCCCATGCCGTTCCGGCCCATCAGGGTGACAACCTCGCCTTCGCGGATATTGAGCGAGAGGCCAAACATGATCTGGCTCTGGCCGTAGAAACTTTCTATTGCGTCTAGCTCCAGCATGCGCTTACGCCTCCTCCCCGAGATAGGCCTTCTGAACCTCGTCATTCTCGCGGATCTCGGCCGGCGTGCCGCTTGCAATCGCCTGCCCGTTGACAAGCACCGTTATCCGGTCGGCGAGGCTGAAGACGGCATCCATATCATGCTCGATCAGCAGGATGGTATAGTGCGCTTTGAGCGCCGCAAGCCGGGTGACCATGCGGGCGCTGTCTTCTGCCGACATGCCGGCCATGGGCTCATCGAGCAGCAGCATTTTCGGGCGGGTAGCGAGCGCCATGGCGATTTCGAGCTGGCGCTGCTCCCCGTGGCTGAGGCGGGCGACCGGAAGATCGGCGGCGGCATCGAGCCCCATCTCTTTCAGGATGGCGTGCGCCCTCTCCTTGAGTCGCTCGTCCTTCTCGACATTGCGCCAGAAATGGAAGGAATGGCCGCTATGGGCCTGCACGGCGAGGCGGACGTTGCCAAGCACGGTGAAATCCCGAAACAGGCTCGTGATCTGGAAGGAGCGAGCGAGGCCGAGATGCGAGCGCGCCGCCTCCTTGATACGTCGCAGGCTGCGCCCGGCAAAAATCACCATCGCCGCTGTCGGGACGGATCTCGCCGGTGAGCTGCTTGATCAGCGTGGTCTTGCCGGCGCCGTTGGGGCCGATGATCGCATGCAGCTCCCCCTCGCGCACGTCGAGCGACAGGTCGTCCGTTGCGAGTACGCCGTCATAGCGCTTCACCAGGTTGCGAACGAAGAGAAGAGATGTATCGGGCGTGCTCATCCGTTTTTCCTTGCACCGGGCAGGAAGCTTTCGATCCCGTTTCGGGCGAACAGCACGATAAAGATCAGCAGCGGGCCGAACAGCAGCTGCCAGTATTCGCCGAGGTTGAGGCCGCCGATGGAGTAGGGGATGGACGAGAGGATCTCCTCCAGCATCAGGAAGGCAAGCGCGCCGTAGAGCGGGCCGAACAGGCTGCTCATGCCGCCGAGCAGGATCATGATGATCAGATCGGCCGAGCGCGTCCAGTGCAGGAGATCGGGGCTGACGAAGTCATTCAGGTTGGCCATGAGAAAACCGGCGTAGCCCGCGATCATGCCGGCGATCACGAAGGCCGTCAGGCGGTAGCGATAGGGCGAGAAGCCGATGGCGCGCATCCGCGCTTCATTCGATTTCGCGCCGCGAATGACATGGCCGAAGGGAGAATTGACCAGCCGGTGCATCAGGTAAAGGACAATCAGCAGCGAGATGAAAATCAGATAGTAGAAGCTTGTCTCATGGGAAAGGTCAATAAGGCCGAGCATGTCGCTCCGGACGTAGATGGTGAGGCCGTCATCGGCGCCGTAGGTCTCTATCCCGACGAAGGTGAAATAGAGCATCTGCGAGAAGGCCATGGTGATCATGATGAAATAGACGCCGCGGGTGCGCAGGCTTATCGCGCCGATGATAAGGGCGACAAGCGCCGAGCCGAGAAGCGCGGCGGCAAGCTGGATATAGCCGTTCAGCATCCAGTCGATGCCGTCTTCAAAGGCGTGGAACGCGCCGATCCCGACCGCATAGGCGCCGATCCCGATATAGGCGGCATGGCCGAAGCTGATCATCCCGCCGTAGCCGATTAGCAGGTTGAGGCTGAGCGCAGCGATGGCGAGGATCAGGATGCGCGACAGCAGCCCGGTATAGAAGCTGTCGCCCATCCAGCTCGTGAGAAGGGGGACGAGGCCGAGCAGAAGCAGCAGGGCCGCATTGAGGGCAGTGCGGGGTGTCAGGGTCATTTGCCAACTCCCCGCGGCGGGAACAGCCCTTGCGGGCGGATGGCAAGGATGAGCGCCATCAGGAGATAGATGAGCATGGAGGCAATCGCCGGGGCGGCCGTCGCCGCGCTGTCGGACGGCAGGAAGAGATCGAGAAGCTCCGGCAGGAAGGAGCGGCCGACAGTATCGATCAGCCCGATCAGGATGGCCGCGACAAAGGCGCCCTTGATGGAGCCGATACCGCCAATGACGATGACGACGAGCGTCAGGATCAGGATGCTTTCGCCCATGCCGATCGAGACCGAGAGAATGGGGCCGGCCATCAGCCCGGCAAGTCCGGCGAGCGCAGCGCCGAGCCCGAAGACGAGCGTGAACAGCAGCCGGACATTGACGCCGAGCGCGCCGATCATTTCCCGGTTGCTGGCGCCGGCGCGGATCAGCATCCCGAGCCGGGTGCGCGAGACGAGGGCATAGAGCAGCCCGGCGACGAGGAAGCCGACGATGATGATGAGCAGGCGAAAGGCGGGGTAGGGCGCGCCCGGCACGACCTCGACCGTCTGGATGAGAAAATCCGGCAGCCGAATGGACAGCCCGACGGGCCCCCAGATCAGGCGGGTCGCCTCATTGAAAAAGAGGATGAGGCCGAATGTCGCCATGACCTGATCGAGATGATCGCGGGCATAGAGTGTTCGCAGCGCGACAATCTCGATCACCAGCCCGAGAAGAAAAACCGCCGGGATCGTCAGCAGCGCGCCGTAAAGATAGGATCCGGTCCAGCCGGTAAAGGTCGCACAGAAATAGGCGCCCATCATGTAAAGCGATCCGTGGGCGAGGTTGATCATGTCCATGATGCCGAAGACGAGCGTCAGCCCGGCGGCGAGAAGAAAAAGCAGAAGGCCGAGCTGGAAACCATTCAATGTCTGTTCCAGCAGAAGCAACCAGTTCATGCGACGTTCTGACCCCCCTCAAGGTAAAACGTGGGAAGCGGGCCGACCCCGGCGCACGGGATCGGCCCTTCATACAGGCAGTGGACAGGCCCGCGGGCCTAGTTGATGCTCATCTTGCATTCGGCGGCGTAGGTATCCTGATGATCCTCATAGACCTTGGTGACGATCTTCGTTGTATAAAGGCCGTCCGCATCTTTCACGACTTCGCGAAGATAGAAATCCTGGATCGGATGGTGGTTGTGACCGAATTTGAAGTCGCCGCGGATGCTGTCGAAATCGGCGGCCTGCAGCGCTGCGCGCACCGCATCCTGATCGCTCAAATCGCCATTCACCTTCTCGACCGCGCTGTTGATCAGCATGATGGAATCATAGGTCTGGGCCGCGTAGTGGCTCGGATAGTTGCCGTGCTTGGCCTTGAAGTCGCTGACGAATTTATGGTTGGCCGGGACATCCAGATCGGGCGACCAGAACATCGTCATCATGCTGCCGAGGGCCTGTTCGCCGATCCGCGGCAGGCTGATCGAGTCGATCGTGAAGGTGGTGTAGAGCGGCACCGTCTTGGCAAGGTCGGCCTGCGCATACTGCGTCAGGAACTGAACGCCGTGGCGGCCCGGGTAGAAGACGAACAGCGCATCGGGCTTGGCCGCGCGCACCTTGGCGAGCTCCGCCGAGAAGTCGAGCTGATCGGGGAATTTGGTCATGTCGCGCCCGATGATCTCGCCCTTGAAGGTCCGCTCCATTCCCTCGACCATATCCTTTCCGGCGGCATAGTTCGGCGCCATGACATAGAGCCGCTTGATCTCGCGCTCGTTCAGCAGATCGCCCATGGCCATGGTCGTCTGGTCGTTCTGCCAGGAGGTGGAGAAGAAATTCGGATTGCAGAGCTTGCCCGCAAGCGCGCTCGGCCCGGCGTTGGAGCTGACAAGAAACTTGCCATTGTCGACAACGCTCTTGTAGGAGGCCATCAGAACATGGCTCCAGATATAGCCGGCGACAAAATCCACATTGTCCTTCTTGACTAGCTTGTCGGTTTTCTGCTTGCCGATTTCCGGCTTGAAGGCGTCATCCTCGTAAATGACCTCGATGGGGCGATCGCCCATCTTGCCGCCGAGATGCTCGATGGCGAGTTCGACGGCGTTGCGCATGTCTTCGCCGATCGCGCCGGCGCCCGTTGAGAGCGTTGTCACAAACCCGATCTTGACCGGCTCCGTGGTGTTCGCAAGCGCCGGAGCGCTCAGCAGGGCCAGTGCGGACGCCATGCCGATAAGTGTCTTTTTCACGATGAAGTCTCCCTGTACGATGTCAGAAACGGGATCCCCGCTTCCCTCCCTAAAGCGATGACCAGCTTAAAGAATTTCGCCGGTTGGGGAAAGGTCCGTTTTGCGGGGATGGATGATTTGCGCCTCAGCCGCTAGCTGAAGGCCTTGAAGGTGATGAGTGTGAAGGTGTCCTTGATCCCCGGAAGCGACTGGATCTGCTCGTTGACGAAATGTCCGATGTCCTGATCATCATTCAGGTAACATTTCATCATCAGGTCGTAATTCCCTGAAATTGAATAAACTTCAGAAACCTGCTCGACATTTTCCACGGCTTCTCCGGCGACGTCGTAGGCCTTTCCGAGTTCACATTTCACCATGATAAAGATCGTTTTCACGACAGATGCCTTTCCTGCAGGGTTATCCTCATTGAGAGGGAGGTCAGGGTCCGAGTTTAGGAAGTTTTGCCGGCTGATGGAACAAAAAAGGCTCCCTTGCGAGAGCCCGTCCGGCGATGGTGCTATTTCTCTGCGGACTTTCGAAAAGTGATGTTGAAGAAGGCCGGCACATTCTCGCCAAGGCCGAGAACCGGCGCGTCATCATCGCGGGAGTGCCGCGAATGGGATTTTGAGCCGTTCGGTTTGCTGCGAGCTGTCTTTGCTGCCGCCGCAGGCGTTGCGGCGGCGGGCGTCTTTTTCTCCTCGCGCGGCTCGCTTTTGCGGGGGGCGGCGGCTTTGGCGCTGTCTTTGCGCGATCCGCTCTTGCGCTGACCGGATTTTTCGCGTCCGCTGTTGCGTTTCTCCCGCTCGCTGATGCGGGCGGCTTCCTCGGCGACTTCCTCCATACCGCTCAGCGTCATGCGCGGGATCTGCCGGCCGACGAGCTTTTCGACGGCATCGAGATATTTCTCATCGGCCTTGGTCGCGAGGGTGAAGGCATGGCCTTCCTGCCCGGCGCGTCCGGTCCGGCCGATGCGATGGATATAGTCTTCCGCATGGGTCGGGACGTCGAAGTTGAAAACGTGGCTCACCGCGCTCACGTCGATGCCGCGGGCGGCGACATCAGAGCAGACGAGAAGTTTGATTTCGTTATTCTTGAATTTTTCCAGCGTCTCCATGCGATGGCTCTGCGTCATATCGCCATGCAGGGCGCCGGCGTTGAAGCCGTGCTTGATGAGCGAGCCAAGCAGGATATCGACATCCTTCTTGCGATTGCAGAAGATGAAGGCGTTTTTCACATCCTGTTCGCGGAGCAGCTTGCGAAGCGCCGGACGTTTTTCCATCTTCTGCACCATCAGCAGCTGCTGCGTCACGGTTGCCGCCGTCGAGGTGGGCGGCGAGACGGCGACTTCCTTCGGATTGTGAAGGAATTTGTCGGCGAGCTTGCGCATGTCCTTTGACATGGTAGCGGAGAAGAAGAGGGTCTGGCGGAGCGGCGGGAGAAGGGAGACGATGCGTTCGACATCGGGAATGAAGCCCATGTCCATCATCCGGTCCGCTTCGTCGATCACCAGCGTCTTGACGCCGTTCAGCATTACCTTGCCGCGCTCCACGTGATCGAGCAGCCGGCCCGGCGTTGCGATCAGCACATCGACGCCCTTGTCGAGCTTGGCATCCTGATCCGAGAAGGAAACGCCGCCGATCAGCAGCGCCATGGAAAGTTTGCTGTATTTTCCATAGGTTTCGAAATTGGCGGCGACCTGCGCCGCAAGCTCGCGCGTCGGCTCCAGAATCAGCGAGCGCGGCATCCGCGCCTTGGCCTGACCCGCCGCGAGAATATCGATCATCGGCAGCGTGAAGCTTGCCGTCTTGCCGGTGCCCGTTTGTGCCGTACCCAAAACATCGCGTCCCATCAACACATACGGGATAGCCTTTTCCTGGATGGGGGTCGGATTTTTATAGCCGGTTTCTTCAACCGCTTTCAATACGTCGGGGCTTAGTCCGAGATCTGCAAATGTCATGTAGCGTGAGATACCGTTCTTAATAAAATCTGCATAAAACTGTGCGCAATCTAGTGAATTGACAACTTCTGTCAAACATTTCCTGCGAATTTCAGTAAAACCGGGCGATCTGCCGCGATTTCTACTAAAAAAGACGAAAATTAAAGTTAATGGTTCTCAATCGCCGGTCCTGTCTGTAAAAATAGCGGAGGCTCCTTCGAGCGATTGACGTGCTTATTATACAACGAAATGCGCAGTAATGACAGAGAAACCTTCACTCGTTCTGATTCCCGGGCTGCTGTGTACGGCGGACCTGTGGCGCGATCAGATTGCGGGGCTTGCGGATCTTGCCGATATCATCGTCGCCGATCATACGGTGGACGACAATATGCCCGCGATCGCCGCGCAAATTCTCAAAGCGGCGCCCGAGACCTTCGCGCTCGCCGGCCTTTCGATGGGCGGCTATCTCGCCCTTGAGATTATGAACCAGGCGCCCGAGCGGGTCAGCCGCCTTGCGCTGCTCGCCTCCCGTCCGCTCGCCGATACGCCAGAGGATCGACGCAAACGCGAGGATTTCATCCGCCTCGCGGAGCAGGCCTCGACCTTCCACGGCGTCACGCGCAGCCTGCTGCCGGTCCTGATCCATCCCTCGCGGCTCGAGGATGAGGAGCTGACAACACGTATTTTCAAAATGGCGGAGGATACGGGCCGCGACGCCTTTATCCGCCAGGAGCGGGCGCTGCTGTCGCGCCAGCCGCTGACCCACATCCTGGACGATATCCGCTGTCCGACGCTGGTCCTTGCGGGCGCGGAGGACCGGCTGATCCCGACGATCCTGCAGCGGGAAATGGCGGTCAATATCCCGACCGCGCAGTATGTCGAGATCTCAACCTGCGGCCATTTGCCGACGATGGAGCGCCCGGAAGAGACGACGGAGCATATGCGCCGCTGGCTGGCCCGCAAGCCCGAGTAGGAAGCGCCCGCCGTCGCGCGGGCCGTGCGCATCAGACGTCGATATCCTCGACGTAGCGGGCGTTTTCCTGAATGAAGGCGAATCTGAGCTCGGGCTTCTTGCCCATCAGGCTTTCGACCCGCTCCGCCGTTTCGCCAAATTCCTCGATCGGCACATCAACGCGGAGCAGCACCCGCTTCT
The DNA here is from genome assembly GCF_036844445.1 of Sneathiella sp. Taxonomy (GTDB): domain Bacteria; phylum Pseudomonadota; class Alphaproteobacteria; order Sneathiellales; family Sneathiellaceae; genus Sneathiella. The sequence continues at coordinate 227,279 of NZ_DAIUFV010000004.1, read as the reverse complement.
TCGGGTTCATCGTCGTTTCCTTGAGCTGGGCGGGCGGCATTTCACCAAGACCCTTGAAGCGGCTGATATCAACCTTGCCGCGGCCGGAAAACTCGGTCGCGAGCAGCCGGTCTTTATGCGCATCATCCATCGCATAAACCGTTTTCCCCCCTTGCGAGAGGCGATAGAGCGGCGGCTGCGCCAGATAAAGATGGCCATCGGTAATCAGCGGCCGCATCTCGCGATAGAAGAAGGTCATCAGCAGGGAGGCGATATGTGCGCCGTCAACGTCGGCGTCGGTCATGATAATGACCTTCTCATAGCGCAGATCCTCGCTCCGGTATTTGTCGCGAAGGCCGCAGCCGAGCGCCTGAACGAGATCCTGCAATTCCTGATTGGCGCGGATTTTATCGTGCGTGGCGGAGGCGACGTTCAGGATCTTGCCGCGAAGCGGCAGGATCGCCTGCGTCTGCCGGTCGCGTCCCTGCTTGGCGGAGCCGCCGGCGCTGTCGCCCTCGACAATAAAGAGCTCCGTCCCCTCGCGTCCGCTTTTGCTGCAATCGGCAAGCTTGCCGGGAAGGCGCAGGCGGCTTGTCGCCGTCTTGCGGCTGGTTTCCTTGTCCTGCCGGCGACGGAGACGCTCCTCGGCCTTGTCAATCACCCAGGCGAGCAGGTTGTTGGCCTGATCGGGCGCGCCGGCGAGCCAGTTGTCGAAATGATCCTTGATAGCGAGGTCGACAAGGCGCGTCGCCTCGCTGGTGGTCAGGCGCTCTTTCGTCTGGCCCTGGAACTGCGGATCGGGAATAAAGATCGAGAGGACCGCCGCGGCGCCCGAGAAAATATCTTCCCCCGTGATCTGCGCGGCTTTCTTGTTGTTGATCAGATCGCCGTAAGCTTTGAGACCGCGCAGAAGCGCGCCCCGCATCCCAAGCTCATGCGTGCCGCCTTCCGGCGTCGGCACGGTGTTGCAGTAGGAGTTGAGGAAGCTGGTGTTGTCCATCGGCCAGGCGACGGCCCATTCGACCCGTCCGCGCTGCCCCTCGACCTCGACGCGGCCCGAAAACGGTTCCTGCGTCACGCATTTGATGCCGTCGAGCGAGGCATCCAGAAAATCGCGAAGGCCGCCCGGGAAATGCAGCACCGCTTCGGCCGGCGTCTCGTCCTTGATCAGTTCCTCGGCACATTTCCAGCGGATTTCGACGCCACGGTAAAGATAGGCTTTCGAGCGCACCATCTTGTAAAGCCGCCCGGGTCGGAGAGCGGTGCCGGCGTCAAAAATCTGAGGATCAGGGTGGAACTGGATGGAGGTGCCGCGCCGGTTCGGCGCCGCGCCGATTTTCTCAAGCGCCGTGACGGGGACGCCGCGCGAATATTCCTGCCGCCACAGTTCGCGGTCGCGCGCGATCTCGACGATCATCCGGTCGGAGAGCGCATTGACCACCGACACCCCGACGCCGTGCAGGCCGCCCGATGTCTCATAGACCTTGTTCGAGAATTTGCCGCCCGAATGGAGCGTCGTCAGAATGACCTCAAGCGCCGATTTGTCGGTATATTTGGGGTGGCGGTCGATGGGGATGCCGCGCCCGTTATCGCGGATGAGCAGCGAGCCGTCGGCGAAGAGCTCCACTTCGATACGCGTTGCATGACCGGCGACGGCCTCGTCCATGGAGTTGTCAAGCACCTCTGCCGCGAGATGATGGCGCGCGCGTTCATCCGTGCCGCCGATATACATGCCGGGGCGCAGGCGGACAGGCTCCAGCCCCTCAAGGACTTCGATATCCTTGGCGGAATAATCAGAGCTGTCGGTTTTGGGCTGCTGGAAAAGATCGGACATAAAATCAGTTCACTAGAGATAAAAAGCTGCTGTTGAAATGGCAATTTCAGGTCGCCCGGCGGGCATAAACCGTATAGGTTATAGCCGAATAACACAGCGAGAAGGAAGTCCAAAGATCATGAAAACCCAATTCCGTGACGCCGTCATCCGGACGGCCCCGATGCCAAGCGACTGCAACAACAGCGGGGACATCTTCGGCGGTTGGGTGCTGGCCCAGATGGATATCGCCGGCGGGATCCTCGCGGCGCGGCGAACGAAGGGACGGGTGGTGACGGTGGCCGTGGAGGCGATGACATTTCACCAGCCGATCAAGGTTGGCGATATCGTCAGCATCTATGGCGAGATCGAGCGGGTCGGACGCACTTCGGTTGCCGTCAAGCTGACCACCATCGTCTCGCGCAAGCTGGATTCGGAAGAAATCAAGGTGACGGAAGGCACCTATATTTTCGTCGCCGTCGACAATGACGGCCGGCCGCGGCCGGTCGACGGCTGATTGCGGACTGGCGGTTGCGCCATAAAAAAGCCGCCCGGAAACGGGCGGCTTTCTCTTTGTCCGAGCAGCCTGATCAGACGCTGTAGTACATGTCGAACTCGATCGGGTGCGGCGCATGCTCGAAGCGGAAGACTTCTTCCCATTTCATGGCGATGTAGCCGTCGATCATATTGTCGGTAAAGACGCCGCCCTTCTTCAGGAAGTCGCGATCCGCATCGAGCGCTTCGAGTGCTTCACGCAGCGAGCCGCAGACGGTCGGGATGTCTTTCAGCTCTTCCGGCGGCAGATCGTAGAGATCCTTGTCCATCGCATCGCCCGGGTGGATCTTGTTCTGGATGCCGTCGAGACCGGCCATCATCATCGCCGAGAAGGCGAGGTAGGGGTTGGCGGTGCAGTCCGGGAAGCGGACTTCAACGCGCTTGCCCTTCGGGCTCGGCGTGTAGGGGATACGGCACGAAGCGGAGCGGTTACGCGCGGAGTAGGCGAGCAGGACCGGCGCTTCAAATCCCGGGATCAGGCGCTTGTAGGAGTTGGTGCTGGCGTTGGTGAAGGCATTGATCGCCTTGGCATGCTTGATGATGCCGCCGATGTAGTAAAGGGCGGTATCCGACAGATCCGCATAGCCCGAGCCCGCGAAGGTCGGCTTGCCGTCCTTCCAGATCGACATATGTGTATGCATACCCGATCCGTTGTCGCCGGATACGGGCTTGGGCATAAAGGTGACGGTCTTGCCATAGGCGTGGGCCACGTTATGCACGACATATTTCTGGATCTGCATCTCGTCGGCCGCGCTGACCAGCGTGTTGTACTTCATGCCGAGTTCGTGCTGGCTCGGGGCGACTTCGTGGTGATGCTTCTCAACCGAAAGGCCCATCTGCTTGCAGATATCGAGCATTTCGCTACGGATATCGGCGCCGCTGTCAACTGGCTGAACGGGGAAGTAGCCGCCCTTGACGCGTGGACGATGGGCGCTGTTGCCTCCTTCGATTTCCTCGCCGCTCATGAACGGGGATTCATGGTCGCTCAGCTTGTAGGAGGTCTCATACCCGCTGACCTTGAAGCGCACGTCGTCGAACATGAAAAACTCGGCTTCCGGTCCGAAGAAGGCGGTATCGCCGATGCCGGTGCTGGCAAGATAGGCTTCCGCCTTCTTGGCGACGGAGCGCGGGTCGCGTTCGTAGCTTTCGCCCGAGAGCGGATCGAGAATGTCACAGAAGACAATCAGGGTCGGGCGGGCGGCAAACGGATCCATGACGGCGGTCGAGGTGTCGGGCATCAACGTCATGTCCGACTCGTTGATTGCCTTCCAGCCGGTGATGGAGGAGCCATCGAACATCACGCCATCTTCGAACATGTCTTCATCAACGACATCGACATGCATGGCGAGATGCTGCCACTTGCCTTTCGGATCGGTAAAACGAAGGTCCACATACTCGACTTCGTTTTCCTTCATCAGTTTAAAAATATCAGCAGCCATTAGTGCGTCTCTCTGTTTACAATTCAGGGGTAGTATTCTGCCGGTCGCTGCCGGCCGACATGGTTTCAGATTGCGTCGGGACCGGTTTCGCCTGTCCGGATACGGATCACTTCTTCAACGGTGGAGACGAAAATCTTCCCGTCACCGATACGTCCGGTGCGGGCGGCCTGTTGGATGGCCTCAAGGGCACGCTCGACGAGCGAGTCCTCAAGGACGATTTCGATTTTTACCTTCGGCAGGAAATCCACAACATATTCCGCGCCGCGGTAAAGCTCGGTATGACCTTTCTGGCGGCCAAAACCTTTGGCTTCGGTTACGGTGATCCCCTGCAACCCGATTTCGTGAAGGGCTTCCTTTACTTCGTCGAGTTTGAACGGTTTGATAATTGCTTCGATTTTTTTCATAACACAGTTCTCAATCCAGATTTTATATCGCCAGAGGTACTGTCCTGACTGACCCGCTCATAGTATAGCACGAGACGTGCCAGAATCCGGTGACGCATTTGCACGGCCCGCAATCGGCGGAAAAGTGCGGTTTCAGGAGCGCGATGTCGAATGAAACGCTGTGTGTCTAAAAATGAGGCGCTTAAAAATTAGGCAACTGCTTAAAAATTAATCGGATTGGGCCTTGCGCAATTTATAGAGCCCCTTGAAGTCGTTCGGATCGGCGATCTCGCCCTTGCGAATAATGTGCAGCCGGCCGGCGCGGGCGAGGTGGATGGCCTGCTGGCGAACGGCGGTCATATATTTGCGCCACATATCCGTGGGCGAGCCGGGCTTGGCGCGATCGGCGGCAATCGCCTCGGCAACCTCGCGCGGCGCGACATCGCGGCCCGTGCTGACCGCCCGCAGAATATAGCCAACGACGGGATCGTCCGGGACTTTGGGTTTTTCGCTTTTGTCACTGCTGGTCATGGCTTGCCCCGGTCTGAATGGAGATGCGGCGGTTGTACGGCTGAAAACACGCAAATGCAAGCGCCAACCGCGCGCCGCGGGGTGCGCTTCTAATAATGGGGCGGCTTTTCCGGCCCGGCCGCGGCCGGCAGGCTTTCCTCGAGGCTGATGATGCGATCCTGTGCGCGGAGAAGGCGGCCTTTCAACCCTTCGATTTCCTGCCATTGCCGGTTGACCATGTCGCTCAGCTCGCTGAGCGCCTGTTCCTGCTCCATGAATTTGAGTTCAAGCTCCGTCAGCCGTCTGTCATCCATGTCCGCTCTCCTTAAACTGCCCGACCGCGCGCCGCGACAGGCGGCGGCAAACCAGAATTTGCGGCGGAATATCTCCGTCCGGGACTTCCCCTTTCGGATTGCTCCCCCATATTCTTCGCGTAGAGTTTCCTCCATAATGCAACAGATTGGAAAAGTCATGAAGTTCCTTGCACTCTCCACCGCTCTGGTCCTCTCCGGCCTCGCCTTGAGCGCGCCGGCCTTCGCCGACCGTGCGCCGAACGCCGACGAACTCGCCACGCTGACGGAGCGGCTCAACGAGCTTGGCTATCAAAGCTGGAAAGAGATCGAGCTTGATGAGGATGGCGACGACGGGCCGCACTGGGAAGTTGATGATGCCCGCAAAGAAGACGGAACAGTTTGGGATCTCAAGCTGAGCGTCGACAAGATGGAAGTTATCGAGCTTGACCGCGAAGACTGATCGTCTCGCCAACGCCAATAAAAAAAGCCCGGAAACGCGAGTTTCCGGGCTTTCGAATGTGGGGCGAACGAGGGGGCTCGAACCCCCGACCTCCTGAGTCACAGTCAGGCGCTCTAACCAGCTGAGCTACGTTCGCCACAGGAGCGGCTCTGTTTACCGAGACTGCCAGCGCCGGTCAAGTGAACTTTACCCTTATTTGGCAAAAAAATCCCGCAATTTCATAATCGCCGCTTCAAGCACTTCGGGGCGCTTGCAGAAACAGAAGCGCGCGAAGTTGCGCCGCGCGCCCTCGGACGGGTAAAAGGCGCTGACCGGTACGGCGGCAACGCCGGCCTCCGTCGTGATCAGGCGGCAGAATTCCTCATCCGTTCCATTAAAGCCGATCGAGCTGATATCGGCATTGATGAAATAGGTGCCGTCGCAGTCGGCCGTCGCAAAGCCGATGGAGCGGAGCCCGTCGCGGAGGAGATCGCGTTTCGACTGCATCGACTGCGCGAGATCGCTGTAAAAATCATCCCCCTTGGCGAGGCCGTAGGCGACGGCCTTCTGCAGGTCCGGCGGCGTCGTGAAGGTGAGAAACTGATGCGCCTTGGCGATCCGCGCCGTCATGGCGGCGGGCGCGGTGACATAGCCGACCTTCCAGCCGGTCAGCGAGAAGGTTTTCCCGGCCGAGGCGATACGCGCTGTCCGCTCTCCCATCCCCGGCAGGGTCATCAGCGGAATATGCCGGCTTCCCTGAAAGACGATATGCTCATAGACCTCATCACATACCGCGAAAGTATCGAACTCCCGCACCAGATCGGCGATGAGATTAAGCTCCTCCGCCGTGAACACCTTGCCCGTCGGGTTCATCGGGCTGTTCATCAGGATCATCTTGGTGCGCGGCGAGAAAGCGGCGCGAAGCGCGGCCGGGTCAATCTCCCAGCGCGGCGGATCGAGGCGGACGAATTTCGGGATGCCGCCCGCAAGCTGGATGATCGGGAGATAACAGTCATAAAGCGGCTCGAACAGCACCACCTCATCGCCCGGATTGACGAGACCGAGGATGCAGGCGGCAAGGGCCTCCGTCGCGCCGGAGGTGACCAGCACGTCGCTCTGCCAGTTAGCATCGATGCCGTAGAAGCGCTTGTCATGCGCCGCGACCGCCTGGCGAAGCTCCGGAATGCCCATCATCGAGGGATACTGGTTCGGCCCATCCAAAAGCGCCTTTGCGGCAACTTCGCGGATATCTCTCGGCCCGTCCTCATCGGGAAAACCCTGTCCGAGATTGATCGCCTGATGCTGCAGGGCAAGCTGCGACATCACTTCGAAGATGGTCGTGCCGTAGGCGCCGAGGATGCTACTGGTATTCTTCACGATGACCCCTGTCATAATCGGTAAGCGACCAACAGGGTATGCCCGGATTTTACCGGATTTCAAGTGAAACCATTCGCCGGGCTTATTCGATCTCGGGCGCGGGCGGCGGGGGCAGCTTGCCGAGCTGCCGGCGGGCGCGCCGCGCGCGCCGCTCCTTGCGCCGCTGCCACTGGCCGATCCAGATCTGCAGCCTGCGTCGCCAGCGGCGGGCGAAGGCATAGTCGACGGAGAGAATAAACAGGCCGAACGGCAGCATCCAGAAACCGAGTATGGGCAGGAAGCCGAAGATGCCGCCGATGACCAGCGCCCAGCCGAGAAAAAACCTGCCGAGGCGGGTCTTCGGATTAAGTATGCGAATGCGGGACATGGCCTGATTATGCCCCATGGACGCAGGGTTTCCTAGCGTTTAAAAAAATAACCGCGCCCGCCCGATTGGTGGCTTGTCTCGCATTTCATAAGCCCCTAATCTTTCTCATCTTTCATGGGGAGCGAAAGAAGGGAGGGTTGGATGCGCGAGGGTCCGGCGACGCGGAAGAAGGCAGGGCGCGGCGAGGGAGGGGGCAAATGAACGCATCAAAGGGAGAGGCGGGCATGAGCTATCCGTCCGAATTGCTGAGCGTCGCCGAGATGTATCAGGCCGACCGCCTCGCCATGGAGGGCGGCGTCTCCGGCCTCACCCTGATGGAAGCGGCGGGGGCGGGCATTGCGGAGATTATCATCGATCGCTGGCCGCGCGGGCGCTGCCTCATTCTGTGCGGACCTGGCAACAATGGCGGTGACGGCTATGTGATCGCCCGTCATCTCGATGCGGCGGGATGGGAGGTCGATCTGCTCTCGCTTGGCGATCCGGCGCATCTTCAGGGCGATGCCGCCGCCATGCGTGATCGCTGGGACGGGCCGATCCGGCGGCTCGAGGACGCCAATCTCGCCGATCTCGATCTGATCGTCGATGCGGTGTTTGGCGCGGGCTTCTCCCGCCCGCTCGAAGACGAGGTGGCCTCTCTGTTTGAGCGGGTCAGAAAGACGGGTCTCCCCGTCGTTGCCGTGGATATGCCGAGTGGCGTAAACGGGGATACCGGGGCCGCGGACGCGGCAGCTCTTCCCGCCAGCCTCACCGTCACCTTCTTTCGCGCCAAGCCCGGACATTTTCTCTATCCCGGGCGCGCGCTCGCGGGTGAGCTGCAGATCATCGACATCGGCATCGAGGCTGACTATCTGGAAGATCTCGATCCCGATACGCATCTGAACGGCCCCGACCTCTGGCGCGATGATCTGCCGGTTCTCTCGCCGCTTGGCCATAAATTCAGCCGCGGCCATGCGGCGGTAACGGGCGGCGGCGTCTCCTCAAGCGGCGCGGCGCGGCTGTCGGCGCGGGCGATGCTGAGAGGCGGCGCGGGCGCAGCGACACTCGTTGCGCCCCCATCCGCCCTCATGGTTTATGCGGTTGCGCTGGAGGCTGTGATGGTGAAAGCGCTGGAGGCGGCAGAGGAATTTGCAAGCTGGCTTGCCGAGCGGCGGATCAGTGCGGTTCTTATCGGCCCCGGAAACGGCGTCAGCGAGCGCACCCGCGCCTTCACCATCGCCGCCCTTGAAAGCGCGGCCGACGTGGTACTGGATGCGGATGCGCTGACGGTTTTCAAGGATGATCCCGATACCCTCTTTTCCCTCATTGGCGCGAAGCGGGCAGGGGAGGTGATCCTCACTCCGCATGAAGCCGAGTTTGAGCGGATCTTCTCTCTCAGCGGATCGAAGCTGCACCGGGCGCGGGAGGCGGCAGCCCTTTCGGGCGCGGTCATTCTCCTCAAAGGGGCGGATACGGTCATTGCAACGCCAGATGGCAAGGCGGTTATCAATTATAACGCGCCGCCCGATCTTGCAACGGCGGGATCGGGCGATGTGCTGGCGGGCCTGATCACCGGCTTTCTCGCAAGCGGGATGTCGGCCTTTTCCGCGGCGTCCGCGGCCGCGTGGATCCACGGCGAGGCGGGCGCGCGGCTCGGGGCGGGGCTTATTTCGGAGGATATCGAGACCGCTTTGCCGGCGATCCTGCGCGAACTCAGAGGAAAATCTTAGATGGGTAAAAATAGACGGATAATTCAACCGTTTATTTACACTTTACCGGTAATTCTTGCCTAATCTACGGGGACACCGACTTTATTGGATGAGAGAACATGTTGTTTTTCAGAAAACGCAATCTACGCGATCATATCGCTTCAGGGGATATTTTCTACCGGCGTATGAGCCTTAGCATGCAGGAGCAGGCGAAAGTCCTCCGGATTACGGAAGACGGCCAGGGCATTCCGCATGTGCATTATGAAAACACCCTGCTTTGTACCGGTCACCGCGAGCATGGCGGCAACAAGGTGCTGGCGCTCGATATGTTTGAGCGTCAGTTTCGCGCCGCCCAATAACCGCCCCGCCGGCGCGGGCGTGCCTGGCTGAGAGAGGCGCCTGAACGTACCGCGCATGTCTCGCGCCCTCGCGCCTGAGCCGGAATTTCGTCGTCCCCTTCCTTGCGCGGGCGCATGTGGCCGCCCGATTTGACTTTTCTCTGCCTTTTACCGGTAATTCTCCTAGTCAACGCGAGAAATCATATGCTATAGACAGCCGCTCCCTGTGGGAAGCGCCTGATTTAAGGCGCCCGGGGATCGAGATTTTGAACGCGGGTGTGGCGGAATTGGTAGACGCGCTGGTTTTAGGTACCAGTTTCTTACGAAGTGGGGGTTCGATTCCCTCCACCCGCACCATGATTGAACAGGCTTTCGGGCTGGCGCTTTCTGTCACATAAGGGGGCAGAATGCGTTTGTTGCTAAATAAAAGATGACGGACGATCCTTCATGCAAATTACACAGACTAATTCTGACGGCTTAAAGCGGGATTTCACCATCGTGGTCGAGGCCGCGGAAATTGACACCAAAGTAACGGAGCGGCTGACGACGGTCGGCGCGGATATCAAGCTTCCCGGTTTCCGCCCGGGCAAGGTGCCGCTCGCCATTTTGCGTCAGCGCTTTGGCAAATCCGTTATGGGCGAAGTGCTGGAGAACACCGTCAATGAGCTGAGCCAGAAAGCGCTCGAGGACAATGATCTCCGCCCGGCGCAGCAGCCGAAAATCGAAATCACCAGCTTCGACGAAGGCAAGGACCTCGAGTTCACGCTGCAGGTCGAGGTGATGCCTGATTTCAAGCCGATGGATTTCTCCAAGCTGAAGCTGGAAAAGCCGGTCGCCGAAGTCGAGGAGGCCAAGGTCGACGAAGCGCTCCAGGAAATCGCCGCGCAGCAGAAGAATTTCGTCAAGGTCGCGCGCAACCGCAAGTCCAAGGAAGGCGATGCCCTCCTTATCGATTTTGTCGGCAAGCTTGACGGCGAGCCCTTTGAGGGCGGCTCGGCCGAAGGCCATCAGCTCGAGCTCGGCTCCAACACTTTCATTCCGGGCTTTGAAGAGCAGCTTATCGGCGCCAAGGGCGGCGATGACGTGGAAGTGAAAGTCACCTTCCCGGAAAATTACGGCGCCGAGCATCTCGCCGGCAAGGAGGCCATCTTCGAGGTGAAGGTGCATGAGGTTCAGGAAGCGGCCGACGTTGAAATCAACGACGATTTTGCAACAAAGCTCGGCCTTGAGAACCTCGCGGCGCTGAAGGATGCCGTGCGCGGCCAGATCGAGCAGCAGTATGCCCAGCTCTCCCGTCAGGCGCTGAAACGCAACATGCTGGACGCCATGGCGGAGGCCCATGACTTCGAGGTTCCTCCCGGAATGAAGCAGGACGAGTTTGACAATATCTGGCAGCAGTTCGAGCGCGAGCTCGAACAGAACGGCCAGAAGCTCGAAGATCAGGATCAGTCCGAAGAGGAGCTGCGCGAAGAATATATGAATATCGCAGAGCGCCGGGTCCGTCTCGGCCTTCTGCTCGCCGAGGTTGGCCGCATCAACAACATCGAAGTCTCGCAGGAAGAAGTCAATCAGGCGATGATCGCTCAGGCCCGCAATTTCCCGGGCCAGGAGCAGATGATCTTTGAAATGTTCCAGCGGCGGCCCGAGATGCAGGCGCAGCTGCGCGCCCCGATCTTCGAAGACAAGGTCATCGACTTCATTGCCGAGCTGGCCTCGATCACGGAAAAGAAGGTGTCCATCGACGATCTGATGAAGGATCCGGACGAGGCGACAGAGGCGAAACCGAAGAAAAAGGCGGCCCCGAAGAAGGCGGCAGCCAAGAAATCGGATGACGCGGACGCTGACACAAAGAAGGCGGCGCCGAAGAAAGCCGCTGCCAAAAAACCGGCCGCCAAGAAGGCGGACGACAAGAAGGCGGACGACAAGAAATAATCAGCAAGACCGATTTACAGTTGCGTTCGTCGCGCCTATATGCTGACGTGGCGCAGCTGTAAATTTTGAGGAAGATCGAGAATGGTTGATGTCATTGACACCTACATGAACACCCTGGTCCCGATGGTGGTGGAGCAGACGGCGCGCGGCGAGCGGTCTTACGACATTTTCTCGCGTCTTCTGAAAGAACGCATCATTTTCGTGACCGGACAGGTTCATGATGCAATGGCGGGTCTGATCACGGCGCAGCTTCTGTTCCTGGAAGCCGAAAATCCGAAGAAGCCGATCAGCATGTATATCAATTCTCCGGGCGGCGTGGTGACATCGGGTCTCGCAATCTATGACACCATGCAATATATAAAGCCGGAGATCTCGACCGTTTGTATCGGTCAGGCGGCGTCGATGGGATCGTTCCTTTTGACGGCGGGAACCAAGGGCAAGCGCTACAGCCTGCCCAATTCCCGGATCATGATCCATCAGCCGTCCGGCGGTGCGCAGGGACAGGCCACCGATATCGAGATCCACGCGCGTGAGATCCTGAAAGTGCGGGCCCGTCTCAACAAGCTCTATGTGGAGCATACCGGACAGCCGCTCGACGTCATCGAGTCCTCGATGGAACGCGACAAATTTATGACGGCGGAAGAGGCGCGGGACTTCGGTCTGATCGACGAAGTTGTCACCAAGCGCCCGGCCGATGGGGCGGACGACGCCAAAAAGTCCAAGTAATCCGCGCCCAACGGGTATCACATTTTATTATTTCGTAAAACGGGAACAGAAGGCGTCCTGTTAACGAAAAGTTGAGCCAAAATGTCTATTTTGTGCTGTAGGCACAAATGTGACTGCAACCGCCACAGATTTCGGCCTGAAAAATATTATGGTTGTCGCCCGCAGAGACGATGGCTAATATGCAGAGTCGAACGGACAATTGGAGTTTCTATGACCAAGTTAAGCGGTGGAGATTCGAAGAATACCCTGTACTGCTCCTTCTGCGGCAAGAGCCAGCATGAAGTCAGAAAGCTTATCGCCGGACCGACCGTGTTTATCTGCGATGAGTGCGTTGAGCTGTGCATGGATATCATTCGGGAGGAACATAAGAGCACTCTGGTCAAGACGAGTGACGGCGTTCCCACTCCCCAGGAAATCTGCAAGGTTCTGGACGATTATGTGATCGGCCAGCAGCATGCGAAAAAGGTTCTTTCCGTCGCCGTGCACAACCATTACAAGCGTTTGCATCACGCCGGAAAATCGGATGATGTGGAACTTGCGAAATCGAACATCCTGCTGATCGGCCCGACGGGCTGCGGCAAGACCCTGCTGGCGCAGACGCTGGCGCGCATCCTCGACGTGCCCTTCACGATGGCCGATGCGACGACCCTGACCGAAGCGGGCTATGTCGGCGAGGACGTCGAGAATATTATCCTCAAGCTCTTGCAGGCTGCCGACTATAATGTCGAGCGGGCGCAGCGCGGCATCGTCTATATCGACGAGGTCGACAAGATCAGCCGCAAGTCCGACAATCCCTCCATCACCCGCGACGTGTCGGGCGAGGGGGTGCAGCAGGCGCTTCTCAAGATCATGGAAGGAACGGTCGCTTCGGTGCCGCCGCAGGGCGGGCGCAAGCATCCGCAGCAGGAATTCCTGCAGGTTGACACGACCAATATCCTGTTCATCTGCGGCGGCGCCTTCGCCGGGCTCGACAAGATCATCGGCTCGCGCGGCAAGGACACCTCCATCGGCTTCGGCGCGGCTGTCGAGGCGGAGGAAGATCGCAACGTCGGCGAGACGCTGAAGGATGTCGAGCCGGAAGATCTGCTGAAATTCGGCCTGATCCCGGAATTCGTCGGCCGTCTGCCGGTTGTCGCGACGCTCGAAAACCTCGATGAAGAGGCGCTGATTGAAATTCTGACGACGCCGAAGAACGCGCTCGTCAAGCAGTACCAGCGTCTGTTCGAGATGGAAAATGTCACGCTGACATTTTCCGAGGATGCGCTGTCTGCGATCGCCCGCAAAGCCATCGTCCGCAAGACGGGCGCGCGGGGCCTGCGTTCGATCATGGAAAACATCCTTCTTGAGTCCATGTACGACCTGCCATCCCTTGAAGGCGTTGAGGAAATCGTCATCAATGCCGAGGTGGTTGACGGGGGTAGCCAGCCTCTCCATATATATGCTGACCGGCAGGACGCGACGAGCAGTGCGTAGGTCCGGTCGCGGGATGAGGTCCTCTCTTTCCGCCGTTTTGTATTAGCAGAACCAGCGTATCTCTCCGGCTGTCTAGGCATGTCAGTGCGTGGTTCCAGAAGGCACGATGATGATTGATACACCCCGTACCCAGATATTCCCGGTTCTTCCGCTGCGCGATATCGTCGTTTTCCCGCATATGATCGTTCCGCTGTTTGTCGGTCGGGACAAATCGGTGCGCGCGCTCGAAGATGTGATGAAGGACGACAAGCAGATCCTGCTGGTCGCCCAGAAGAACGCGAGCCAGGACGATCCGGGCGAAGACGATATTCACCGCGTCGGCACAATCGCCTCCGTGTTGCAGCTTCTCAAGCTGCCCGACGGTACCGTGAAGGTTCTCGTCGAAGGCGGCGAGCGGGCCCGTATCGAGCGGTTTCTTGACAATCCCGAGTTTTTCCAGGCCCATGCCGAAGTCCTGCAGGAGCAGGATGCGGATGCGCCGGAGCTGGAAGCGCTTGCCCGCTCCGTGATTGCGCAGTTCGAGCAGTATGTGAAGCTGAACCGCAAGATCCCGCCCGAAGTGCTGGTCTCGCTCAACCAGATCGATGATCCCTCGAAGCTTGCCGACACCATGGCCTCGCACATGGCGCTTAAAATCGCCGAGAAGCAGGAGCTTCTCGAGATCGAGAGCGCGACGGAGCGGCTCGAGCGCGTCTATGCGCTGATGGAAGATGAAATCGGTGTCCTGCAGGTCGAGAAGAAGATCCGCAGCCGCGTCAAGCGCCAGATGGAGAAGACGCAGCGCGAATATTATCTCAACGAGCAGATGAAGGCGATCCAAAAGGAGCTTGGCGAAAGCGAGGAAGGTCGCGACGAACTCACCGAGCTTGAGGAAAAGATCGCGAGCACCAAGCTCAGCAAGGAAGCGCGCGAGAAATGTAATCAGGAGATGAAGAAGCTGCGCAGCATGAGCCCCATGTCTGCGGAAGCCTCGGTCGTGCGCAACTATCTTGACTGGATCACCAGCCTGCCGTGGAACAAGCGGACTCGGATCAAGAAGGATCTGGTTCAGGCCGAGAAAATCCTGAATGACGACCATTATGGCCTTGAGAAGGTCAAGGAACGCATTCTTGAATATCTCGCCGTGCAGCAGCGCATGAAGAAGATGCGCGGCTCCATCCTCTGCCTCGTCGGACCTCCGGGGGTCGGTAAAACCTCGCTCGGCCAGTCGGTTGCCAAGGCGACGGGCCGGAACTTCGTGCGGGTCGCCCTCGGCGGCGTGCGCGATGAAGCGGAAATCCGCGGTCACCGGCGCACCTACATCGGCTCCATGCCGGGCAAGGTCATCCAGTCGATGAAGAAGGCGAAATCGAGCAACCCGCTGTTCCTGTTCGACGAGATCGACAAGCTCGGCAATGACTTCCGCGGCGATCCGTCATCGGCGCTGCTCGAGGTGCTGGATCCGGAGCAGAACGCGACGTTCGCCGATCATTACCTGGAAGTCGAGTTCGACCTCTCGGAAGTGATGTTCATCTGCACGGCCAACTCGCTCAATATGCCGGGGCCGCTGCGCGACCGTATGGAGATCATTCATCTCTCCGGCTACACGGAAGATGAGAAGGTCGAAATCGTCAAGCGCCACCTCGTCGCCAAGCAGATGAAGGCGCATGGCCTTCGCAAGAACGAGTGGAGCATCACCGATGAGGCCATTCGCGATCTGGTCCGCTATTATACGCGGGAAGCCGGGGTGCGCAGCCTTGAGCGGGAAATCGCCAAGCTTTGCCGCAAGTCGGTGAAGGAAATCCTGACGAGCGACACGAAGTCGGTCGCGATCACCTCGGACAATCTCGCCGATTACGCGGGCGTGCGCCGCTATCGCTATGGCGAGGCTGAGGAGAAGGACCAGGTCGGCCTCACAACGGGCCTTGCCTGGACCGAGGTCGGCGGCGAGCTGCTGACTATCGAGGCCGTCAAGCTCTACGGCAAGGGACGGATGCAGATCACCGGCAAGCTCGGCGATGTCATGCAGGAATCCGTTCAGGCCGCGAAAAGCTACGTGCAGTCGCGCTGCCTCGAGATGGGCGTCAAGCCGACCGATTTCGAAAAGCATGACATTCACGTTCACGTTCCCGAAGGCGCGACGCCGAAGGACGGGCCGTCGGCCGGCGTTGCCATGGTCACCTCCATCATTTCCGTGCTGACCAATATTCCGGTCAGCAAGGATGTGGCGATGACCGGTGAGATCACGCTGCGTGGGCGGGTGCTGCCCATCGGCGGGCTGAAGGAGAAGCTCCTTGCCGCTCTTCGGGGCGGGATCAAGAAGGTGCTGATCCCCAAAGACAACGAGAAGGATCTCGCCGACATTCCGGACAATGTGAAGGAAGGTCTTGAGATCATCCCGGTCGCCAAAGTCTCGGAAGTTCTTGAGCATGCGCTCACCAAGCCCCTGACGCCGCTCAACTGGACCGAGGAGGAACTCGCGCGTGAACTCGCGGGTGCGGCGGCACAGCGCAAGATTGAAGATGGTGTAACCACCCACTGATTGTCGTCTCAAACCGGGTCAAAACCGCAGAAAAGTTGGGGATATCTTGATTTTTCTCTTTGACCCGGCAGGGCCGACAAATTAGTATGCCAGCGTCTTAAGCGAATTTCCGGATAAGATATGTTAAAGTCTAAATCGAAGGGGGCTTATAGTGAATAAGAATGATCTCATTGCCGCAGTCGCTGATATTTCCGGCCTTGGAAAAGCAGAAGCGGGGAAAAGTGTCGATGCAGTACTCGAAGCGGTTTCCAACGCTTTAAGCAGCGGCGATGAAGTACGCCTTGTTGGCTTTGGCACGTTCAGCGTTGCTGAGCGTAAAGCCTCCGAAGGGCGCAACCCTCGCACCGGAGATACCATCAAAATTCCGGCATCCAAGCAGCCGAAATTCAAACCGGGCAAGCAGCTGAAGGACTTGGTCAACAAGTAATCCGGCGATTGCAACGCAATCCGTGAGCCAGGTTCATGATTTTGGGCCTGGCTTCACTTTTTTGCTTTTCTTTGACGACCCGTATTGATATACACGGGCACGATTTGGAACGGGTGATTAGCTCAGCTGGTTAGAGCATCTCGTTTACACCGAGAGGGTCGGGAGTTCGAATCTCTCATCACCCACCATCCAGATCAATACATCATGAAAACGGCAGGAACGCGACCCGCAAACGGGGCCGCGTTTTTTTATGTCTGCCGCGCAAGTTCCTAAATTATAACATATTTTTCTAAACTTTCGGAAATGCGCGTGGCTTTGCGACACCGCCGCTCTTGGCCCGCCGGAATTTATCAGCGGTTTTCCGCC
This sequence comes from Sneathiella sp., assembly GCF_036844445.1. Lineage (GTDB taxonomy): Bacteria > Pseudomonadota > Alphaproteobacteria > Sneathiellales > Sneathiellaceae > Sneathiella. Next base: position 210,659 of record NZ_DAIUFV010000004.1, on the reverse strand, counting down.
ACTTAACGGGACGCGTAAAAAATTATTGGAGAAATGCATTTATGTTGCTTGACAGGAGCCTCCCTGTCTCCTACAAAGCAGCCGTCTTGCGGGGGTGTAGCTCAGTTGGTTAGAGCGTCGGCCTGTCACGCCGAAGGTCGCGGGTTCGAGTCCCGTCACTCTCGCCATTTTCCCGAAAAATGACTGAATTTCAGGCAATCCGGAAGGTTATCTTCCGGAATTGCCCGCTGTCGTTTAGGCAATTCAAACTATGGCGGAATTTTGTTGCCAATTCGGTTTTCTTCCTTATAACCCGTGACTATAATGTTTCATATGTGGTAGAGGAGTTGCTGCATATTTCGGCGCTTATGCCCTGCACAAAGCAGCAATTTATATAATGGAAGCCTTGCTCATAGAATACCTGCCGATTCTGATTTTTCTGGGTCTGGCAATTGCCCTTTCCGCCATCATCGTGATTGCGTCGATGATCGTAGCGGCACAGCATCCCGATGCCGAGAAACTCTCTGCATATGAATGCGGTTTCGAACCTTTCGACGATGCGCGCAATCAGTTTGATGTCCGCTTCTACCTGGTTGCCATCCTGTTCATTATTTTCGATCTGGAAGTGGCCTTCCTGTTCCCCTGGTCGATTTCGCTCGGCGGGGTAGGGATGTACGGCTTCTGGTCGATGATGGCGTTCCTCGGCATTCTCACCGTCGGCTTTATCTATGAATGGAAGAAGGGAGCCCTGGAATGGGAATGACTTCTGAAAAAGCCGTGATGGACACCCGTCCCGCCGTCCGCGATCAGGATGAATTTTTCCGCCACGTCGGTCAGGAACTCGAGGACAAGGGGTTCATCGTTACGCAGGTTGACAAGCTGGTCAACTGGGCGCGCACAGGCTCGCTCTGGCCGATGACTTTCGGTCTCGCCTGCTGCGCGGTCGAGATGATGCATGCCTGGCAGCCGCGCTACGATATGGAGCGGCTCGGCATCGTGCCGCGCGGCTCGCCCCGCCAGTCGGACGTGATGATCGTTGCGGGCACGCTGACCAACAAGATGGCGCCGGCGCTGCGCAAGGTCTATGACCAGATGGCGGAGCCGCGGTACGTGATCTCCATGGGATCCTGCGCCAACGGCGGCGGATACTATCACTATTCCTACTCCGTCGTCCGTGGCTGTGACCGGATCGTTCCGGTCGATGTCTATGTGCCCGGCTGTCCGCCGACAGCAGAGGCGCTGCTTTACGGTGTATTCCAGCTGCAAAAGAAGATTCGCCGCACCGGAACATTCGTGCGCTAACGGAAAGGGGCGACAATCATATGACTGAAGCGCTTAGAGAACTTGGCGAGTTGATCGCGGCCGAACTGCCCGATGATGTGATCGGCGCCCGGGTTGCCTTGGGCGAGCTGATCGTCGACGTGCGCGGCGAGACGGTGGACAAGGTTCTTGAATTCCTGCGCAATGACGCGAACTGCCGCTTCGAGGTATTGTGCGACGTTTGCGGGGTGGACTACCCGACGCGTGCAAAGCGCTTCGATGTTGTCTATAACCTGCTCAGCCTGCGCAACAACCAGCGCATCATCGTGAAGGCGCAGACTGATGCGCGCACGCCCGTTCCGTCCGTTGTGCGGCTTTTTCCCGTCGCCAACTGGTTCGAGCGTGAGGCATGGGATATGTATGGCATCATGTTCTCCGGCCATCCGGACCTTCGTCGCATCCTCACGGACTACGGCTTTGAAGGGCATCCGTTGCGCAAGGATTTCCCGCTCACGGGCTATGTGGAGCTGCGCTACAGCGAGGATGAGAAGCGGGTCATGTATGAACCTGTCAACCTGACCCAGGAATTCCGCCGGTTTGATTTCGAGAGCCCGTGGGAAGGGGCGAAATATGTTCTGCCGGGTGATGAAAAGGCAGAGGAGAAGGGCTGATGGCTGAAGTCCAGATCAAGAATTACACGCTCAATTTCGGCCCGCAGCATCCGGCGGCGCACGGCGTGCTGCGCCTCGTGATGGAGCTGGACGGCGAGGTGGTCGAGCGGGTTGATCCGCATATCGGCCTCCTCCATCGCGGCACCGAGAAGCTGATCGAATACAAGACCTATATGCAGGCGATGCCCTATTTCGACCGTCTCGATTATGTCGCGGCGATGAGTCAGGAGCATGCCTTCGTGCTCGCAGCCGAAAAGCTGCTGCAATGCGAGGTGCCGGAGCGTGCACAGTATATCCGCGTTCTCTTCAGCGAAATTTCCCGCATCCTCAACCACCTCATGAACGTCTGCGCGCAGGCCATGGACGTCGGCGCGACGACGCCGATGCTGTGGGGCTTTGTCGAGCGTGAGACGCTGATGGAATTTTACGAGCGGGCGAGTGGCGCGCGCATGCATGCGGCCTATTTCCGCGTCGGCGGTGTCCATCAGGATGTTCCGCAGAAGCTGCTCGACGATATTCGCGTCTTTATCGAAAACTTCCCGCCCATTCTTGACGATATCGAGGCACTGCTGACGGAGAACCGGATTTTCAAGCAGCGCAACGTCGATATCGGCGTGGTGACGGCGGAAGAGGCGATGGCGTGGGGCTTCTCGGGCGTTATGCTGCGTTCGACCGGTCTTGCCTGGGACCTCCGCAAGAGCCAGCCCTACGATGTTTACGACCGGATGGACTTCGACATCCCCGTTGGGCTGAACGGCGACTGCTTCGATCGTTACCTGCAGCGCATGGAAGAGATGCGCCAGTCGCTCCGCATCATGGAGCAGTGCCTCGATCAGATGAAACCGGGGCCGGTCCTTTGCGAGGATCCCAAGGTGGCGCCGCCGCGCCGCGCCGCCATGAAAACCTCCATGGAAGCGCTGATCAATCATTTCAAGCATTACACTGAAGGCGTTCGCGTCCCCGCAGGGGAAACCTACACGGCGGTCGAGGCGCCGAAAGGCGAGTTTGGGGTCTATCTTGTGTCGGACGAGTCGAACAAGCCCTATCGCTGCAAAATCAGGGCGCCGGGATTTGCCCATCTCCAGGGCATGGACTTCTTGACCAGAGGGCATATGCTGGCCGACGCATCGGCCATTCTCGGCAGTCTGGATATCGTATTTGGTGAGGTAGACCGGTGAGTCAGGCAATCAAAACAGGCAAGGCATTCGAATTCACCCCGGAGAATGTCGAAGCGGCAAAGACGTTTATCGCCAAATATCCGGAAGGCCGCCAGCAGAGCGCGGTTCTGCCGCTGCTCGATCTTGCGCAGCGCCAGAATGAGAACTGGCTGTCGCGCGAGGCGATCGAATATGTCGCCCGGTTCCTCGACATGCCCTACATCCGCGTGTTCGAGGTCGTCACCTTCTACACGATGTTCAATCTGAAGCCGGTCGGGAAATATTATCTGCAACTCTGCCGCACGACGCCCTGCTGGCTGCGCGGCAGCGACGATCTCGAGGCGGTGTGCCGCAACAAACTCGGCATCAGCAACGGCGAGACGACGGCGGACGGCATGTTCACGCTGCTTGAGGCCGAATGCCTCGGCGCTTGCGTCAATGCGCCGGTCATCCAGATCAATGATGATTACTACGAGGATCTGAACGCCGAGAATTTCGAAGCGCTGCTCGACAAGCTGGCGAAAGGCGAGGTGCCGCCGGCGGGACCGCAGATCGACCGCATCAATTCCGCGCCGGAGGGCGGGCCGACGACATTGCTCGAAAAGACGGAGGAGGCGTAATGCTGCAGGATAAAGATAGGATTTTCACCAATCTTTATGGCATCCACGACTGGAAGCTCGCCGGCGCGAAGTCGCGCGGTATCTGGGACAATACGAAAGCGCTGCTCGATATGGGGCAGGACGCCATCATCCAGGAAATCAAGGACAGCGGCCTGCGCGGTCGCGGCGGCGCGGGCTTCCCGACCGGCCTCAAATGGTCGTTCATGCCCAAAGAGTCCGATGGCCGTCCGAGCTATCTGGTGGTCAATGCGGATGAATCCGAACCCGGCACCTGCAAGGACCGGGAGATCATGCGCTTCGATCCGCACCGCCTGCTGGAGGGGTGTCTTGTCGCCGGTTTCGCGATGCGCGCGGTTGCTGCCTATATCTACATCCGCGGTGAGTTTGTGCTGGAAGCGCGTCACCTCAACGAAGCCATTCAGGAGGCCTATGACGCCGGGCTGATCGGCAAAAACGCCTGCGGCTCGGGCTATGATTTCGACATCTACGTGCACCGCGGCGCGGGCGCCTATATCTGCGGTGAGGAAACCGCGCTCATTGAAAGCCTTGAGGGCAACAAGGGCCAGCCGCGCCTGAAGCCGCCATTCCCGGCCAACGTCGGCGTCTGGGGCTGCCCCTCGACAGTCAACAACGTCGAGAGCATTGCCGTCGGGCCGGAGATCCTCCGCCGTGGCTCGGGCTGGTTCGCGAGCCTTGGCCGTCCCAATAACACGGGCACGAAACTTTTCTGCATCTCGGGCCATGTCAACAAGCCCTGCAACGTTGAAGAGGAGATGGGTATTCCGCTGCGTGAGCTGATCGACAAGCATGCGGGCGGCGTACGCGGCGGCTGGGACAACCTGCTCGCCGTCATTCCGGGCGGCTCCTCGGTGCCGCTGTTGCCGAAAAGCATCTGCGACGATATCCTGATGGATTTCGACAGCCTGCGCGACGTCCAGAGCGGACTCGGCACCGCGGCGGTCATCGTCATGGACAAATCGACCGACGTGATCCGCGCCATCGAGCGGCTGTCGCACTTCTACAAGCATGAAAGCTGCGGCCAGTGCACGCCGTGCCGCGAGGGTACCGGCTGGATGTGGCGGGTGATGCAGCGCTTCGTCGCAGGCGATGCGGAGCTGGAGGAGATCGACATGCTGATCAACGTCTCCAAACGGATTGAAGGCCATACCATCTGCGCCCTCGGGGACGCGGCGGCGTGGCCCATTCAGGGGCTGGTGCGGCATTTCCGCCCGGTCATCGAAGAGCGTATCAAATCACGGAAGGCTGCGCGCGCGGCATAAGGCCGGCGGCGCGGGGAGCGTAAAATGCCAACACTTACAGTAGATGGTGTAGAAGTCACGGTCGAGGCCGGCGCAACGGTTTTGCAGGCATGCGAGGTTGCGGGCGTGGAAATTCCGCGTTTCTGCTATCACGAACGCCTGTCGATCGCCGGCAACTGCCGGATGTGCCTGGTCGAGATGGAAAAATCTCCCAAGCTGATCGCCTCCTGCGCCATGCCTGCGGGCGATGGTATGGTTATTCACACCAACACCCAGAAAGTACGCGAAGGCCGTGAAGGCGCGATGGAGTTCCTGCTGATCAACCATCCGCTCGACTGTCCGATCTGCGATCAGGGCGGCGAGTGCGACCTGCAGGACCAGTCGATGGCCTACGGCTCGGGCAACAGCCGCTTTCTCGAGCACAAGCGCGCCGTGACGGAAAAATACATGGGGCCGCTGATCAAGACGATCATGACCCGCTGCATCCACTGCACCCGCTGCATCCGCTTTGCGAGCGAGGTTGCGGGCGTCGAAGAGCTCGGCGCGATTTATCGCGGCGAGAATATGCAGATTGTCACCTATCTCGAACAGGCGCTCGACAGCGAGCTTTCCGGCAACATCATCGATCTCTGCCCGGTTGGGGCGCTGACCTCGAAGCCTTACGCCTTCACGGCGCGGCCGTGGGAGCTCAGCAAGACCGAGAGCATCGACGCACTCGATGCGGTGGGCGCGAATATCCGCGTCGACAGCCGTGGGCGCGAGGTGATGCGCGTGCTGCCGCGTCTCAATGAGGACATCAATGAGGAGTGGCTGTCGGACCGCTCCCGCTTTTCCTATGACGGGCTGAAGGTCCAGCGTCTCGACACACCTTATGTCCGCCGGGACGGAACGCTGCAGCCGGCCGGCTGGGGCGAGGCGTTCGATGCCATCGCGGCCCGCCTTGACGGCCTTGCCGGGGACAAGATCGGCGCTATTGCCGGCGATCTCGCCTGTGCGGAAAGCATGAAGGCGCTGAAAGACCTGATGGACGCGCTCGGCTCCCCCAATATCGACTGCCGCCAGGACGGCGCAGCGCTCGGCGGCGGCAGCCGGGCCGGCTATCTCTTCAACTCGACCATCGCCGGGATCGAGGAGGCGGATGCGCTTCTCATCATCGGCAGCAATCCACGCCATGAAGCCGCGCTGATCAATGCACGGATCCGCAAACGCTGGAAGGCCGGCAATTTCCCGATCGCGCTGATCGGGGAAAAGACGGATCTGACCTATGCCTATGATTATCTCGGCGCCGGCCCGGCAACGCTTGCCGATCTTGCCGAGGGCAAGCATTCTTTCGCCGATGTTCTGAAAAATGCCGAGCGACCGATGCTCATCATCGGGCAGGGCGCGCTCGCCCGGCCTGACGGGGCGGCGGTGCTGGCCCTCGCAAAGAAGGTCGCCGACAGCTTCGGCCTTGTCCGCGACGGATGGAACGGCTTCAACGTCCTGCATACGGCCGCGGCGCGCGTTGCCGGTCTCGATCTCGGCCTGCTGCCGGGTGAGGGGGGCAAATCCGCCCTTGAGATGCTGGATGGATCGCTCGACATTCTCTTCCTGCTGGGGGCCGATGAGATTGACACGAGCCGGCTCAAGGACACCTTCGTAATCTATCAGGGCAGTCATGGCGATGTCGGGGCGAGCGCGGCGGATGTTATTCTTCCCGCCGCCGCCTATACGGAAAAGGATGCAATCTGGGTCAACACGGAAGGCCGCGTCCAGCTTGGCCGGCGCGCCGTATTCCCGCCGGGCGATGCGCGCGAGGACTGGACGATACTTCGCGCACTTTCGGAAAGACTTGGTAAAACATTGCCTTATAACACTCTTTTAGAGCTTCGTGAGAAGATGGTCGAGGCCGCACCGCATTTTGCGGAGGTCGATCAGGTCGTTGCGGCGGAATGGGGCGAGTTCGGCGCGGAAGGGCCGCTCACGGAGGCCGCTTTCGTCAATCCGATCACGGATTTCTACCTGACCAATCCGATTTCCCGTTCCAGCCGGATCATGGCAGAGTGCAGCGCAACCTTTTCGAAAGTAAAAACTGAGGGGACTGGTACAAATGGTTGATCTTTGGGATTTATACCTGCTGCCAGGCCTTACCATCGTCGGGCAGGTCCTCTTGATCGTTGTGCCGCTGCTGGTCGCGGTGGCGTATCTCACGCTCTATGAGCGCAAGATCATGGCCGTGATGCAGCTCCGCCGCGGGCCGAACGTGGTCGGTCCCTTCGGGCTGTTACAGCCCTTTGCCGACGGCGCGAAGCTCTTCTTCAAGGAAACGGTTGTCCCGACAGGCGCAAACAAGGTTCTGTTCCTTATCGCGCCGATGATCACCTTTATCCTCAGCCTGATCGCCTGGGCGGTGATCCCGTTTGACGCCGGTTGGGTGCTCGCGGACATCAACGTCGGCATCCTCTATCTCTTCGCGATCTCCTCGCTCGGCGTTTACGGCATCATTATTTCGGGCTGGGCGTCCAACTCGCGCTATCCCTTCCTCGGCGCGCTGCGCTCGGCGGCGCAGATGGTGTCTTACGAAGTCTCTATCGGCTTCGTGATGATCACCGTGCTGCTGTGCGCAGGCACGCTGAACCTTTCGGGCATCGTCGAATCCCAGCGTGGCTCGCTTGGGCTGCTGAACTGGTGGTTCGTGCCGCTGTTCCCGATGTTCATCATCTTCTTTATCTCGATCCTCGCGGAGACCAACCGGCATCCGTTCGACCTGCCGGAGGCGGAAGCGGAGCTGGTTGCGGGCTATCAGACGGAATATTCGTCGATGGCGTTCGCGCTCTTCTTCCTTGGCGAATATGCCAACATGATCCTGATGAGCAGCATCTGCACGGTGCTGTTCTTGGGCGGCTGGCTGCCGCCGGCGGATTGGGCGATCTTCACCTGGATCCCGGGCATCGTCTGGTTCGGCATCAAGGTGGCGATCCTGCTGTTCGTCTTCGTCTGGGTCCGGGCGACGCTGCCGCGCTATCGCTATGACCAGCTGATGCGTCTCGGCTGGAAGGTGTTTCTGCCCTTCTCGCTGTTCTGGGTGGTGCTGACGGCCGGGGTGCTGGTGTATTTTGATATCGCGCCGTAAGGCTTTGCGATCGTCGCTCGGGGCGCAACTCCCGGGCGGACTGAAATTTGAGAGTGAAAAGGCTGATTGAAAATGAGCTTTATCGACAAACAGGCACGCAGTCTGCTGCTGACGGAAATCGTCGTAGGTCTGGCGACGACCTTCCGTTACATGTTCAAGACGAAGGCGACCATCAACTATCCCTATGAGAAGGGACCGCTCAGCCCGCGGTTTCGCGGCGAGCATGCGCTGCGCCGTTATCCCAACGGGGAAGAGCGCTGCATTGCCTGCAAGCTCTGCGAGGCGGCCTGTCCGGCGCTTGCCATCACCATCGAGGCGGAACCGCGCGAAGACGGCAGCCGCCGCACCACGCGTTACGACATCGACATGACGAAATGCATCTACTGCGGCTTCTGTCAGGAAGCCTGTCCGGTCGATGCCATTGTTGAGGGGCCGAATTTCGAGTTTGCCACCGAAACCCGCGAGGAGCTGTTCTATGACAAGCAGAAGCTGCTCGATAACGGCGACCGGTGGGAACAGGAGATCGCCCAGAATCTGGTTGCCGATGCGCCCTACAGATAACATGAAGAAGTTTATGACAGCCATGCAGATGACGGATCTGAACACAACGGGAGGAGGGGCGCGATGATTATCACGGCACTTGCTTTCTATCTTTTCGCGGCCATGACCGTTGCCTCCGCCTTTATGGTGATCGCGGCACGAAACCCGGTCCATTCCGTGCTGTTTCTGATTCTCGCGTTCTTTAATTCGGCCGCGCTCTTCGTCCTGCTCGGGGCGGAGTTCATCGCAATGATCCTCGTTGTCGTCTATGTCGGCGCGGTCGCGGTGCTGTTCCTGTTCGTCGTGATGATGCTCGATATCAACTTCGCCGAACTCCGCCAGGGGTTCCTTCAATATCTGCCGATCGGTGCTCTGGTCGGCATTATTTTATTGATTGAGCTGATCCTTGTTGTGAGCGGCTGGGCATTGTCGCCGGAATCGGTTGAGATCGCGGCGCTGTCGGCGCCGGCGGCGTCGGAGCTCACCAATACGGAACAGCTTGGACATATTATCTACACGGATTACGCCTACCTCTTCCAGGCGGCCGGGCTGATCCTGCTGGTCGCGATGATCGGCGCCATCGTGCTGACGCATCGTCAGCGTCCCGGTGTGCGCAGACAGAGTATCGCCGAGCAGGTCTATCGTCCGACCGAAAAGTCGGTGGCGATCCGCAAAGTCGAGCCCGGACAGGGAGTGTAAGGGGGTATCATGGAAATCGGTCTTGCACATTACCTGACGGTGTCGGCAATCCTGCTGACGCTCGGCATCTTCGGCATTTTCCTGAACCGGAAAAATGTCATCGTCATCCTGATGTCGATCGAGCTGATCCTGCTCGCGGTGAATATCAACCTCGTCGCTTTTTCAGCTTTCCTCGGCAATCTGGTCGGGCAGGTGTTCTCGCTGTTCGTGTTGACGGTTGCCGCCGGTGAGGCGGCGATCGGGCTTGCCATTCTCGTTGTTTACTTCCGAAATCGTGGCACCATTGCGGTTGAGGACATCAATCACATGAAGGGTTAAGACAGAAACATGATGTATGTCCTCATTGTTTTCCTGCCGCTGATCGCGGCGTTGCTCGCGGGGTTATTCGGCCGCAGCCTCGGCGATCGCCCGAGCCAGATCATCACGTCGGGCGCGGTGATCGTGAGCGCCGTCCTCTCCTGGGTCGCGCTCTACCAAATCGCGTTTCAGCAGACGACGGAAACGATAGAACTGCTGAAATGGATCGATTCCGGCGACTTCGACGTGTCCTGGGCGCTCCGGATCGACAGCCTGACGGCCGTCATGCTGGTTGTGGTCAACACGGTCTCGGCGGTCGTCCATGTCTATTCCATCGGCTACATGTCGTATGATCCGCACAAGCCGCGCTTCATGGCCTATCTTTCCTTCTTCACCTTCGCCATGCTGATGCTGGTGACCGCCGACAACTTCGTGCAACTCTATTTCGGCTGGGAAGGCGTCGGTGTCGCGAGCTATCTGCTGATCGGCTTCTGGTACAACCGCCCCTCCGCCAATGCGGCGGCGATCAAGGCATTCGTTGTCAACCGCGTTGGCGACTTTGGTTTCGCGCTCGGCATTATGGCGATCTATTTCACCTTCGGCTCCGTGAGCTTTGGCGAGGTCTTCGCCGCCGCGCCGGAACAGGTGGGCCAGTCGTTCGAGTTTTTCGGCCTTGAAGTCGATGTGCTGACGACCATCTGCCTGCTGCTCTTCATCGGCGCGATGGGTAAATCGGCGCAGCTTGGCCTGCATACATGGCTGCCGGACGCCATGGAAGGCCCGACGCCGGTCTCCGCGCTCATCCACGCGGCGACGATGGTCACCGCCGGCGTCTTTATGGTGGCGCGCTGCTCGCCGATTTTCGAATATTCGCCGGACGCCCTTATGGTCGTTACCGTGATCGGCGCCTCGACAGCCTTCTTCGCGGCGACGGTCGGCCTTGTGCAGAATGACATCAAGCGCGTCATCGCCTATTCGACCTGTTCGCAGCTCGGCTACATGTTCTTCGCAATCGGCGTCGGCGCGTATCCGATCGCCATCTTCCACCTCTTTACGCACGCCTTCTTCAAGGCGCTCCTCTTCCTCGGCGCGGGTTCCGTCATTCACGCGGTCTCGGACGAGCAGGATATGCGCAACATGGGCGGCCTCTGGAAGCACATCAAGATAACTTACGTGATGATGTGGATCGGCTCGCTCGCCCTTGCCGGCGTGCCGTGGTTCGCAGGCTATTATTCGAAGGACGCGATCCTTGAAGCCGCCTTCGCTGCGGGCACCAATGTCGGCTACTATGCCTTCGCGCTCGGTATTGCCGCGGCTGTGCTGACCGCCTTCTATTCCTGGCGTCTGCTGTTCATGACCTTCCACGGCGAGCCGCGGGCAAGCAAGGAAGTCATGCACCACGTTCATGAAAGCGGCAATGTCATGCTGATCCCGCTCTATGTGCTGGCGGCGGGCGCAGTCCTCGCGGGCGCGCTCTTCTACGGCCCGATGGTCGGCGAGGGGCATGAGGCTTTCTGGGGTTCGGCGATCTTCATTCATCCCGAAAACCACATCCTGCATGATTTCCACAATGTGCCGGGCTGGGTGATTGCCGCGCCGCTCGTTGCTACCGCGCTCGGGATCCTCGTTGCCTACAACATGTATATCCGCCGGCGCGACATTCCGGGCGAGCTTGCGAAGACGCATTCGGGGCTCTACCAGTTCCTGCTGAACAAATGGTATTTTGACGAGCTTTATGATTTCCTGTTCGTCCGCTCGGCAAAAGCCATTGGCCGGTTCTTCTGGAATTTTGGCGATGTCAAAGTAATTGACGGCCTCGGCCCCGACGGCATCGCCGGGCGGGTGCTGGTGCTGGCGCAGCGCGCCTCGCAGCTTCAGAGCGGTTATGTCTATCACTATGCCTTTGCCATTCTGCTCGGCATCGTAGTCTTCGTTTCCTATTACTTCTTTTTCTTCGCGGGTGGACAGTAAGTCATGCTTGATTGGCCAATCTTATCAACAGTGACCTTCTTGCCACTGGTCGGGGTGGCACTTATCCTCCTGACCAGCGCCAAGTCGGAGTCTGCTGCCCGCAACGCCCGCTGGGTGACGCTCTGGACGACGCTGTTCACTTTTGTGATTTCGCTGTTTATCTGGATCAATTTCGATAACAGCACGGCAGACTTCCAGTTCGTCGAAAAGGCCGAGTGGCTGGGCGGCAACATCAACTATCATATGGGCGTCGACGGCATTTCGATGCTGTTCGTGATCCTGACCACCTTCCTGATGCCGCTTTGCATTCTGGCGAGCTGGGACGCGATCACGGTCCGGGTGCGCGAATATATGATCGCGTTCCTGTTCATGGAAACGCTAATGATCGGTGTTTTCTGCGCCCTCGACATGGTGCTGTTCTACCTGTTCTTCGAAGGCGGCCTGATCCCGATGTTCCTGATCATCGGCGTCTGGGGCGGCAATGACCGGGTCTACGCGAGCTTCAAGTTTTTCCTCTATACGCTGCTCGGATCGGTGCTGATGCTGGCGGCGATGATTGCGATGTATTTCATCGCCGGAACGACGGATATCCCGACGCTGATCGCCTATAACTTCGACAGCAACCTGCAGTTCTGGCTGTGGCTCGCCTTCTTCGCCTCTTTTGCGGTCAAGGTGCCGATGTGGCCAGTGCATACCTGGCTGCCCGATGCGCATGTTCAGGCGCCGACGGCGGGCTCGGTTATCCTGGCCGGCGTCCTCCTGAAGATGGGCGGCTACGGCTTCCTGCGGTTCTCGATCCCGATGTTCCCGGAAGCCTCGGTCTATTTCGCGCCGCTTGTCTTTGCGCTTAGCGCCATCGCCATCATCTACACCTCGCTGGTCGCGCTCGTGCAGAAGGATATGAAGAAGCTGATCGCCTATTCATCGGTCGCGCATATGGGCTTTATCACCATCGGTGTCTTCACCTTCACCCAGCAGGGGCTGGAGGGCGGCATCCTGCAGATGATCAGTCACGGTATTGTCTCGGGCGCGCTCTTCCTCTGCGTCGGCGTCATCTATGACCGCCTGCACACGCGCGAGATTGCGCGTTACGGCGGCCTTGTCCACCGGATGCCGAAATACGCGCTGATCTTCATGATCTTCACCATGGCCACCATCGGCCTGCCGGGCACGAGCGGATTCGTTGGCGAATTCCTGATCCTCGTCGGGACCTATCAGGTCAACACGACGGTTGCGGTTTTCGCGACCATCGGCGTGATCCTGAGCGCGACCTACAGCCTCTGGCTTTATCGCCGGGTCGTCTTTGGCGAACTGGTGAAGGAAGATCTCAAAAACATCATGGATGTCGGGCGGCGCGAGCTGCTGATATTCGCGCCGCTGGTGATCGTTGCATTCTGGATCGGCATCTATCCCGAGCCGTTCCTGGATGTCATGCATGCCTCCGTTCTCAATCTGATGGAACATCATGAGGCGGCGATCGAAGCCGGGCAATCAGTCATCAATGCGTCCAGGTAGATAGGTTTAAAGAAATGGTTTTGCCTGATTTTTCAATCGCACTTCCGGAAATCTTCCTCGCGTTGACGGCCCTTGCGCTGCTGATGATTGGAGCGTTTCGCGGAAATGGATCGACAACGCTGATCGGCTGGCTGTCGGTCATTGCGCTCGCGGTGACGGCGTTCCTCGTCCAGCTTGACGGGGAGAGCAGTGTCACGGCCTTCGGCGGGCTCTATCGCGACGACGCGTTCGGCATTTTCATGAAGATCCTCTGCCTCGGCTCCTCCGCTTTCGCGATCGTTATGGCGATCGACTATAACCGGCGCGAAAAAATCGAACGGTTCGAGTTTCCGATCCTGATCATCATTGCCACCATCGGCATGATGATGATCGTCTCGGCGAACGACCTGATGAGCCTTTATGTCGGCATCGAGCTGATGAGCCTCTCGCTCTATATCACCGCAGCCTACAAGCGCGACAGCATTCGCTCGACGGAAGCGGGCCTGAAGTATTTCGTGCTCGGCGCGCTATCGTCCGGCTTGCTGCTCTACGGCGTCTCGCTCATCTACGGCTTTACCGGCACGACGAATTTCGACCTGCTGGCGAACTCCTTCGCCCCGGGCGGCCCGGCTATCGAGGTCGGCCTGCTGATCGGCATCGTGTTCCTGATCGCCGGTCTTGCCTTCAAGGTCTCGGCGGTGCCCTTCCATATGTGGACGCCCGACGTCTATGAAGGGGTGCCGACGCCGGTCACCAACTTCTTTGCCGCCGCGCCGAAGGTTGCCGCCATTGCGCTGTTCCTTCGCGTCTTTATCTCGCCGTTTGGCGAGTTGGTCGACCAGTGGCAGCAGATCATCGTCTTTATCTCCATCGCCTCGATGATCCTCGGCGCCTTTGCCGCGATCAACCAGAAGAATATCAAGCGGCTAATGGCCTATTCCTCGATTGGTCATGTCGGCTACGCGCTGATCGGCCTTGCCGCCGGCACCGAAGAAGGGGTGCGGGGCGTTCTGATCTACATGGCGATCTATGTTGTCATGAATATCGGCACCTTCGCCTGCATTCTCTCGATGCGCCACCGTGACGGCATGGTCGAGGATATCTACCAGCTCGCCGGCCTCAGCAAGACGCGGCCCTATATGGCGCTCGCCTTCCTGCTGTTCATGTTCAGCCTTGCCGGCATTCCGCCGCTCGCCGGCTTCTTCGGCAAGTTTTATATCTTCGTTGCGGCGATCAATGCAGGGCTTGTTCCGCTCGCCGTGATCGGTCTGGTAACATCGGTGGTTGGCGCCTACTATTATCTCAGGATCGTCAAGATCATCTATTTCGATGACGCGGCGGAAGGCTTTGAGCCGAGCGGACGGATCCAGTCCTTTGTCATGACGGTCGCGGGGCTCTTCGTCGCGCTCTTCGTCGTGTTCCCGGGCCCGCTTCTTGACAGCGCCTCGGCCGCGGCGGCCGTGCTGTTCCCGTGACGCCAGCGGCCAGCGGTATTGTTGATCTGCCCCCGTTCTTCAGGCTTTTTGCCTTTGAAAGCGTGGGCAGCAGCAATGTCGAGGCGCGCAAGATGGCCGATGCAGGCATGGGAGAGGGGGCGCTCATCTGGGCTCGCCGGCAGGAGCAGGGGGTCGGCCGGCGCGGTCGCTCCTGGTCCAGTCCGGAGGGAAATCTCTACTGCTCGCTGATCCTCCGTCCTGACTGCGAACCGGCCGAGGCGGCGCGGCTCTCATTTCTCGTGGCATTGGCGATCCGCAAGGCAATTGCCGGCTTTCTGGCGCCGGATATTCCACTCGAGCTTAAATGGCCGAATGATATCCTGATCAACCGACGCAAATGCGCCGGCATCCTTCTGGAAAGCAAGATGCGCTCCGATGGCCGGATGGATTATGTTATCATCGGCACCGGGATCAATATCGCAAGCTACCCGGAAAAGACCGACGGCCTCGCCGCGACGTCACTTTTTGAGGCCGGCGCAAATTTGCGCGTTGAAGAGTTGCTGTCCGCCTATGCCCACGCCATTTTGGAACTCTATATGCAGTGGCGCCAGCACGGGTTCGACGCTGTGCGTCAGGAATGGCTGGCGCATGCGACAGGGATCGGAGAGCCGATCACGGTCCGTCTTGCGAGTGAGACCCTGCACGGGACGTTCGCCGGGCTTGACCGGACGGGAGCATTGATACTGGAACTCGGGCCGCAAGAAAAACGGCTGATAACGGCGGGAGAGGTGTTCCTCTCGCCCCGTGCCGATTAAACACAGGAGGAGTATATGTTACTGGCGGTGGATGTCGGAAATACCAATATCACCTGCGCGGCTTTTCAGGGGCGGGAAATGGTGCAGCAGTGGCGGATCGCCACGTCGGGCTCGCGCACGGCGGAGGAATATGGCGTTCTGATGAGCCAGGCGATGGCGCTCGACAATATGAAGCTCGCCGATATCACCGATGTAATCGTCGCCACCGTCGTTCCCGAGACGCTGTTCAACATCCGCGGCTTCTGTCGCCGCTATTTCGGCGTCTCGCCCCTGGTGATCGGCGAGGAAGGGGTCGATCTTGGCATGAAGCCGATGATCGACACGCCGGCGGAAGCGGGCGCGGACCGGCTCGTCGATGCGGTTGCGGCGCATATCCGCTATGGCGGCCCGCTGATCGTCGTCGATTTCGGCACCGGAACGACGCTCGATGTGGTGGATGCGGATGGCAACTATATCGGTGGCGTCATCGCGCCCGGCGTCAATCTCAGCCTCGATGCCTTGCACCGCGCCGCGGCGAAACTGCCGCGCATCGCCGTCGAGAAGCCCGGCCGGGTGATCGGCAAGAACACGCTCGAATGCATGCAGTCGGGGATTTACTGGGGCTATGTCGCGATGATCGAGGGGCTGGTCGCGCGCATCCGTGCCGAATATGGCGAAAATCTCAAAATCGTCGCGACCGGTGGCCTTGCCGTGCTTTTTGACAAGGGCACGGATATTTTCGATTTCGTCGATCCCGATCTCACCCTCGCCGGACTTGTCGAGATTTTCTATCTTAACAAGCCGATGGCAACATGACGAAACTCGACCAGAAGCTGAAGCAAGGCCTCTATTTCCTGCCCCTTGGCGGGAGCGGGGAAATCGGCATGAACCTCAACCTCTATTGCTGTAACGGCAAGTGGCTGATGATCGACTGCGGGATTTCCTTCGCCGATGACCGGGCGCCCGGAATTGATGTGATTGTTCCCGACGCCGGCTGGATTGCGGAGCGGCGCGAGGATCTGCTCGGCATCATCGTGACCCATGCGCATGAGGATCATGTGGGGGCGGTCGCAAGGCTCTGGCCACAGTTTCGCTGCCCCGTCTACACCAGCCCGTTCACGGCCGAGATCCTCACCCTCAAACTGGCGGAGGAGGGACTGGAGAATGAGGTCGAGGTGAATGTGGTTGCCGCCGGCAGCTCCATGGCGCTTGGCGAGTTCCGGATCGATTTTGTCGATCTCACCCACAGCATTCCGGAAATGCAGGCGCTGATGATCACGACGCCTTTCGGGCGGGTGCTGCACAGCGGCGACTGGAAGCTCGATCCCGATCCGGTGGTCGGCCCGGCGAGTAATCTTTCCAAGATGGCGCGGGTCTCCGAAGGCGGGGTCCTTGCAATGGTGTGCGATTCGACCAACGTGTTCAAGGAAGGCGTCTCCGGCTCCGAGCTTGCCGTGCAGAACAGCCTCGACAGCCTGCTGCAGGAGATCCCCTCAGGCCGCGTCGCAGTCACCACTTTTGCCTCGAATATTGCCCGCCTCAAGACGATCGCGAAGGTGGCAGAGCGCAACGACCGGCATGTCGTGCTTGTCGGCAGATCGCTGCACCGGATGACGGATGCTGCGAAAAAAGTCGGATATCTCAATGATTTGCCGCCTTTTATTGATGAAAGGGACGCGGAGCATATCCCGCGCGACAAGCTGCTGCTTCTCTGCACGGGCAGCCAGGGCGAGCCGCGCGGCGCGATGGCGCGCATTGCGCGCGGCGAGCATCCGCATATCACGCTCTCCGCCGGGGACACGGTTATTTTCTCCTCAAAAGTTATCCCGGGCAACGAGAAGCCGCTTTACGGGCTGCATAACCTGCTCACCGAAAGCGGGATTAACGTCATCACGGAAGCCGATGAATTTGTTCATGTTTCCGGCCATCCGGCGCGCGAGGAACTGACCGATATGTATGGCATTGTGAAGCCCGATATCGCGATTCCCGTACATGGAGAGGCGCGTCATATCCGCGCCCACTGCGAGCTTGCGCTGTCACTTGGCGTGCCGCAGGCGATCGAGATCACCAACGGCAACGTGCTGCGCCTTGCGCCGGCGCCGGCCGAAATCATCGCCGACGTTCCGTCCGGCCGGCTGGCGGTCGATGCGGGCGGGCTGACACCGCTCGACGGCGAATTTCTGACGACGCGGCGGCGGCTTGTCTATAACGGGTCGGTCAGCGCCGTGGTCCTCGTCAATGAAAAGGGCCAGATCACGGAAGATCCGATAATCCGCCAGCGCGGCGTCGTTGATGAAGACCATTTTCCGCAGTTGCAGCGGGAACTGATCGACCAGATCATGACAAGCCACAGCCAATTGGCGCGCAGCGACCGACTGGATGATGGAAAAGTTGAGGAAACAGCGCATAATGCCGTGCGCCGGGTTTTTCGAAGACTTGCCGGGCGGCGCCCGGTGACCGATATATATGTAATCAGATTTGACGATGAATAAGGAAGGTGGAAGATGATTGGACGTTTGAACCATGTCGCGATTGCGGTGCCGGATCTTGAGGCGGCGGCGGCGGTGTATCGCGATACCCTCGGCGCCAAGGTGAGTGCGCCGCAGGCGGAACCCGATCATGGCGTTACCGTGGTTTTTGTCGAGCTCGACAATACGAAGATCGAACTTCTGCATCCGCTTGGCGACAATTCGCCGATCGCCGGCTTTCTCGCCAAGAACAAATCTGGCGGCATGCATCACGTCTGCTATGAGGTCGAGGATATCATCGCCGCCCGCGATCATCTGAAGGCGCAGGGGGCAACGATCCTTGGCGATGGCGAGCCGAAAATCGGCGCCCACAAGAAGCCGGTTCTATTCCTCCACCCGAAGGATTTCAACGGAACCCTGGTTGAACTCGAACAGGTATAGCTCATGTCTATCATCGGCAGCGTCGTCGTCTTTCTGGTAACCTGGATGCTCGTTCTCTTCATGGTGCTGCCGTGGGGCGTCCGCCCGCAGGGCGAGGAGGACGAGCCGATTGTTCCGGGCACTGCGGAGAGCGCGCCGGTAAAGCCGAAAATCTGGACGAGGTTTGCGATCACCACTCTGGTGACCTGTATCATCTTCGCCGCCATCTGGGTTGCCGTCGATCTCGATGTGTTTGATCTGCGCGCCTATTTCCAGGCGAGGTGAGAGATGATCGCCCGCTCTCTTGCAGTGGCCTGTCTCGGGCTGCTCACTATTGAGAGCGCATGGGCTGCCGATGTCCGGCTGACGGTCTCGCGGAGCGACTGCGACAGGATCGCCCGGCATCTGGCGGCGCCCGACGTCGCCTACAAGGCCGGCATGGATGTTCACGGCCGCCCCGTCGCCCCGGCGGATGTCGGGGGCGACGAGATCGTGATACCGGAGCGGATATTTATTTATTTATCGATACCTCTCAATGACTTGCTGGTAAATCATAATCCGAAGCTTTCAAATGCAGATGCCTTTGTCGGCGCCATTCAATACGACATGGCGAGCGGGCGGATGTATTTTAATGATGAGGAGCTCGCCGATCCCGCGCTCAATGCGATTGCGGTTGAATGTCGCAAACGCTATCCATGAGCGGAGGCCTTGCAATCTCTGCAAATCCCGGTAAAAGTCGGGAAACTGAAATCACAATCCGATACGAACCGAGGCCCTGATGCGTCTATCCCGTTTTTTTCTCCCGACCCTCAAGGAAGACCCGAAAGAGGCACAGATCGTCTCGCACCGGCTGATGCTGCGGGCTGGAATGATCCAGCAATCCTCGGCCGGAATTTATAGCTGGCTGCCGCTCGGCTATCGCGTTTTGAAGAATATCGAACAGGTCGTGCGTGAGGAGCAGAACCGGGCGGGCGCGCTCGAAATCCTGATGCCGACGCTACAACCGGCGGATCTCTGGCGGGAATCGGGGCGGTATGATGATTACGGCAAGGAAATGCTGCGCATCACCGACCGCCATGAGCGCGATATGCTCTACGGGCCGACGAATGAGGAGCAGGTGACGGATATTTTCCGCTCGCATATCAAAAGCTACAAGAACCTGCCGCTCAATCTCTATCATATCCAGTGGAAATTCCGCGATGAGGTCCGGCCGCGTTTCGGGATCATGCGCGGGCGCGAATTCCTGATGAAGGACGCCTATTCGTTCGATCTGGATTATGAAGGCGCACGAACGGCTTACAATAATATGTTCGTGGCGTATCTCAAGACATTTGCGCGCCTCGGCCTCAAAGCCATTCCGCTCCGCGCGGATACCGGACCGATCGGCGGCGATCTCTCGCATGAGTTCATTGTCCTTGCCGATACGGGCGAGAGCGAGGTGTTCTATCACAAGGGCCTGCTAGATCTCGAGACGCCGCAGAAGGAGAGCTACAGCGCGGACGAGTTGCAGGCGGTCGTGGATGAGTGGACGCAGTTCTACGCGGCCGCCGATGATATGCATGATCCCGCAAACTGCGATGTGGCGCCGGAGGATCTCGTCTCCCGCCGCGGCATCGAGGTCGGGCATATCTTCCATTTCGGCGATAAATATTCAAAGCCCATGGGCGCGGTGGTCACCGGCCCGGACGGCAAGGAAGTGACCGTCTCCATGGGCTCCTACGGCATTGGCGTTTCGCGGCTGGTGGGCGGCATCATCGAGGCGAGCCATGACGAGGCGGGCATCATCTGGCCGGAAAGCGTTGCCCCCTTCAAGGTCGGGCTGATCAATCTCAAATCCGGGGATGGCGCGTGCGACGCGGCGTGCGAGGATTTCTACGCGAAGCTGACGGCCGCCGGCATCGAGCTGCTCTATGACGACACCGCCGGGCGCGGCGGCGAGAAATTCGCCAAGATGGATCTGATCGGCCTGCCCTGGCAGGCGGTGATCGGTCCGCGCGGCGTTGCGGCGGGCATGGTGGAGATCAAAAACCGCGCCAGCGGCGAGAAGCAGGAGCTTTCGTTTGAGGCCGCGCTCAACCTGCTGGCGGGCCGGGCCTAGTGTTTTCCCGCTTTGAATGGATGATGGCGCTCCGCTACCTTCGGGCCCGGCGGCAGGAAGGGTTTATTTCCGTCATCGCCATTTTCTCCTTTCTCGGGATCGGTCTTGGCGTCGCGACGCTGATTATCGTCATGTCGGTGATGAACGGCTTTCGCGCCGAACTGCTGGATCGCATTCTGGGTCTGAACGGTCATTACGAAGTGCGCGCCCCGGCCGAGGAAACGCTGACCGACTATCCACGCCTGATCACGCGGCTCTCGGCCATTCCGGAGGTGGTGCGTGTCACCCCGATCGTCGAGGGGCAGGTGATGGCGTCGGGCAAGGAGGCGAGCGGGGCGCTCGTGCGCGGCATCACGCCCGAAGATATCGCGGCGCTCACCGTGATATCGGAGGGGCTCATCGAGGGATCGCTCGAGACGTTCGGCGAGAATGAATCCGTCGTGCTCGGCTATCGACTGGCGCGCACGCTTGGCGTTGGCGCGGGCGACAAGGTGAAGCTGATCTCGGCGGCCGGGACGCCGACCGCCTTCGGCACTATGCCGCGGGTCAAGACCTATGACGTTGCGGCTCTTTTTGATACCGGTATGTATGAATATGACAGCGGCTATGTCTATATGTCGCTCGCGGCCGCGCAGAATTACTTTCGCACCGGGGAGGGGGTGACGGCGCTTGAAATCTTCGCCGAAGATCCCGAACAGGCGCTCCGGATCCGGAGCGCGGTCATCCAGGCGATTGATGTGCGCGCTTTCGTCTATGACTGGCAGCAGTCGCGCGCGAGTTTTTTCAACGCCCTGCAGGTTGAGCGCAACGTCATGTTCCTGATCCTGACGCTCATCATCCTTGTCGCTGCCTTCAATATTATCTCGAGCATGATCATGCTGGTGAAGGACAAGGGGCGGAGCATCGCCATCCTACGGACCATGGGCGCAACGCGGGGGATGATCATGCGTGTCTTCTTCATTTCCGGGGCGAGCGTCGGCGTCGTCGGCACCTTGTTCGGCTTCCTGCTCGGGCTTGGTTTCTGCGCCAATATTGACCGCATCAAAGAGTTGATCGAAGGGCTGACAGGCGCCGAGCTGTTCTCGGCGGAAATTTATTTCCTCTCGCATCTGCCGGCCAAGGTGGATCCCTCCGAAGTGACGGTCGTCGTGATCATGGCGCTTGTTCTCTCGCTGCTTGCGACGCTCTATCCGTCGTGGCGCGCGGCGCGGCTCGATCCGGTGGAGGCGCTCCGCTATGAGTGAGGCAGTCCTGCAGCTTGAAAATGTCAGCCGCGTCTATGTCCAGGGACAGGCGCGGCTGACGGTGCTGGAAAATGTCAATCTGACGCTTCGGCAAGGGGAAATCGTCGCACTGCTTGGTCCGTCCGGATCAGGGAAGTCGACGCTTCTGCATATCGCCGGGCTGCTTGAGCCGCCGAGCAGCGGCACCGTGCGTATCGACGGGATCGATTGCAGCCACGCGCGCGACAGCAAGCGGACCGCCGTCCGCCGCGACAGGATCGGTTTCGTCTACCAGTTTCATCATCTGCTGCCCGAATTTTCGGCGCTTGAGAATGTGATGATGCCGATGCTGATTGCCGGGATTGCAAAGGCGGAAGCGCGGACGTGGGCGCGTGCGCTTCTTGTCCAGATGGGGCTGGAGGCGCGGCTCTCGCACCGGCCCGCCAAACTCTCCGGCGGGGAGCAGCAGCGCGTCGCGATTGCGCGGGCACTTGCCAATAATCCGAAAGTCCTGCTGGCGGATGAACCGACGGGCAATCTCGATGAGCAGACGGCCGAAATGGTGTTTCGCCATTTCCTTGATATCACGCGCGAACGCGGGACGGCCGCACTCGTCGCCACCCACAACATCGATCTCGCCCGCCGTATGGACCGGATCATTCGTGTCCGGGATCATCAGCTGGTGGAAGAATAGCCGCACGGGGCCTCAGTTCCGGTCGTTGTTCCTGAATTTCCCCATTGTCATGCAGAGATATGAGACGCGCGCGTTTTGATGTAAATTTATGCACTTTTAAGTTGAACATTCTCAAATCATGCGCATCTAGAGGTCTCTTTTTATTCCTCTGGAGGCGATTATGTCTGGAAAACAACTTTCAGCATTTTCGGGCAGGACGGTAGCCCGTCAGTTCCGCAAAAACCTGTATTACCTCGCTAAACGCACTGTCTTTACGCAGGATGCGCTGTTTGGCATGGAGGACCGCTTCAACATCAAACGAATGCTCGATCTGGAGAAGTCCGGCGGGCCGTCGATGCTCATGAATGTGAAAAAATATGAGATTATGACGCCGTTTCTCGCCGGCTCCAAGGCCGTCGTGGATAACGATGATCTGACCCGTCTCTTTGAATTGAACACGACCACTCAACGTGAAACGGAAATTTACAAATTATTTCCACTCAGCGTCTTGAAATCCGTCCAGAAACGAAACGGACTATTCGAAATCAGTTTCCAATATTCCGATGATCGGGACCAGTGGTCGCCGGACAGTCTCCTGCGGGCGATTGTGAAGCACGGCAAGGCCAAGGTTCTCGGTGCGAGGACGGACGCGCTGTTCTGGAGCTATCTCAAGCGGTTGAAGTTGACACGCGATGATATCGACGAAATTTTCAGCGTCATCGATCCGGCGAGCGTTATTGTTTCAACCAAACGGCTGCCGAAAGACAAGGTCGACATGCACGTCGAATCTGTCGAGGCGGCGGACATTACGATGCCGTCCTATACCGATATTGAGTTCGGTACTTTCTTCCTCGGGGATGAGAAGGAGGAGGATCAGCTGCCGCGGATGCAGTACAATATGGCCTGCGTTGTGAACGGCGGGCATCTCATTCCGACGCGAACGATCTCGACCTGTCTCTCTGACATGCTTGATCTGTTAAAAAAGGAAGACGAGGAGGCGTATCGGGGCAAGCTCGCCGAGTTTTTGCTGATGACCAAAGGCGACACGTCGAAGAAATGCCGTTCGGAACTTATTTTCGACTATTTGCGCAAAATGCCGCTGTTTGACTGCATATTTTCGCAAGAGTCCGAATTTATGACCAATAACGTCGCGGCGCTCGCGGTCAAAGCCGACGCGTATTTACTTAATCTGGTCAAGCCTTCCGAAGCGCTTTTGGTGAATCTGCAACTGCCCTATGTGCTGGGCGAGGCACCGCTCATTGTGACATTGCTCGTGCGTCTTGATGAACGGGGTATGATCGATGTGAGTGAGCTGTTGACGAGCGAGGGCGACCCGCTTTCCCTGACGGCGGAGAAGCTGGACAAGCGGCTCGAGAATTCCGTTAAATATTGCGGGACGCCGGCCGCCAACATCTGCGTCCTCGAAAATCCGGAGGATATAACGGACATTATCACCGCGGTAAAGGAAGCGCTCGGGAAGAAAAATGCGAGCGAGAAGGATCCTTGCAAGATCTTTGAAAACCGTCTCGACGCGTTGTTCGAGCTGTTCAGTGACAAGCGCGTCAAGCTCCGCTACCTGAACGGTAATCGGCTCGCCTTGTCGGCGAAAAGTGACGGATGGCATGAGCGGCAGTGTGCCGTGGAGGCGACGTCACTTGTGAATTTCAAGCGTGTGTCAAAGAGTTATCCAGTTAAAACCATTACAATACCCGTAGGTGAGGGAGCCGGACTGTGGGAGGAGATTGATCCCGACGCGATCGAAAATTACGAATGGTTGCCCTGCTGGACGGTCCAGATCGATGAAAGGTTCGCGAAGGAAAGGGCGGTGAGCACGCTGCCTAAAGGCTTTCCGCTGCCGGCTTTTTATCCCGAACATATCGGCGCCGCATCTCCTCTCAACCCGATAAACACGACCTGGAAGCTGATGACCTACAACGAGTTTCTTGAGCTCACGAAAGAGGGCTGAAGCCTGAGATAGGCCTGCGGTCTCGCGTTTATTGCGCGGACCGCGGAACTTCGGAGCGTTCGGATATTGCGTATGGCGCGCAATCTCCAGCGCTCCTTTTCCTGATCTAAATCCATCTTCGCAATCCTCCTTGGTGTTCCTTAAAAAATCACGATTGACAAAAGAACATAATGAGAACATTATCGCTTCAGAACAAAAGGAGAACTCTGATGACGATCGAGCAAATCATTAAAGGCGGACTGGAAGGCGGCGCGTTTGCGGGCGCACTCTGGATGATGGTGTTCTGGGCGGATATCGTCGCAGGTCTTGCCGGCTGACTGACCGCGCGGGGGCGCGTCTGGGGCACGCTCCGCGCCCGGATCACAAAAAAAATAGCAGGAGAGGGAGTGTCAAGGCCTTACCTTTGCGAAAGGACATGTCATAGTGGGGCGGCTCAAATCAGTTTCCGGAGACCTGCTGTTGCCTGCCTCGCAAAATTTGCTTCGCTTTGTTCATTTGCGCGTTCATTCCGCCTACTCGCTCTCGGAAGGGGCGGTGTCGGTGAAGGAAATGCTCGCGCTCTGCAAGGCGGAAGGAATGCCGGCGGTGGCGATTACCGACACCAGCAATATGTTCGGCGCGCTGGAATTTTCGCTTGCCATGATGGGCGGCGGGGTGCAGCCGATTATCGGATGCCAGCTTGCCATTTCGCGCGAGAAGGATGTCGACAGAAGCGGCCGGCGGCCGGAGCCCGATCCGCTGGTGCTGCTGGCGCAGAACGAGACGGGCTATAACAACCTTCTGAAGCTGACGTCGGAGGCGTTCCTCAAGACCGATGCGGGCGAGACGGCGCAGGTGCCGCTCGCCTCTCTTGCCCGCCATTCGGACGGAGTCCTCTGCCTCACCGGCGGTGTCGGCGGGCCGCTCGGGCGGCTTGTCGCGGCGGATCAGGAGGCGGCGGCGAAAAGCTATGCGCGCGCGCTGATGGAGATTTTCCCAAGCCGCCTCTATATGGAGATCCAGCGGCACGGGCTCGCCATTGAAAAGCGCACCGAGCCCGGTTTTCTCAAGCTCGCCTATGATCTCGATATTCCGCTCGTCGCGACCAATGAGGTGTTTTTTGCGCGCCGCGACATGTATGAGGCGCATGATGCGCTGCTCTGTATCGCGGCGGGAAAATATGTCGGCGATCAGGACCGGCCAAAACGCACGCCTGAGCATTACTTCAAATCGCAAGCGGAGATGGTCGAGCTTTTCTCCGATCTGCCGGAAGCGATTGATAATACGCTGGTGATCGCCCGGCGCTGCGCCGTCGCCGCGCCGAAGCGCGATCCGATCCTGCCGGCCTTCAATTCGGCCGAGGGGCGCGATGAGGCGGGCGAGCTTGCCGCCATGGCGACGAAGGGGCTCGAGGCGCGGCTCGCCAACGAGGTCTTCACGCCCGAAATGGGCGAGGCGGAGCGGGCGGCGAAGCGGGCGGAATATACCGAACGGCTCGATTACGAGATCGGCGTCATCAACCAGATGGGCTTTCCCGGCTACTTCCTGATCGTTTCCGACTTCATCCAGTGGTCGAAGGAAAATGACGTGCCGGTGGGGCCGGGGCGTGGTTCGGGCGCGGGCTCGCTGGTCGCCTGGGCGCTCACCATCACCGATCTCGATCCGATCCGCTTCGGCCTGCTGTTCGAGCGCTTCCTGAACCCCGAGCGCGTCTCGATGCCGGACTTCGATATCGACTTCTGCCAGGACAAGCGCGAGCAGGTGATCCATTACGTGCAGCAGAAATATGGCCACGACCAGGTGGCGCAGATCATCACCTTCGGAAAGCTGCAGGCAAAGGCGGCGGTGCGCGACGTCGGGCGTGTGCTGCAGATGCCCTATGGGCAGGTCGACCGGATCAGCAAGATGATCCCGGCCAACCCGGCCAATCCTGTCACCTTGAGCCAAGCGCTCGAGATGGAGCCGCGCCTGCGCGAGGAGCGGGCGAACAGCCCCGAGGTCGCCAAGCTGCTCGAGATCGCGTTGCAGCTCGAAGGTCTCTATCGCCACGCCTCGACCCATGCGGCCGGCGTCGTGATCGGAGACCGGCCGCTCGATGAGCTGGTGCCGCTGTACCGTGATCCGCGCTCCGATATGCCGGTGACGCAGTTCTCGATGAAATATGCGGAGACGGCGGGGCTGGTGAAATTCGACTTTCTCGGCCTCAAGACGCTGACCGTGCTCGACCGGGCGAAGGACCTTCTCGCGCGCCGCGGCATCGAGGTGGACTACGCTCGCGTGCCGCTCGATGACCCGGCGGTTTTCAAGCTCCTCTCGAGCGGCGATACCATCGGCATATTCCAGCTTGAAAGTTCGGGCATGCGCGACATGCTGCGCAAGATGCGCCCCGACGCCTTTGAGGATATCATCGCCATCGTCGCCCTCTACCGGCCGGGACCAATGGAGAACATCCCGACCTATATCCGCCGCAAGCATGGCGAGGAGGAGCCGGACTATCTCCATCCGAAACTCGAGCCGGTGCTGAAAGAGACCTATGGCGTCATCATCTATCAGGAGCAGGTGATGGAAATCGCCCGCACGCTCGCGGGCTACAGCCTTGGCGATGCCGATCTCCTGCGCCGCGCCATGGGCAAGAAAATCAAGTCGGAGATGGATGAGCAGCGCGCTATCTTCGCGGCGGGCGCAAAGAAAAAAGGCATCCCAACCAAAGACGCGACGCATATCTTCGAGCTGGTCGCGAAATTCGCCAACTATGGCTTCAACAAGTCGCATGCGGCGGCCTACGCGCTTGTCTCCTATCACACCGCATGGCTGAAGGCGAATTACCCGGTCGAATTCATGGCCGCCTCCATGAGCCTCGATATGAACAATACCGACAAGCTCAATATCTTCCGCCAGGATCTGGAGCGCATGAAAATTCCCGTCCTGCCGCCCTGTCTCAACAAGTCGGAGGTGGAGTTCTCGGTCGAGTTCGAGGGCGATCAGGGCGCGGTGCGTTACGCGCTTGCCGCCATCAAGAACGTCGGGCGCGAAGCCATGGCCGGCATTGTCCGCGAGCGCGAGGTAAACGGGCCCTATAAGGATCTCTATGATTTCGCGGGCCGGCTCAACCCGCGTCACATGAATAAACGGCAGGCGGAAAATCTGGTCCGTGCCGGCGCGTTCGATGCGCTACTCGATCACCGCGCCCAGGTGTTTGCTGCGATCGAGACGCTGCTTCGCTATGCCCATCAGGCGGAGGAAGAGCGCGATTCCGGTCAGGTCAACCTGTTCGGGGCGGCGACGGAAGCGGTCGTGACGCGCCCCGCGCTGCCAAACGTTGCCCGCTGGACCGCGATGGACCAGCTGAAGCAGGAGTTTGATGCCATCGGCTTCTATCTCTCCGGCCATCCGCTCGATTCGTGGGAGAGCACGCTCGACAAGGCGGGGGTGCGAAGCTCGGCGGGCTATCTCGCCAATCTCGGCCTTAGCGAAAGCGCCGGGCTGCTTGCCGGCACGGTGATGGGCAAGCGCGAGCTCAGAACGCGCAAGGGCAAGCCGCTCGCCTTCGTGCAGCTCTCCGACAGCAGCGGCGCGTTTGAGGTGACGATGTTCGCCGAGACGCTTGATAAATATCGCGACCTGCTCGTGGTCGGGCAATCGCTCGTGCTCCGCGTTGTCGGCAATCTCGATGGCGATCAGCCGCGCCTGACGGTGCAGAGCGTGCAGCGGCTCGAGAGCCTCGCCGCCAATATCGCCGATGGGGTGCGGCTGTTTGCAAATGATGATACGCCGCTCAATGATATTGCCGCCATCCTCAAGCAGGGCGGGCGCGGGCGGGGACGGGTCGCGCTCGTCCTCAATCTGGAGACGGAGGGGCGGGAGATCGAGTTTGATCTCTCCGATCAGGTGAATATCACGCCTGCGGTCCGTCAGGCGCTGAAATCGACGCCCGGCATCATCGATGTGCATGATATCTAGGAGGCGGCCGTGCGAACGGACGCGGTCCTGCCCGAATGGCGCTGAAATCTGCGTCTTTCGATATTTTTTCCTTGCATCGCGCCGCCGTCCGGCATATCAACCGGACTGTTAATTTCACACGCGGGCTTTGGGCGGGGTTGTGTTGATCCCGGCCTTCCGGTGTTCGTTGGATAGTCCGGCGAACCACGGCCTGCGGAGGATCAACCGGAAAAGGAGATTGCAGATATGGCTCTGCCAACTTTTACTATGCGTCAGCTGCTGGAAGCAGGCGTTCACTTTGGTCACCAGTCCCGCCGCTGGAACCCGAAAATGGGTCCCTATATTTTCGGCGCCCGTAACAAGATTCACATTCTCGACCTGCAGCAGACCGTGCCGATGCTCTATCAGGCGCTGAAAGCCGTGCGCGACACTGTTGCCGGGGGCGGCCGTGTCCTCTTCGTCGGCACCAAGCGTCAGGCATCTGACGTGGTTGCGGAAAGCGCCAAGCAGTGCGCGCAGTTCTATGTCAACCACCGCTGGCTCGGCGGCATGCTGACCAACTGGAAGACGGTCTCTGAGTCCATCAAGCAGCTCCGCAAGCTCGAAGAACAGCTCGCCGGCGAGCATACGGGCCTGACCAAGAAGGAAGTCCTCAAAATGACCCGTCAGCGCGACAAGCTTGAGCGCGCGCTCGGCGGCATCAAGGACATGGGCGGCCTGCCGAACATCATCGTCGTCATCGACACCAACAAGGAAGAGCTTGCCGTTCAGGAAGCAAACAAGCTGGGTATCCCGGTTGTTGCCATCCTCGACAGCAACTCCGATCCCGACGGAATCGCATATCCGGTTCCGGGCAACGACGATGCGCTGCGCGCGATCAGCCTTTACTGCGACCTCTTCAAGCAGGCCGTGATCGACGGTATCTCCATGGAAATGTCGAGCCAGGGCACCGACCTCGGCGCGGCGGAGACGCCTCTTCTGGAAGAAGAGCTGCCGGAGGAGGAGAGCGGCGAGGCAGCTTCGTCTGCTGATGAAGAAGGCGCCGGCGCGTCCGCCTCTTAAATCTGAGCGAAACGCCCCTATATATCGGCGAGAGCCGGGGGCGCTTTCCCGTTTAAGCAACAGAATGTGAGGATAGGTTATGACTGCGATTACAGCGGCACTTGTGAAGGAATTGCGCACCGTTTCCGGTGCCGGCATGATGGATTGTAAGAAAGCGCTGACGGAAACCAACGGCGACATGGAAGCTGCGATCGACTGGCTGCGGACCAAGGGTCTTGCAACGGCCGCCAAGAAATCGGGCCGCGTTGCGGCCGAAGGCCTCGTTGCGGTGGTCGTCAGCGGCACGAGCGGCGCGATGGTCGAGGTGAACGCCGAGACCGACTTCGTCGGCCGCAATGATGAGTTTCAGGCACTGGTCAGCGGTATTGCCGCGGTTGCCCTTGAAAAGGGCGATGACCTTGACGCGATCAAGGCAAGCGCCTTCCCGGGCGGCGCCATTTCGGTCGAGGAAAAGCTGACCGAGTCGATTGCCACCATTGGTGAGAATATGGCGCTTCGCCGCGCCGTGAAGCTGGGTGTCGCAAAGGGCGCGGTTGCCTCTTACGTCCATAACTCGGTGGCCGAGGGCCTTGGCAAGATCGGCATTCTCGTCGCACTCGAGAGTGAGGGCGATGCGGAGAAGCTGGCCGCACTTGGCAAGCAGATCGCCATGCATATTGCGGCGACCAACCCGCAGTCCATCAGCGTCGCGGATCTCGATCCGGCGGCCGTTGAGCGGGAGCGGGCGGTTCTCTCGCAGCAGGCGCGGGAATCCGGCAAGCCGGAGGCGATTATCGCCAAGATGGTCGAAGGCCGTCTCAGCAAATTCTACCAGGACGTCGTCCTGCTCGAGCAGACCTTCGTGATCGACGGCGAAAGCACCGTGAAGGCCGCCATTGACGCGGTCGCCAAGGAGATCGGCAAGCCGATCACGGTGTCCGGCATGGCCCGCTTCGCGGTTGGCGAGGGGATCGAGAAGGAAGAGAGCGATTTTGCGGCGGAAGTTGCGGCTGCAGCACGCTGATAATCGCATGTGAGGAAGGGATATGGCGGTTCCGCGCGGGGCCGCCATATTTTTATGCCCGCATCGCGGCTTTTCAAATCATACTTTTTATGTATGCTGTCAGCCACACGCCCTTACCCTTAGGTCTTTGTTTTAAGGAAAAACATGTCCACTACGCCTCGCTACAAGAGGGTGCTTCTGAAATGTTCGGGGGAGGCTCTCCTCGGAAGCCAGCAATATGGTATTGATGTTGAAACGGTTTCCCGAATAGCCCAGGATATCGGTGAGGCCCATGCAATGGGCGTTGAGGTGTGTGTCGTCGTCGGCGGCGGGAACATCTTCCGCGGCGTTTCCGGCTCGGCCAAGGGCATGGATCGCTCCAGCGCCGACTATATGGGGATGCTGGCGACGGTGATGAATTCCCTCGCGCTCCAGAACGCGATCGAGGCCCTCGGCATGACGAGCCGGGTGCTTTCCGCCATCCCGATGTCAGCGGTCTGCGAGCCCTATATCCGCCGCCGCGCCGAGCGGCATCTGGAGAAGGGGCGGATCGTGATCTTTGCGGCCGGCACCGGTAATCCCTATTTCACGACGGACACGGCCGCGGCCCTTCGGGCGGCGGAAATGAAATGCGATGCGCTCCTTAAAGGCACCAATGTGGACGGCGTCTATGACAAGGACCCGCGCGAGCATCAGGACGCAACGCGCTATCAGACGCTGAGCCACCTTGATGTCCTGGCGAAGGATCTTAAAGTCATGGATGCTGCGGCGATTTCTCTCGCCCGGGAAAACGGTATTCCGATCCTCGTCTTCTCCATTCAGGAGGATGGCGAGTTCGCCCGCGTCCTTCGAAAAGAAGGGCGCTTCACAGAAGTTGTCTAGCGATTTTAACAGGTCGGACGTAAGTTAAGAACATGAAGGCCGGCGTTTGGTACCGGCGATGGAGGAGATGAAGATGGCGGCGCCAGATATGAAGGATCTTGAAAAACGCATGCAGGGGGCACTTGAAGCGCTCAAGCATGAATTTTCAGGGCTGCGCACCGGCCGGGCCCATGTCAGCCTGCTGGATACGATCATGGTGGAGAGTTACGGCGCAATGATGCCGATCAACCAGATCGGGACCGTCAGCGCGCCGGAACCGCGCATGCTGAATGTTCAGGTCTGGGACAAGGCCAATCTCAAAGCCGTGGAAAAGGCGATCCGCAACTCCGGCCTCGGCCTCAATCCGATGGTGGATGGCATGACTGTGCGCGTGCCGATCCCCGAACTGACGGAGGAGCGCCGTGCGGAACTTGCCAAGGTTGCCGCAAGCTACGGCGAGAATGCCAAGGTGGCGATCCGCAACGTGCGCCGTCACGGCATGGACCAGGCGAAAGCCGCCGAGAAGGATGGCGATTTCTCCGAAGACGCGCGCAAGAAATGCGAAGACGCCATCCAGAAACTGACCGACAGCTACGTCGGAAAAGTCGACGAGCAACTGGCGGAGAAGCAACAGGAAATCATGCAGGTCTGACATATGGAGGTTGTTCCGCAGCGCGATTCCGGGCATGAGCCAATCCCCGAACATGTCGCGATCATCATGGACGGGAATGGCCGTTGGGCATCGAAGCGATCTCTCCAGCGTCTGCGCGGACATGAGCAGGGGGCCGAGGCGGTGCGCGAGGCCGTGCGCGGCTGCGGCGATCTCGGCATCCGCTACCTGACGCTGTTCGCCTTCTCGTCGGAGAACTGGAGCCGTCCGGTTGAAGAGATCAATCATCTGATGGGTCTTTTTCGCTATTTTTTTAACAAAGAGATCAACGCCCTTTCCGAAGCCGGCGTCAAAGTCAATTTTATCGGTAACATCAATAGATTGCCGGAAGATATCCAGTCTTTGGTTGAGGAAATAAAGCTGCGCACGCAGCATAACAGCAAGCTGATTTTGACGATTGCGCTGAGCTACGGCAGTCAGTCGGAGATTGCGGGCGCGATGCGTCAGATCGCCGAGAAGGTGGAGGCGGGCGAGCTCGCCGCCCGGGATATCTGCGAGGAGGTGATCGCCCGCCATCTTGAGACGGCGGATCTTCCCGATCCCGATCTCCTCATCCGCACGAGCGGCGAGAAGCGGCTCAGCAATTTCCTGCTCTGGCAGTGCGCCTATACCGAATTCGTCTTTCTCGATACGCTCTGGCCGGATTTTCGCAAAGACGATCTCATCGCGGCGGTCAGGGAGTACGGGAGCCGGAACCGCCGCTTCGGGGCAGTGTGACGTGGCGATCTCGTCGCTTTCCTCCCTGCAGCAGCGCGTAATTTCAGCGCTTGTGCTGGCGCCGCTTGCGATTGCGGCGCTGTATTTCGGCGATATCTGGTTTTTGCTGTTTCTCGCGGGCGCCGCGGCGATTATGTCCTATGAATGGTGCCACGCCTCGCTCGAGACGCGCCCGGGGCTGATCACGCTCATCATGGCGGCATCGATTATTGCCGCACTGGTCTTCGCGCGGGAGATGGCATTTCGTCATCTTTTCGCGATCCTTTTATCGGGGGCGGTGCTGATGGGCATGGTCGCGTTCGCCAGCAAAAAGCGCGATCATCTTCTTGCGGCCTTCGCCGGGCCGTTCGTGATCGGCGTACCCGTGCTTTCCCTGCTGCTACTTCGCGATGTGCCGGGCAGTGGTTTTGCGCTCACCTTCAGCCTGTTTCTGGTGATCTGGGCGACCGATATCGGCGCTTATTTCAGCGGCAAGACGATCGGCGGGCCGAAGATTGTGCCCAAAATCAGCCCCAACAAGACATGGGCCGGGCTGATCGGCGGGATGATTTCGGCGGCGATTGTCGCGCTTCTCGCCAATTATTTTCTGGTGAATGCGGCGATTTCGCCGATCGCTATGCTGGGTTTGGGCGCAATCTGTGCTATTCTGGCGCAGGTCGGGGATTTTTCCGAATCCGCCTGGAAGCGATATTACGGCATCAAGGATGCCAGCAACCTGATCCCCGGCCACGGGGGCGTAATGGACCGGCTTGACGGCGTGTTTCTGACAGCCCCGCTGCTGACAGCCCTTGTGTTGATCAACAATGGAATGATGATGTAATGAGTGTGAGTTCCCTCGCAACCGGCATGTCCCGACGGCCGCATCCCGCCGTGCGGCGCGTCAGTATCTTCGGCTCCACCGGCTCTATCGGGGTCAACACGCTGGATCTGATTGCGGGCGCGGCGGATAAATTCGCCGTCGAGGTGCTGAGCGCCAACGAAAATGTCGCGCTGCTCGCGGAGCAGGCGCTGAAATTCGGCGCCCGTCTTGCGGTAATCGGTAATCCTTCAAAATATGCGGAGCTGAAGGCGCTTCTCGCCGGCAGCACGGTCGTGGCCGCGGCGGGGACGGAGGCGCTCGTTGAGGCCGCGGGCCGTCCGGTTGACTGGGTGATGCTCGGCATCGTCGGGGCGGCGGGGCTGGCGCCAACGCTGGCCGCCGTCAGAACCGGTGCGGTGGTCGCCATCGCCAACAAGGAAGCGCTCGTCTGCGGCGGCGATCTGCTGCTTGCGGATGTGAAAAAGTACGGCGCGACGCTGCTTCCCGTCGACAGCGAACATAACGCCATTTTCCAGGTGTTCGATTTCGACCAGGTCGATCGCGTCCGGCGCCTCATCCTCACGGCATCGGGCGGGCCGTTCCTCGGCTTCACCCTTGAGGAGATGCGGCACGTCACCTGCGATCAGGCGCTCAATCATCCCAACTGGGACATGGGGGCGAAAATCTCGATCGACAGCGCCACCATGATGAACAAGGGGCTGGAGTTTATCGAGGCTGTCCGCCTGTTCCCGGTTCCGGCGCGGAATATTGATATTTTGGTCCATCCGCAGTCGGTTATCCACAGTATGGTGGAATATGAAGATGGCTCCGTGCTCGCGCAGATGGGAGCGCCCGATATGCGGACGCCGATTTCCTACACCCTCGGCTGGCCGGAGCGGCACAGCTTCCCGGCGGAACGGCTCGACTTGGCGCGTATCGCAACCCTCAGCTTCGAAGCCCCCGATCCGGTGCGCTTTCCCGCGCTCCGTCTTGCCCGCGAGGCGCTCGGGGCTGGAAAATCGGCCCCAACCGTCCTAAATGCAGCTAATGAAGTTGCCGTCCACGGCTTTCTGACCGGACGGATCGGTTTTCTCGATATTGCTGCCGTGGTCGAGGAATGTCTGCAACGATCAGATTTTGTTGAACAAATCTCGATTGAAGATATCTTCGAATGTGACCGGAAAAGTCGCGAGCTGGCGCATTCCTGCATGGCGAAATTTTAACTGCGAATGAAACGGTGCGGTAAAAATGGGATTCTTGGCAGATAACTGGATTTATATCCCCGCCTTCATTGTTGTGATCACCGTTCTCGTGTTCATTCACGAATATGGTCACTATAAGGTGGCGCGGCTCTGTAATGTGAAGGTTGACGCCTTCGCCATCGGCTTTGGGCCCGAGATCTGGGGGCGCAATGACCGCAACGGATGCCGCTGGAAAATCTGTGCGGTGCCGTTCGGCGGCTATGTGAAATTCCACGGCGATGCCGGGGTCGCGAGCGATGCTGCGGAAGGCATCGACGAGATGCCGGAAGAGGAGAAGAAAGTCAGCTTCCACCACAAGCCGCTCTGGCAGCGGGCCGCGGTTGTTTTTGCGGGACCGGCTGCCAACTTTATTTTTGCGATTGCCGCGCTTGCCGTTCTTTTTATGGCCTATGGCCAGGCGCAGACCCCGGCGGTCGCCGGCGACATCGTTCCCGAGAGCGCGGCGGCCGAAGCCGGGATGATGACGGGCGATCGGGTCGTCGCGATCAACGGCAAAAGCATCTCGAGCTTCGAGGAAATGCGCCGCATGGTGCTGATCGGCCTTGATGAGCCGCTGATCATGAAGATCGAGCGGGGCGCGTCCGTCCTTGAGCTGCCGGTTCGCCCGCATGTGGTCGAAGAGGTGGATGACGAGGGGAATGTTCACCGCATCGGCCGGCTGGGGGTTACCTCGCCCGGGCGGGAGTTTGTAAAGCACGGGCCGGTGAGCGCGGTCACGAGCGCCGTCGATCAGACCTGGTTCGTGACAACCGCGACGCTTAAAGGCGTCTGGCAGATGGTTGTCGGCAGCCGTGATGCGTCCGAATTGAGCGGCCCGCTCGGTATTCTCAAAATGTCGGGCGATGCGGCAAAACGCGGCGACACCTTCGCCGATAATGCGCTCTCTCTCTTCAATTTCATGATCTTTGTGTCCATCAGCCTCGGCCTGATCAATCTCTTTCCGGTACCGATGCTGGACGGCGGACATCTTGCCTTCTATGCCTATGAGGCAGTGCGCGGAAAACCGCCGTCGGCGCGGGCGATGGAGTACAGTTTCCGCGTTGGACTATCGCTGGTTCTGATGCTAATGATATTCGCGACCTGGAATGATATAAACAAGCCTTGGGTACAGGATTTTTTCACTGGGTTGTTTTCGTGACGGGAGAGGTCTGATAGAACAGGCTATCGATAACTGAGGCTGTCCGCTCAGGAGGGGAAGGGTTTGCGCGTTTTTGTAATTATTGCCCTGTTCGCAATGACATCTCTTGCGGCATTCCTGCCGCATGCAACACCGGCTTACGCACAGTCTTCCACGATCATTTCAGAAATTCGTGTCAGCGGGAATCAGCGGATCGAAAGTGATACCATCCGCTCCTATATGCTGATCGCGCCGGGCGCGCCCTATGACAGCGGGCGCGTCGACCGCTCCCTGAAGGCGCTTTTCGATACCGGCCTTTTCTCGGACGTCACCATCCGCCAGGAGGGAACGGCGCTCGTTGTCAATGTGGTCGAGAATCCGATCATCAACCAGATCGCATTTGAGGGAAACCGTCGCATCGAGGATGAGACGCTGCTCGCTGAAATCCAGCTTCGACCCCGCATCGTCTACACACGGGCGCGCGTGCAAAATGACGTGCAGCGGATCGTGACGGTCTACCGGCGGAGCGGACGGTTTGCGGCGACGGTCGAGCCTAAAGTGATTCTGCTGCCTGAGAACCGCGTTGATCTCGTGTTCGAGATCAATGAAGGGGAACAGACGGGGATCAAGAAAATCCGCTTTTTCGGCAATCGCAACTACAGCGACCGTCAACTGCGCGGCGCGATCTCAACGGAAGAAACCCGCTGGTACAACTTCCTGTCTGATTCGGACACCTATGATCCCGACCGGCTGACTTTTGATCGGGAGTTGCTTCGCAAATTCTATCTCTCCAAAGGCTATGCCGATTTTCGCGTGGTCTCCGCCATTGCCGAACTGACGCCGGATCGCGACGGATTTTTCATCACCTTCGCCGTTGAGGAGGGGCCGAAATACGAGTTCGGCGCCATCGATGTGAAGAGCGAAATCCGTGAAATGCCGACCGAGGCGCTGCTCGCACAGGCGACCACGATCGAGGGCGAAACCTACAATGCTGACAAGATAGAGGGCACGATCCAGAAGCTCACCTTCGAGCTCGGCAAGCTCGGCTATGCCTTCGTCAATGTTCGCCCGCAGATCAAGCGCGACCGTGAGGCGCTGACGATCGATGTGACCTATGAGATCAACAAGGGTCCGCGCGTCTATGTCGAGCAGATCAACATCACCGGCAACGTGCGCACGCTCGATTATGTAATCCGCCGCGAAATGAAACTGGCGGAAGGAGACGCGTTCAATACCGCGCTGCTTCGCGATTCCCAGTCCCGTATTCGCGGCCTCAACTTCTTCGAGCGGGTCGAGGTGTCGCAGGAAGAGGGGACGGCGCCTGACAGGACGGTTATCAATGTCGATGTTCAGGAAAAATCGACCGGCGAGCTCAGCGTCGGTGCCGGCTTCTCGACGACGGAAAGCGTATCGGCAGACCTGCAGATCCGCGAGCGTAACCTGCTCGGCCGCGGCCAGGATCTTCGCTTCGGCGTCTCCATCGGGTCGCGAGCGCAGACCATCGATATCGGGTTTACTGAACCCTATTTCCTCGACCGGGACCTTGCGGCCGGGTTTGATATCTTCCGCACCGTTCGCGACTATCAGGATGAGAGTGGATACGACCTTGAACGGACCGGTTTCGTGCTTCGCACCGGTTTCCCGATCAAGGAGTTTGTCCGCGGCGATGTGTTCTATAGTCTCGTCAATGAAAAGATCGACAATCTGTCGGCGCGCGCGCCGGTCAGCATACAGAAGGCAGAGGGTGATTATCTGATCTCCTCTGTCGGGTATGAAATCACGGTCAGCCATCTCGATGACACGCTGTTCCCGACCACGGGCAATAAATATACTTTCGGCCAGACGATCTCGGGGCTTGGCGGCGATGTCCGTTCGCTGGCGACGAGCGCGAGCTACATTCATTTCTGGCCGCTGTTTGAAGATGACGTGGTGTTGAGCCTCGGCACCAAGGCCGCGTATATTTTTGGCCTTGGCGAAGATGTGATCCTTGCGCAGCGCTATAATATCGGTGGGCGCACCTTCCGTGGCTTTGCAAACCGGGGTATCGGCCCGCGCGATATTGCCTCGGGCGATTCGCTTGGCGGTAATGCCTACATCGTCGGCACGGCGGAACTGCGCTTCCCGCTCGGGCTGCCCGATGAATATGGCATTCTCGGCCGGAGCTTCGTCGACGTCGGGACGCTGACGAAGATCGACGATAATGATCCGGGGATTGCGGACGATGCGTCGATGCGTGTCTCCGTCGGCGTCGGCCTTAACTGGGTTTCGCCGTTCGGGCCGATCCAGATCAACGTTGCCACGCCGCTCTTGAAGGAGGATTATGATAAGCGTGAAGTCTTCCAGCTTGAGTTCGGCACCCGCTTCTAGGATTGGGACAATGAAATCGACACTGGCAAAACTGATAGTTTCTGCGTTTGTGATGCTTCCACTCGCTTTCCAGCCCGCGCAGGCAGAGAAGTTCGAGAAAGCAAGCATCGCCGTCGTGGATATGCAGTATATCATGAACGAGCTCGCCGTCGTTCGCGACGTCAATGCGCAGATCAAACAGCTGGAAGACAAGGCCGTCGCCGAGTTGGACGCGCAGGAGAACAAGTTGAAGGAAGAGCGGGGGCAGATCGAGCGCCAGAAGTCGCTCATTTCCGCCGAGGCCTATTCGGACAAGCAGGCCGCCTTCAACAAAAAGATCGCCGAATTTCGTACCCTGACCAACGACAAGGCCATGCAGATCCAACATACCCGCGTCAGCTCGCTTAACAAGGTGCGCGAGCAGATGCTGCCGGTCATGCGCGAGGTAATCGATGAGTATGGCGCGACGATCGTTCTCGATGTGAATGAAATCCTCTTCGCTGAAAAGCCGCTCAACCTCACCGATGCCGTGGTCGAGCGACTGAACAAGCGGCTCACAAAGATTAAGGTGGAACTTGTTCCGCTCAAGAAAAGCTGATGCCTGATCCGCATTTTTATCACCGGGCGGGTCCGTTCACGCTTCGCGAGCTGGGCGAGCTGCCGGATATCGAACTTGCCGAAAATGTCGATCCCGACCTTCTCATATCGGACGTCAAGCCGCTCGATCAGGCCGGGGAGGGGGATATCACCTTTCTCAGCAATCCGAAATATGCCGACGCCTTCCAGATCACGCGGGCGAGCGCCTGTATCGCGAGCCGCAAGGTGCTGGACAAGCTCCCCAAGGGGCTCTCCATCCTGATTGCGACAGACCCCTACAAGGCCTATGCGCGCGTTGCAACCAAGTTCTATCCGCCGGCCTCCTCCAGCGGCAGGATTCATCCGACAGCGATTATTGCCCCTTCCGCCCGGCTTGGCGCCGATGTCGCCATCGGCCCCTACGCGGTGATCGGGGAGCGGGTCGAGATCGGCGAGGGGACGGTGATCGGGCCGCACACCGTGATCAACGACGGCGTGCAGCTTGGCGCGCGCTGCCGGATCGGCGCGAGCGCGGTGCTGAGCTACTGCATTGTCGGGGATGAGGTTGCCATCTATTCCGGCGCCAAGATCGGCGAGGACGGCTTCGGCTTCGCTCCCGATCCGGTGGGACATGTGAAGATTCCACAGCTTGGCCGGGTGATTATCGGCTCCAAGGTCGAGATCGGGGCGAATACCACGATCGACCGCGGCGCCGGCCCCGACACACGTATCGGCGATAATACCTGGATCGACAATCTTGTGCAGGTCGGGCATAACGTCAATATCGGCAAGGGGGT
This sequence comes from Sneathiella sp., assembly GCF_036844445.1. Taxonomy (GTDB): domain Bacteria; phylum Pseudomonadota; class Alphaproteobacteria; order Sneathiellales; family Sneathiellaceae; genus Sneathiella. The sequence continues at coordinate 171,415 of NZ_DAIUFV010000004.1, read as the reverse complement.
TATCATCGCCGCCCAGACCGGCGTCTCGGGGAGCACGGTCATTGAGGACTATGCCGTAATCGGCGGGCAGGTCGGCCTTGCAGGTCATATCCGGATCGGCACGGCGGCGCAGATTACCGCGAAATCGGGTGTGATATCGGACATTCCCGCGGGGCAGATTTATGCCGGATATCCGGCCCGCCCGCGCAAGCAGTTTTTCCGCCAGATGGCGATACTTGGTAAATTAGCAAAGAATAAGGGATCCGAAAATGACTGACAGTCCCACGAACGACACAGCCGATACGCTCGATATCCTGAAGATCATGGAAATGATCCCGCACCGCTATCCGCTGCTGCTTGTCGATCGTCTCGTGGATATTGTGCCCGGCGTCTCGGCGACGGGGATCAAGAATGTCACGATTAACGAGCCGCAGTTCACTGGGCATTTCCCGACCCGGCCGATTATGCCGGGCGTCATGATCGTCGAATCCATGGCGCAGACCGCAGGCGTGCTGGTGATCCGCACGCTCGGTGCACAATCGGAAGGCAAGCATGTTCTCTTCATGTCAATCGACAATGCCAGGTTCCGCCGCCCGGTGACGCCGGGAGACACCCTTCACATCCATGTCAAGGTCAAGCAGAACCGTGGCGCCGTCTGGCGCTTCACCGGGGAAGTGCTGGTTGACGGACAGAAAGTCGCCGAGGCCGAGTTTGCGGCCATGATCGTTGACTGAGATACAGTAACCACTTGTAACACAGCTTGATTTGTGGTTCAGGTCCGACTGCGATAGCTATAGCGCAGAAATTCAGAGAGACAGCCGGGAAACGAGTGGACATGGGCAATATTCATCACAGCGCGATTGTCGAAGAGGGCGCATCGGTCGATCCGAGCGCCGTTGTCGGCCCCTTTTGCGTGGTCGGCAGCGAGGTGACGCTTGACGCAGGTGTGACGCTCAAGTCCCATGTCGCGGTTGCCGGGCGTACCACGATCGGCAAGGGGACAACCATCTTTCCCTTCGCCTCCATCGGTCATGCGCCGCAGGATCTGAAATATTACGGCGAGAAGTCGGAGCTTGTTATCGGCGACGACTGTGTCATCCGCGAGCATGTGACCATCAATCCCGGCACCGAAGGCGGTGGCATGCGGACCGTGATCGGGAACAGCTGCCTTCTGATGGTCGGCGCGCATGTTGCGCATGACTGCCTGGTTGGTGACCATGTGATCCTTGTCAACAATGCGACCCTCGGCGGTCACGTCTCGCTGGGTGACTATGCCATTATCGGCGGGCTTTCGGCGGTGCATCAGTTCGTTCGCATCGGTGAACATGCCATGATCGGCGGCGCCTCCGGCGTCGAGACGGATATCATTCCCTTTGGCTCGGCGATGGGCAACCGGGCGACGCTCGGCGGCCTCAACATCACCGGCATGAAACGGCGCAACTTCACTCGCGAGGATATCCATGCGCTCCGGAGCGCCTATAAACATCTGTTCTCCGATGAGGGCACTTTCGCCGAGCGGGTCAAGACGCTGCCGGCCGAGCTTGCCGAGTTTCCGTCCGTCAGGAAGGTGCTGAAATTTGTCAATGAAGAGTCGAAGCGTGGATTCTGTCAGCCCGTATAAGGCGGACAGCCCGTATCGTCTTGGCATCATCGCCGGCAGCGGCAGCCTGCCGCTCGCGCTCGCGGAAACGCTGCGGGCACGGGGCGAAAGCCCCTATCTCCTGCTGATCGAAAATGAGGCCGACCCGGCCGAATTTGCGGGCTTTCCCCATGAGGTGATCCGCATCACCAAAGTTGGGGCATTCCTGAAAGCGCTGAAACGCGAAGGCTGCACGGCAGTAACGCTCGCCGGCCCGGTGCGGCGGCCCGACTTCAAAAGCCTGCGCCCGGATATGGACGGGGTGAAGCTGCTCGCGCGCATCGCCGCCGCCGCGCGCAAGGGCGATGACGGGCTGATGCGCGCCATTACGGGCTTTCTGAAAGAGCGGGGCTTCGCCATTGTCGGCGCCCATGAAGTGGCGGAGCAACTTCTGACGCCTGCCGGTCAGCTTGGCCGTATCGCGCCGAGCGAGGCGGATGAGAAGGATATCGCCGAAGGCATCCGCATCGTTCGCGCCATCGGGGCGCTCGACATCGGCCAGAGCGCGATTATCCGCAATCAGTATGTGCTTGCCGTTGAAGCCGCGGAGGGCACCGATCGCCTGCTTGCGCGGAGCGCCGAGTTCGCCTGGGAGACGCCGGCGGGCGTCTTCGTCAAACTTTCCAAGCCCGGGCAGGAGCTTCGTGCTGATATGCCGACGCTTGGTCCCGAAACCGTCTCCCTCGCGGCGGCGGCGAACCTTCGCGGCATTGCCATGGAAGCCGGCAGAACGCTCATCATCAACTTGAATGAAATGATCGATCGTGCTGATAAACTTGACCTATTTCTTATCGGTATCGACCCCGGCCGTGAGAGATAATGCGGACGGATGAGGCATATCGTGTCTTTATCGTCGCCGGAGAGCCTTCAGGCGATGCGCTTGCCGCGCCGCTGATGCGGGCGCTTAGATCCCGCGCGCCCCATATCTCTTTTTTTGGCGTCGGCGGCCCGTTGATGGCGGCGGAGGGCTTGAAAAGTCTGTTCCCAATGGACGAGCTCAGCGTCATGGGGCTTTTCGAAGTACTGCCGCGCCTGCCGCGCCTGCTCCGGCGGATCGACCAGACGGCAGACGCGGCGAGACGGATCGCGCCTGATGTCTTTATCACCGTCGATGCGCCCGACTTTAGCTTCCGCGTCGCCCGCAAGTTGCTGGGAACGGCGTTTCCGAAAATTCACTATGTCGCGCCGTCGGTCTGGGCGTGGCGGCCGGGCAGGGCGAAGAAAATCGCTGCCCTTTACGATCATCTGCTGACACTGCTGCCGTTCGAGCCGCCCTATTTCGAGGCGGAAGGATTGCCGGCGAGTTTTGTCGGGCATTCGGTCGTTGAAAGCGGTGCGAACCTTGGCGACGGCGCGGCATTTCGGGCGCGGGGCGGGATCGGCGATAGCGAGCGGCTGCTGATGCTGCTGCCCGGCAGCCGACGGGGCGAGGTGACGCGCCATCTGCCCATCTTCCGCGACGTGGTGACCGAGCTTCGCGCCGGGATCGGAGAGTTCCGGCTGCTTGTGCCGGTAATCGGCCGGGCCGGCGACATTGTCCGGGCCGAGATTGAAAGCTGGGGGTTTGAACATCATATAATTGAGACGGCAGGCGAGAAATATGACGCCATGGCCGCCGCCGATGTGGCGCTCGCGGCCTCCGGCACTGTCGCCCTTGAGCTTGCGCTTGCCCGTCTGCCGGCGGTGATTGCCTATCGCATGAACCCGCTCACCTCGGCCATCGCACGGCGCCTGGTGAAAGCGGATTATGCCAATATCGTCAATATCCTGCTGGGGCGGGAGGCGGTACCCGAGTTCGTGCTCGAGAAGTGTACGCCGGGGCGGATTACGCCCGCGCTTGCCCGTTTGTTCCGCGAGCCGGAATTGCGGGCGGCGCAGATTGCCGCCTGCACGCAAGCCATGCTACTTTTGGGTGAAGGCGGGCCGCCGCCGGCCGAGCGGGCGGCGGGCATTGTCCTTGAAATTCTGAAGGAGGTTGAAAAGCCATGACTGCACAGAGCAGCGATTTCAAGATGCTGCATACGATGATCCGGGTCCGGGATCTGGACAAATCCCTCGCGTTCTACTGTGACCGGCTCGGGATGAAAGTGCTGCGCAAGCAGGATTACCCGGGCGGGAAATTCACCCTCGCGTTCGTCGGCTATGGAGATGAGAAGAACAACACGGTCATTGAGTTGACGCACAACTGGGATCAGGAAGAGCCCTATGACCTCGGCACCGGCTTTGGCCATATCGCGCTTGGCGTTCCCGATATTTACGGCGTCTGCGAGCGGCTCGCCGCCGAAGGGGTCAGCATTCCGCGCCCGCCGGGGCCGATGAAGCATGGCGGCACAGTGATCGCCTTTATCGAAGATCCGGACGGCTACAAAATCGAGCTGATCGAGCGGAAGTAACGCTCAGCCGCCGCGGAAATACCAGACTGCCGCGAAGAACGCCAGCATGGCGAGCGGCAGGATGATCATCGCGAGTTTGCGAATCCGATAGGAGAGGGGCGCCCGGTTGTCGTTGGCGGCCTTGAGGTGCAGCCGCTTCGCCTGTGTGACGCCTTCGGGTCGGACCGAAGGCGCCTTTTTTCTATCCGTATGCGGCGCCCCGCTCATTTTCCTTAACGTTGACTGATGTCAACATACGGGCGTTCGGTCGGGCCCGTATAAAGCTGGCGCGGACGGCCAATTTTCTGCGACGGATCTTCCATCATCTCGTTCCACTGCGCCACCCAGCCGACGGTCCGGGCGAGCGCGAACAGCACGGTGAACATGCTGGTCGGGAAGCCGAGCGCCTGGAGAATGATGCCGGAGTAGAAGTCAACGTTCGGGAACAGCTTCTTCTCGACGAAATAAGGATCCTCGAGCGCAATCTTCTCAAGCTCCATGGCGAGTTTCAGCATCGGCTCATCCTTGATGCCGAGCTCGTCCAGAACCTCGTGGCAGGTCTGCTGCATCACCTTGGCGCGCGGATCGTAGTTCTTGTACACCCGGTGCCCGAAGCCCATCAGGCGGAACGGATCATTCTTGTCCTTCGCCTTGGCGATATATTCCTGGACGCGATCGACGGAGCCAATCTGGTGCAGCATGTTGAGAACTGCTTCGTTCGCGCCGCCATGCGCCGGACCCCAGAGGCAGGCGATACCGGCCGCGATGCAGGCGAACGGGTTGGCGCCGGACGAGCCGGCAAGGCGCACCGTCGAGGTGGAGGCGTTTTGCTCATGATCGGCATGGAGAATAAAGATCCGGTCCATGGCGCGGACCAGCGTCGGGGACAGCTTGTAACGCTCCGCCGGGACGCTGAAGGTCATATGCAGGAAGTTTTCGGCATAGGACAGCTCGTTGCTCGGATAAATGAACGGCTGGCCAATGGAATATTTATAGGCCATGGCGGCAATCGTCGGCATCTTTGCGATCATCCGGTAGCTTGCGATCATGCGCTGCTTCGGATCCGTGATGTCGGTGCTGTCATGGTAGAAGGCGGAGAGCGCGCCGACGATGCCGACCATAACGGCCATCGGATGGGCGTCGCGCCGGAAGCCGCGGTAGAATTGCGTCAGCTGCTCATGCAGCATCGTGTGGTATGTGATGTCGTGGGTGAATTTGTCTTTTTGTGCCTGGTTCGGCAATTCGCCTTTGAGGAGGAGATAGCAGACTTCCATATAGTCGCTTTTTTCGGCGAGTTCCTCGATCTTGTAGCCGCGGTGCATCAGAATGCCCTGGTCGCCATCAATATAGGTGATGGCGGATTCGCACGACGCTGTCGACGTGAATCCCGGATCAAATGTGAAATGCCCGGTGTCGGCATAAAGTTTGCGAACGTCAATGACGGAGGGACCTATCGTGCCGCCCAGCAGGGGGAGCTCGTAGGATTTGCCGTCTTTCCCTTCGGTGAGGGTAACGTTGCCAGTAACAGTAGAGCTACTCATTCATCCACTTCCTTTGTTATTTGCGGACGTCTTTGCCGCCCGGTCATATGAAAAAATTCCGGATGGAATCTTCCCGTTATTATTGCAGACGTCTTGCTCGCGGCGCCTTCAACTGTCGTCCACCGGCACTCAGTCCGATATTGCATCCCTGATCCGCCCGATTGATTGTTCCCGGCCGAGGACGTCGAGAACATCAAAGATACCGGGCGATACTGTCGTCCCCGTAAGCGCGGCCCGCAAAGGCTGCGCAATCTTGCCCAATTTGAGGCCTTCGGCCTCCGCCGCTGCCCGGACGGCGTCTTCGACAAGTTCCATATTCCATGCTTCGAGCCCTTCCAGTCGGTCGGCCAGCCGCTGCAGCACGGCGCATGCCTTTTCGTCCAGAAGACTTTTGGCTTTCACATCAAGGACAAGTGGTCGCTCGGCGACCAGAAATAGAGAACTTTCTGCGAGCGAGTTTACAGATTTCGCACGTTCTTTCAAGCCATTCATGGCTTTTTCTATTCGTCTCAAGTGATTGGAATTTAGGTCGATTCCCGCCAGGCGTTCGACGATCGGTGCGATCAGGCGGGTCAGATAGGCGTTATCGGCATTGCGAATATAGATGCCGTTGAGGTTTTCCAGTTTGGCGAAATCAAAGCGCGCTGCCGATTTTCCAATATTATCAATATTGAACCATTCAATGGCCTGTTCGGTGGAAATCACCTCATCATCGCCATGCGACCAGCCGAGGCGGAGCAGGTAGTTGCGGAGCGCCTCCGGCAGGTAGCCCATGTCGCGATAGGCCTCGACGCCGAGGGCGCCGTGCCGTTTCGAAAGTTTTGCCCCGTCGGCGCCGTGAATCAGTGGAATATGCGCATATTCGGGCACATCCCAGCCGATGGCGGCGATCAGTTGCTGCTGCCGCGCCGCGTTGGTGAGATGATCATCGCCGCGAATGATATGGGTGACGCCCATGTCATGGTCATCGACGACAACGGACAGCATATAGGTCGGGGTGCCGTCGGCGCGGAGCAGAATCATGTCATCGAGCTGCTTGTTGGAGAAGGTGACATCACCTTGCACAAGATCGCGCACCACCGTCTCGCCGTCATCGGGCGATTTGAAGCGGATAACGGGCGCGACGCCGGCCGGTGCTTCGTCGGGCGCGCGATCGCGCCAGCGGCCGTCATAGACCGGCGGACGGCCTTCGGCGCGGGCGCGCTCGCGCATTTCCGCCAGCTCTTCAACGGAGGCGTAGCAGTAATAGGCTTTCCCCTCGGCGAGCAGCTCGCGGGCGACTTCGGCATGGCGATCGCGGCGGGAGAACTGAAAGACCGGCTCGCCGTCCCAATTAAGGCCGAGCCATTTCATGCCCTCGAAAATCGCCTCGATCGCCGCATCGGTGGAGCGTTCGCGATCGGTATCTTCGATCCGGAGCAGGAATTTGCCGTTGTGATGCCGCGCGAATAGCCAGTTGAAAAGGGCGGTCCGGGCGCCGCCGATATGCAGGAAGCCCGTGGGGGAAGGAGCGAAGCGGGTTACAACAGTCATAAGAATTTACTTATATTCCGATCGATTATAAATTAGCGGTCCAAGATCACGCGAAGCAGGCCTTTTTACCCTTTGTCCCGGCGAAGGGCAAGTGCGCCGTTGGAATGCGCCGATGACCCTTTTTGACCGGTACCGAGTGATGCGCATCGTTGATCCGTTCCTGCGGGACCGCTCCCGCTGGTTTATCTGGTCACCGGTGCTGATTGCTGCCGGGATTGTCTGTTATTTCTCGCTTCAAAGCGAGCCGCCGCTCTGGCTCGCGCTCCTGCCGCTCGCGCCGCTGCTTCTGATTATAGGCTCGAGAAACAGATCGGAAGCCATTCTTTCCATTGTATTTCTGGTGATATTCCTTGTCACGCTCGGGTTTGCCGCTGCGCTCCTTCGAACTCATATGGTCGCCGCGCCAGTCCTGCAGAAAAAACAGACCGTAACCCTGGAGGGCACGGTTTTTGAGAAGGAGACGGGATATAGCTCCGCGCGCTTCGTGATTGGAGAGGTGAGGGCGGTGCAGAATCAGCGGCTCCCCCGGCTCAGTCATGTCCGCCTCACCTCGCGCATCAATTTCGAGGAGATTCAGCCCGGTCAGCGTGTCCGCGTGCGCGCGGTGCTGCTGCCGCCGCCAGAACCGGCCTACCCCGGCGCCTATGACTTTCAGCGACGCTCCTTCTTTGAAGGCATCGGCGCGGTCGGCTACACGATTTCGCCCTTCGAGGTGATCGGCGCGGGCGGCGGCGTGCTGCCACGGCTTCGCGCCGCCTCGGCCGGCCTTCGCGCACGGATTGCGGATTTCGTGCTCGCCCACGCCTCGCCCGACAATGCAGGCTTCATCATCGCCATCATGACCGGCGACCGGATGGCCATCCCGGAGGTCCAGAATGAGGAGATGCGGATTTCCGGTCTTGCCCATATTCTCTCCATTTCCGGGCTGCATATGGGCATGATCGGCGGCCTCGTCTTTTTTGCCGTGCGCCTGCTGCTGGTCCTCTCCAGCCGGATTGCGCTTTACTATCCGGTCAAGAAGATCGCCTGCGTCATCGCGCTTCTTGCGCTCCTCGGATACCTCTTTGTAAGCGGGATGAGCCCGCCGGCGGTCCGCTCCTATATCATGGCCTCCGCCGTGCTCTTTGCCGTCTTCTTCGATCGGCGGGCCCTCTCGCTTCGGATGGTGGCCCTCGCGGCCATCATTTTGCTGCTGGTCACGCCTGAAAGCCTCACCGGACCAAGTTTCCAGATGTCGTTTGCGGCCGTTGTGACACTGATCTCGCTCTATGAATTCGTGAGCGCGCCGTTTGCGCGCTTTGCCCGTGGCGGCGGCGTGTGGCGGCGCGGGGCCGTCTATGCGGCGGGCGTGATCCTGACAACGCTCGTCGCCGGTCTCGCGACAGCGCCGTTCGCGCTCTATCACTTCGGGCAGGTCGCCGTCTACAGCGTCATCGCCAATCTCCTTGCCATCCCGCTGATGGGGGTCTGGGTGATGCCGGGCGTGATCCTCAGCTTCATCGGTTATCCCTTCGGCTTCAGTTTTCCGATTGAGTTTCTAGGGTTTGGCGTTGATATCATTATAAAAATAGCGCATGAGACGGCATCCTGGCCGCGCTCGGCCCTCTATTTTCGCACCTTTTCCGTCTCGCTCCTGATCATTCTCACCCTGCTCGGCCTCTGGTTCATCATCTGGCGGGAGAGGATACGCTGGCTCGCCCTGCCGCTTGCCGCGGCCGCGATGATTCTGTTACCGGCTGAGCGGGCGCCCGATATCCTCGTCTCGAAAAGCGGCAATCTCTATGCCATTCGCGCCGGCGGGGAGAAAGTCTATTTTTCTTCGGCCCGGGTGGAGCGGTTCGAAGCGGAACGCTGGCAACTGATCATGGGGAATGAGATGGCCAGCGCGGGCGACGTTCCAATCCGCTGCGACCCTTACGGTTGCGTGCTGCAATGGCGGGAGAGGCGCATCGCCTTTCCGGAAACGGCGCAGAGTATCGAGGACGACTGCCGCCGCGCCGATATCATCATCAGCCGTGTCCCGGTGCCAGAGCGCTGTGCTCGGCCTTATCTTGTCATCGACAGGTTCGACCTGTGGCGCGAAGGCGCGCATAGCCTTTATTTCGGGGAAGGCGGCGAGGTGCAGACTTTAAGCGCGAATAGGATCCGCGGCGAGCGTCCCTGGGTGCCGCTCCATGCCCGAAGTGATCGCGCCAGAACCGGATCCGACGCCGACGAGTAGGGCCGCTGGATAATCGTGATATGATGGCCAGGCAAGAAGTACCGGATTGATCCCTCGGTTAGTGGTAGCGAATTGCCATCCCGGGCAACAGTAATCACGCCGCATAGCACATCTTCAGCGCATCGCGTGAGCGACAGAAGACGCGATCACCGCTCTTTGCGGCTTCCCGCGGCGCAGCCCTGACGGCCGCCCTGAAGTCGACAAATGATAGGTTCCGTACGGTCGCTCGCAAGGATGAGCGGCGTCGCGGCCGACTTTAAAGTGCGCGCCTTTCCTACTGCCTTCATCCGCCGATAAAACTATCCGGCGTAAAACGTTTTAATAACGGCGATAAAGGCCGACCAGATGACCCTGTACCTTCACCTGATCCGGGCCAAAGATACGGGTCTCATAGGCCGGGTTTGCGGCCTCCAACGCGATCGAGCCGCCTTTGCGCCGGAGCCGTTTCAGTGTCACCTCGTTATCATCGATCAGGGCGACGACGATCTTGCCGTTTTCCGCCGTCTGGCTTTCGCGGATGATGACCGTATCGCCATCGAGGATACCCGCCTCAATCATGGAATCGCCCGCAACCTCAAGGCAGAAATGCCGCCCGTTGCCGACCATGTCCGCCGGTATATCGATATAGCTGCCGGGATCGGTCAGCGCTTCGATCGCAAGGCCCGCCGCAATCCGCCCGTAAAGAGGCAGGGTGACGACATTTCGCTCATCGATGAGGTCAAAATCGTCGTCGTCCTCCTCCGCCCAGGACGGGGTGGAGGGGATATCTCCGCGCTTGGCGAAATTCACTTCGACGAGATTTTCCTTGCTTTGCGGCTGCGCCGTCTTCTCCTCATTCAGGCGGCGGCGGATATCTTCGGGAAGTTTGACAACCTCAAGCGCACGCGCCCGATGCGGCAGGCGACGGATGAAGCCCCGTTCCGTCAGTCCCGTAATCAGCCGATGGATGCCGGATTTCGATTTAAGATGAAGCGCTTCCTTCATTTCGTCAAAGGAGGGGGAAACGCCCCGCGTCTCCAGGCACTGATGGATATAGAGGAGGAGCTGGTGCTGTTTTTTTGTCAGCATGACGGGGTTCCTGACCAGAACAAAGCAAAAACATATTTCAAATGTTCTACAAAGGTTCTTCGCTGCCGTCAAGAAAAAACCGCGAACACCACCTAGACGTGCGGCAGGAACGCATCGAAGGGAATGACGCTCACGCTTGCGCCCTTTGCAAGCGCCGGGGCGAGCGGCGGGCGCACGAGGAGGCAGTCCGCGGCGGCGAGGGTGGAGAGCATGGAGCTGTCCTGCCGGCCGAAAAGCTGGACGAGCGGCAGCCCGTCCTCTTCGCCGACGATGCGCCCACGCATGTAATCCTCGCGCCGGTCATTTTCGCCAAGATCGTGGGCGAGACGGGCGGGACGGTGGGCGATTTTTGCAGGCGGCAGCCCTCTAAGCGCGCCAAGCGCGGGCAGCAGGAAGAGGAGGCCGCACACCATTGCCGAGACCGGGTTGCCGGGAAGGCCTAGAACGGGCTGGCCTTTGACGGCGCCGAACATCAGCGGCTTTCCCGGGCGCATGGCGATGCGCCAGAAATCGACGCGGAGGCCTTCATTTGCGAGCGCGGGCTGGATCAGGTCATGATCGCCGACAGACGCGCCGCCAAGGGTGACAAGCATATCGGCCCGCGCGCCTTCGCGGAATTTTTCGCGAATATCCTCAAGGCTGTCGCGGGCGATGCCAAGATCGAGCGCGATGCCGCCCGCCGCGTCAATCATCGCACTGATCAGCAGATTGTTGGTTGAAATAATCTGGCTTTCCCCAATAGGCTCGCCCGGCCTTACCAGTTCATCGCCGCTTGAGAGCAGCGCGATCACAGGTTTGCGCCGGACCGTCACCCAGGGGATATTCATCGCGGCGAGAAGGCCGATATCCCGGGCGGTGAGCCGGCGCGGGGCGGCCAGAGCAACCTCGCCGGCGCGAAAATCAAGGCCGGCCCTTCGCACATAGGTTCCCGTGGGCGCGGCTTCGCGAACGGTGACGCGCGCCGCATCGAAGTCGGTGTCTTCCTGAATGATGATGGTATCCGCGCCATCCGGGAGCGGTGCGCCGGTAAAAATTCGCACCGCTTCGCCCGACCCCACATGCCCTTTAAAACGGCGACCTGCTGCGGCCTCGCCAATGACCTTGAGCGTTACCGGCACCGCCCTGACATCTGCCGCCCGGACCGCGAAGCCGTCCATCGCCGACATATCGGCAGGCGGCTGCGTTCGGCGCGCCGTGACATCTTCGGCAAGGATGCGGCCCATCGCCTGCGGCAGGGGAACAACCTCCGTCCCGATGCAGGCGAGATCCTGAAGGATCCGCATCCTCGCTTCATCCACTGAAATCATGACGCCGTGTAAGTTCCTGATTTTCCGCCTTTTTTGAGAAGCAGGCGGGTGTCGGTGATAACCATGCCGCGATCGGCCGCCTTGCACATATCATAGATGGTGAGCGCCGCGATCGAGGCGGCGGTGAGCGCCTCCATCTCAACGCCCGTGCGGCCTTTGAGTTTGCAGCTCGCCTGCACCTCAATCGCGCTTGCGGTCTCATCGATGACGAAGTCGATGGAGACTTTACTGAGGCTGAGCGGATGGCAGAGCGGGATCAGATCGGCCGTTTTCTTGGCGGCCATGATCCCGGCAAGGCGGGCGACGCCAAGAACGTCGCCTTTTTTTGCATCGCCGTCCCGGATAAGCTTCAGCGTTTCGGGCGCCATGCGGATGGTGGCGCTCGCCGTCGCTTCGCGCGACGTAATATCCTTTTCGCCCACATCGACCATATGGGCCGCGCCCTTGCTGTCGAAATGGGTCAGCTTGCTCATAATTCTATCCTTATGTCCGGGCGAGGAGGGTGCGCACCGCCGCCGCAACATCCGCCTGCCGCATCAGGGATTCACCGACGAGGAAGCAGCCGCAGCCGGCTTTTTTCATGCGCGCAAGGTCCGCAGGTGTGTAAAGCCCGCTTTCGCTCACCGCAACGCACCCCTCCGGCAGGCCGCTCGCCAGTTTCTCCGTGGTCGCGATATCCACATCCAGCGTCTTGAGATTGCGGTTGTTGATGCCGATCAGCGGACTTTTGAGCTTTACCGCGCGCTCGAGCTCGTCGCCGTCATGCACTTCGATGAGGACATCCATACCAAGCTCGTGAGCGGCGGCTTCCAGATCGGCAGCTTCCGCATCATCGAGCGCCGCCATGATGAGGAGGATGCAGTCCGCGCCCAGCGCGCGCGCCTCCACCACCTGATAGGGGTCGATCATGAAATCCTTGCGAAGGACGGGGAGCGTCACCGCCGCCCGCGCCGCAACGAGATATTCATCCGCACCCTGGAAATAGGGAATGTCGGTGAGGACCGAAAGGCAGGCCGCGCCGCCCTCGGCATAGGCTTTGGCGAGCAGCGGCGGATCGAAATCATCGCGGATCACGCCTTTCGAGGGAGAGGCTTTCTTGATCTCCGCGATCAGGCCGTAGTCGCCGTTCGCAAGCTTTGCTTCAAGCGCCCGGATAAAGCCGCGCGGGGCGTCCTGCGCTTTCGCGCGGGCTTCCTGTTCGGCGAGCGACAGGCGGGCTTTTTGTGCGCGCACATGCTCGCGCTTGTCATCGCAGATTTTGGCGAGAATGCTCATGCCGCGGCTCCCGCTTCATTGGAGATGCGTTTCAGCGTCTCGAAGGCCTTTCGCGCCGCGCCGCTGTCGATGGAGCGGCGGGCGAACTCGATCCCATCCGCGACACGCTCGCACTTGCCGCCGATCATGATGGCGACGCCCGCATTCAGAAGCGTCACATCGCGATACGCCCCGGCGGCGCCATTGAGGACGGCCATCAGCGCCTCGGCATTCTCCTCCGGTGCGCCGCCTTTCAGCGCCTCCAGAGGCACGCGGGGGAAACCGAATTCTTCCGGCGTGATCTCAAACTCGCGGATCTCGCCCGCTTTCATCTCGACCACCTGCGAGGGGCCGGTCGTCGAAAGTTCATCGAGCCCGTCGGCGCCATGCATGACCCAGATATGCACCGAGCCTAGCTCGCGCAGCGTTTCCGCCATCGGCCGCATCCAGGCCGGGTCATAGACGCCGATCAGCTGCCGCTTGACGGCGGCCGGGTTCGACATGACGCCGAGCAGGTTGAAAATCGTGCGGATGCCAAGCTCGCCGCGGACCGGGCCGACATGGCGCATCGCGCCGTGATGGCGATAGGCGGCCATGAAACCGATACCGGCTTCCGCAAGCGCCCGCTCGGTCAGCTCGAAATCGCATTCTGTATTGATGCCGAGTACGGCCTGCACATCGGCAGTGCCGGAGCGCGACGAGGCCGCCTTGTTGCCATGCTTGGCGACGGGCACGCCCGCGCCTGCGGTAACGAACGCCGCTGCGGTCGAGATATTGAGCGTCCCGTGGCCATCGCCGCCCGTGCCGACCACATCGACAGCATTTTCGGGCGCCTTGATATAGGTCGCCTTTTCGCGCAGGACCGAAACGCCGCCGATCAGCTCATCGACCGTTTCGCCGCGAAGATGCAGCCCCATCAGGAACGCGCCCATCTGCGCCGGTGTCGCATCGCCTGAAAGGATGATATTGAAAGCGGCCTTCGCCTCTTCCACGGAAAGGGTTTTGCGAGACGCGATCCGGGCGATCAGCGCCTTGAAGTCGGGCTCTCGAGTGCTCATGCGGCGGCCTTGTTATCCGGGCGGGGCAGATCGAGGAAATTGCGCAGCAGCGCATGCCCATGTTCAGACGCGATGCTTTCGGGGTGGAACTGCACGCCGTGGATCGGCAGCGACTTGTGGCTGAGGCCCATGATCACGCCATCGGCGGTCGTCGCGGTGACCTCGAGCGTATTGGGAACCGTCGCCGGATCCACCGTCAACGAATGATAGCGCGTTGCCGTGAAGCGATTGGGCAGCCCTTTGAAGAGGCCGGTGCCGTTATGGATAATCTCCGACGTTTTGCCGTGCATCAGTTGATCGGCGCGAACAATCTTGCCGCCGAACACCTGCCCGATCGCCTGATGGCCGAGACAGACGCCAAGGAGCGGCAGCCCCGTCACCGCCGCGCGCTTTACCACCTCGAGGCAGATGCCGGCGCGGTCCGGATCGCACGGGCCGGGGGAAAGAACGATGCCGCTCGGGTTCTCTGAAAAAACCGCATCGACCGTCACAACATTGTTGCGATAGACCTTCACCTCGGCGCCCATTTCGCCAAGATAATGCACAAGGTTGTAGGTAAAGCTGTCGTAGTTATCAATAAGCGTAATCATATCAGTATCGTATCATGTTTCCGCGGATCTCGGGACGGATTTTCAAGGCTTTTCGCGCCGCGCAGGTATAAACAGCAAGTTTCGCTCATTCTGCTGTAAAATCAAGGGGCAAACGCGGCGCCATGCGTAAGCTCGCGGCGCTTTTATGCCTTGTTTACCATGACCGATTGGAATTACCATAGGGAATGAACAGTATAGTGTGCGTAACCGGGGCAAAGGGGCCTGATTTTTATGACAACCCGGAAGAAGAGTAACCGGCGCGAGAAACGGACCGGACCGGCGAAAGGCGCGCGGGCGGACGGGTTTATGTCATCGCCGATTCGGATTGTCATCCTCTGCGTCGCCGTCCTGATGATCAGCGTGAGCGGCGGCATATTGATCGGCAAGATTTTCGGCCCGAACGGGGCTCCGGATCACTCGGCGACGGAGACAGCGTCCGCCGGGCATGCGGGCGAACCTCCAGCAGCCTTGGACAGCCGTACAAGGGATCCACGGCCGGTCGCAAAAGACACAAACCGTTCCGTCTCCGCGCTTGAAACGCCGCCCCCGCCCTATGGGCGCGTCCTTCCGACCGACCTTACAGCGAGCGCAAGCCCGCCGCCGCTGCGCTATGAGGAGGCGCTGCCCGATCAGGACACCGCGCCGCAGAGGGACGCGGGCGAGGAGGAGTTCGGGACGTCATCGCGCGCCCTCCCTGATGCGTCGCCTGAGCTTATGGGCTCGCCCGCCTGGAAACGGTATGCCGCGCTGTCTCCGGATCCGGATGGCCGGCCGATGATTGCCATCGTCATTGATGACGTCGGGCTCAATATGCAGCGGGTGAGGGACCTCAACGCGCTTCCCGCGCTGCTGACGCTGTCCTTCCTGCCTTACGCCCCGGGGCTGCAGGAAAAAGTCGATATCGCCCGATCGGAGGGCAACGAGGTGATGCTGCATCTGCCGATGGAGCCGACGAATGGCAGCGTCAACCCGGGGCCGGACGCGCTGCTGACGGGCCTCGATGAGGGGGAGCTGCTGCGACGCACGCGCGATAATCTCGATCGCTTTACGGGATATGTCGGCGTCAACAACCATATGGGCAGCCGCTTTACGGCGGATGAGCAAAAAATGGCGCTCGTGATGGATGAGATGGCGAAGCGGGGTCTGCTGTTCCTCGATTCCAAGACAACCTCGGCGTCGGCCGGGTACCGTCTCGCGGTGGAGCGGGGTATGCCGTCCGCCAAGCGGGATTATTTCATCGACCATGTGATTGACGAGCCGACAATCCTCGCGCAGCTCGCCAAGGTCGAGGCCTCGGCGCTCCGCCACGGGGTTGTGATCGCGATCGGCCATCCGCATCCCGAGACGATCAGTGCGCTTCGCAAATGGATCCCGGAAGCGCGGCGCAAAGGCTTCCAGTTCGTCCCCGTCAGCGCCGTAACCGCGCTTACGTTCAAAGGATAGGCTGACTTAGCGGTTGGCGCGTCCGGTGTCGGAGGCGTAGCGTATGGCTTCCTGCGCAGCGCGCACGAGCGCTTTCGCCTTGTTGACGGTTTCCTGATATTCCGATTCCGGATCACTGTCGGCGACAACGCCGCCGCCGGCCTGGATGTAAACCTTGCCATCCTTCACGAGCGCGGTGCGAAGCGCGATGCAGGTGTCCATCGAGCCGTTGGCGGAGAGATAGCCGACGGCCCCGGCATAGATGCCGCGGCGGCTCTTCTCCAGCTCGTCAATGATCTCCATCGCACGGACTTTCGGCGCGCCCGACACGGTGCCGGCCGGAAAGCCGGCCCGGAGCGCATCGACCGCGGTCAACCCCTCGGCAATCTCCCCCTCAACATTGGAGACGATATGCATGACGTGGGAGTAATTCTCGATCATCATTTTCTCGGTCACCTTGACGGTCCCGATCTTGGCGACGCGGCCGACATCATTGCGGCCGAGATCGAGCAGCATCAGATGCTCGGCAAGCTCCTTCGGATCGGAGAGCAGCTCTTCGGCGAGCGCGGCATCTTCCGCCGGCGTTGCGCCGCGCGGCCGGGTGCCGGCGATGGGGCGCACGGTGACCTTGCCATCGCGCAGGCGAACGAGGATTTCCGGGCTCGAACCGACAATCGAAAACTCCCCGAAATTCAGGTAGAACATGAAGGGAGAGGGGTTGGTGCGGCGAAGCGCGCGGTAGAGCGCGAGCGGCGGCAAGGCGAAGGGCAGTTCAAAGCGCTGCGAGGGGACGACCTGGAAGATGTCGCCTTCGCGGATATACTGCTTCGCCTTTTCCACCATCGCGTAATATTCCTCGCGCGTGGTGTTGGAGGTCGGCTCCGGCAGATCGAGCCGGCCGGCATCGAGTGTTGCGGTATGGGGCAGGCTGCGCTCGAAATCATGCACGACGTCGGCGATCCGCTCGGCGGCGTGGTTATAGGCATCCTGCGCAGAGCGGCCATCGGTTCCCCAGACCGGCGTGACGATGGTGACGACATCGAGGATGGAATCGAAGATCGCCATCACGGTCGGGCGGATGAACATCCCTTCGGGGATTTTCAGATCATCCGGATTGCCGTTCGGGATATCCTCCATCAGCCGCACCGTGTCATAGGACATATAGCCGACGAGGCCGGCGGCCATCGGCGGCAGGTTGGCGGGGAGGTCGACGATACGGCTTTCATCAAAGAGCGCCTGGAGGCTTTCCAGCACCGGCTTGTCACAGGCGATGAAGGCGTCAGGGTCGAACCGCGCCGTGCGGTTGATCCACGCCTTCCGGCCGTCGCAGCGCCAGATCAGGTCCGGCTTCAGCCCGATGATGGAATAGCGGCCGCGCACCGCGCCGCCTTCCACCGATTCCAGCAGGAAGGAGTTGGGCTGGCCTTCCGCCAGCTTCATGATGGCGGAGACCGGGGTTTCAAGATCGGCGACCAGGGTCGTCCAGACGATCTGCGACTGTCCGCTTTCGTGCTTCGACTTGAAATCGGAAAAGGCGGGCTGAATGGACATGGGTTTAGAAATATTCCCTGATCAGCTCTTCCTTGACGGATACGCCGATTTCTTTCTGAAGGTGGTTTTCATACTCGGCGACGATGCCGGCGTTGAGGCTGTTGAGGATACGGCCCGAAATCTGCTCGTAAGTTTCCTTGTCCGCCTCGGCATTGGCCGGGACAATCTCCTTGAGGCCATAGATCAGAACGCCGTTGCCGGCATTGTTGGCGCTCATGCCATAGCTGCCGGGCTGCAGGGTGAAGAGGTCCTGCAGTGCTTCGGCCGAGAGCGCTCCGGCCCGCTCATTGCGAAGGACCGGGTTTGATGTCTCCACCGTCAGCGATTTCTCAGTTGCAATGGCCGCGAGCGTCTCGCCGCCGTTCAGCCGGTTGACCAGCGCCTCCGCCTGCTTCAGGTTTTCGCTGTGGCGCCAGTTGTTCTGCCAGTCCGCCGTTGCCTGCTCCTTCACTTCGGCGAGCGGGCGCACGGTGGCTTCCTCGATCTCCTGGATGCTGAGCGTGTAATAGCCGCCGTCGGGCAGCTCGCTGACTTCCGGCTCATCGTCGGGGAGGCGGGCGAAGGCTTCGGCAAGGAAACCCGCTGCCTCGGGGAGCCCCTCGGCGCGCGTGCCGGATTTATCAAGGCCGCTGCGGTCGATCCAGTCTGTCGAGACGACGCTGAGGCCGAGGGTTTGCGCCGCATCGCGGAGCGTTGAGCCGGCCGCGAATTCATCCTCAAGCCGCGCCGCGCGCTCATAAAGAAGATCATGCGAGCGCTGCAGCTGGAGTTCCTTGCGAAGGTCGTCCCTGACATCGGCGAAGCTGCGCGCTTCACCGGGCTCGATCGCCGTTACGGTCGCAAGATGCCAGCCGAGCACAGTTTTCAAAGGCTCCGTGACGCCCCCTTCTTCAAGGCTGAAGATCGGCGCCTGCAGTTCCGGCAGCAGATCGCTGCGGACCAGCTCGCCAAGGTCGATATCGGTCGTTGTCAGTTGCAGATCCGCCATCGCGACATCGGCGAAGCTCTCGCCGCCGAGGATCTTCTCCCGCGCCGCCGCCGCCGCTTCCTCGGTCTCGAAAATCATCTGCGCAACGCGGCGCTTTTCCGGCACGTCGA
Organism: Sneathiella sp.; assembly: GCF_036844445.1. Lineage (GTDB taxonomy): Bacteria > Pseudomonadota > Alphaproteobacteria > Sneathiellales > Sneathiellaceae > Sneathiella. Next base: position 152,782 of record NZ_DAIUFV010000004.1, on the reverse strand, counting down.
ACTGGTCCTTGTTCGCCTCATACTGCGCCTGCAGCTCCTCATCGGTGACTTCAGTCTCCGCCGCAACGCTTTCCGGCGTCAGCAGGAGATAGCTGATCTTGCGATATTCCGGCGCCGTGTAATTCTCCGGCGCCTCCTTGATCAGCGCTTCAAGCTCCTCATCGGTCGGGGCGGGTGCAAAGCCGACGTTATTGTCGAGCAGCGTGATATATTCCGCCGAGCGCCGCTCCCCGAGATAGCCGTAAATGGTGCTGCTGAGGGTCGCAGGCGCGGCGCCGACGCCAAGCGCGAGCGAGCCGAACAGCTGCTCGCCGGTAATATTGTTCCGCGCGATAGTCACATAATCCGCCTCGCTGTACCCGTTCTGGGCAAGAAACTGCTCGAACATAAAGCGATCGAACTGGCCGAACTGGTTGCGGAAGGCGGGCTGGTTTCGAATGACGCTGCGAATGGTCTCATCATCCGTATCTAGGCCGAGGCGACGGGTCTTCTCCGCCACCAGCACGCGCGAGGCGATCTGGTTGATGGTCATCTGGGCAAGACCGAACTGGCGCGCCTGTTCCTGGGTCAGCTGCGTGCCGAGCCGCATCGACAGGAGATTGAGATTGCGCTGATAGTCGCGCTGAAACTCGCCGAGGGAAACCTGTGTCTCGCCGACCTCGATGACGTTGCTTCCGACGGAACTTGTCAGCATGTCGCCGCCAATACCCCAGACGGCGAAGCTCGCCACCAGAAGCGCCAACATACTTTTTGCGAGCCAGCCGCTGGCTCCTTTTCGCATCGCCTGAAGCATAATTCTGTCTACCAGATCCTTTTAAATTTCAACTTCCCCCATTCCCGCCCTGCCGGCAGGGGGAGGCGCGGCAGATTATAGGTGCCACAGGAAAGGGAGCAACATGGAATTTCGCAACCCTGTATCTTTATCGGACAAAAAATGGCATATGGAGCGGGAAAATACGGTATACGTCCCATATTGTTTCAGATTTCGAGGAAGAATATGTCACAGCAAAGACGCCCGCTGATCGCCGGGAACTGGAAAATGAACGGTCTAGCCGCCGCCGCTGCCGAGGAAATCGCGGAACTGCGGCGCCTGCTGAAAGAGAAAGAAACGCCAGCCTGTGATGTCCTGATCTGCCCGCCGGCAACGCTGATCGCCGCACTTGCGGCGGCGGCGCGCGGCAGCAGCATCGCCATCGGCGGACAGGATTGTCATGCCAATGCGAGCGGCGCCCATACCGGCGATATCGCGGCAGAGATGCTGAAAGATGCGGGCGCGACCCATTGCATCGTCGGTCATTCAGAGCGGCGCGCGGATCATGGGGAGACAAACGCTATCGTCAAGGCGAAGGCGGAGGCGGCGCTCCGTGCCGGGCTCACGGTCCTCGTCTGCGTCGGCGAGACGCTGGCGGAGCGCGACGGCGGCAAGACGCTTTCCGTGATCAGCGACCAGGTGAAAAATTCGCTTCCCCAAGTGGCAAGTGCGGCGACCACGGTCATTGCCTATGAGCCGGTCTGGGCGATCGGTACGGGCAAGACGCCAACGCCGGAGGATGTCGCGGCGGTTCACGCCCATATCCGCGCCGAACTGAAGGCGCTGATGAATGATTCGGAAGCGGTTCGCATTCTCTATGGCGGCTCCGTCAAGGGCAGCAATGCGGCCGAGCTGATGGCGGTGGAAAATGTTGACGGCGCACTCGTGGGCGGGGCGAGCCTGAAGGCCGCAGACTTCTGGCCGATCATCGAAACCGTGATCTGAAAATTGCCTGCAAAGTGACTGGTAATCGGTTCGGCTTTGGTGTAGAAGCCGGTCTATATTTGCAGATGGCGGAGGGATCCGCCCGGTAATTCAGGATTGAAAAGAATGGAAACTGTCCTTCTGGTCATTCATCTCATCATTGCGCTGGTGCTGGTTGTCGTGGTGCTGTTGCAGCGTTCCGAAGGCGGTGCGCTCGGCATTGGCGGGGGCGGCGGCGCGATGAGCACGCGCGGCGCGGCCAACCTGCTGACCCGGACGACGGCCGGCCTTGCCACGGCGTTCATGCTGACGAGCATCCTGCTCGCACTGATGAGCGGTGCCCATACCGAACAACGCTCCATTCTCGATATGCCCTCAAGCGGCGCGCCGGCGGCCCCGTCCGGCCCCGCCGCTCCGACCGAGCCATCGGCTCCGCTTTCGGAATAAGTGGCGTCCTTTCATAAAATAATTCAGAGGCGGCGAAATTGCCGCCTCTTTTGCTTCCCGTTGTTTACAGAATTGGTTATAACGTAACTCCATGGCTCGGTTCATTTTCATTACCGGTGGTGTGGTTTCCTCTCTTGGCAAGGGTCTCGCAGGGGCGGCATTGGCCTCCCTTCTGCAGGCGCGCGGCTTCAAGGTGCGGCTCCGCAAACTCGATCCCTATATCAACGTCGATCCGGGCACGATGAACCCGTATGAACATGGCGAATGCTATGTCACCGATGACGGGGCGGAAACGGATCTCGACCTTGGCCATTACGAGCGCTTCACCGGCGTTTCCTCCCGCCAGACCGATAACGTCACCACGGGGCGGATTTATCAGACCGTTATTCGCAAAGAGCGGCGCGGCGACTATCTCGGCGGCACCGTCCAGGTCATTCCGCATATCACCAACGCGATCAAGGATTTCGCCACCGCCAACCTTGATGATGAGGATTTCGTCCTCGTCGAGATCGGCGGCACCGTCGGCGATATCGAGGGGCTGCCGTTCCTCGAAGCGATCCGCCAGCTCGGCTATGAGCTGGGCGATAAGGCGGTGTTCATTCACCTGACGCTGCTGCCCTATATCGCGGCGGCGAAGGAGCTGAAAACCAAGCCGACGCAGCATTCTGTGAAGGAACTGCGCTCGATTGGTATCCAGCCGGATATTCTCCTCTGCCGCAGCGAACAGCCGATCCCGCAGGGGCAGCGGCGCAAGATCGGCCTTTTCTGCAACGTGCCGGAAGAGGCGGTTATTCAGGCCCTCGATGTCAGCAGCATTTACGAAGTGCCGCTCATCTATCATGAGGAAGGGCTGGATGAGCAGGTCCTCAAAGCCTTCGGCATCACGGACGCGCCGAAGCCGGATCTGTCCATCTGGCGCGATATCGTTAACCGCGTGCTGCATCCGGAAGGCGAGGTCAATGTCGCGGTCGTCGGTAAATATATCGAGTTGCAGGACGCCTATAAATCGCTCAACGAATCGCTGATCCACGGCGGCATCGCCAACAATGTGCGGGTCAATGTCACCTGGGTCGAGGCGGAGCAGTTTGAAGACGAGGACAGCAACCCGGCGAGCGTCATCGGCGATGCCCATGCCATTCTGGTGCCGGGCGGCTTTGGCGCGCGCGGGGCAGAGGGGAAAATCCGCGCCGTGCAATATGCGCGGGAGGCAAAAATACCCTATTTCGGGATCTGCTTCGGCATGCAGATGGCAGTCATCGAAGGCTGCCGCAACCTTGCCGGCATGCCGAATGCGGGGACGTCGGAATTTGGCGACTATGATCCGAAGGTGGTCGGGCTGATGACCGAATGGACGCGCGGCAATATGACCGAAATCCGCAGCGAAGACGGCGATCTTGGCGGCACCATGCGGCTTGGCGCATACCCCTGTACGCTCGCGCCCGGCTCCCGCGTTGCCAAAATTTACGGCGCGGATCAGATCGAGGAGCGTCACCGCCATCGCTATGAGGTGAATATCGCCTATAAGGATGTGCTGGAAAAGGTCGGTTATCGCTTCTCAGGCCTGTCGCCCGACGGCGATCTTCCCGAGATTGTCGAGATTGTCGATCACCCGTGGTTTATTGGCGTTCAGTTCCATCCTGAGCTAAAATCGAAGCCCTTTGCGCCGCACCCGCTCTTCAAGAGCTTCATCGATGCGGCCGTCAAACAGTCAAGGCTGGTATAATCATGGTTGAAACGCAGCATGTTAAAATCGGCACTATCACCGTCGGCAATGATCTGCCCTTTGCGTTGATCGCCGGACCCTGCCAGATGGAGAGCATGGACCACGCCATGGAGATGGCGGGCCGGCTTGTCGAGATCACGCAAAAGCTCGGCATCGGGCTGGTTTATAAAACCTCGTTTGACAAGGCGAACCGCACGTCGCTTTCGGCGGCACGCGGCCTTGGCCTTGGGGGCGCCATTCCGGTCTTTGAGCGGATCCGGAGCGAGTTCGATATTCCGGTGCTCACCGATGTGCATCTGCCCGAGCATTGCGCCGCTCTCGGCGATGCCGTGGATGTGCTGCAGATCCCGGCCTTTCTCTGCCGCCAGACGGATCTTTTGCTCGCCGCCGCCGCGACGGGCAAGGTCGTGAATGTGAAGAAGGGGCAGTTCCTCGCCCCCTGGGATATGAAGAATGTCGCCAACAAGCTGATCGCGAGCGGCAACAGCAATGTGTTGCTGACCGAGCGCGGCGCGAGCTTCGGCTATAACACGCTCGTCTCCGATATGCGCGGGCTTGCCATCATGGCGGAGCAGACGGGGCTTCCCATCGTCTTCGATGCGACCCATTCGGTGCAGCAGCCGGGCGGGCAGGGCACCACCTCGGGCGGGCAGCGGGAGTTTGTCCCGGTGCTGGCGCGCGCCGCGGTTGCCGTCGGCGTCGCCATGCTGTTCATGGAAACCCATCAGGATCCGGACAATGCCCCCTCTGACGGCCCCAATATGGTGCCGATCGATCAGATGGAGGCGCTGCTTGCCACGCTGCAAAAATACGACCGGGTCACCAAGAATCTTTAAAAAACCAAACGGGAATAATGTTTGATGAGTGCAATTATTGATATTATCGGCCGCGAAATCCTCGACAGCCGCGGTAATCCCACTGTTGAAGTCGATGTTGTTCTGGAAAGCGGCGCGTTTGGCCGCGCGGCGGTCCCCTCTGGCGCCTCCACGGGCGCACATGAGGCGGTGGAACTCCGCGACGGCGACAAGGCGCGCTATGGCGGCAAGGGCGTTTTGAAGGCGGTCGAGTTCGTCAACGGCGAGATTTTCGACATTCTTTCGGGCCGTGATGCGGATGACCAGATCGCGCTCGATCGCGCTATGATCGCCCTTGACGGAACAGAGAACAAGGGCCGCATCGGCGCCAACGCCATTCTCGGCGTCAGCCTCGCCATTGCCCGCGCCGCGGCGGAAGACGCCGGCCTGCCGCTTTATCGCTATGTTGGCGGTGCGGCGGCCCGCACGCTTCCCGTCCCGATGATGAATATCATCAACGGCGGCGAGCATGCCGACAACCCCATCGATATCCAGGAATTCATGATCATGCCGGTCTCGGCGGCATCATGTGCGGACGCCATCCGCATGGGCTCGGAGGTTTTCCAGACGCTGAAGAAGGAACTCTCCAAGGCCGGGCACAACACCAACGTCGGTGATGAGGGCGGCTTCGCCCCGAATATCGCAAGCACGCGCGATGCCCTTGATTTCATTATGAAATCCATTGAGGGCGCCGGCTACAAGCCGGGTGAGGATATCTATCTCGCGCTCGATGCAGCCTCGACCGAATTCTTCAAGGACGGCAAATACCATCTAAAGGGCGAGGGCAAAATTCTCGAGCCCGGCGCGATGGTCGAGTACTACGCCGCTCTCGTCGGCGATTATCCGATCATCTCGATTGAGGATGGGATGAGCGAGGACGACTGGGAGGGCTGGAAGCTGCTGACCGAGAAAATCGGGGGGCGGGTGCAGCTTGTCGGCGACGATCTTTTCGTCACCAACCCGAAGCGCCTGCGCGATGGGATCAAGCGCGGCGTCGCCAACTCCATTCTCGTCAAGGTCAACCAGATCGGCTCGCTGACGGAGACGCTGGAAGCGGTCGAGATGGCGCACAAGGCGCGCTACACCGCCGTAATGTCGCACCGCTCGGGCGAGACCGAGGATGCGACGATCGCCGATCTTGCGGTTGCCACCAACTGCGGCCAGATCAAGACCGGCAGCCTCAGCCGCTCCGACCGGCTCGCGAAATATAACCAGCTCATCCGCATCGAGCAGGAACTCGGCGAGGCGGCCGAATATGCGGGCCGCGGCATCCTGAAGGGCTGATCCCGTGACGGGCGATGCGGCCGATTTTGCGGACTCGCCCTGAAAACGCAGGAAGTTTATGAGCGGAGCGCGCAAGTCTTTGGTGCACTCCGCGACAAATCCCTTTTCGAGAGGGGCTGGCTCGACCGGTTCCTCTCGCATCTTCCCGACACTCCCGTCCTCCTCAATCTCGGCTGCAATGCTGGTGAGTTGATCACGGCCTACCTGATCAGCCGCGGTGCTGGCCGAAAAATCTCGTAAATAGAGAACAGTCTATTTCATACACTACTATATATTGCATTTCCTGATCTAATAAACATCTAAAACGCGATGACCCCGATCAGGAGAATGACTATGCCACATCAGCTATCACAACAGGGCGCGGATCTTATCAAGCATCTCGAGGGCCTCCGCCTCGATGCCTATCAGGACAGCGCCGGCGTCCTCACCATTGGTTATGGCCATACCGGCGATGTGTATGCCGGCCAGAAAATCTCGGAAGCCGAGGCCGACGCCGATTTTCTAAAGGATATCGGCTGGGCAGTCGATGCCGTCAACAGCGCCGTTCATGTCGCCCTCAACCAGGCGCAGTTCGATGCGCTCGTCTCCTTCACCTTCAATGTGGGTGGTGGGGCGTTCCGTAGCTCGACGCTGCTGAAAAAACTGAATGCGGGCGACTATGCCGCGGTGCCTGTTGAAATGGGCCGCTGGGTCTATGCCGGCGACAAGAAGGGGATGCTCGCAAGCTTTGTCCGCTGGGCGCATCTCGGCAGCGGTAAGGAAGTCTCGAAGGTGCTGAAAAACCGGCGCGACAGGGAAGGAAAGCTGTTCGCAACCGGCGCCTACAGCTAGGCGAAGGGCGGCGTCAGCGGGGCTGCGCGTGCCCGGGTGCGGGCCGCCCGGACGCGACAAGCTCGCAACCTCACGCGACGAAACGACTATTTTCCCCGCAAGGTTAATTTCCGGTTGACCTGATCCCGCGTATTTGATTCACTCAAGCCATGACCGTCAGCCATGAGATAAAAAAGCGCGCAAAAGCAGGACTTGGGCCGATTATCGGCATCCTTGCTGTTGCCTATTTCAGCTACCACCTGATCGAGGGAGATCGGGGGCTGTTTGCCTATCTCAAACTGCAGCACGATATCGAGCGGGCGGAGGACATCTACCAGATCACCGAACGCGAGAAGCAGGCGCTTGAAAAGCGGGTCGATTTGCTGCGGCCGGAGAATCTGGATGTCGACATGCTGGAGGAGCGGAGCCGGGACGTTCTCGGGCTCGCGCATCCGGATGAGATCGTAATCTACCGCAAGTAATATGCCGCCCCGTCAGTTGATTTTTTCTGTCCTTTTTGCGGCCCGCACGCGCGCTTTGTTGCGCAGTAGTGGAGTGGAAGGAAAGTATCTTTCCTGCGAGATTTATTAACTTGATTGAAGTTAATTATTCAGATTCCCGCTCGCAAACGCAACAATTAACTGGAATATAGTTAATAAATAAAATCTGCTTGTCTATCCGTATCGAGTTCGCCACATTCCGGGGGAGAGACTACATCCGTTTCAGGGCCCGGGGGATGCCCTGATCGTCACACTAACGGGAGAAATCATGGCACGACAAACCGCGAGCCGGACAAAATCCACTGCCAGCGCCAAAAAGCCCGCTGCGGCAGCGCGCAAGTCCGCACCGAAATTTTCAAACGACGATATTCGCAAGTTTTACTGGGAAATGCTGCTGATCCGCCGCTTCGAGGAGAAGGCCGGGCAGATCTACGGGATGGGGCTGATCGGCGGCTTCTGCCATCTCTATATCGGGCAGGAGGCCGTCGTTGTCGGCATGAATTCCGCGATCACCGATAAGGATACCGTGATCACCTCGTACCGCGACCACGGTCATATGCTCGTCTGCGGCATGGATCCGAAAGGCGTGATGGCCGAACTTACGGGCCGCGAGGGTGGCTATTCCAAGGGCAAGGGCGGCTCCATGCATATGTTCTCGCGCGAGGCCAACTTCTTCGGCGGGCATGGCATTGTCGGCGCCTGCGTCCCGCTTGGCACCGGCCTTGCCTTCAGCCAGAAATATCAGGGCAGCGATGCCGTCACGCTCTGCTATATGGGCGACGGCGCGGTCAACCAGGGGCAGGTCTATGAGGCTTTTAATATGGCCGAACTCTGGAGCCTGCCGATCGTTTATGTGATCGAGAATAACGAATATGCCATGGGAACTTCGGTCAAGCGCTCCTCGGCGCAGACTGAGCTTTACCGCCGCGGCGAGAGCTTTAATGTGCCGGGCGAGCAGGTGGATGGCATGAACGTCTTCGCCGTCGCCGAAGCGGGGCGCAAGGCCGTCGACTGGGTACGGAGCGGTAAGGGCCCCTATATTCTCGAGATGAAAACCTATCGCTACCGCGGCCATTCCATGTCCGATCCCGCGAAATACCGCTCCAAGGAAGAGGTCAACAAGAAGCGCGCCGAGCATGACCCGATCGATCATCTCCGCCAGTATATGCTGGAGAACAAGATCAATAGCGAGGAGGAGCTGAAAGAGGTCGACCGCGAGATCAAGGCGATCATCGCCGATGCAGTCGAATTCGCCCAGAACAGCCCCGAGCCGCAGCCCGAAGAGCTTTATATCGATGTGCTGGCGTAAGCGCCGATCCGCTTGAGAGGATAACAACAGATGCCAACTGAAATTTTGATGCCGGCGCTGTCGCCGACCATGACCGAAGGAAAGCTGGCCCGCTGGCTGGTCAAGGAAGGCGATCGGGTGAGTTCCGGTGATGTGCTGGCGGAAATTGAGACCGACAAGGCGACGATGGAAGTCGAAGCGGTCGATGAAGGCGTGATTGGCAAGATCCTGATCAAGGACGAGACGGAGAATGTTGCCGTCAATACGCCGATCGCCCTCTTGCTGGAAGAAGGCGAGAGCGCCGACGATCTTGAGGGCTATGCGCCCGCCGCCGCCAAGGCGCCGCAGGCCGATGAGGAGCCGGAGCCGGGTGCGCGCGAGGAGAAATCTGAGACGCCCGCCTCCGATAAGCGCGAGGTCCGCGTCGAGACCTCCGAGCCGCATGCCGCCTATGACGCGAGCGATGAGATCCCGGCCGGGACTGAAATGGTCAAGATGACGGTGCGCGAGGCGCTTCGCGATGCGATGGCCGAGGAGATGCGCCGCGATGAGCGCGTCTTCGTGATGGGCGAGGAGGTTGCCGAATATCAGGGCGCCTACAAGGTGACGCAGGGCCTGCTCGATGAATTCGGTGCCCGCCGCGTTATCGATACGCCGATTACCGAGCATGGCTTTGCCGGCGTTGGCGTCGGCGCGGCGTTTCATGGGCTGCGTCCGATTGTCGAGTTCATGACCTTCAACTTCGCGATGCAGGCGATCGACCAGATCGTCAACTCGGCGGCCAAGACACGCTATATGTCGGGCGGCCAGATGTCCTCGCCGATGGTGTTCCGCGGACCCAACGGCGCCGCCTCGCGCGTTGCCGCGCAGCATTCGCAGTGCTTTGCCGCCTGGTATTCCCATGTGCCGGGGCTGATCGTTATTGCGCCGCATTCGGCGGCCGATGCGAAGGGGCTCCTGAAGGCCGCGATCCGCGATCCGAACCCGGTCATCTTCCTAGAAAACGAAATCCTTTACGGCCAGAGTTTTGAGGTGCCGGTTCTCGATGATTTCGTCCTCCCGATCGGCAAGGCGAAGGTCGCAAGGCCCGGCAGTGACGTTACCATCGTTTCCTTCGGCATGGGGATGCGCTATTCGCTGGAGGCGGCGGACATGCTCAGCAAAGATGGGATCGAAGCGGAGGTGATCGACCTTCGAACGCTCCGTCCGCTCGATATCGAAACTGTCCTTGCGTCAGTGCGGAAGACCAACCGCTGCGTGACTGTCGAGGAGGGTTGGCCGCAGAGCGGGATCGGCGCGGAAATCTCGGCGCAGGTGATGGAGAAGGCGTTTGACTATCTCGATGCGCCGGTGCTGCGGGTAGCGGGGAAGGATGTCCCGATGCCCTATGCCGCCAATCTCGAGAAGCTGGCGCTGCCATCCGCGGCGGAGGTTGTCCAGGCGGCCAAATCCGTCTGCTATCGCGATTAAGGAGGGCTCCAAAATGCCGATTACCGTTACCATGCCCGCCCTGTCGCCGACGATGACCGAGGGCAAGCTCGCCACATGGCATGTCAAGGAAGGCGACCGCGTTGCCGCCGGCGACGTGCTCGCCGAGATCGAGACCGACAAGGCGACGATGGAGGTCGAGGCCGTCGATGAGGGGACAGTTGGAAAAATCCTCATCCCCGGCGGCACCGAGAATGTCGCGGTGAATACCCCCATCGCCGTCCTGCTGGAAGAGGGCGAGGAGGCCTCCGCCCTCGAAAATTATGAGGCAAAGGGCGCCGTGCCGCCTGAGGCTCTGGAAAGCGAGACGAAAGAGGCCGCGAAAGCCGCCAAAAAACCCGAGGCTGAAGAAGCACCGGCGGAGGCGAAGGCCGCACCGCGCAGCGCCAAGGACAGTGCGCCCGCGCCGCGCTCTGGCGAGGGGGAGCGGATCTTCTCAAGCCCGCTCGCACGGCGCATTGCCGCGGACGAGGGGCTCGATCTCGCGAATATCACAGGGAGCGGGCCGCATGGCCGCATCGTGAAATCCGATGTCGAAGCCGCGCTCCGGTCCGGCGTGCCTGCGAAAGCCGCCGCACCCGAGACGCCGAAAGCGGCCGCCGCTGCGCCCGCGCCTGCCGCCGCGGCATCCGTACCGCTGCCGGGTGGGGACTATACGGAAATTCCGCTCAGCGGCATGCGCAAGATCATTGCCCGTCGGCTCACGGAATCGAAGCAGACCATTCCGCATTTCTATCTCACAATCGAATGCGAGCTCGACAAACTGCTGGCCATGCGCAAAGAGCTGAACGCCCGCTCCGATGACTATAAAATCTCCGTCAATGATTTTATCATCCGTGCCTCGGCGCTCGCGCTGCGTAAGGTGCCGGCGGCCAATGCCTGCTGGGGCGGCGACAATATCCTGCAATATAAGGATTTCGATATTTCCGTTGCCGTTGCGATCGAGGGCGGGCTGATTACGCCGGTGGTGCGCCGGGCGGATCAGAAAGGGCTCGCCACCATCTCGGCGGAGATGAAGGAACTCGCCGGGCGGGCGCGCGCGCAGAAGCTGCTGCCAGAAGAGTATCAGGGCGGCTGCTTCTCCATCTCCAATCTCGGCATGTATGGCATCCGCGAATTTTCCGCCGTCATCAATCCGCCGCAGGCCGCCATCCTCGCGGTGGGTGCCGGCGAAATGCGCCCCGTGGTGCGCGACGGCGCGCTTGCCATCGCGACGATGATGAGTGTAACACTCTCGTGCGATCATCGCGTGATCGATGGCGCACTCGGAGCGGAATTACTGAAATATTTCAGAGGCTATATCGAAGATCCTTTGACCATGCTGCTGTAGGAGCGGGGATATGAGTGAGACGAATTTTGACCTGGTCGTGATCGGCTCCGGCCCCGGCGGCTATGTGGCGGCGATCCGCGCGGCCCAGCTCGGAATGAAGACGGCGGTTATTGAGCGCGAGCATCTTGGCGGCATCTGCCTCAACTGGGGCTGCATCCCGACCAAGGCGCTGCTCCGCACGGCCGATGTTTATACGCTGATCAAGCAGGCCGAGACCTTCGGCATCAAGGTCGAGGGCGCGAGCGTTGATCTCAAGAAAACCGTCGAGCGCTCGCGGCAGGTAGCGAAGCAGCTCTCGAACGGCGTCCAGCATCTCCTGAAGAAGAACAAGGTCAGCGTCATCGATGGCCACGGCAAGCTCGCCGGCAAGGGCAAAATCGAGGTCTCGAAAGACGGCAAGGCGGTCTCGACGGTTGCCGCCAAGCATATCATTCTCGCGACCGGCGCGCGGGCGCGCACCCTGCCGGGGCTGGAGCCGGACGGCAAGCTCGTCTGGACCTATAAAGAGGCGCTCGTTCCCGATGTGATGCCGAAAAAGCTGCTGGTTATCGGCTCAGGCGCCATCGGGATCGAGTTCGCGAGCTTCTTCAACGCGCTCGGCGCCGATGTGACGGTGGTCGAGGTACTGGACCGGATCCTTCCCGTCGAGGATGCGGAGATTTCTGCATTCGCCGAAAAATCCTTCAAGAAACAGGGCATGACCATCAAGACGGCAACGACCGTCACGGAACTCAAGAAATCCGCAAATTCCGTCACCGCCACCTTCAAGGACAAGGCCGGCAAAACCTTGAGCGACACCTTCGATCGCGTCATTCTGGCGGTGGGTATCGTCGGCAATGTCGAGAATATCGGCCTTGAGGGAACGAAAGTGAAGGTCGAGAAAAGCCATGTGGTGGTCGATGAGTACTCGCGCACCAGCGAGCCCGGCGTCTATGCCATCGGCGATCTGACCGGCCCGCCGTGGCTCGCCCATAAGGCGTCGCATGAAGGGGTCATCTGCGTTGAGAAGATCGCCGGCGAAAAGGACGTGCATCCGCTCAATACATCAAATATCCCCGGCTGCACCTACTGCCATCCGCAGGTTGCCTCGGTCGGTCTCACGGAGGCCGCCGCAAAAGAGGCGGGCTATGAGATCCGCGTCGGGCGCTTCCCCTTTATTGGCAACGGCAAGGCCATCGCGCTTGGCGAGCCGGAGGGGCTGATCAAGACGATTTTCGATGCCAGAACCGGCGAGATGCTGGGCGCGCATATGATCGGCGCGGAAGTGACCGAACTCATCCAGGGCTACGGCATCGCCCGCACGCTCGAGACGACCGAGATCGATCTGATGCAGACCGTGTTCCCGCATCCGACCATATCCGAGGCGATGCACGAATCGGTACTTGACGCTTACGGCAAAGCAATCCATTTCTAGTGGAAGCAAAAGAGCTTCTTTTCAAGGGTGAGCGCCCGCGCCGCCCGTAACTTCGAGGCGACATGATGAATGAGACAACGCCAATTAAACGGGTGCGCCATCCGGAAAAGGTCAACCGCCCCGACAATCCGATCCAGCGCAAGCCAAGCTGGATCCGGGTGAAGGCGCCTGTCTCGAAAACCTATCATGAAACGCGCGAGCTGATGCGCGGCCTCAACCTCACCACGGTATGCGAGGAGGCGGCGTGCCCCAACATCGGCGAATGCTGGTCGAAGAAGCATGCCACCATGATGATCATGGGCGAGATCTGCACGCGCGCCTGCGCCTTCTGCAACGTCTCGACCGGCAAGCCGAACCCGCTTGATCCGTTCGAGCCTTTCAATGTCGCGGCGGCGGTCAAGAAGCTGGGCCTCAATCACGTGGTCATTACCTCGGTCGACCGTGATGATCTGAAGGATGGCGGCGCGCAGCATTTTGCCGACGTTATCAAGGCGATCCGCGAGGCCGCGCCCACGACCACGATTGAAATCCTGACGCCGGACTTCCTTAAAAAACCGGGCGCGCTCGAGATTGTCGTCGCGGCAAAGCCCGACGTTTTCAACCACAATCTCGAAACGGTGCCGAAGCTTTATCCCTCCGTCCGGCCGGGTGCGCGCTATTATCATTCGCTCCGGCTCCTTGAGCGGGTGAAGGAGATTGACCCCGAGATGTTCACCAAATCCGGCCTGATGGTCGGGCTTGGCGAAACGAAGGATGAAGTGTTGCAGGTGATGGATGATATGCGCGTCGCCGATATTGACTTCATCACCATTGGCCAGTATCTCCAACCCACGGTCAAGCATCACGCAATCGACCGCTTTGTTACCCCGGACGAGTTTGCGGCGCTTGAGAAGCAGGCGTACGCCAAGGGGTTCCTGATGGTCTCGGCGTCGCCGCTGACCCGCTCAAGCCACCATGCGGGCGAGGATTTTGCGAGACTGAAAGCTGCGCGGGAGCGAAGCGTTGCCGCAAGGGCGCACGTCTGACAGCCCCCCGCGCGTAAACGTAGAGAGTATGCCGACACACGCCGAAAAACGGGTTCTGCCCTACAAACCTGAGGAAATGTATGAACTGGTCGCCGCAATCGACCAGTATCAGGAGTTTTTGCCCTGGTGCATCGGATCGCGGATCAAGGAGCGGCGGGATAATGTCGTGCTCGCCGATCTCGTTATCGGCTTCAAGCTGTTCCGCGAGAAATTCACGAGCCGCGTCACGCTCGATGAAGAAAACTGCCGCATCGATGTTGAATATATGGACGGACCATTCCGCTATCTCAACAATCACTGGAAATTCACCCCTCACCCCAAGGGCTGCGAGGTCGATTTTTTCGTCGATTTCGAGTTTCGCTCGATGATCCTGCAAAAAACCATCGGCATGCTGTTCAATGAGGCGGTGACGCGCATGATTTCGGCCTTTGAAGCGCGGGCGGCCGAACTCTACGGATCGAGCGCCGCCTGAGTGGGCGGCGCAGCTTCTCTCCCGTTACCCGGCATCGAGCGCGGTATTCAGCATCTGAAGCGCAGTCTTGACGGTTGCAAGGCGCACCTCGGAGCGGCCGATATCGCCATATTCCATCTTCCGATGTTCGGCGATCCCTGCCTCGGTCGCAACGGCGAAGTGGACAAGTCCGGCCGGCTTTCCGGGTGCGGCGCTCCCCGGTCCCGCGATACCGGTGACCGCGACCGTGATATTGACGCCAGCGGTCTTCAGCGCGCCGAGTGCCATCTCCCGCGCCGTTTCTTCCGAGACCGCGCCGTGGGCGCGGAGCGTCTCGGTGCTGACGCCGATGACGCGCGCCTTGGCCTTGTTGCTGTAGGTGACGAAGCCGCGGTCAAAAACATCTGACGATCCCGCGATATCGGTCAGCGCGCCGCCGATCAGCCCGCCGGTGCAGGATTCGGCCGTTGCCAGCGTCCATTTGCGGGCTCGGCATTTGGCAAGCACGTCCGTTGCCAGTCGCTCGATTTCCGGCTCAAAAATTCCCATAGTAAACCCCTTTTATTATTATCAGCAGGACGAAGGCGATCAGCCCCGCCACATAGTCATCGATCATCACGCCAAAGGCGCCTTTGACCTTTTTGTCCAGCCAGCCGATCGGCCAGGGCTTTACGATATCAAGAAAGCGGAACAGCAAAAAGGTGAGAAGAATCATCAGCAGGGATAAATCCGCCGCCGCGAGCGCAAGCCAGATGCCCGCGACCTCGTCGATCACAACTTCACCCGGATCCTCCCGGCCGGTCCGCGCGACATAAATCTTCGTGCTCCACCAGCCGATGCAGAAGATCGCGAGTGACGAAAGGACAAGGGCGGGCGCGCCGGCATAATGGAAAATCAGAATGCCGAAGGGGAGCGCGGCGAGCGATCCCACCGTTCCCGGCGCTTTCGGGCTGAGGCCGCTCCAGAACCAGGTGGAGAGGATGACCGCAGGATGCAGCAGGGGGAGGGGCGCCGTTTTCGCCGTCATTCGGGAAGTCTCACGGTCGCGACCGCTTGCGCTGCGATCCCTTCCTGCCTGCCGGTGAAGCCGAGTTTCTCCGTCGTCGTGCCCTTGATGGAGACGCGATCCTCAGGAAGGCCAAGCAGACCCGCAATGCGTTCGCGCATGGCCGCACGGTGCGGGCCGATGCGCGGCGCCTCGCAAATGAGGGTGAGATCGACATGCGCAATCACGCCGCCGCGGGACGCGATAAGCCCTGCCGCATGGGTGAGGAACTGATCCGAGGGCGCGCCCTTCCAGCGCGTATCAGAGGGCGGAAAATATGTCCCGATATCCCCTGCGCCGATTGCGCCGAGCAGCGCATCGGTCAGCGCATGGAGCGCGACGTCGGCATCGGAATGGCCTTTCAGCGCCGCGTTATGGGGAATATGGATCCCGCCAAGCCAGACGCCGTCGCCCGCCGTGAATGCATGCACATCGAAGCCGAACCCGGTCCGTACATCGGTAAGAGCGCCGGCGATCCGCTGGCGCGCAGTCGCGATATCATCGGGCGTCGTGATCTTGATGTTGCCAGTCTCCCCCTCAATGCGGACGATCTCGATCCCGGCCCGCTCGGCAACGGCGGTATCATCGCCAAGGCCCTCGCCAGCGAAAGCGCGGTGCGCGGCGAGAATGGGCGCAAAGGCGAAGCCCTGCGGCGTCTGCGCAGCGACGATACGGTTCCGGTCGAGCGAGCCGGCGATGCGCCCATCCTCCAGCGACTTCAGGCTGTCGGCGATAGAGAGGGCGGGGAGTGCGGCCTCGGCTCCCGCCTCAAGCGCCTGCAGCGTCCGGGAAATGAGATCACCGCTCACAAAGGGCCGCGCCGCGTCGTGAATGACCACATACTGCGGTACGTGGGCCAACAGCGCTTCCAGCCCGCGCCAGACCGATTCTTGTCGCTCCGCCCCGCCAATGACCGGCGCCAGCAGCGAAAGCCCCTCCGTTGCCGCCGCATATTGCGCCCGCCCGTCTTCAGCAATCACCACCTGAACGGCGTCGATATCGGGGTGCTGAAGAAACGCCTCGATCGTCCAGCGCAGGATCGTTTTTCCTGCAATTTCAATATATTGCTTCGGGATATCAAGGCCTGTCCGGGTGCCTTTCCCGGCGGCGACAATAAGGGCGATGTTCGTCATGCGCCGACAATAGGGCGCGTTCGGAAAAGGTTCAATAAAATTGACGGGAGGGCGATGAATCTATTGCGGTGCAGCAAAAATCGCACTACATTGCCCAATTAATAGTCATCTTATTTATTGCTTAAAAAATGGTCATCCGCCTCGGAAATATCGACATCGACCCGCCTGTGCTTCTTGCGCCAATGGCGGGCATTACCGATCTTCCGTTCCGCCGGCTCGTCAGCCGCTACGGGGCGGGGCTCGTCTTTTCGGAGATGGTCGCAAGCAAGGCGATGGTTGCGGAGACGCGCCGTTCGCTCCGCATCAGCCGGACGGGGGACGATGCCGGGCCAATGGCGGTCCAGCTCGCCGGATGCGATCCCGAGATTATGGCGGAAGCGGCCAAGCTCAATGAAGATCTCGGCGCGAAGATCATTGATATCAATATGGGCTGCCCGGTCAAGAAGGTGACCTCCGGTATGGCCGGCTCATCCCTGATGCGCGATCTTTCGCACGCCGCAAAAATTCTTGAAGCCACCGTCTCGGCAGTCCGCATTCCCGTCACGCTTAAAATGCGCACCGGCTGGGATGATACGAGCCGCAACGCGCCCGAGCTTGCCCGCATCGCCGAGGATGTCGGGATCCAGATGCTGACCGTGCACGGACGGACCCGCTGCCAGTTCTTCAAGGGATCCGCCGATTGGGCCTATATCGGCGAGGTGAAGCGAAGCGTCTCGCTTCCCGTGATTGCCAATGGTGATATCGAGACCGTGGAGGATGCCGAGGCGGCGCTCAAGCTGTCGGGCGCGGACGGGGTGATGATTGCGCGCGGCAGCTATGGCCGGCCGTGGTTCGCAGGCCAGGTCGCCGACTATCTGAAATCCGGCCGGCTCCGTCCGGATCCCGACCTTGAGGAGCAGCGCGATGTCCTGCTTGAGCATTATGAGGCGCTGCTTCGCCATTACGGAACCGACGTTGGCCTTCGCAATGCGCGCAAGCATCTCGGCTGGTATGCGGCACGGCTGCCGGGCGGGGAAGCCTTCCGCCAGCGCGTCGTTCGCCTGAACGATCCGGCCGCGGTGCGCCGCGCAATTGAGGATTTTTACATGGGACTTCGCTGGAAGGAGAGTGCCTAGATGGCCAAAGCCGGAGCCGCCGCCCCCCTCCGCCGCAAGCGGAACGAGATCGATCCGCTGGCCGTTCTGAACGCCTTGCCCGATCCGTTGATCGTCGTCGGCGATGACGGCTTTGTCTGCATGACCAACCCGGCGGGCGAGGAGTTTTTCGCCCTCTCCGCGAAACGGCTGCTGCGCCTTCGCCTGACCGATATCGTACCCTTTGACAGCCCGCTCATCAGCCTCGTCGAGCAGGTGCGCGAGGAGGGCGATTCTGTCGCCGAATATGGCGTCGATCTCGGCACTCCGAAAATCGGCATCAAGAATGTCAACCTGCAGGTCTCGCGCCTCTATGATACGCCGGATGTGATCATCCAGATTGCCGAGCGGACGATGGCCGCCAAGATGGACCGCCAGTTGACCCATCGCGGCGCGGCGCGGTCGGTCACAGCAATGGCGACCATGCTCGCCCATGAGGTGAAGAACCCGCTCTCCGGCATTCGCGGCTCGGCGCAGCTTCTCGAGATGAATGCCTCCGACGCCGACCGGGCACTGACGCGACTCATTTGCGACGAGACGGACCGTATCTGCGCCCTCGTTGACCGGATGGAAGCCTTTTCCGATGATCGCCCGATTGCGCGCGAGGCGGTCAATATCCACGAGGTGCTGGAGCATGTGCGGCGCATCGCCGAGACGGGTTTTGGCCGCCACGTCAGCTTTCGCGAGCAGTATGACCCGTCGCTGCCCTTCGTTTACGGCAATCGCGACCAGCTTGTGCAGGTCCTCTTGAACCTCGTCAAAAATGCCGTCGAGGCGGCGCCGGAGATCGGCGGCGAGGTGACGCTCAGCACCGCTTATCGTCACGGCGTGCGCCTCGCCATCCCGGGCGCGCAGGAGAAAATGCAGCTGCCGCTTGAGGTCGGTGTGCAGGACAATGGCCCCGGCATCTCCGAAGAGCTTCTGCCGCATATCTTTGACCCGTTCGTCACCACCAAGGCGGGCGGCAGCGGACTTGGCCTTGCGCTGGTCGCAAAAATTGTCGGTGATCATGGCGGCACGGCCGAGTTTGATACCTCCGGCGTCGGCAGCAAAGTGCTGATCCGGCTGCCCGTCTATCACATCAGCAAAGGAGCCGACTGACATGGCCGGAACGATACTCGTTGCCGACGACGATCAGGGCATTCGCACCGTTCTCGAACAGGCGCTGTCGCGCGCCGATTATATCGTGCGCTCCACCTCCAACGCGGCGACGCTTTACAACTGGGTTCTGGAAGGGGCGGGCGATGTGATCCTGACGGATGTCGTCATGCCCGATGAGAATGGCCTCGATCTGCTGCCGCGGATCAAGAAAATCCGCCCCGAGATCCCGGTCATCGTCATGAGTGCGCAGAACACGCTGCTGACCGCCATCAAGGCGACAGAGCGCGGCGCCTATGACTATCTGCCGAAACCTTTTGATCTGAAGGCGCTTCTGCAGGTTGTCGAGCGGGCCCTGTCGCGGCCGAAGAAAATGGCGGCGAGCCGCTTCGGAGCGGAGGATGATGAGGCGCCGACGCCCCTGATCGGTCGCTCGCCGGCGATGCAGGAGATTTACCGCGTGCTGGCCCGGCTGATGGGAACGGATCTCACTGTCCTCGTCTCGGGCGAAAGCGGCACGGGGAAGGAGCTGGTTGCCCGCGCGCTCCATGAATATGGCAAGCGCAAGAACGGCCCGTTCGTTCCCATCAATATGGCGGCGATCCCGCGCGAGCTAATCGAATCCGAGCTCTTCGGCCATGAGAAGGGCGCCTTCACGGGCGCCGATTCCCGCGCCATCGGCCGTTTCGAGCAGGCCCAGGGTGGTACGCTCTTTCTCGATGAGATTGGCGATATGCCGATCGAGGCGCAGACCCGCCTCCTTCGCGTGCTGCAACAGGGCGAATATACCACCGTCGGCGGTCGGACGGCGATCCGCACCGATGTCCGTATTGTCGCGGCGACCAACCGCGATCTCCGCCAGTTTGTCCGCCAGGGACTGTTCCGTGAGGATCTATACTATCGCCTCAATGTCGTTCCGCTTCGCCTGCCGCCGCTGCGGGAGCGGACCGAGGATATCCCCGATCTCGTCCGCCATTTCCTTGCCCAGGCGCGCGAGGAGGGGCTGCCGGTGAAAAGCATCGACAAGGAAGCGCTCGATGCGCTGAAGCGGCATAAATGGCCGGGCAACGTGCGCGAGCTCGAGAATCTCGTCCGCCGGCTCGCGGCGCTTTACTCCGATGACGTGATCAATCTCTCCGTTATCGAGCAGGAATTGCAGCCGCAGGAGGTTGTCAGCCTTGACGAGACGCCGGCCGAGGATGAGAGCCTCGGCCGCGCCGTCGAGCGGCATATTGCAAAATATTTCGCGGCGCATGCGGGCGGGCTGCCGCCAAGCGGCCTTTACGAGCGGGTTCTTCGCGAAATTGAGCGCCCGCTGCTGTCGCTTTCGCTCGATGCGACGGGCGGAAATCAGATCAAGGCGGCCGACTTGCTCGGCCTCAATCGAAATACTTTGCGGAAAAAGATCCGGGAACTGGATATTCATGTTGTACGCGGCCTCAAGTGATGCTTGAATGTCACAATGTGATATTTTGAGCAAAGATTTCGTCCCGTACCGGCGGAAATTGCGTCGATATGGCGGGAGAGGCGGACAGTTCTGGTCAGGATATGGCAAAGCAGCAACAGGAGAGCGTAAAGCAGCCGTTTTCGTTTGTCCGCTGGACACGGAAAATCGGCCTTGGACCGAAGACGTCCTTTTTCGTCGCGATGCTGGCCATCCTGAGTGGGATCGCGACCTATAAATCACTGACCATCGACAACCCGGCCTATACGCGCGTGCTGCTGATTGCGGACGTGGTGATTGTCGTCATTCTCGCCGTGATCATCACGCACCGGCTGATCCGCACCTGGCGGAAGGGGCAGGCGGGCGGCTCGGGCAGCATGATGCACCGGCGTATCCTCCGCCTCTTCTCGCTGATTGCCGTGGCCCCGGCGCTGATGGTGGCGCTCTTCTCGGCGCTCTTTTTCAATATCTATTTCCAGCGGCATTTTTCGGACCCGGTGAATATGGCGGTCTCCGAATCCATCGTTGTCGCCAATGCCTATATCAAGGAGCATATCCAGAATATCCAGTCCGATGCCCTTGCCATGGCGGCGCAGATCAACCGCGCGCCGCCGCAGGTGCTGGAGAGCCGCATCCATTTCGAAAATTACCTCAGCGACCAGGTGATCGCCCGCAACCTCAGTGAAGCGGTCGTCATCAACAGCAATCAGGACATCATCGCGCAGTCGGAATTCAGCTTCGGGCTTGAGTTCGACAAGATCGACCCGCAGGCCTTTCGCGATGCGCGCGAGCGGGAGGTGGTGATCACGACCAATGAGGGCGACGATCAGGTCCGCGCGCTGATCCGTCTCGACCGGCTGCTCGACGGCTTCCTTTATGTCGGTCGCTATATCGAGCCGCGGGTGCTCGCCCATCTTGAGCGCACTCGCGCCGCCGCCGCGGAATATGAGGCGCTGAAGGAAGAGGGCTTCGGGATCCAGATCCAGTTCGCCGTCATCTTCTTCATCATCTCGCTGATGGTGGTGCTGGCGGCGGTCTGGTTCGGGCTGGTCATCGCCTCGCGCATCGTCGGGCCGATCGAGAATCTCGTAAAGGCGGCGGAGCGGGTGAGCGCGGGCGATCTCGGCGTGAAGGTGGATGAGAGCCGCGCCCATGACGAGATGGCGATGCTCGGCCGCGCCTTCAATCGCATGACCGGGCAGCTTGCCGCGCAGCGCCGCGAGCTTGAGAAAACCAACCGCCAGCTTGATGAGCGCCGCCGCTTTACCGAGGCGGTGCTCGCCGGCGTCTCCTCGGGTGTCATCGGCCTCGATCGTGACGGGCTGATCCACCTGCCGAACCGCAAGGCGATGGAACTCCTCGGCCTGTCGGAAGCTGAGATGATCGGCCGCAGCCTTGCGGACCTCCGCCCGCAGATGGCGGGACTGATCGAGGAAATCCGCGATCGGCCTGCGCGCGTCGCCGAGCGGCAGATGCAGTTGCCGACGGAGGAGGGGCATCGTCACCTGCTGGTGCGGGGCGCGGGCGAAATGTCGAAGGGCGATATCCAGGGCTTCGTCGTCACGCTCGATGACATCACCGATCTCGTCTCGGCGCAGCGCATGGCCGCGTGGGGCGATATCGCGCGGCGGATCGCCCATGAAATCAAGAACCCCCTGACGCCGATCCAGCTCTCGGCGGAGCGCATCAAACGCAAATACGGCCGCCAGATCCAGAATGATATCGAGGTCTTCAACCAGTGCACCGACACCATCATCCGGCAGGTCGGCGACATCGGCCAGATGGTCGATGAATTCTCCGCCTTTGCGCGGATGCCAACGCCGGATTTCAAGCCCGAAGATCTTGGCGAGCTGGTCGGGCAGGCGGTGTTTTTGCAAAAAATCGCCCATCCCGAAATCGACTATCTGTTCGATGCGCCGCGCAGCCCCGTCATCTGCTCCTGCGATGCGCCGCAGGTCAACCGCGTGCTGACCAACCTGCTGCAGAACGCCGCAGACGCTATCGAGGGCCGCGACGGCGCGCCGGAGGAACTGCCGCGCGGGCGCATCGAGGTCGATCTTATCGTCGGCGCCGATGAGATTATCGTCGAGATCATCGATAACGGCCGCGGCCTGCCCAAAGAAAACCGCAACCGCCTGACCGAGCCTTATGTCACGCATCGCGACAAGGGAACCGGGCTTGGTCTTGCAATTGTCAACAAGATTATGGAAGAGCACGGCGGAACGCTCACGATGGGCGATCCCGAGAGCGGCAGCGGGGCCATCGTCCGCATCGCTTTTCCCGTTACCGAAAGCCGATTGAAAACAGGGAATGATTAACGATGTCTGCAGACATTCTGATTGTGGATGATGAAGCTGATATTCGCGGCCTTGTCGCCGGAATTCTCGAAGATGAAGGCTATGAGGCGCGCATGGCCGCCGACAGTGACGCGGCGCTTGCCGAGATTGCCCACCGCCGGCCCGGCCTTCTGATCCTTGATATCTGGCTGCGCGGCAGCAAGATGGACGGCATCGAAATCCTGCAGGCGGTAAAGAAGGAGCATTCCGATCTGCCGGTGCTGATGATCTCGGGGCATGGCAATATTGAAACCGCCGTGCAGACCATCAAGCTCGGCGCCTATGATTTTATTGAAAAGCCCTTCAAGGCGGAGCGGCTGATCCAGCTTGTCGAGCGCGTGCTGGAAGCGGCGCGTCTTCGCCGCGAAGTCAATGAACTCAAGACCCGCGGCGGCGAGGTGATGACCGAACTCGTCTGCCGTTCCAACATTATGCTGCAGCTGCAGCAGTCGATCGACAAGGTCGCGCCGACCAACAGCCGGGTGCTGATCACCGGTCCCTCGGGTTCGGGCAAGGAGGTGGTGGCGCGCCTCATCCATAATCGTTCGCACCGCAAGAACGGCCCGTTCGTCGTGCTGAACGCGGCGATGCTGGCGCCCGAGCGGCTGGAGATCCAGCTTTTCGGGGTTGAGGACGGACGGATGAGCTCCGTCAAGGGGGCGCGGCGCGGCCTGCTGGAGCAGGCGCATGGCGGCACATTGTTCCTTGACGAAATCGCCGATATGCCGCTTGAGACGCAAGGGAAAATCTTGCGCGTTCTCGTCGATCAGTCGTTCCAGCGCGTTGGCGGGACAGAAAAAATCCGCGTCGATGCGCGTATTATCTCGTCTTCCAGCCGCGATCTGCATGCGGAGATGGCCGCGCATCGCCTGCGTGAGGATCTCTATCACCGCCTCGGCGTCGTCCCGCTCTCCATCCCGCCGCTGAAGGAGCGGCCGGAGGATATCGGGCCGCTGTCGCGCTATTTTGTTGAGCGCTTCTCGCGAAGCGCCGGCGTGCCGCCGCGTAAAGTCGGCGAGGACGCCATCGCGGTGCTGCAGGCGGCAAGCTGGCCCGGCAATGTGCGCCAGCTTAAGAACGTGATCGAGCAGATCATGATCATGGCCGGGGAGGATCGCACCGCGCCGATTACGGCGGCCATGGTGCCCGCCGATGCCGGCGCCGCGCAGATCGTGATGACGGGAAAGAACGAGCATACCGAGATCATGGCGCTGCCGCTCCGCGAGGCGCGCGAGCGGTTTGAAAAGGAATATCTGGAGGCACAGATCAACCGCTTCGGCGGCAATATCTCGCGCACCGCGAGCTTCGTCGGCATGGAGCGCTCGGCGCTGCATCGCAAGCTGAAGACGCTCGGTATCGGCAACGGGGATCGCAAACGTCCGTTCGAGTAGCAAGAGGCGGGAGGGGAGAGTGAGATGAAGGTCATTATCTGCGGCGCCGGCCAGGTCGGCTCAAATATTGCCCGCCAGCTTGCGCAGGAAAAAAATGACGTCACCATCATCGACATGTCGCCCGAACTTGCCCGCAAGATCGGCGATGAGCTCGATGTCCGCAGCATGGTCGGCCACGCGTCGCATCCGGCCGTGCTGGAGGAGGCCGGCGCCGATGATGCCGATATGCTGATTGCGGTGACCTACAGCGACGAGGTGAATATGGTCGCCTGCCAGGTCGCGCATTCGATTTTCAATATCCCGAAGAAAATCGCCCGCATCCGCGCGCAGGATTACATCCGGCCGCAGTGGGCGCAGCTCTTCGCCCGCGAAAATATGCCGATCGATGCAATCATTTCGCCCGAGATGGAGGTCGCGCGCGCCATCGAACGCCGGCTGAAGGTGCCGGGCGCCTTCGATACCGTGAGCTTTGCGGACGGCAAGGTGCAGGTGATCGGCGTGCGGCTCGATGAAAACTGCCCGATCATTCACACGCCGCTTGAGCAGCTCACCGAGCTTTTCCCGGGCCTCAACGTCACGGTGCTTGCCATCTATCGCGACGGACGGATGCGGGTGCCCGAGCGCGAGGACCAGATGTTCCCGGGTGATGACGTCTATTTCGCTGCCGATGCCAACCATGTCGAGCGCGTCATGCCGCTGTTCGGCCATGAGGAGGAGGAGGCGCGCAGCATCGTCATCATCGGCGGCGGCAATATCGGGCTGCATCTTGCGCAGCTGATCGAGAAAAAGATGCGCAATGTCTCGGTCAAGCTGATCGATTCCAACCGCGCCCGCGCCGAGCGCATCACCGATGATCTGGAGCGCACCGTCGTGCTGCATGGCAGCGCGCTCGATCCCGATCTGCTGCAGGAGGCGAACGCCGCGCGCGCCGAGACCATCGTCGCGCTCACCAACGATGATCAGGTCAATATTCTCGCCTCGCTGCTCGCCAAGGGGCAGGGGACCCGCAAAGCGATCACCCTGATCAATAACCCGGTGTTTGGCAATCTCGTCACCTCGCTCGGCGTCGACGTCGTGGTCGATCCGCGCGCCACCACGGTTTCGGAAATTCTCCGCCACATTCGCCGCGGCCGGATCCGCGGCCTGCATTCCTTCCGCGACGGCGCGGCCGAGGTGGTGGAAGGGGTGGCGCTCGAAACCTCGCCGCTCGTCGGCAAGCCGCTCCGCGATCTCAAGCTGCCGCCCGGCATCATCATCGGCGCCGTGATCCATGACGGGGAGGTCATCCTGCCGCGCGGCGATTCGGTGATCGAGCCCAATGACCGTGTGATTATCCTCGGCCTTCAGGATGTCATCCAGAAGATGGAGAGCATGTTCTCGGTCGGGCTAGAGTTTTTCTAGGCCGATGCAGCTCGCGCACGTTTTCACAATCGTCGGCTGGGGAATTTCCCTGCATGCGCTCCTGATGCTGGCGCCGATGGCGTTCAGCCTGCTGTCGGGCGAGGGGGCGCTCGCCTTCGATTTCTTTGTCGCCGGGCTCGTCACCCTCTTTGTCGGAGGCGGGATGCTGCTCGCGATGCGCCAGGAGTTCACCACCCTCGGGCGGCGCGAAACGTTTTTTGCCGCGACGCTGATCTGGATCATGGTGCCGGCCTTCGCGGCGCTGCCCTTTTATCTCAGCGGCGCCATCCCGTCAGCGACCAACGCCTATTTCGAGGCGCTGTCGGGCTTCAGCACCAACGGCGCGACCATCCTTGCGGATGTTGCCGCCGCGCCGCGACCGATCCTCTTCTGGCGCAGCCTCCTGCAATGGTCGGGCGGCTTTTCGGTTCTCGTTTTCCTCTCGATGCTGGCGGGGGTGCTTAACCTGCCGGGCACGACGCCGCTCACCCGCGCACTTGCGAAAGTGAGCGCCCGTCCGGTGACGCAGCGGCTCGGCCACGCCGTTCTCTCGCTGCTGAAGATCTACGCGCTGCTGACGGCTGCCTGCATCGCGGCGCTGCTGGTTGCCGGGACGGGCCTTTTCGATGCCGTCTGCTATGCCTTCAGCGTTCTCTCGACCGGCGGGTTCCTGACCAGTAGCGGCGCCGACGCCTTTCTCTCGGATCGCATCGTCGAAGCAGTGCTGATGGTTTTCATGACCATCGCCGCCATCAATTTTTCATTCCACTGGTCCTTCTTCAACGGCGACCGGCGCTCCTATTTCAAGGATCCGGAGTATCGCTACCTGCTGGCGATGATCGTCTTCGCCAGCCTGCTCGTCTTTCTCCTCATGCTGCCGCATTCCGATCTGCCGGCGCTCGAGACATTGCGATATGCGATCTTCAACACCGTCTCCGCCGTCACGACGACGGGCATCAATATGCCGGTTATCACGGGCGAGGGGGTGTACTACTGGCCGGTCGGCGCGCTGCTGCTGCTCCTGCTGCTGATGATCGTCGGCGGCGCCACGGTCTCGACGGCGGGCGGTATCAAGCTGATGCGCCTCAGCATCCTCGCGCGCCTTGCCGGGCAGGAAATCAGCCGCCTCAGCTATCCGAGCAGCGTCGCGGTCATCAAATATGGCGGCGAGCGGGTGGAGCGCCAGCAGATTCTCTCTGCCTGGAGCGTCTTCGTCCTCTACTGCCTCAGTCTCGTGGCGGTGACCCTGCTGCTCACCGCGGATGGCCTGCAGATGCCGACCGCGCTGATCCTTGCGACAACCAATCTCGCCACCGCCGGATCGGCGGCAACGACATTCCTTGCGGATGGATTGACGGGCGGCGGTGGATTTCACGGTTATGATGCCTTGCCCCGCTTCTCGAAATGGATACTCTGTATAACAATGCTGATCGGGCGGCTCGAGATCCTGGCCGTTCTCTCACTTCTCAACCCGGCCATCTGGCGACGGTGAAAGGTTACGAAAAATGTCGAGAATCGCCTATGTGAATGGCCGCTATGTCCGCCACCTCGATGCCGCCGTGCATATCGAGGATCGGGGCTATCAGTTCGCTGACGGCGTGTATGAGGTGGTGACCATATCGGGCGGACGCCTGATCGATGAAGCCGGGCATCTCGATCGCCTGTGGCGCAGCCTTGGCGAGCTTCGCATTGTCGCGCCGATGGCGCGCGAACCGCTTAAAATGGTGATGCGCGAGGTGATCCGCCGCAACGGGATCGTGAACGGCATCATTTATCTGCAGATTACCCGGGGCGTCGCACCGCGCGATCATCCCTTCCCGAAGAATGCGACACCGTCGCTTGTAATAACCGCGCGCCGGCTGCCCCTTGCCAAGGCGGCAAAAACCGCGGCGGAGGGGGTTGCGGTCATCACGCTTCCCGACATTCGCTGGGCGCGGCGGGATATCAAATCCGTCTCGCTGCTTCCCAACGTCCTCGCCAAGCAGGAGGCGCGCGAGCGCGGCGCCTATGAAGCCTTCCTCGTGGATGAAGAGGGCATGGTGACGGAGGGGAGCTCCACCAACGCCTGGATCGTGACAAAAGATGGGAAAATCGTCACCCGACCGACCGGAAATTCAATTCTGGCGGGTATTACCCGCGCCGCGCTTCTTCTGGAACTCAAAGAGAACGGCATCGCGTTTGAACAAAGAAGTTTCTCGGTCGCGGAACTTCTTGACGCGCGGGAGGTTTTTCTTACCAGCAGCACGTCCTACGTCCTGCCGGTGGTAAAAGTTGACGACAAGGTGATCGGAAACGGCCACCCCGGGCTCGTTTCGCAAAAGTTGCGCGCGCTTTACGAAAAATTCATGGCGAGGGAAACCGCATGAGGGCCCCGCAAAGAGTGTGTCGCATTTTATGACAGTGCTGGAAATTGTTGCAATTTCCGCGTTATAATGCTTGAGTTTGTTCCTACAAATCCTTATGTCAGGGAGACTTTTTCCGAATAACCGCGTAAATAATAAAACAGGCCGAAAGAGTATCGTAAAAAGGCGAGACAACGTAACAGGATAGACGAAAGATAATTCGAGATGGGTGCTGAAAAGTCACAAAACGTACAGGATGTTTTTCTGAACAAAGTACGTAAAGAAAAGATGCCGGTAACGGTATTTCTGGTTAATGGTGTGAAGCTGCAGGGGGCTATCAGCTGGTTTGACAACTTCAGCGTTCTTTTACGCCGGGACGGTCATGAACAGCTGGTCTACAAGCACGCCATTTCAACCGTAATGCCGGCTGGACCGATACAGCTTTTCGATCCTTCGGCTGACGGGTGACGGAACTGTCGGCGATGCGGGTTTGATTCCTGAATGGATGAACCATCGGAACGGGAGGGAATACGTTCGGGGGAGAGGGCGCTTGTCCTGCATCCTTATCTCAGGAAAACCACCGATAACAGATTACGCGACCCCTCGGGTCGCCTTGAAGAGGCCGTGTCTCTGACCGCGGCGATTGCGCTCGACGTTGTCCACGCGGAAATCGTTCCACTCGCAAAGGCGAAGCCCGGCACGCTGTTCGGCGAGGGGAAGATCGACGAACTCGGCGAGTTCATCCGCAACTCTGAAATCGACGTTGTCATCATCGACGGGCCGGTAACGCCCGTCCAGCAGCGCAATCTCGAGCGCCGCTGGCAGGTCAAGATCGTCGACCGGACGGGCCTTATCCTCGAAATTTTCGGCGAACGGGCGCAGACACGTGAAGGCGCGCTACAGGTCGAGCTTGCCCATCTCAGCTATCAGCGCACCCGGCTTGTCCGCTCCTGGACGCATCTGGAGCGTCAGCGCGGCTCGCTCAGCTTTATTGGTGGGCCCGGTGAATCGCAGCTCGAACTCGACCGCCGGCTGATTGACGAGCGCATCACGAAGCTGAAGCGCCAGCTTGCGACCGTCGTCCAGACGCGCGAGCTTCACCGCGCCAAGCGAAAACGCGTGCCGTACCCGATCGTTGCGCTTGTTGGCTATACCAACGCCGGAAAATCGACGCTCTTCAACCGCATGACGGCGGCCGATGTCTATGCGGAGGATCTTCTCTTCGCGACGCTCGATCCGACCATGCGACGCGTATCCCTGCCGGGCGGGCAGCCGGTGATCCTCTCGGATACCGTCGGCTTTATCTCGCACCTGCCGACCGAACTTGTCGCCGCATTCCGCGCAACGCTCGAGGAGGTGCTGGAGGCCGATCTGATCGTCCATGTCCGCGATATCACCCATCCCGAGACGGAGGCGCAGCGGCAGGATGTGCTCGATGTGCTGAAGCGGCTTGGCGTCGATACCGATGATGCCGACCTCTATCTCGAGGTTCTGAACAAGATCGACCGCCTCGCGCCCGATGAGAAGGAGAAGCTCGAGAACAGCACCAGCCGCTCGGACGGGCAGGTGGCGATTTCGGCGATAACGGGCGAGGGGATCGAACGTTTCCTCGCCCTTGTTGAGGCGCGGCTGACGGCGCGCCAGAAAGAGCTTAGCCTCGATATCCCGGCCTCGGACGGGGCGACGCTCTCCTGGATCTATCGCCACGGCACCGTGCTGGCGCGCGAGGATCGGGACGATATGGTGCATATCGATGTCAAATTCTCAGCCGAGAACCTCGGCCGACTTGAGAAAATCCTAAAAGATATCCGCTAACTATCTGAACTATTTGCGAGTTTATCCGCTGCGCGGATCTCGTTCCAGATCGCATCCATCTCTTCGAGCGTGCTTTCCGCGGGCGTTTTTCCGTCTCTTGCAAGGATTTTCTCGACGCCTTGAAAGCGGCGGACGAATTTCCGGTTGGCAGCGCGCAGTACCGTTTCAGGGTCAAGCGCGAGATGCCGTCCGAGATTGGCGATGACGAAGAGGAGATCGCCATATTCTTCCGCGATACGCGCCGCGTCGGCCTTTGTATCAATCTCCGCCTGCAACTCGCCGAGTTCCTCGCGAATCTTGTCGAAAACCGGCCTGACGTCGGGCCAGTCGAAGCCGACCCGGGCGGCGCGCTTTTGCAGCTTTACGGCGCGGGTGAGCGCGGGCAGGGCGAGGGCGACACCATCGAGCGCCGAGGGCGGGGTGAGGGCGTCGGCGTCCGCCTCGAGGCCCGCGCGGGCACTTTTCTCGGCCCGCTCGCGCGCTTTGACCTCTTCCCAGGCGGCGGTCTGCGCTTCGGCGGTTGGAATATCTTCCGTTCCGAAGACGTGCGGATGGCGGCGGATCATCTTCTCTGAGACCGCGCGCACCACATCATTGAAATCGAATTCACCAATCTCCCTGGCCATTTGTGCATAGAAGACAACCTGAAACATCAGGTCACCAAGCTCGTCCTTCAGCTCCTGCATGTCGCGCCGGGCGATGGCCTCCGCCACCTCATAGGCCTCCTCGATGGTGTGCGGCGCGATGGTCTCGAAACTCTGTTCCAGATCCCACGGGCATCCGCCGTCCGGATCGCGCAATTTCGCCATGATTTCAAGAAGTTGATCGATAGGAGACGGGATGGTTGAGGACGACATGGGCAAACTTTCAGCAAATTGGCGTGGGTTCGGTCAGTTTAAGGGATTTCCTTCTCAAATAGCCATAAGTAACATGGGCCTATGAGTGACGAGACGGACGATAGGGCGCGCCGCCGCCCGCGCAAGATTATGGAGCCCGGCGAGAAATGGCTCTACGAGCAGGCGCTTCGCTATCTCAACCGCTTTGCCGCGACGAGCCACAAGATGCGCCGCCATCTGCTTGCCAAGGCGGCGCCGCATGCCGAGGCGCTCGGCCTTGATATGAGCACTGTTGCAGCGGATGTCGAGACGGTGATCGCGCGGCTGATCAAGGCCGGCTTTCTCAATGACACGGAATATGCCGCGAGCAAGGCGCGCCTTATGGTGCGGGACGGGCGCTCGCTTGCGCAGATCGAGGCGCGGCTTCAGGCGATGGAGTTTACCGAGCCGGACCGCGACAATGCGATCGGGGCGCTTGGCGCGGATCGGCGTGCGCTCGATCTCAAGGCCGCCGCGAAGCTGGTGAAGAAGCGGCGCTTCGGTCCGTATCGCAAGGCGGATGCGAAGGAAGGCCAGCGCGAGAGAGAACTGGCATCGCTCGCGCGGCAGGGATTTTCCTATGACGTTGCGGTAACCGTCATCGACGCCGGGGACCCGGAGACGATCGAGGCAATTCTTTACGGCCCGGCGGACGGTGCGTGAGCGAGCGTGGTCTCGGGCTGCGGGCGCATCACCTCATGGAAGCCCGCGCGCAGACCCGGAACAGCATGCAAGATTATTTGCCGCGCAAAGACAAGAGGGAGGATCAACTACCGTCCGCTTTCTGAAATCCGTTTTGCGCATAATATATATTATGGAAAATATTGGATGTGGCAGAAAGCCACTTTCCGGGCGAAAGGCCCCCTGTACCCCAAAGCCCCCCGGTAGATCTCAAAGCCCCCTGTGCAGGAAAATGCTCTCGCGGCATCCATTACGCCGCGCTCCGTTCTCATGATTGGAAAACGCAAGCCGACGCGCCTGTGGCAACCTGCGACAGTCGCGCACCGGCTTACGCGCGGATCACCATGCCGTCATAGGCCGGCTCGACGCCCGCCGGCAGCTCTTTAAGCAGTGTCTGGTAATCGAGATCGACATGCATGTTGGTCAGCACCGCCCGGCGCGGTTTCAGCCGCTCGATCCATTTGAGCGCCGTCTCAAGGTTCACATGCGTCGGATGCGGCGTATAGCGCATGGCATCGACGATCCAGGTATCGACGCCTTCCAGGATCTCGAACCCCCGGTCATCGAGATGGACGAGATCGTTGGAATAGCCGATCGGCCCCATGCGAAAGCCGAGGCTGGTGATCGTGCCGTGATCCTGCTCGAACGGAATAAAATCAATATCGCCAATGCTGAACGGCCCGTTGATGACATGTTCGTTGAGGACCGGCGGATACGGATTTCCGTCAAGCTGGCGAAAGCAGTAATCGAAGCGCCGCATCAGGATATCGAGAGTTTTCTGGTCGCCCCAGACATTCACCCGGCCCCGGTTGCGGATGGCGAGCACGCGCAGTTCGTCAATGCCGTGGCACTGGTCGGCATGTTCATGCGTCCAGACAACGCCGTCCAGCCGGTCGATATTGGCGTCGAGAAGCTGCTCGCGGATATCGGGCGATGTGTCGATCAGCACCTGCGTCGCCTTATTTTTCACAAGGATCGAGCAGCGGCGGCGGCGGTTTTTCGGCTCATTGGGGTCGCACGCGCCCCACTCATTGCCAATCCGCGGAACCCCGCCGGAGGTTCCGCAGCCGAGGATTGTCACCTCCATTAAACTGTCCGTTCTATCTTATTGAAAAGGTTAAAGAAATTATTCGTGGTTATGTCCGCGAGCTGGTCCGGCTCAACGCCTTTCAGCGCCGCGACCTGGGCGGCCGTATGGGCGACGAAGGCGGGCTCATTTGTCTTGCCGCGCTTTGGCACGGGCGCGAGAAACGGTGCATCCGTCTCGACCAGCAGCCGCTCAAGCGGGATCTTTTTCACATGAGCGCGAAGCTCGTCGGAGGGCTTGAAGGTCACGATCCCGGAGATTGAGATGTAAAATCCGATTTCCATTGCTTTTTCAGCAACTTCCCAACCGGAACTAAAGCAGTGGATGACGCCCGTGAAGGGCCCCTTCGCATATTCATCGTGCAAAATCCCGATAGTGTCCGCATCGGCGTTGCGGGTATGCACGATGAGCGGCAGACCCGTCTCGCGCGCCGCGGCGATATGCTGGCGGAAGGATTTCTGCTGCAGCTCGCGCGGCGAATGATCATAGTAGTAATCGAGCCCCGTCTCGCCGATGCCGACGACCTTGGGGTGCGCCGCAAGTTTGACCAGCGTTGCCGTTGAGACCTCATCACTCTCGCTTTCCGCCTCATGCGGATGGACGCCGACGGAGCAGTGGATATTCTCGAACCGCTCGGCAATGGCGCGCACGCTCGCAAACTCCCGAAGCTTCGTGCCGATGGTCAGCATATGGCCGACGCCGGCGTTCTTCGCCCGCGCGACGACGGCGTCAAGATCGCCTGCAAGCGCCTCGAAATTCAAGTGGCAATGGCTGTCAACTAACATCACAAATCTTTTCCCGCAGGTTATTCACCCATGCGTTCTACATTCAAAAAGAGGTTGAGAACAACCTGTTTGGAGTCGAGATTGACCTCGTCCGCCTTCTTTATCAATTCATTTCCCCGCTCCCAGAGCGCCGACCAGTCCGCAGGGGAATGGCGGGCGATCATCTTTCGCATGATCTCCGCCTCGCCGGCCACCAGATAATCGCCCTCGAAATTCTCGGCTGCGGCGCGCACAAGACGGGTCAGCCACCAGGGGTAAAGCTCGCAGATGCTGCGATAGACGGCTTCGGCTTCCCTGCCCCCGCTACTGTCCGCGAGCTTGTGCAGCGTTGCCGTGTCGAGACGCGGGTAGTCTTTGAATATATCGAGGATCGCCTTGAAGATATCAAGCCCCTTCGCCTCCAGCAGGCGGAGCGCCTTGCCGGGGCTGCCCTCGGCAAGGGTCAGCAGCTTTTCCATATCACCCGGTTTGATATCCACTTTGTGGTCATCCAGAACGCGGCCCATATCGGCATCGCTGAGCGGACGGAGCGCAAGTTGCCGGCAGCGCGAGCGGATAGTTGGCAGGAGCCGCGCCGGCGTGTGCGAGATCAGCAGAAACAGGACGCGCTTCGGCGGCTCTTCAAGGATTTTCAAAATCGCGTTGGCGGCGCTTGCGTTCATCTCGTCGACCGGATCGATGATCACGATACGCCAGGCGCCCTCCGCCGCGGTGAGCTGGAAAAACGGGCTGAGGGCGCGCACCTCATCGACCCGGATGACGGAATAGAAGCGCTTGTTCTTGACATCATACTGACGTTTGAGAACGGCGAGGCCGGGATGGGCGC
This sequence comes from Sneathiella sp., assembly GCF_036844445.1. Classification (GTDB taxonomy): domain Bacteria; phylum Pseudomonadota; class Alphaproteobacteria; order Sneathiellales; family Sneathiellaceae; genus Sneathiella. The sequence continues at coordinate 119,041 of NZ_DAIUFV010000004.1, read as the reverse complement.
GGGCGCGAATGAGCGGCAGCGCCGGATCCCCCTCCGGCACATCGAGACTGTCCGGCGGGCCGAACAGCCCCCCTCCCCCTTGCGCCGCGTCGCTCAGCAGGAATTTCGCGGCGCGGTAAGCAAAGCTCGCCTTGCCGACGCCGCGCGCGCCGGTAATCAGCCAGGCGTGATGAAACCGCCCGCTCAGAAAATTCTCAAGAAAGCGCGTCTCCTCCGCCGCATGGCCGATCAGCCGCCCGGTCTCACGCGGATGCGGATAGCCCTCCAGACGGTCCGATTGCGGCACATCGCTCACGGCAGCAACCGGCTTGTCACAATCTTGCGCATCTCACTCTGGATCGCCTCGACGCCCTGCAGCGCATCGATCAGCACGCAGCGCGCCGGGTTGGCCCTCGCTATCTCAAGAAAGCCGCTTCGCAGCCGCTCGTGAAACGCGAGGTCCATCTTCTCGAAGCGGTCCTCGTTATCGCCGCGACCGCGGGCGCGTTTCAGCCCCTCCTCCGCCGGCAGGTCGAGGATGAAGGTGAGATCGGGGACGAAATTGCCCATGGTGAAATGGTGGATCCGCTCCACCGCCTCGGTGCCGAGACCGTTGCCGTAGCCCTGATAGGCCATGGTGGAATCGGCGAAGCGGTCCGAGATGACCCATTTCCCGGCATCGAGCGCCGGCCAGATGGTGAGGCGAAGATGATTGCGCCGCGCCGCGTTGAAAAGCAGCGTCTCGCCGATGGCGTCCCAGCGGTCAACCTCGCCGGTCACCAGCAGGGCGCGGATATCCTCTGCCCCCGGCGCGCCGCCGGGCTCGCGCGTCAGCAGCGGCTCGATGCCGGCGTCTTTCAGAAACTCGGCCAGCAGGCGGCTCTGGGTCGATTTCCCGCTGCCGTCCCCGCCTTCAAGAGTGATGAAATAGCCCGCCCCGGCCCGCTTTTTCATGCGTTTGACCCGTCAGTTCACCGACGGGCCGAAGACGAGATAGTCGATGGCCGACGTCAGGCGCTTGAACAGGCCCGGCTGGCCGATATCCTCGGTCGCGACGAGCGGCACGCTGATCGTCTCCATATCGGGACCCGAAACCATGAGCTGGGCAACCGGCGTTCCTTTCAGGATCGGCGCCGGGATCGGCTCGGTATAGACGACCTTCACGGTCATGGATTTGCGCGCCTGCCGGTTGAGGGTGACGGTGAGATCCTTCTCAACGGTGAGCGGCACGGTATCCTTGTCGCCAAGCCAGACGCGGGCGTGATCGACGATATCGCCGGCCTTGAAGAGCGCATAGTTGTTATATTCGCGGAACGCCCATTCCATCAGCCGTTCGGATTCGCGGCTGCGGGCGCTCGCATTCTCAAGGCCGTGAATGACCATGACGAGGCGGCGGCCCTCCCGCTCGGCCGAGGCGACAAGACCATAGCCCGACTCTTCCGTATGGCCGGTTTTCAGCCCGTCCGCGCCATTATCCTTGTAAAGCAGCGGGTTGCGGTTGCCCTGCTTGATGCCGCTGAAGGTGAATTCTTTCTCTGCGAAAATCTTGTAATATTCCGGGAAATCGCGGATCAGATGCTCGGCAAGAATGCCAAGCTCGCGCGCCGTCATGCGATGCTCGGGCTCCGGCCAGCCGGTGGCGTTGCGAAAGGTGCTCCGCGCCATGCCGAGCTCGCGCGCCCGCGCCGTCATGGCGTCGGCGAATGCCTCTTCCGAGCCGCCGAGGCCTTCCGCGATAACGATGCAGGCGTCATTGCCCGACTGTACGATAATGCCGCGCAACAGATCGCTGATGCTGACGCGGCTGTCGACCTCGACAAACATCTTCGAGCCACCCTTGCGCCAGGCCTTCTCGCTCACGGGAAGCGTATCGTCGAGCTTGAGGGAGCCTTCCTTCAGCCGTTCGAACACCATATAGGTGGTCATCAGCTTGCTCATCGAGGCCGGCGCCATCAACTCATCGGCATTCTTCTCCAAAAGCACTGCCCCGGTATTTATATCGAAGATATAGGCTTCCCGCGCCGCAGTTTCGATCGGGTCGGCCTGTGCGCCCGCAGTGCACAGGATCAGGCCAAAACATAGCGGCAGGATAGTCCGGGTGAAGTTCCTCAAAGTCATTGCGCTCACGCTTTCCGTCATTAACAAATCTATCTTCAGTCTGCCGGGGCCACTCCCGGCGGGCATCCGTATCGACCGGCGCTGCCCGTCATTCAATGATGATCCGGGCATCATGATGGCCGGTATCAATGAGGCTGCTGAGCACCCGGTCGGCCTCGTTGATATCACCGACAGGCCCGACGCGGACACGATAGAAATCCTGTCCGTTGACCAGCACCTGGCTGACCTTGGTCGGGCCGAGGCTCGAGAGCCGGGCGCTCAGTATATTGGCATTGTTATAATCGATAAAGGCGCCAGCCTGGATAAAAATCTCGCTGCTGCCGACCGGTTGCAGGCTGACAAGCTGTTGCTCGCCGGCAGGCGCGCTCGCCGCCGCCACATCCGCCGCTGCCGGCGCGGGCGTTGGCGCAGGCGCAGGCAGTGTCTCCACGCGCGGGGCGGCGGCGATTTTTGCGCCAGACGGCGGTGCAAGGCTCGCGGACTGCACCTCGGCCCGCGGTGCGGCGGCGACATTGTTGCGCTCGCTCTCCGGCGTCTCCGGTTTTGCCGCAATCCGCGTATCGCCGAAGCCGTCGCTGTTGATCACCTCGACCCGGACTTTGGCCGTCCCCTTCTGCACCATATCAAGAAGCTGCGCCGCGCGGTAGGAAAGATCGATGATGCGCGAATGGGCAAACGGCCCGCGATCATTGACCGTGACGATAACGGAGCGGCCGTTTTCAAGGTTTGTCACCCGCACATCCGTCGGCAGCGGCAGCGTCTTGTGGGCCGCGGTCATGTGATACATGTTGTAGGTGGCGCCGTTCGCCGTCTTGCGCCCGTGAAAGGGCTCGCCATACCAGGAGGCGATGCCCGTCTCGCTATAGGTCGGATCGGCCTTCGGATAATACCAGATGCCGTTCACCTGATAGGGGCTGCCGAGCTTCGGCGCGCCGCGGTCGATATCGCTGATGCTGGCGTTGGTTATCTCGGGGTCTGAGCCGCGGGAATTCAGCTTCTTGGCGCCATAACTCAACAGGCTCACCTCGGCGCAGCCCCCAAGCAGGAGGGCTGTTGCCGCGAGGGCGAGGAGACTGGATCTCGGGATTGCTTTCAACATACTTCACGAACCTTTTACGCTACGCATAGAGCGGACATCATGTCAGCCGTCTCCTATTCTGTCAGCGAGAAAGCCGACGGACATGGCAAAATAGGTGGACCGGTTCCATTTCAGCAGGGTCCGGTAGTTATCATAAACAAGGAAGGTCTGGCCACGGCTTTCTTTCGGCTGGACAAGCGAGGCGACAAGCTGGCGGCCCGGCAGATCGCCGCCGCCGATTTTCCGCACGCCGAGCGCCTGCCACTCGGCCATCGGCTTGGCGACTTTAAGATCGATCAGGGAAGGGTTGAACCCGGCCGGCAGCGTCACCTCCCGTCCCCAGGTCTCATCATATTTCCAGCCCGAACGCGCGAGATAGTTGGCGGCGGAGGCGAACACATCGGCTTTCGTCGTCCAGATATCGCGCTTGCCGTCACCGTCGTAATCGACCGCGAAGCTGACAAAGCTCGACGGCATGAACTGCGACTGCCCCATTGCGCCGGCCCAGGAGCCTTTCATCTCGCCAAGCGGGATATGCCCCTCATCGAGGATCTTGAGCGCGAGCAGCAGTTCGCCGCGGAAATAGTCGGCCCGCCGGTCGTCATAGGCGAGCGTCGTCAGCGCGTTGATGACGCTGAACCCGCCGGTATAGCTGCCATAGCGCGTCTCGACGCCCCAGAGGGCGACAATAAAGCGCGGCTGCACGCCGTATTTCGCGCCGATCTCCTCCAGCAGCGCGCGGTTCTCATTGAGCAGCGCCTTGCCCTTGTCCACGAGCGCCTGCGGCAGGCGCTGCGTCATATATTCCTGGAAAGTCTGGACGGTTTCGGGCTGTTTGCGATCGAGGGAGACGACTTTCTCGATCAATTCGACCTCGGCGAAGGCGGCCTCAATGGTCGTATCGCGGATCCCCGCCGCGCGGGCATCCGTCTTCAGTTTGGTCAGCCAGATATCGAAGGGTTCGGAGGCGGCCTGAACCGGCAGTGCCATGGCAAGCAGACAAAAACCCGAGAGCAGGGTTATCAGAACGCGCGCCAGCGCCGATTTTCTCGCCATAGGAACTCCACTCTACGCATTAACCATTTCCTTTTGCCATAAGCTTGGCCGATTGGCAACGTTTTCGGGCCGAAATGCGCCCGCCTCGCGGCAATTTGAAGCGCCCGCAAGCGCGCTCCGGGCGGCGGCGGCGCAGAGCGAAAGAGATTGACAGCACTGCCGCGGAACTTTAAACGATCAGGACCGTTCCCGGGCGGAATGGCCGCCTCATTCGGGCGGCGATCCCTCATCCCCGGACAGCACGGAGGGTTGGCAGAGCGGTTGATTGCACTGGTCTTGAAAACCAGCAAGGGTGCAAGCCCTTCCGGGGTTCGAATCCCCGACCCTCCGCCATTTAATGCGTGACGCTATTCCCGGCTGATGGAACCTCAATGAGTAAACAATATCACTGGACGCCTGCCCCTGGTGAGGCCGCCGGCGAGATCGCGGCGATTGCGGCGGCGGTCCATGCCGGTCATCCGGAAGCCGAGGCTGTGTTTCAGAACCGGCTTTCGCTTTATCCCGAAGGCTGCCTCCTGCTCACCGAGCGCGCGAGCGGGCGGGCGGCTGGCTATCTCCTCTCCCACCCGTGGCGACGCGCGGACAGCATCGCGCTCGACAGCCTGATCGCGCGGCTGCCGGAGGCGCCGGACTGCCTTTATCTTCATGATATTGCTCTCCTATCAAAGACCCGTGGGCGTGGCATGGGCGCGTCGGGCCTTGCCGCCGTTGAGGCCATCGCGCGGCGCGAAGGGTTAAACGAGATCGTCCTCGTCGCGCTGCCAGGCGCGCTTCGCTTCTGGGAGGAGACCGGCTTTCGCCCCGCCGGCAAAGCCGCCCATCCGAGCTATGGCGCGGGCGCGGCCTGTCTTATGAAGCGGCTTTAGTGCGGCAAAAGCACCTCCTCACGCCTCTTTCGTCTTGACAGGCGGGGCGCTCTTTTCCATAGCAGTCGTCGGATCCGCGTTCAGACATTTGGGGAGCGAAACGAGATGAGGATGATTGGCATCGCGGCAGCCGTCACGGGCGCCATTGCAGTTGCCGCCGGGGCGTTTGGCGCGCATGGGGCGGCGGGGCCGGCTGAGGCCGGCTGGCTCACGACAGGCGCGCAGTATCAGATGGTTCACGCCGTTGCGGCCATCGCGCTCCTTCGTCGCGCGCCGGGCGCGGCCGTGACCTTGCTGGTCGGTGCTGCGATCTTCGCTTTCAGCCTATATGCCATGGCGCTCGGTGCGCCGCGCTGGCTTGGCGCCATCACCCCCATTGGCGGGACGCTGCTGATCATCGGCTGGCTGGTTGCCGCGATCGCCTTCTGGCGCGGGCGGGAAAACGGCGCCTGAACGCGGCTCCCCGCCTCACACCCGATCAACAGGAACAATCAGCGGGCCGTCCTGCGTTTCCTGATAGAAAGCCCGGATGCCGAAGCCGGCGGCGAGCCTCTCGGGCGTCAGCACCTTGGCGGGCGGGCCATCGGCGGCAATTTTCCGCGCATTCAGCAGCACCAGCCGGTCGCAGTGACGCGCCGCGAGCGTGAGATCATGCATCACGACAACGAGGCTCATGCCGCCTTTCGCGAGCGATTGCAGCTTCTGCATCACATCAATGGCATGGCCGGGATCGAGGCTGCTTGTGGGCTCGTCGGCAAGGAGGAGCGACGGTTCCCCCGCAAGCGCCCGGGCGAGCAGCACCCGCGCCCGCTCGCCGCCCGAAAGCTGCCCGATCGGGCGATCACGAAACGCCAGCACATGGCAGCTTTCCATCGCGCGGGCAATCGCGGCGTGGTCCGCCGGCGTCGGCGTCTGGCGCCATTTGAGATGCGGCAGGCGACCGAGCGAGACCAGCATTTCCACCGTAATATCCCAGAAAACCGGGCTGTTCTGCGGCAGGTAGGCGAGGCGCTGGGCCCGCGCCCGCGCCTCCATCCGGCTCGCGATCTCGCCCTGAAGCCGGATTTCGCCGCCCGAAGGCTTCAGCAGCCCGGCGATAGCTTTCAGAAGCGTCGTTTTGCCCGAGCCGTTGGCGCCGATCAGCCCGACAATCTCCCCCTTTGTGATATCGAGATCAATCCCATCCAGCACGGATTTTCGCCCATAGCCGGCCTTGAGCGCGCGAATGCTGAGCTCGCTCATGTGATCCGCCCCCTCTCGCGCAAGATAAGATAGAGAAAGAAGGGCGCGCCGATCAGCGCCGTGAGGACGCCGAGCTTCAGCTCCCGCTCCGGCGAGAGGAGGCGCACCGCGACATCGGCAGTCAGCAACAGCGCCGCGCCGCCAAGCGCGCTTGCAGGAAGCAGCGCGCTCGGCCGGTTGCCGACGAAGCGGCGAAGAAGATGCGGCACCACCAGCCCGACGAAGCCGATCGCGCCTGCAACCGCCGTCGCCGCCCCAACCGACAGCGCCGTGCCGAGGATCAGCCGGTTCTGCACCTTCGCGAGGTCGAAGCCGAGGGTCGCCGCCGTCGCCTCGCCAAGGGTCAGGGCATCGAGCGCCCGCCCGGTGGTGAGCAGCAGTGCCCAGCCCGCCAGCATGAAGGGCGCGGCGAGCCAGACATGATCGAAGCTCCGGTCATTCAGCGAGCCCATCAGCCAGAACATGATCTCCATCGCCGCGAACGGGTTTTCCGCCATATTGAGGGCAAGCGCGGTCAGCGCGCCGGCGAAACTTGTCACCGCAACACCGGCGAGGATGAAGGTGAGCGGGCTGCCGCCTCGCCCGGCGAGAAGCTGCACGGTGAGGACGCCAAGCCCCGCCCCGATCATGCCACCGAGCGGCAGGGCGATAGGAAAAAGGCTGGCAAGACCGAAATAGAAGGCGACCACCGCCCCGAAGGATGCCGAGGCGGAGACGCCGACAATCCCCGGTTCGGCCAGCGGATTGCGAAGGAACCCCTGCATCGCCGCGCCGCATAGGCCGAGTGTCGCGCCGATCATCAGCGCGAGAAGCGCCCGCGGCAGGCGCACCTCCTGAAAGATCAGAAGCTCGATTGCATCGCCGCCTTCAAAGAGAAGGGCCAGAAAATCCGCCGCCGACCCGAGCGTACGCCCAACCAGGAGCGAGGCAACAAATGCGAGCAGCACGGCCACGCCGAGGACCGTCAGCAATAGCGCGTCAGCCGGCGCACCTCTCGCCTCTGCTTTCGTCACTCAAGGTCCTCCCAACTGACGCGCGGGGCGGAAAAATGCTCCAGCCGGAACGCGTGAAGGCTCCGGATCGCTTCCGCGACGCGCGGCGTGCCGCAGACCCAGGCGGTACTGCTTATATCGCCCGCGAGCTTGCCGGCAAAGGCTTTCTTGAGCGCCGGATGATGCAGCTTTTCGGTCGCGAGCGAGGGGGTCCGCGGACTCTCCCCCTCCCCCGTGATGACGACATCGGGATCGGCGCGGATCAGCCGCTCAAGCGGGATCTGGCCGTTGCCGGGAATGTCAAGGACGCCGGCGAGATTGCGAAAGCCGGCGGCGCGAAGGATTGCGCCGGCGAGCGTATCATCGCCGGAGGTGAGGCCATTCGCCCAGTAAAGCGCGGCGATCGGCGCGTCTTTGGGCGGCGCTCCGTCATGCCCGGGCGGCAGCGCCCCCTCGAACGATGCGATCAGCTGATCGCCCCGCGCCTCTTCGCCAATGGCATCGGCAAGGCGGCGGATAGCCGTGCGGACATCGGCAAGCGTATGGGCGAGCGGGAATTCCAGCACGTTTAGCCCGAGCTTTTTCAAAAGCTGGATGGTCGCGCGGGTCGTATATTCGCCGGCGAGGACGAGATCAGGCCGGAGGCGGATGATTTCCTCGGCCGAACCATAATTGACGGGAAAGCGCATCGCCTCCTCCGCCATGGCGGAGTTTTCCGGATCCCGCGCAAGGAAGCTGAGCGAGAGGATCGCCTCCGGCTCCGCCATCTGCATCAGCAACTGATCGGTGCAGACATTCGTTGAGACAATGCGCGCGGGCTTTGCCTCCCCGGCGCGCGGCAGCAATGCCGCCCCGAGGAGGAGGAGAAGCCCGCCAAGGCGGGATATGCGACCCCGCCCCGCCATCTCAGTAGGGCCCGAACTTCAGCTTGAAGCCCGCATAAACGGCCGCCCCCGGCGCGCCGTAGCCGTAAATCTCCTGATATTTCTCATTCAGCAGATTTTCGCCCCTGACATAAAGCTCGGCGCCGTCCGCAACCTCATAGGATGCGCCAAGGTTGACGAGCGTATAATCACCGAGGGTGACGGTACGCATCGCGACGGGGAAGAAGCTGTCGAACACCGTATCCTGCTGCGCCCCGTTATACTGGATGCCGAGATTGATATTGGCGGGGCGTCCCGCCACATCGAAGCGGTAATTGCCGGTCAGGCTCGCGATATGCCGCGCCCGGCGGGGCAGCTCAATGCCGTTCGCATCCTTGCCGTTGGTGAAGGTATAGCTGGCATCCAGGCGAAGGTTTTCCACGGGCTCGGTCGAGGCGGTAAATTCGATGCCGTCGATATGGCTCGTGCCCGGAAGGTTGACGGCGGTATTGCCGCTCCCGGTAATCAGGTTCTTGATGCGGTTGTTGAAATAGGTCACATCCAGAATAAGCCGGTCATCCAGCAGCGACTGCTCAACGCCCGCATCCCAGCCGAGCCCCTCCTCTGGTTCGAGATTGGGGTTGCCGGTAAAGCCCGGCGTCGATCCGTAAAGATCGAACAGAGTCGGGTTCTTCACGGCGCGCCCGATGCTCGAATGCAGCCGCGTGCCGCTGCTGTCGAAAAGATAGGCGGCGGTGCCGCGCCAGGTCACCTGATCATCAAAGAGATCGTCATTGTCGTCATAACGCAGCGAGCCCGAGAGGAACAGGCTGTCCCACAGGCTGACGCGATATTCGCCGGAATAGCCGTAATTGACGACGCTCACCGTATTGGGGCCGGAGAAGCCGCTCCAGGTATACATCTCCTCCTTCTCGCGCTCGGCGGCGAAGCTTACCGTGTGGCCGGCATTGGCGACATCGGGCGTCGCGAAGGTGAAGTTGGTGAGATAATCATATTTGATGCGCGTCCCGTCCGAGACGAAGTTTGTGACGCTCGCGCCGTCCTTGAAATCGGTGTTGTCGCTGCTGTAGGCGGCGCGCAGCATATGATCCCAGGCGCCGTCCAGCAGCTTGAGCTTGCCGCTCGCCATGCCGTATTTCTGCGTCGAGCTGGAGCGATCCCCGCTATCCACCGCGCCAACCACCGCGGCCGAGCCGTCAAGATTGGAATCACTCTCGATCAGCATCCCGCTGAGGTTGAACTCAAGCGCCTCGATCGGCGTGAAGCGCGCCTTCAGCTGCGCCGTGGTGTTGGCGTATTTGTCCTTCTCCCAGTTGCCGGCGCGCTCATCGGCGACCGAAATCCCGTCGGTCAGCAGCCGCTCGATGCGGCCCGTAACGGCGAATCTCTCCGCGCCATAGCCAAGGCTTGCCTCCGCGTTTTTGGTATTGAACGAGCCGAGTTCCGCCCGTGTCGCCGCCGTAAAGCCCATCTCCTGCTCTTTCGTCACGATATTGACGACGCCGCCGATGGCGTCGCTGCCGTAAAGCGCGCTTTGCGGGCCGCGCAGTACCTCGATGCGGCCAATCCCGGTGGTGAGCAGGTTGTTGAAATAGAATTCCGAAGTGGAGGCCGGGTTGTTCATCTCGATCCCGTCGATCACGACAAGGGTCTGGTTGCTTTCCGCGCCGCGGATCCGCACCTGCGTGATCTGCCCGAGGGGACCGCTCCGGCTGACGGCAACACCGGGAACAGTGCGGAGCGCATCGGATGTTGCCCGCACCTGCCGCTCTTCCAGCTCCTTCGCGGTAATCACGGTGACGGCGCTACCGACCTCTTTCGCCGCCGTTGGCGTACGGCTTGCCGAGACGACGATCCCCTCCTCAAGCGCAGCGGCGATGGTCTCTTCGGCAAGCGCGGCGGCGGGGCTGAGCGGGAGAAGCACCGCGCCCGCGATCAGCGCCATCCGGGAGACGGATTTCAGCAGATATTCTTTTCTTTTTTCATCTTTGAAGACGGTCTTCATAACTGGTTCCTCTTGCGTATCAACGACTAGGCAAGGGCAAACAGCAAATGCCGCTTGCGCCTGACGACGAAGAAATGAGAGGCTGCGCGGACGGCACAATGCTCCCGCAGGGAGCAATGAATGACCACAATGGCTCAGGAGGAAAAAGGACGCCCGAACCCGACAGCAACGCATTTCTGCGCGTCACCACAAACGGGTATCCGTTCCGCTGGCACACCCCGTACCGCGGTCGAGCGACGCTGGCAATGGCAGGTCTCCTGGCTCGCAGGTCCCAGCGCGTCCCAACCTTCCCAGTTTCCCAGTGGTTTTCGCGGGCGCACTCTCTGCTTACAGTTGCGGGGGCAGCCAGGGCTTCGGCGAGGCATCAAACCGCCGCGCCGTCCCTGTTCCCTTTCTCATCCCTTGCGGGGAACCATCGCTGCCGCCAAACTGCCTGAGCGGCGATTTGAAGTCAAGCGCACTTTGCGACGCGCTTTGGCGTTCGGCCCGGCGCATCGCCGCTTGTCGATTTTGTCATGACTGTGTTAAGACGAGGCGATATATATCGCAATGCGGCGTCAGATCGCCCGGCAAGCCGACCGGCGCGGCTTTTCTCCAATCGCCCTGCTCCGTCACCTCGCGGCGGGTATGCGCGCGGACCGAACAAAACTCTATCGGAGGTTTAAGATGATGTGTGAGCGGAACCTATTGCAGCCCCTGTCCGGCGTCCTCGTGGCCGCGCTTCTCGGCCTTGGCGGCCTTGCCCTGCCGGCGCAGGCGCAAACAGCCGAGACGGGCCGACAGCTCACGCTCGAGCTCAACAACGCCAAGCAGGTGGAGAGCGGCTGCCGCGTCAGCTTCATGTTCCATAACGAGCTTGGGCAGCTGGTCGAGGATATCAGCATGGAGGTCGCCATCCTCGACAAGATGAGCATGTCGCAGAATTTCCTGCTGATCAGCACCGGCCGCCTCACCGAAGGCAAGCGCCGCGTCCTGCAATACGACCTGCCGGAGCAGTCCTGCGATGAGATCGGCACCATCCTGATCAATGATGTCTCCTCCTGCGAGGTCGGTGAGATGACGCCGGCCGACTGTCTCGATGCGCTCCGGCCGTCGAGCCGGGTTGACATCAAACTCAGCCTCTAAGGCGCTGATTTTAAAAGGCAAAGCGCCATGCTCGATTATGTTCTGTCGCTGAATGAAAAGGGTGGGCCCGTCGTCACGATTCTGCTCGTCCTCTCGGTCGCGGCGCTCGCCATGGCGCTCTACAAGCTCTGGCATTTTCACCGCCTCGGCATCGGCCGGCATGACGCCGCTCGCGATGCGCTTACCCTTTGGCAGACGGGCGGTCCCTCGCCCGCGGCGCTCGCCAAAATCGACGGCAGGCCGGGCCCCCTTCCCGTCGCCCTCGCCCATGCGATGCGCGGGATGCTCTACCATCCGGAGAAGGGCAAGCTGGTGCGCGAGGATATCGACGCCGTGGCCGGGCGCGAGATTGCCGCCGCCCGGCGCGGTCTCCGGCTGATCGAGACGGTTGCCCAGGTTGCGCCGCTGCTTGGCCTTTTCGGCACCGTGATCGGCATGATCGATGCGTTTCAGGCGTTGCAGGCGGCGGGCGCGATGGTTGATCCCTCGGTGCTCGCGGGCGGCATCTGGGTCGCGCTGCTGACCACCGCCGTCGGCCTTGCCATCGCCATTCCCTGCTCGCTGATCGCCACCTGGTTCGATGCCCGCATCGAGCGGGAGATCGAGACGATCGAGGAGATGGCGACCGCGATCCTGACCGGCAGCCTGACCGCGACGGGCGGAGCGGCCGAGCGCCGCAGCGAGCGCATCGCGGCGGGATGACGGGGCCGGTATGCGGATCGAACGGCCGAGACGGCGCGCGACCCTGATCAGCCTGACATCGCTGATCGATGTGATCTTCCTGCTGCTGCTCTTTTTCATGCTGAGCACCACCTTCACCCGCTTTACCGCCTTCGATCTTTCCGCCGCCGCGACGGGCGAGGAGGCGCCGCCCGCCGAGGCCGTGCTGATCATCCGCGTGATGGAAGACGGCGCGCTCCTTGTGAACGGGGAGCCCGTAACCCCGACCGGCATCGAGGCCGCGGTTGACCGCTTTATCTTGCGCGGTGCGACCCATGCCGTCTTGCAGCCGCGCGGCGATGTCAGCGTAGAGACCCTTGTCGAGACGCTGGAGCGGCTTCAGAAAACGCCGCTCCGCTCGGTTTCGCTGGCGCGGTGAGCCATGAAACTCTCGATCCGAAAAAAGCCGGCAACGCTTGCTGAAAACACCATCCCGCTGATCAATGTGGTGTTTCTGATGCTGATCTTTTTCCTCATCGCCGGCAGCCTCGCCGCGCCGCTCGCGCCGGGTCTCGCGCCGCCCGAAACGGCGAGCTTGCCGCCCGCGCCTGCCCGCTCCGACGTGGTGCAGATCGCCGCCTCGGGCGAGATCTACTATCTCGGCGAGACGCTCGGGCGGGAGGCGCTGCTCGCGCGGCTCGCAGAAATCGGCCCGCCCGACATCCAGCTTATCGCCGACAAGGCGCTGCCGGCCGACGACCTGCTTGCGCTTCTCGAAGCACTTCGCGCCGCGGGGCATGGGAAAATCCGCCTCATGACGCTTGCGGTCGCGCCATGAGGCGGCTGTCGCAAGGCCTGCTTTTTATCGGCCTCTCGCTCGGCCTGCATTTTGCCCTGCTCGCACTCTTTCAGGCATTCACCCCCCCCGAGGCGCGGCAGGAGCGTTCCATCGGCGGCGTTGCGCTGCATGTCGGCTCGCTTGCGAGCATGAGCCGCCCCGTCGCGTCGCCGCCGCAATCCGCCCGGCCGGTTCCTGCGGATGCCGTGCCGATTGCCGCCCCGAGACCAGTCGCGCGAAAGAATGTTGTGAGCGCGCTTCGGGCGCCGGAGGCGGTGCTCCCCTCCCGCCCGGAACGCACGCACATCGCTGAAGCCGCGCCGCTTGAAGAAGCGGTAAAAGCACCGCCGCCGCCTGTTCCCGCCCAGAAAGAACTTGCGCCGCCCCGCACCGACATGGCGCACGAGGCACCGGCGCCCGCAGAGACGCGCTCGGTTGCGGCAGCGGCCGGCGGGCGCATCGCTGATCCCTCCGGCGCGGCTGATCGCATGTCCGGCAGCGGCGGCGTTCGCGCCACATCCGGCGGCGGCGATGCGATCAGCGACTATCGCGGCCGCGTCCGCGACAGGCTGGTGCGTAACAAGCATTATCCCGCCATGGCGCAGCGCTTCAACATCCAGGGGGTGGTGACTTTCACCTTCAGCCTGACGCGGGACGGGGCGGTCAGCGACCTTCGCATCACGCAGTCCTCGGGCCATGCGATGCTTGACAAGGCGGCGATCCGGACGGTCGAGCTTTCCGCGCCGTTTGAGCGTTTTCCCCCAGAATTCACCGCCGAGCGGATGGAATTTCAGTTTCCGATGACCTTCTCGCTTGATTGAGCGCAGAGGCTCCCGCCATCCGGGTCCTTGCCGCGCGACAATTCTCCTGTCATGATCGCGAGAGCATGAGGGAGGACGCGATGACGGGGGAGATTAGCGAGCATTATTTTGCAACGGCGCGGCACGGGAGCTTTTATCTCGCGGCGGGGCCGGAGGATGGCCCGCTGATCATTTTCCTTCACGGCTGGCCGGAGCTCTCAATCAGCTGGCGGCATCAGCTGCCGCTTTTCGGCCATCTCGGCTTTCGCGCCATTGCTCCCGATATGCGGGGCTACGGCCGCTCCCGCGTCCATTCGCATCCCTCGGATTACGCGCAAAGCGCAATCGTCGCCGATATGCTGGAGCTGCTGGATGGACTTGGGCGCTCCTCCGCCATCTGGGTCGGGCATGACTGGGGCAGCGCGACGGTCTGGGCGCTGGCGAGCCATTACCCCGAGCGCTGCGATGCTGTTTTGAGCCTTTGCGTCCCTTACGCGACGCTCGAGCGCGGGCTTGACGCCTGCCTCCCCCTTCTCGACCGGGACATGTATCCGGAAGATGAGTTTCCCGTCGGGCAATGGGATTATATCCGTTTTTATGAGGAGCATTTTTCCCGCGCGACCGAGGTATTCGACGCCGATCCCCTCCGCACCGTGAAGGCGCTGTTCCGCGCCGGGCGCGCCCGCGCAACGCCGCGCCCCTCACCCACCGCCTTCATCCGCCGAAACGGCGGCTGGTATGGCGGCGCCGATGCCGCGCCCGACCTGCCGCTCGATACCGCCGTGCTTAGGCCGGCGGACCTCTCCGCATATGCGGCCGCGCTTGCCCGGAACGGCTTTGCGGGGCCCGATTCCTACTATATGAACAACGAAGCCAACGCCATTTACGCGGCCAAGGCCGTGAACGGCGGCAGGATCGACATGCCGGTGCTCTTCCTCCTCGCCGAATATGATGAGGTGTGCGAATGCGTCCGCTCGCGCCTTGCCGAGCCGATGCAGGAACTTTGCGATGATCTCACCATCCGCCGCATCGCCTCCGGCCATTGGATGGCGCAGGAGAAGCCGCGCGAGGTGAATGCCGCCCTGCTCCGCTTTCTCGCGGTCAGGCTGGCGCATCTCTGGCCCGGCGAGGGCGCAAGTTAACGTAAAGGTTTAAGTTAAATCTTGGGTTTCAGGGACGACAAGTCGTCGCCGTATCGTTCGACTTTGCGCGCTCACGGCGGATCGGGTCGCCCTTCTCGGTAACAATGATATCCATTGGAATATCATGGGGTTGCGGGAAAATGCTGGAAATCTTCGTCAGTGAATAGCCAACGCCGATCGTCATCGGCCGCGGGCTCATCAGCGACAGGGTCCGGTCATAAAAGCCGCCGCCATTGCCGAGGCGGTAATTCTCCGCATCGAAGCCGACAAGCGGGACAAGTATGATCTCGGGCGTGAGTTCGGCGCCGTCCGCGGGGACAGGTATCCTCCATATTCCGTCCACCATCACGCAATCAGGCGTCCATTCACGAAAGAGAAGCGGCTCATTCTTTCCCGTCACCACCGGGAGAGCCACGCGGGCGCCGCGCGCAACGGCGCTACGCATCCAGGGTTGCAGGTCAAGCTCGTTGCCGAGCGGCGAATAACAGGCAATGATGCGGCCGGGCGCAAGGTCGATCAGCTGATCGAGCCGTTGCTGAACCGCCTCCGCCGCGGCGCGTCGCGCGGCCGCGGGCAGATTGAGGCACGCTTTTCTCAGCTCCTGCCGCTTCGCTTTGCGGAACCTCGCAACATCAAGGGCCGTCTGGGCATCAACGCCCGAAAAACCGCCATATTCATTGTATTCAAGTTCGTGAGCGAAACAGGGAGGGGAAGAAAATCCGCGTATAGAGCCGCCATCGTTTCCCATGCCCAATATTGTATCAGCAAAGCGCTATATTTGCAATCGATTTTTACAACCGGCATATGTGGGCAAGAGCCTCCGGCCGATTTTTCCGCCGCGCCGCCCACCGCCCATTGCGATGCATTATGTGACGGGCACCCCTATTTGCCGCCAATTTGTTTGCTTTCTAACAAGCGTTTGCTTATGCCTCAGGGGAGCGCGTCGGGCGCGCCCATGTTTTTGAGCACAATGTCATAATTTTGAGGATAGAAGTCACATGTCGGAGCTTACAATCGGTATCATCATCGGCAGCGTTCGCGAGAAATCGGAATCGGCCCGCATCGGCGCCTATGTTGCAGCACGCCTTCGCGCGCTTGAGCCTGAGATTTCGATCGAGATGTTTGATCTGCGCACCCTGTCCGTCCCGCTCTGGCATGAGGATAAATGGACCGCAGGAAGCGAGATGCAGTCCTTCTGGAAACCGCTCTCAACGCGGCTGAAAACGTGCGACGGCTTCGTTGTCATCAGCCCTGAATGGGCCGGCATGGCGCCCGCGCATCTCAAGAATTTCCTGCTGATGTGCGACGGCGGCGAGCTTGCGCACAAGCCCGCGCAGCTGATCTCCATCAGCTCCGGCATGGGCGGCGCCTACCCCGTCGCTGAACTCCGCATGAGCGGTTACAAGAATAATTTCCTGATGTGGCTGCCCGATCATATGGTGCTCCGCCAGGTGGCGAGCCTGTTCGCGAGCGAGACGCCGACGCCGCTCGATGTGGAACTCACCGCGCGCATGGACTATGGCCTCGCGTTCCTCACCGAAACGGCGAAGGCGCTCGGCCCGGTGCGGAACCGGCTGCAAAATATCAAGCTCTACAAAACCGGAATGTAAGATATTAAAAACGGTGTTTAACCTGTTGCGTTATCAGGATAAACACCGTTTTTTTAAAGCGTGCCTAGAAGCCTGCCGCCTGCATGCCGTCGTCAACCTCGATCGAGGCGCCGGTCATGAAATCGGAACCCGGTCCCGCGAGCAGCAGGAGCGGCGCATCCAGCACCGCGGGGTCGCCGACCCGCTTGCCCGGCAGCTTCGCGATCAGCCGCTTGCCGCCGTCGGTTTCCCAATAGAAATTATTCAGCTCCGTCACGATATAGCCGGGATTGAGGCAGTTGACCTGGATGTTATAGCGGCCCCATTCATTGGCGAGCGAGCGCGTCATATGCTCGACGGCGGCCTTCGACATGTTATAGGCGACATTCTGCTTGAGAACGCGCTTGGCGGCGATGGAGGCGATGTTGATGATCTTGCCGCCCTGCCCGTGGCGGATCATGCTCTGCCCGACGGCCTGCGCGACGAAGAAGGCACCGTGCGCATTGGTCATCATCACGGCATTGAAATCCTCGGGCGTGACATTTTCCGCCGCCGCCTGGATGCTGATGCCGGAGTTGTTGACGAGGATATTGATCGGGCCGAGTTCGGTCTCGGCGGCCTTCACCGCCTCCTGAACGCTTGCAACGTCCGTAACATCCATGCGCACCGGTAGCGCGCGCCCGTCGAACGCCGCGATCTCGCCCGCGAGCGCCTCCAGCCGGTCCGTCCGCCGCGCCGCGAGCGTGACTTTTGCGCCGGCGCGGGCAAGGACTTCGGCAAAACGCTTGCCAAGCCCCGATGATGCGCCGGTGACAAGCGCGTGTTTACCCTCGAGTATGTGAGGTGCGGTCATAAAAAAACTCCTGATCCCTTACCGATAAATCCAACTTTGCGGTGCCCATGATTTCGCGTTCACCCGCTAAAATCAAGGCGGCATTTGCCGCCATCGGCGATTTCGCGGCATCCCCGGGCGGGATGATTTTTCGGAAAATGCCCCGCTCCTCACCTATTTTTAATCTTTGGGGCGTAAGTTTCGGGAACGCTAGGGAGGTTTTGATGCGCTATATCGCCACACTTTTGCTTGTCTCGGACAGCGCGTCCACGGCACTGGAGCCGCTTCTGATCTCGGCGGGCTATGGCATCATTCGCTGCCGCTACGGCGAGGTGATGGGCTCGAAAGTCGATGATCAAACGTTTGATCTGATGATTTTGGACGGCGAGAATAATTCGCATGGCGTCGATGTCCGCGATATCGCCCGCAAATTCCGCCGCCGTGACTTTCCCCTGCTGCTGGTGAGCGCCGCGGATATCCGCTGCCGTATCCAGACCATTTCGCCGGGCTATTGCCATGACGAGCTGCTGGCCCGCGTCGGCGCGCTCATCCGGCTTCGCCATATGGAACAGGAGCTTAACCGCCGCATCCATACGACCGAGAGCTACGGCGTCGATATCTCCAGCGTCTCCGCGCCCGAAGCCGAGATTGGCGATGCCAATGTGCTGATCGTCGGGATGCAGACGATGCTGCTCGGCAATGTGCTGCTCAGTCTCGATACCCGCACCAATATCCACATCTGCAAGCATTCAGGCCGCGCGATCGAGGAATTGCGGCGCGGCACGTTCGATGCGGTGATCCTGTCCGGGGTCGGGCTCGATGACAGCAACCTTCGCCTTTGCGCCGATATCCGCGCCGATTCGCGCCTTTTCAATCTGCCGGTGGTGATGGTTCTCGAAAATCCCGGGCAGCGCGCCGCGGCCTATCAGCACGGCGTCTCGGATATCGTGCTGCATGGCAGCGAGATGGACGCCCTGCCCAACCGGCTTGGCCTGCAGATCCGCCAGCACCGCTACCGTCTTGCCATCCAGACGCTGTTTCGCGTGGCCAAGCCCTTTCCGGTGGTCGACGGGCCGACGGATCTTTATTCGGCGGGCTTTATGCGGGCCCATCTTGCGTTGCAGTTCCGCGACTGCGCGGCCCAGAACAAGGTTCTCAGTATCGCCTCGCTGATGGTTGAAAATCTCGCCGAAGTGACGGAGGAGCATGGCTTTCCCGCCGCCGATCAGCTGCTGCGCCAGGTCGGCTCGGCGCTCGGCAGCCTGATCCGGGGCGAGGATTTCTGCGCCTCCCTGACGCGCGGGCAGTTCCTGATCTCGCTCCCCGGCGCCCGGCGGGCGGAGGCCGATGTCGTCCTTCGGCGCCTCGAAGGCGTGCTGCGGAGCACCGATTTCGCGCTTGTTCATGCCGCCGCCCCCGCCCCGACGGCCGTTCGCGCCGCAATCCTCACGGGCGTTGCCGAGGTGCGCCCCGGCGATGATATCGAGAGCGTCATCGCGCGCGGGCTCAGTGAGCCCTCCCGCGCCGCCTGAGCGATCGCCGCCGGATTAATTTCCAACGCTTCTTGCCGCGCCCGCGCGCCGGCCCTATAGTCAGGAGATGAAAATAGATATTATCTCCGATACCGTTTGCCCGTGGTGCTTCATCGGCAAGCGCAAACTTGAAGCGGCGCTTGCGGCGCGGCCCGATCTTGCGGTCGAAATCGCCTGGCACCCGTTCCAGCTCAATCCTGAAGTGCCCGAAGGCGGGGCCGACCGGGAAACCTTCACGGCCCGGAAATTCGGCAGTGCGGAGCGCGCGAAACAGATCTATGATAACGTCAAGATCGCCGGTCAAGCCTTTGATATTGATTTCAAATTCGATGATATCAAGCGCACGCCGAATACGCTGAATTCGCACCGGCTGATCCGCTGGGCGCATACCGCCGGTTGTCAGGATGAGGTGGTCGAGATCCTGTTCCGCCGCTATTTCCTGGAAGGTGAGGATATCGGAGATGCGGAGGTGCTGGTCGCAACCGCGCGCGAAGCCGGCATGGACGCCGATCTCGTCGCCGAGCTGCTGGCAAAAGACGCCGACAAGGATCTTATCCGCACCGAGGACAGCCGCGTCCGTGAGATGGGGATCAGCGGGGTTCCCTTCTTTATCATCGATGGCCGCTACGCGCTCTCGGGCGCGCAGGATCCGGACGTTTTTCATTCCGTGTTCGATAAAATCGCCGCCGAGGATCTGGCGGGCGGCGCGCCGGAATAGGCCGCCTCAGGCGGCTTTCGCGACTTTCACCAGGTTTTCGGCGAGCCAGAGCACGCCTTTCAACCGGTCTTCCGGGTGGCGCCAGTCGCGGCTGTGGACGAGCTTGTGATCGCTCCTGAGCTTGGTTGAGCCGGGCGCGCGCGAGATGAACTGCACAAGACCGGCCGGATTGTCGAAGCGGTTGCCGCGGAAGCTCAGCACCGCGCCCTTCGGCCCGGCCTCGATCTTCTCGATATTCGCCTCGCGGCAGAAATGCTTGATGGTCATCACCTCGATGAGGTGGGAGACCTCATCCGGCAGCGGGCCGAAGCGATCGACAAGCTCGGCGGCGAAGGCGTTGATCTCGTCGAGCGTCTCCTGCGCGGCGATGCGCCGGTAAAGTTCCATCCTGAGATCGAGATCGGCGACATAGCTTTCGGGGATCAGCACGGCCGCGCCGATATTGATGCTGGGCGACCATTTGTCCGCCGTCTCCACCGCCGCGCCAAGGCCGCTGTCGCGGGCGTTCGCAACCGCCTCCTCCAGCATCTCCTGATAAAGCTCGAAGCCCACCTCGCGGATATGACCCGACTGTTCATCGCCAAGGAGATTCCCGGCGCCGCGGATATCGAGATCGTGGCTCGCCAGCGTAAAGCCCGCGCCGAGAGTGTCGAGCGACTGCAGCACGCGAAGGCGCTTCTCCGCCGCGTCGGTCAGGCGCTTTCTCGGTGGCAGCGTAAGATAGGCATAGGCCCGCGTCTTGGAGCGGCCGATGCGCCCGCGGATCTGGTAGAGCTGGGCAAGGCCGAACATATCGGCGCGGTGCGTGATCAGCGTGTTGGCGGACGGGATATCAAGGCCGGATTCGACGATATTCGTCGCCACCAGCACGTCATAGGCGCCGTCATAGAAGGCGTTCATCACGCTGTCGAGCTCTTTTGCGGCAAGCTGGCCATGGGCGGTGACATATTTCACCTCCGGCACATGCTCGCGGAGGAAATTGCCGATATCGGGTAGATCCGCAAGACGCGGGCAGACGATGAAACTCTGCCCGCCGCGATAATGCTCGCGCAGCAGCGCCTCGCGCAGCACGACGGGATCGAACGGCAGAACGAAGGTGCGGATGGCGAGGCGATCAACCGGCGGCGTCGCAATGATGGAGAGATCGCGGATGCCGGTCATGGCAAGCTGCAGCGTGCGCGGGATGGGCGTTGCGGTGAGCGTCAGCACATGGACATTGGCGCGAAGCTCCTTCATCCGCTCCTTATGGGCAACGCCGAAATGCTGCTCCTCATCAATGATGACAAGGCCGAGATCCTTGAAGCGGATGGATTTGGCGAGCAACGCGTGGGTGCCGATGACGATATCAACCCGCCCGGCGGCGAGATCGGCCTTTGTCTGGCTCGCCTCCTTCGCCGAGACCATGCGCGAGAGCTGCGCGATGCGCACCGGCAGATCCTTGAAGCGCTCGCGAAAGCCCTTGTAATGCTGACGCACCAGCAAGGTGGTCGGCGCGACGATTGCGACCTGCTTCCCCGTCATGGCGACGGTAAAGGCGGCGCGAAGCGCAACCTCGGTCTTGCCAAAACCGACATCGCCGCAGATCAGGCGATCCATCGGCTGCCCGCTTGCGAGATCATCCAGGGTATCATCAATCGCTTTCTGCTGATCCTCCGTCTCCTCAAATGGGAAACCGGCGCAGAATTCGGCATACAGCCCATCGGGCGGCGTGACCACCTCGGCCTTGCGAAGCTGCCGTTCGGCGGCGATGCGGATCAGCTGATCGGCCATTTCCATGATCCGCTTTTTCAGCTTGGCTTTCCGCGCCTGCCAGCCGGAGCCGCCGAGCTTGTCGAGCACCGCGGCGCTGTCGCTGCCGCCATAGCGCGACAGCATCTCGATATTTTCGACCGGCAGGTAGATCTTGTCGCCCCCCGCATAGAGCAGCGTCACGCAGTCATGCGGCGCGCCGGAAATTTCGATGGTGGTCAGCCCCTCATACTGCGCGATGCCGTGATCGACATGGACGACATAGTCGCCGGGCGAGAGCTGCGAGGCGGCGGCAATGAAATTCTCCTGCCGCTTCGAGGATTTGCGCGGCCGCACCAGCCGGTCGCCGAACACATCCTGTTCGCCGATGACGACGAAACCCGGGGCTTCAAACCCCGCTTCGATGGGCAGGACCGCGAGCAGCGGCACATTTGCGCCGGTCGCCTCATCAAATGTGTCGATCTCGCGAAGCGGCGAAATCCCGTGATCGCTGAGGACAATCTTGTTGCGGGCCCGCGATCCGTTGCTGAAGAAGCTGAGGATGACATGCTTGTTGTCGCCAAGCTGCGCAATGATATGGCTTTTCAGCGCGGCATAGAGGCCGCCGTCCTGATGCGCCGCGCGCTCGGGCGCAAAATCGCGGCCGGCGCGGCCGCCGGCATCGATGACCGTCTCCTCCGCCGCGCCGCTCGCAAAGGGCGAGAGCTGGCCGACGCCGCGCGTCGCCAGGGCCGCCTGCCATTCGTCACGGGTGAGATAGAGATATTCCGTCGGCAGCGGCTTGTAGTCGCCGCCCTGCGCCGCGCGCGCTTCCTCGCGCGCCTCGAAATGATCGCGGATCGTCTCAATGCGCGCCTCTTTCGCCTCCTCCAGCATATGATCGAGGAACAGCACTGCCTCGGGCAGAAAGTCGAAGAGCGTCGCCATATGCTCGTGAAAGAGCGGCAGCCAATGTTCCATGCCGGCATGGCGGCGCTTCTCGCTGACCGCCTCATAGAGCGGATCGTCCCCCGTTACCGCGCCGAAAAGCTGACGATAGCGGGAGCGGAAGAGCGCAACTGACGTATCGCTCAGGAGGAATTCAGACGCGGCGGTGAATTCGAGCTTATCGAGCGTGCCGATGGAGCGTTGAGTGAGCGCATCGAAACTGCGGATGGCATCGACGGTATCACCGAAAAGATCGAGCCGGACGGGATTTTCCGCGCCCGGCGGAAAAATATCGATGAGGCCGCCGCGCACCGCGAATTCGCCCGGCTCCATCACCGTGCCGATGCGCGAAAAGCCGTTGGCCACCAGATAATCGATGAGCGCCTTTGCCTCGATCCGTTCACCGACGCGGACGCTCAGGCGGCTTCCCGCCACCATGGCAACCGGCGGCACGCGCTGGGTCAGCGCGTTCAGCGTGGTGAGGAAGATGCGGGGCTTTTCGCTTTTCTCGGTCATGCGGCCGAGCGCAGTCATGCGCCGCGCGACGATCTCGGCGTTTGGTGAGACGCGGTCATACGGCAGGCAGTCCCAGGCCGGAAAGCTGATGACCTCGACATCGGGGGCGAAGAAAGCGAGCGCCGCCTCGCTTGCTGCCATGCGCACGTCATCACGAAGGACGAAGAGAAGATCGCGATCCGCGCTTCGCGCAAAGGAGCCGAGCAGCCAGGCGTCATAGCCCTCTGGCACCGACTCCAGCCGGAAGGCCGCCCTCTTCTCCGCCAGAACCTGAAGGCGGCGGCAGAGATTTGCAAGATCGGGTCCGTTCATCAACTCTCAGCTTTTGCGCGCCAGATTGTTCTGGCCGTAATCCATCAGCTTGTCCATGACGCTGGAACGATACTCCGCCGGCACCGGCTCGCGCCCGACCGCCCAGACATAGATATTGGGGTCCCCGGCATCGAGCAGGGATTCGTAAATATCAAGCTCATCAGCCGTGAAACCGTCCAGATATTTGCGGGCGAAACCGCCGAGCAGCAGGTCCGTCTCCTTCATGCCGGTATAGAGCGAGCGGTGAATGAGGCGTTTACGGCGGATGGCAATATCTTCGGTCATGGGCTTCTTTATCTCATTGGGATGGGTAGCATATAGCCTGTCTCGCCGGCCCTGTCAGCAGTTAGTCGCAATTTTCCAGCGATTTCGATGCGGCATTGACCTTGCCGGGCGCGGCCCCCACAATGGCGCCAAACAGCAGCGGCGGGGGATGCGTGCGACCTGAGATTCTGTATCAGCTTTTTTCTCCGGCAACCCGGCTGAACGGCATCGGGCCGCGCACGGGCGCGCTGATCGAGAAGCTCGCCGGGCCGAATATCGTCGATCTGCTCTGGCACCTGCCGAGCGGCCTGCTGACGCGGGAGCGGGTCGATCATCTCTCGGCCGATTATCTTGAGCGGCAGATCGTGATCCGCGTCACGGTGGAGCAGCATTTCCCCTCCCGCAATCGCCGCGCGCCCTATCGCATCAGTACCCGCGCCGGGGGCGATGCGCTCACCCTCACCTATTTCAACGGCCGGGAGCAATATCTCCGCCAGCAGCTCCCGGAGGGGGCGGAGCGGCTGGTGAGCGGGCGGCTTGAGGAATATGGCGGCGCCTACCAGATGACCCATCCCGATCATGTGGCGCCAATTGAAGCGGCGGACAGCATCCCGCTCAATGAGCCGGTCTATCCGCTGACGGCGGGGCTGGTGAATGCCACCTTCGTGAAGGCGGCGCGGCAGTTCCTTGCCACCCTTCCCGAGCTTCCCGAATGGCTCGATCCGGCGCTGCTGGCGCGCGAGAAATGGCCGGGCTGGAAGGAAAGCCTTCTCGCCGCGCACCATCCCAGGAGCGAGGAGGATCTCGCGCGCGATGCGCCGGCGCGCGCCCGCCTTGCCTATGATGAGCTGCTCGCCAACCAGCTTGCGCTCGAGCTGGTGCGGCGGCGGATGAAACGCAAGCCCGGGCGCGCCATGGCGGGCGATGGCCGGCTGTATGACAAGATCAAAAGCGCACTCCCCTACCGCTTGACGGGCGCGCAGATGCAGGCGCTCACTGAAATCACGGGTGACATGGCCGCGCCGCACCGCATGCTGCGGCTCCTTCAGGGCGATGTCGGGAGCGGCAAGACGGTGGTCGCGCTCCTTGCCATGGCGGTGGCGGTCGAGACCGGCGCGCAGGCCACGCTGATGGCGCCGACGGAAATCCTCGCCCGCCAGCATTTCAATGCCATCCAGCCGCTCGCCGAAACGGCAGGGCTGAAAACAGAGATCATCACCGGTCGGCTGAAGGGCAAAAAACGGAGCGAGGTGCTGGAGCGGCTGGAGCAAGGCAAGATCGATATCGTCGTCGGCACCCATGCGCTTTTCCAGGAGGATGTCCGCTTTCACGATCTCGGCCTTGCCATTATTGATGAGCAGCACCGCTTCGGTGTGCATCAGCGCCTCAGGCTCAGCGCCAAGGGGCGCGAGGGCGGCGGCGTCGATGTGCTGGTGATGACCGCAACGCCGATCCCGCGCACCCTCGCCCTCACCGCCTATGGCGATATGGATATTTCGGTGATCGCCGAGAAGCCGCCGGGCCGCCAGCCGGTGGAGACGCGCGCCATCGACCTCTCGCGCCTCGACAGCGTCGCCGAAGGGCTCGAGCGCAAGCTGGCGGCGGGGGAGCGCATCTATTGGGTCTGCCCGCTGGTGGAAGAATCGCAGCTTCTCGACGTCGCCGCGGCGGAGGAGCGTTTCGAGATGCTGCAGCATCTTTACGGCGATCGCGTCGGGCTGATCCACGGCCGCCAGAAGCCTGAGGAAAAGGATGAAACCATGCGCCGCTTTATGGCGGGCGAGATCAGTATCCTGGTCGCAACAACGGTGATCGAGGTTGGCGTCGATGTGCCGGAGGCGACCGTCATGATCATCGAGCATGCGGAGCGCTTCGGCCTTGCCCAGCTCCATCAGCTGCGTGGCCGGGTCGGACGCGGGCAGCTTCCCGGTGTCTGCCTGCTGCTCTATGCCCCGCCGCTCGGGGCCACGCAGAAGGCGAGGCTTGCTATCCTACGCGAAAGCGAGGACGGCTTTCGCATTGCCGAGGAGGATTTGCGCCTTCGCGGAGCGGGCGAGCTTTTGGGCACAAAGCAAAGCGGCCTTCCCGAGTTCCGTCTCGCCGATTTGCAGGCCCATTCGCGGCTGCTTGCCATCGCCCGCGACGATGCGCGGCTGATTTTGGAGAAAGACCCCGAGCTTAAATCGCCGCGCGGAATCGCGCTTAAATTCCTGCTTTATCTTTTCGAGCGCGACGCGGCGATCCAGAATCTCTCAGGCTGAGGGGGAATCGGGCCCGTCCGCTGCGGGTTCCGAAGGAACCCTGGCGCTCTCCGCTTCCCTTTCGCGCATTTTTTCCGTCACATTTTCCGGCCAGATCATGCCGGCCGAGATAATCAGCTTGATCCCCGCCTCCACCGTCATGTCGAGAAAGATAATGTCGCGCCGTGGCATGAAGAGGAGAAAGCCCGAGGTCGGGTTCGGCGTCGTCGGCAGGAAGATGCTGATCACCTCGTCATCGCTGATATCACTGATCTCACCCCGCGCGCTGCTGGTGACGAAGGCAAGCGCCCACAGCCCTTTGCGCGGATATTCGATGAGCACCACCTCGCGGAACGAGGTGCCGGATTGCGCCATCATGGTTTCCATGATCTGCTTCAGCGCATTGTAGATGGTGCGGATGATCGGCATGCGACCGACGATCCGCTCGCCGAACGAGAGCAGCGTCCGGCCAAGAAAGTTGGCCGTAAGAAAGCCGATCAGGATGAGCGCGACCGCCGAGATGACAACACCGAGCCCCGGCACGCTGAAGGGCAGATAAGTCTCCGGGTTGTACCGCGCCGGGATGAGCGGCGTGATATTGGCATCGACGAAGGTTACGAAGGCGTAGATCAGGTAGATGGTGATCGCAATCGGCGCGGTCACGACAATGCCCGTCAGGAAATAGGTTCGCAGTCGCGTGAGCGGTCGGACTTTCTGCGGCGGATCAACGAGAATGGTTTTTTTGCCGCCGCTACCGGGGGCGTCGTCGGGATTGGATTTTTTAAACATTTGTCCAGAACTGATTTAAAAAACGGCGAAAAATCAGGGCGATAGCCCATATCCGTCAGCAAGGGGGAGAGTATCACGAAGAGGTAATGCTGTCTTATGAAATTTCTGTAAGATGAGAGAAGCGCTTCCTTCCCGGACCGGACGCGGCGGGCGCGAGAGGGCGATCGCCCCGCGCCTCCTCCTTCCGCGCGGCAAATATTTGCAGAAATTTTGCCCGCCGCTCTTGCCAATTGCAGTTGAAAGTTGAACTATCTCGCGATCAAACGGGAGAATTTGAGATGCGATTAAAAGATAAAGTAGCGATCATCACCGGCGCAGGCTCGGGCTTTGGCAAGGCAATGGCGGAGCTGTTCGCGAGCGAGGGCGCGAAAGTCGTGGTGAGCGATCTGAACGGCGCAGCGGCAACTGCGGTCTGCAAGGGCATTACGGATGCCGGCGGCAGCGCCATTTCGGCGGAATGTGATGTGACGAGCGTGGCCGATCTCGACGCGATGACAGCGGCGACGCTGAAGGCGTTCGGCAGGGTTGACGTGCTGGTGAACAATGCGGGATTCCCGCAGCGCAACGGCTCGATGTTCGATGTCGATGAGGCGACATTCGACAAAATCTTCAACGTCAATGTGAAGAGCCTCTATCTCACCACGAAGACGATTGTGCCGCATATCCTTGAGACGAAAGGCAATATCGTCAACATCGCCTCGACGGCGGCGCTCAGCCCGCGGCCCGGCCTCACCTGGTATAACGCGAGCAAGGGGGCGGTGGTCACCATGTCGAAATCCATGGCGCTCGAGATGGCGCCGAAGCAGGTGCGGGTCAACGCCCTCTGCCCGGTTTTTGCGAGCACCGGTATGTCGGTCGAATTTATGGGCGGCGTCGATACCGAGGAGATCCGCGCCAAATTCGTCTCCTCCATCCCGCTCGGGCGCGAAAACACCCCGCGCGATCTGGCTCACGCGGCGCTCTGGCTGGCCTCCGACGATGCCTCCTTCATTACCGGCGTTGCGCTTGAAGTGGACGGCGGGCGCTGCGTCTGATCCCTGCCCGTTCGGGAGATAAAAGATGAGCGAAGTAAATGCGCCGCGTCAGAAAGTGATTTTCCTCCCGCCCGGCGGCGGGCGGCGCTATGACATGGGCGGGATGCAGAGCATTTTCTTTGCCGATGAAGCGGAGACGGGCGCGGAATACTCCATCTCCGAATGGCGGCTCGAGCCGCAGACGGAAGGCTCCGGCCCGCATGCCCATGAGACGGAAGATGACATCTTCTTCGTGCTGGAAGGGGTGACGACCTTCTGGCTCGATGGGAAGCGGCAGGATGCGCCGGCCGGCAGCTTCATTCGTGTGCCCGCAGGCGTGACGCATGATTTCGCCAATCTCACGGACGCGCCGACGCGCTTTCTCAATCTCTATATCCCGGGCGGGTTTGAGCGGGACATGCCCGCGATTGTCGACTGGTTCGCGAAAAATCCGCCCGCGAAAGGGTGAAAAGGATAAAAAAGACGGCGGGCCTTGTGGGCGCGCCGTCCTTATTTTAGCGAGTAGCTGCCCTACTCTTTCACGTCAGCGGCAACCTGCATTTTCACGATGATGTCCGGCTCACCCGGGACCATGCCGCTTTTGCCGACGCCCTTCTTGATGAGATCGACATATTCCATCCCCTCAATCACCGTGCCCCAGACGGTGTATTTGCCGTCGAGGAAATGGGAATCGGCGGTGACGATGAAGAATTGGCTGTCGGCGCTATGCGGGGAGTTTGCCCGCGCCATCGAAACCGCGCCCCGGACATGCGGCGCGTTGTTGAACTCCGCCCGCAGCTTGCGGCCCGAGCCGCCCGTGCCCGTGCCGGTCGGATCGCCGGTCTGGGCCATGAAATCCTCGATCACGCGATGGAATTTGACGCCGTCATAAAAGCCCTCCCGCGTCAGCTCCTTGATCCGTGCGACATGGTTGGGGGCAAGGTCGGGGCGCAGTTCAATGACCACCCGGCCGTAAACGAGATCGAGATAAAGCGTGTTTTCAAGGTCGGCGGCGCTCGCCGTGGAAAGCGGCAGCGCGCCGGCAAGGGCAAGCCCGAGAAGCATAAAGATCCGCGACAGGAATTTTGAAATCATCCGTTCCCTCGTTGGTTTGACTTGATTGCTCCGCTTTTTGCCATTTTGCCGCCGGGGCGTCCATAATTAAAACCGTCAAATGCTAAATAACGGCTTTTTTAAAAGCGCTTAAAAAATGAAAAACTGTGTTGACCATTGGCGGCAACGACCCTATGTTGCAGCCGCATTGCGACGCTTTCGGCCGCTTCCCGGCCGGCATCCTCGCATCCTGCATATGGGGGCCCGTAGCTCAGTCGGTAGAGCAATTGACTTTTAATCAATGGGTCACAGGTTCGAATCCTGTCGGGCTCACCATTTTTGCAGAACCGGTATTTATCCAGACATCACGGCAGGCAACGGCGATCTTTCGCAGCGCATCGCGCGCGCCCTTTCGCGTCAATATGAGCGATGGTGCCCGCACCCGGACTTGAACCGGGAAGCCCTTGCGGGCGGCAGATTTTAAGTCTGCTGTGTTTACCATTTCACCATGCGGGCGGCGAGTGAACCCTAGCGAAAGCACTGTGCGGAAACAAGGAATTAATGCGCCGCGGCGTCTTTTCATGACGGCCCCTGGCGGGCATGACGGCGGCGGCGATCAGCTTGTCTCGACGGCGACGACGCCCTCACGGGCCAGCCAGTCAAAGAGCGCCTCAAACGCCGCATCAAGCGCTTCCCTGTCGACCGAGCGCAGCACCAGGTTGGTGCCGACGGAACCTTCCTTGAAATAGGGATAGGAGCCCATGGAGACGGTCGGATAACGCGCCTGCAGCTCGCCGAGCTTTGCCGCGACACGCCCCTCCGGCAGCCCTGCGCCAATCGTCCGGCTTAGCATCTTCGCCCCGCCCTTGAGGTCCGGCGCAATCTCTTCGAACATCGCCTGCATGATGGTCGGAACGCCGGCCATGACATAGACATTTTCAATATTGAAGCCGGGCGCCTTACTGACCGGATTGTTGATGAGCGTTGCACCAAGCGGAATGCGCGCCATGCGCTTTCGCGCCTCGTTAAACTCGATGCCGCTGATCTCATAGTGACGGGTCAGGATCGCCATCGCCTCTGGGTGATAGTCGATGCCGACGCCAAACGCGGCGGCGATGGAATCGGCGGTGATATCGTCATGCGTCGGGCCGATGCCGCCGGTGGTGAACACATAATCATAGCGGGCGCGAAGCGCATTCACGCCCGCGACGATCTCCGCCTCGATATCCGGAACGACGCGCGCCTCACGCAGCTGCACGCCAAGCTCGTTCAGCCGCACGGCGAGCCACGCCATGTTTTTATCCTGCGTCCGCCCCGACAGGATCTCGTCGCCGATGACGAGGATGGCGGCGGTGACGATCGTTTGCGGGCGGGTGTCAGTTGGGCGCGACATGGAGGTACCTAGCGAAGACTGTTGCTGCCGGGGGCTTGCCCCCATCATAGCAAAGCGATTACAAAGAGCATCAGCAAATTTCAAATCCTGAAAGCCTATTATGTCTCTTAAATTCCCGGCGCCGCTTCAAGAAGCGACGCTGATCAAGCGCTATAAACGTTTTCTCGCCGACGTCGAACTTGCCGATGGCCGGGTGGTGACCGCCCATGTCGCCAATTCCGGCTCGATGATGGGGCTGAATGAACCGGGCCTCACCGTCTGGCTGTCGCGCTCCGACAATCCGGCGCGGAAGCTCCCCTATAGCTGGGAATTGGTGGCGGTCGGAGATGCGCTCATCGGCGTCAACACGGCGCACCCCAATGCCATCGTTGCGGCGGCAATCAAGGACGGCCGGGTGCCGGAGCTTGCCGGCTATAGCGAGCTTCGCCGCGAAGTGAAATACGGCGCAAACTCGCGTATCGATATCCTGCTTCAGGAGCCCGAACGCTCCGACTGCTATGTCGAGGTGAAGAATGTGACGCTGGCGCGCGAGCCGGGATACGGTGAATTTCCGGATGCCGTGACGGCGCGCGGCACCAAGCATCTTCACGAGCTTGCGAATGTCGCGGCGCGCGGCGCGCGGGCCGTCATGTTCTACCTGATCCAGCGGACCGACTGCCATTCCTTTCGCCTCGCGGACGATATCGATCCTGCCTATGCCGAGGCGTTCGATCGCGCAAAAGCCGCCGGAGTTGAAATTTTATGCTATGACTGCCACATATCGGCCGAAGAGATAAGGCTCGGATCGCCGGTTCCGATCATTCCCAGGTTTCCTTGCGATCCGCTTTGACGTATAATTTCCAAAAAATGATGTGTCCTGATGAAATATGAAACAAGTATAACCGCGCCGGAGCGCAATACCGGCGTGATCAAGCTGCATGGTCCCGAGGCGTTCGAGGCAATGCGCAAGGCCGGCCGTCTGGCCGCCGAGACGCTTGACATGATCACCGAATATGTCGTCCCCGGCATCACGACGGAGGAGCTGGATCGCATCTGCGCGGAATTTATCGCCTCTCGCGGCGCCATCTCCGGCCCGCTCAACTATCGCGGCTATCCGAAATCGGTGTGCATTTCCATCAACCATGTTGTCTGCCACGGCATCCCCGGCCCGAAGAAGCTCGAAGATGGCGATATCCTGAATATCGACGTGACGCCGGTTCTTGACGGCTGGTATGGCGACAGCAGCCGCATGTATGTCGCGGGCAAGCCGAAGATCAAGGCGCAGCGGCTGATCGACATAACCTATGAATGCCTGATGCGCGGCATCGAGGTGATCAAACCCGGCGCAACGACAGGCGATATCGGCTATGCGATCCAGAATTACGCCGAAGGCAAGCGCTGCTCGGTGGTGCGCGATTTCTGCGGCCATGGCGTCGGGCGCGTCTTTCATGATGTTCCGAACATCCTCCATTACGGCACGCCCGGCGAAGGAATTGAACTGAAAGCGGGCATGATCTTCACCGTCGAGCCGATGATCAATCTCGGCACCTGGCAGGTGAAAGTGCTGGATGACGACTGGACGGCGGTCACGCGTGATCGCTCGCTCTCCGCCCAGTTCGAACATTCCATTGGCGTCACCGAAACGGGGTATGAGATTTTCACCCTGTCACCGAAGGGACTGGACAAGCCGCCGTATGACATCTGAGACCAAATCTTTGCAGGCCGCCTCCGGCCAGTCGGACACCGCGATTGACGCCTTCGCTGAAAGGCCCGCGCCCGACATCAAAGATCTGGATCGCAAGATGGACCCGCGGGCGGGACACCGCGAAAGGATGCGCGCGCAGGTGTTGAGCGCCGGTGCACGCTCCCTCGCCGATTATCAGCTGCTCGAATATCTCCTCTTTGCCGCCTCGCCCCGGCGCGACACCAAGCCGCTCGCCAAAGCCCTCCTCGCCCGCTTCGGCTCGCTCTCGCGGGTGATGAAGGCGGAGGTCGAGGAGCTGCGTAAAGTGGAGGGCGCAGGCGATGCGGTGATTGCTACCCTGAAGGTCGCCGAGACGCTTGGCGAGAAGCTGCTCCGCGCCGAGATCGAGAAGAAAAACGTCATCGGCTCGTGGCAGGCGCTGCTTGAATATTGCCAGGGCGCGATGGGCCAGCAGAAGATCGAGCAGTTCCGCCTCCTCTTCCTCAACAACAAGAATCACCTGATCGCCGATGAGGTGCAGCAGACCGGCACGGTCAATCACACCGCCGTTTATCCGCGTGAAGTAGTCAAGCGCGCGCTTGAGCTTGGCGCGACCTCTATCATCCTCGTCCACAACCACCCCTCGGGCGATCCGACGCCCTCAACCGCCGATATCGACATGACGCTTGAGATTGTTAAGGCGGCGGCCGCGCTCAATATCCGCGTCCATGATCATCTGATCGTCGGCCATTCGGAGGTCTTGAGCTTCAAATCGCGCGGGCTGATCTGAGCAGGATACTGGCGCGCCGCAATTTAATCTGGCCGGGGCTGTCCGTCTGCAATAGCTTCGTCTAGGCGTCAATGGCGCCGAATCGTTTTTTAAGGAGGCAGAGATGGCAGGAGAAAAAGTTGCGGTCCTCACGGCAGGCGGGAGCGGCATGGGCGCGGCGTCGGCGCGCCGGCTCGCGGCGGATGGCTTCAAAATTGCGATCCTCTCCTCCTCCGGCAAGGGCGAGGCGCTGGCGAGTGAGCTTGGCGGCTTCGGCGTTACCGGATCCAACCAGTCGACGGACGATCTGAAGCGGCTCATCGATGGCACGCTTTCGCGCTGGGGCCGCATCGACGTGCTCGTGAACAGCGCCGGTCACGGGCCGCGCAAGCCCATCCTGGACCTTACCGATGAGGACTGGCATGCGGGGCTTAATACCTATTTCCTCAATGTCGTGCGGCCGACGCGGCTGGTTGCGCCTGTCATGCAGACGCAGAAAGGCGGCGCCATCATCAATATCTCGACGGCTTGGGCGTTCGAGCCAAGCGCCATGTTCCCGACCTCGGCGGTCGCCCGTGCCGGCCTCGCCTCCTTCACCAAGATTTTCGCCGACGACTATGCGGCCGACAATATCCGTATGAATAATGTGCTGCCGGGCTGGATCGACAGCCTGCCGGCGACCGATGAACGCCGCGACAGCGTTCCGATGAAGCGCTACGGCACGGCGGATGAGATCGCGGCGACGGTTTCCTTCCTCGCCTCAAGCGGCGCCGCCTATATCACCGGTCAGAACATCCGGGTTGACGGGGGCATTACCCGCTCCGTGTAGATTCCGAAGAATACGGCCTGCTTCGCCGTTTGCGACTTGAGATTCTGCGCCGGCTCTGCTAGGTCAGCCTTCTTCCATTCTTCGATGTCAGAAAGTTATAGCCACCATGATTCCCCGTTATTCCCGCCCCGAAATGACTGCGATCTGGGAGCCGCAAAGCAAATTCCGTATCTGGTTCGAGATCGAGGCGCATGCCTGCGATGCCCAGGCGAAGCTCGGTGTCATCCCCGAAGCCGCCGCAAAAGCGGTGTGGGAGCGCGGCAATTTCGATATCGACCGGATCGACGAGATCGAACGCGAGACCAAGCATGACGTCATCGCCTTTCTCACCAACCTTGCCGAATATGTCGGCGATGAGGCGCGCTTCGTGCATCAGGGCATGACCTCCTCGGACGTTCTCGATACCTGCCTCTCCGTACAGCTGACGCGCGCCGCCGATATCCTGCTTAAAGATCTCGACGCCCTGCTCGCCGCGCTGAAGGCGAAAGCCTATGCGCATAAAGATGATGTCTGCGTCGGCCGCTCGCACGGCATCCATGCCGAGCCGGTGACTTTCGGCCTCAAGATGGCGCAGGCTTATGCGGAATTCGCGCGCAACCGCGAACGCCTCGTCAATGCCCGCAAGGATATCGCGACCTGCGCCATCTCGGGCGCGGTTGGCACCTTTGCGAATATCGATCCCTTTGTGGAGGAGCATGTCGCGGCGGCGCTTGGCCTGACGCCCGAGCCTGCCTCGACGCAGGTTATTCCGCGCGATCGCCATGCGATGTTCTTCGCGACGCTGGGCGTTATCGCAAGCTCGATCGAACGGCTCGCCGTCGAAATCCGCCATCTGCAGCGCACCGAAGTTCTGGAAGCGGAAGAATATTTCGCGCCGGGGCAGAAAGGCTCCTCCGCCATGCCGCATAAGCGCAACCCTGTGCTGACCGAGAACCTCACCGGTCTTGCCCGGCTTGTCCGCATGGCGACCATCCCGGCGATGGAAAACGTCGCGCTCTGGCATGAGCGGGATATCTCCCACTCCTCCGTCGAGCGCGGCATCGGCCCCGACGCGACGATCACGCTCGATTTTGCGCTCGCCCGCCTCACCTCGGTGATCGAGAAACTGGTGGTCTACCCTGAAAACATGCTTCGCAACATGAACAAGCTCGGCGGCCTCATCCATTCGCAGCGCGTGCTGCTGGCGCTGACGCAGGCCGGCGTCAGCCGCGAGGACAGCTACCGCCTCGTGCAGCGCAACGCCATGCGCGTCTGGCGCGAGGGGGCGGATTTCATGGAGCTTCTGAAAGCCGATGCGGAAGTGATGGCGGCATTGACCGCGGAGCAGATCGAGGGCGTGTTCGATCTTGAATATCACACCAAGCATGTGGATACGATCTTCCGCCGCGTGTTCGGCGACTAGGCGACAATCGGCTCCCATACGGACAAAATAAAAGAGGCGCAGGAAATTGCGCCTCTTTCAGTTCGAGGAGTTCATGCAAAGGAGCGCCGCGCGGCCTGCCGCCGCCGCAGCCCGATCAGTTGCCCGACTTCACCTGCTCGCGCGCGACCGCCAGCAGTTCTTCCATCTGGCGGCGGATGCGATGATCGGACATTTCCACATTCTTCGCATCGAGATCGGCGCGAATCTTGCGGAACACATCCTCATCGCCCTTCTCTTCCATATCGGCGATCACAACTTCCTTGGCGTAAGCCTCGGCGTCCTCGCCGCTCAGGCCAAGCAGCTCCGCAGCCCACAGGCCGATCAGCTTGTTGCGACGCGCCATGATGCGGAACTCCTGCTCCTGCTCATGGGCGAATTTGTTTTCGCGTCCCTTTTTACGATCGTCGAATCCTGACATATGTTTCCTGTCCCTATCCTGTTTCAAACAAACAATCCGTAGCCCGGCAGAGCCTTATAGCGAAGATGGGGCGCTCCGCCTAGCCCTGCAAGAAAAATTCTGCCCGCTGGCCGCCCCGCAGCCGTAAGGAGATGTTGTCTTTGCCGCAGTTCTGCATTATGTTCCGCTTGCCTTTGCAATGACGCATCGGCACATGGGTATGACGGCGCGATGCACAACCTGCAGTGACGCCGCCTGATATTTATCTCCGGCGGAAGACCGCCTTTTCGATGAGTTGGAGTTTTTCCATGACCCGACGTAGACGCGTCTACGAAGGCAAGGCGAAAGTTCTTTTCGAAGGACCCGAGCCCGGCACGCTGGTGCAGTATTTCAAGGACGATGCCACCGCCTTCAACGGCGAGAAGAAAGCGACCGTCACCGGCAAGGGAGTGCTGAACAACCGCATTTCCGAGCATCTGATGATCAAGCTTGCGGAAATCGGTATTCACAACCATTTCATCCGCCGCCTCAATATGCGCGAGCAGCTGATCCGGGAGGTTGAAATCATCCCGATCGAGGTGGTGATCCGCAACGTTGCGGCCGGCTCGATCTGCAAGCGGCTCGGTATTACCGAGGGCACGCCCCTGCCCCGCCCGATCATCGAATATTACTTCAAATCGGACGAGCTGAACGACCCGATGGTGACGGAAGAGCATATCACCGCCTTCGGCTGGGCCAATCCGCTGGAGCTTGATGATATCGTCAACCAGTCGCTGCGCATCAATGATTTCCTGCTTGGCCTGTTCGCCGGCATCGGCATCCGCCTGATCGATTTCAAGCTGGAGTTCGGCCGCCTTTACGAGGGCGATGAGATGCATATCATTCTCGCCGACGAGATCAGCCCCGATAACTGCCGGCTGTGGGACAGTGCGACCAGCAAGAAGCTCGACAAGGACCGCTTCCGCCGCGATCTCGGCGGGGTTGAGGATGCCTATCAGGAAGTCGCACGGCGGCTTGGCATTATTCCCGAAGGCGGCCCCGGCGATCTTCAGGGCACCACGGCCATTCAGTAAAACGCGCCCCGCGGCACGCTTCTTTTAGTCAGGGGCCCGGCGCCCCCGTATGAGGATCAGATGAAAGCACGTGTGTATATTTCCTTGAAAAACGGGGTTCTCGACCCCCAGGGAAAAGCGATTTCCCATGCCCTGCAGGGGCTGGGCTTTGACAAGGTTCTGGACGCCCGCCAGGGCAAGACGATCGATCTCGATCTCGCCCCCATGGATGCGGCGAGCGCGAAGGCAGAGGTTGAGAAGATGTGCCAGCAGCTTCTCGCCAACACCGTGATCGAGAATTACAGGATCGAGATTATTGACTGATTCAGAAAGGTTTGGGCGATGAAGGCGGCCGTTATCGTATTTCCGGGCTCCAACTGTGACCGGGACCTGAAAGTCGCCCTTGCGGCGGCGACGGGGCGGGATCCGGATATGGTCTGGCACGGCGACAGCGAGATGCCGCCGACGGACCTGATCGCCATTCCGGGCGGCTATTCCTACGGCGATTACCTGCGCCCGGGCGCCATGGCTGCGACCTCGCCGATCATGCGCGAGGTTGTCAAAAAGGCGGCCGCCGGCACGCCGGTCCTCGCCATCTGCAACGGCTTTCAGGTGGTGACCGAGGCCGGGCTCCTGCCGGGCGCGCTGCTGCGCAACGCCAACCAGAAATTCATCTGCCGCGATGTTTACCTGAAGATCGCCGCGAAGAATGATCTCTTCGTTGGCGGATATGGTGATCAGGATGTTGTCCGCTTCCCGATCGCCCATATGGATGGCAATTTCTTCACCGATCCGGATACCCTTGCGGAACTGCAGGACAACAACCAGATCGCCTTCCGCTATGCAACGGCCGAGGGTGAGGTCACGGAGGCCGCAAACCCCAACGGCTCCCTCGACAATATCGCCGGTATCTATAACAAGGCGGGCAACGTGCTCGGCCTGATGCCGCATCCCGAGCGGCTCATCTCCGAAGAACTTGGCGGCACCGACGGCAGACGCTTTTTCGATCATCTCGTAACATCTATTCTTTGAGATCATGACTGAAATTACCAGGGAAATTGTCGCCGAGCACGGCCTGAGCGACGGCGAATATGAAGAGCTGCTGAAGGTCCTGGGGCGCACCCCCAACCTTACGGAACTTGGCATCTTTTCGGTGATGTGGAGCGAGCACTGCTCCTATAAATCGTCAAAAAAATGGCTGAAAACCCTGCCGACGGAAGCCCCGTGGGTGATCTGCGGACCTGGCGAAAACGCCGGAATTATCGACATCGGCGATGGCCAGGCGGCCGTCTTTAAGATGGAGAGCCATAACCACCCCTCCTATATCGAGCCCTATCAGGGCGCGGCGACCGGGGTTGGCGGCATCATGCGCGACGTTTTCACCATGGGCGCGCGCCCCATCGCCAATATGAACGCGCTCCGCTTCGGCCGGCCGGATCATCCGAAGACGCGCCATCTCGTCGCCGGCGTCGTTGCCGGCATTTCGGGCTATGGCAACTGCATGGGCGTGCCGACCGTGGGCGGGGAGACGAATTTCCACAGCTCCTATGACAACAACATCCTCGTCAACGCGATGACCGTCGGGCTTGTCGATGCGGACAAGATCTTCTATTCCGCCGCCGGCGGCATCGGCAACCCGGTCGTCTATGTCGGCTCCAAAACAGGGCGCGACGGCATTCACGGCGCGACCATGGCCTCGGCCGAATTTGATGACGACAGCGATGAGAAACGCCCGACCGTGCAGGTCGGCGACCCGTTCACCGAAAAGCTGCTGCTCGAGGCCTGCCTGGAGCTGATGGCGACCGATGCGATCGTCGCCATTCAGGATATGGGCGCGGCCGGCCTCACCTCCTCATCATTTGAGATGGCGGATAAGGGCGGCGTCGGCATCGAGCTCAATCTCGATCAGGTGCCGATGCGCGAAGAAGGCATGACGCCCTATGAGATCATGCTCTCGGAAAGCCAGGAGCGGATGCTGATGATCCTGAAACCCGGCCGGGAAGAGGAAGCACGCCGCATCTTCGAGAAATGGGAGCTCGATTTCGCGGTCATCGGAAAGGTCACCGATACCGGCCGCATGATCCTCACCATGCATGACGAGGTGGTGGCGGACCTGCCCGTCGCGCCACTCGCCGATGCCGCGCCGGAATATGACCGGCCGTGGGTGAAAACCCCGCCGCAGGCGAAGATTTCTGCCGATGACGTTCCCTCCCCCAACGACCTTGGCGAAGTGCTGCTGAAACTGATGGGCTCCTCCGAGATCGCGAGCCGCAAATGGATCTGGGAGCAGTATGACCATATGGTCATGGGCGACACGCTGCAGCGGCCGGGCGGCGATGCCGCGGTGGTCCGCGTGCATGGCACGAAAAAGGCGCTCGCCATCACCACCGACTGCACGCCGCGCTACTGCTACGCTGATCCCGAGACGGGCGGCGCGCAGGCTGTTGCGGAAGCCTGGCGCAATATTACGGCGACCGGCGCGCTGCCGCTTGCGATCACCGACTGCATGAATTTCGGCAATCCGCAGCGCCCGGAGATTATGGGCCAGTTTGTCGGCTGCATCGAAGGCATGAAGAACGCCTGCCTAGCTCTTGATTTTCCTGTCATTTCCGGGAACGTCTCGCTCTATAACGAGACCAACGGCGTTGGCATTCACCCGACCCCGGCGGTTGGCGGTGTCGGTATCCTCAAAGACTACAGCGTAATGACCACGGTGGCCTTCAAATCTGCCGGCGACGTGGTGCTGCTGCTCGGCGACCTGACCGGGGAGATGGGGCAGTCGCTCTACCTTCGCGAGATTGAGGGCCGCGAGGAAGGCGCGCCGCCCGTGGTCGATCTCGCCCGCGAGCGCAAGCATGGCGACTATCTCCGGTCGATGATCGAGAAGCGACTGGTGACGGCCGCCCACGACCTCTCCGATGGCGGCCTCGGCGTTGCTCTTGCCGAAATGGCGATTGCCGGCGATCTCGGCGCGGATCTCAATATCCCGACCGATCTGCCGCCCCACGCGGCGCTGTTCGGCGAAAGCCAGGCGGCCTATGTGCTGACCGCAAAGCCCGGCGATGTCGAGCGCCTGCGGGCATTTGCCGCAGAGCAGGATATTCCCCTACACATTCTTGGAACGATCGGTCATACTGATTTGAAAATCGGTGACTGGCTCACCATATCTGTGGCTAAGCTGCGAAAAGTACATGCAGAATGGCTGCCGGCCCTAATGGCGGAACCCGGCAGTTGAAGGAGAAAAAAGTCCATGGCAATGGATGCGAATGAAATCGAACGGCTGATCAAAGAAGGTATTCCGGACGCAAAGGTCGAAATTACCGATCTCAGGGGTGATGGCGATCATTACGCCGCCCTGGTGGTCTCCGCCCAATTCATTGGCCTGCCCCGCGTGCGCCAGCATCAGATGGTTTACGAGGCGCTGAAGGGCAATATGGGAGAGGCGCTGCATGCCCTCGCCCTGCAGACTGCCACGCCGGACGACGATTGATCCGAATTTATATTGAGAGGATTTCTAAATGCTTGATCAGGCAATCAAAGACAGAATTTCCGACGAAGTGACATCCAACGATGTCGTGCTGTTCATGAAAGGCACCGCGATCTTCCCGCAGTGCGGCTTCTCGGCAACGGCTGTACAGATCCTGTCCCATCTCGGCGTCAAATTCAAAGGCATCGACGTGCTGACCGATCCCGGCATTCGGGAGGGCATCAAGGTGTACAGCGAATGGCCGACCATTCCCCAGCTCTATGTGAAGGGCGAATTTATCGGCGGCTGCGATATCATGCGCGAAATGTTTGAAACCGGCGAGCTTCAGCAGCTTCTCGAAGAGAAGCAGATCGCCCGCGTCTCCGCCTGAGGCCATGCGCTGCTGCGACGAAGCCGCCGAATATGATTGAACGGCTGATCGTCGCGGCGCTCAAACTTCTTCCGGCGTCCTTTTTCAATCTTTGCTACGGCCTGAAGCCTGTCGTTATCGACGGGCAGACGCTCGATTCGAAGGCGCGCTTTCTTGCCGATCTCGATCGCAAAAGCGCCGCGCCGGTGACGCTTGAAAACGTGCCCGAGACGCGTGAGCGGCTCGCGAGAACCGTTCGCCTGCTCGCCGGAAAGCGCCCGCGCCTTCACGTAGTGGAAGATCTTATCCTCAAAACATCTGCGGGCGAGATACCAGCCCGCCTCTATCGCCCCAGCAAGGCGGCCGGATTGCCGCTGCTCGTCTATTATCACGGTGGCGGCTATATCCGCGGCTCCGTCGCGACCCATGACGGGCTCTGTGCACGGCTTGCCGCCTATGGCGGTTTCGGCGTCCTCTCGGTTGACTATCGGCTGGCGCCCGAACATCGCTTTCCGGCCGCGGTGGAGGATGCCTGTGCGGCCTTTCTCTGGGCGGCGGAACATGCGGCGGACTATGGCTTTGATCCGGCGCGTATCGGGGTCGGCGGCGACAGCTCCGGCGGCTGCCTCGCGGCGGCGGCGGCGCAGCAGACAAAGCGTGCGGGCGGCCCCTCGCCCATGCTTCAGCTTCTCCTCTATCCGACGCTCGATGCGCATCTTTCCGCGCCGAGCCACACGACATTTGCCGACGGCTTTTTCCTCACGCGTTCGCGCATGGAAGGCTACCGCGATCTTTATCTCAATAGCCCGCGCGAGAGGGATGATGTGCGCGCATCGCCCGCGCTCGCGACGGATCTTGAAGGTCTGCCGCCCGCCCTTATCATCACCGCCGGCTTCGATCCGCTTCGCGATGAGGCGGAAAGCTACGGCAAGGCGCTGAACGCGGCGGGCGTTCGCGTCGGCATGGTGCGCTTTCCCGCCATGGTGCATGGCTTCATGTCATTGACAGGCGTTTTTCCTGATGCGGAAAAAGCGCTCGCCCAGGCAGGCGATGCGCTCTCTCACCTCTTCAATAAGAGTGACGCGGAAGGTTAAGCCGCGCTTTCCTCGCCGCCGATTTTCTGGGCGAGCGCCGCGGCGAGATAATCATCGAGATCGCCGTCCAGCACACCCTGCGCATTGCCTTTTTCAACGCCGGTCCGCAGATCCTTCACCATCTGGTAGGGATGCAGCACGTAGGAGCGGATCTGATGGCCCCAGCCGATATCGGTCTGGCTGTCGCGCGTCTCCTGCGCTTCCGCTTCGCGTTTTTGCAGTTCCAGCTCATAAAGGCGCGATTTCAGCATCTTCATGGCCTCGGCCTTGTTCTTGTGCTGCGAGCGGTCATTCTGGCACTGCACGACGACGTTGGTCGGGATATGCGTGATGCGAACCGCCGATTCCGTCCGGTTGACATGCTGCCCGCCGGCGCCGGACGCGCGGTAAACGTCGATGCGCAGATCCTTCTCCTCGATTTCGATATCGATCTCGTCATCGATGACGGGATAGACGCCGACGGAGCAGAAGCTGGTATGCCGCCGCGCGTTGGAATCAAAGGGCGAGATGCGGACAAGTCGATGCACGCCGCTCTCGGTCTTGAGCCAGCCATAGGCGTTTTCGCCCGCAATCTCGATGGTGACGGATTTTATCCCCGCCTCTTCGCCCGGGCTTTCTTCCAGCACCGTCACCTTATGCCCATGCTGATCGGCCCAGCGCATATACATGCGAAGGAGTATCTGCGCCCAGTCCTGCGATTCCGTGCCGCCCGCGCCCGCGTGAATTTCAAGATAGCAGTTATTGGCGTCAACCTCGCCCGACAGCATGCTTTCAAGGCGGCGGCGGTTGACGTCCGCCAGCAGCTCTTTCAGCGCCGTCTCGGCCTCGGTCAGCGTCTCCTCATCGCCCTCTTCGATGGCAAGTTCGATCAGGTCGGTGTTGTCTTCAAGTTCCTGCTGAATGCGGTTGTAGGCGGTCAGCGCGTTATCGAGGCTGGTGCGTTCGCGCATCAGGCTTTGCGCCTTGGCGGCATTGTTCCAAAGATCGGGATCCTCGACGAGGGCGTTCAGCTCCTCAAGGCGGCGCGTGGCGTTATCCCAGTCAAAGATACCTCCTCAGCAGGGACATGCCCTGCTTGATTTCATCGACCAGTGACTGATGTTCTGCACGCATGTTTCACTCCACGCTATTCATAAATGTCGCCGGAAAGTAATCTGAAAAAGCGGATCAGTAAAGCCCGCCCGTACCGGAGCGGATCGCGCTGCCGGGAGAAAGCGGCGTCTCCTCCCTCTCGGTGACCGCAGGCGCAAAGCCGTCCGCTTCCGATCCGTCGAGAACGCCGCGCCGGGCGATATTGCCGGTTGTCGCCTTGAAGGCTTCAAGGATGACATTCTTGTCGCCCCGTCCCGCCGGCTCGCCGGTCTGCTCATTGATGCGGACAAGGCGAATGCCTTCCGGCACGCGGAACGGCGTCGCCGGCTGATTTTTCAGCACGGCGGCCATGAAATCACGGAAGATGGGCGCGGCGACGCTTGAGCCGGTCTCCCGCTGGCCAAGGCTCTGCGGGGTGTCGAAGCCGATATAGACGCCGACCGCGAGATCGGGCGAGAAGCCGACGAACCACGCATCATTGCTCTCGTTGGTGGTCCCGGTCTTGCCGCCGAGCGGCTTGCCGACGACCTTGATCGACTGGCCGGTGCCGCGCTGCACCACGCCTTCCAGCATCGAGACGATCTGATAGGCGGTCGTCGCCGGCAGGATCTGCTCGCGGTTATCGAAAAGCTCGGGCACCTTCTGGTCTTCCCATGCCGCGACATTACAGCCGGCGCAGGGGCGATTGTCATGGCGATAGATGGTGTGGCCGCGGCGGTCCTGCACCCGGTCAATCAGCGTCGGCGTGATCTTCTTGCCGCCATTGACGAGCTCGGCATAGGCCGTGGTGAGGCGAAGCAGCGTTGTCTCGCCGGCGCCAAGCGCCATCGAGAGCGTCGGCATCAGATTGTCGGTAATGCCGAAGCGACGGGCGTAATCGACGATCGGTTCCATGCCGATGGCGCGGGCGAGCCGCACCGTCATCAGGTTGCGCGATTTCTCGATCCCGAGACGGAGCGTGCTCGGCCCGTAAAAGCGGTTCGAATAGTTGCTCGGCTTCCATCGCTCGCCATTCGGCTGGGTCAGCACGAAGGGGCCGTCCATCACCTTGTCGGCGGGCGTAAAGCCGTTATCGAGGGCGGCGGCATAGACGAAGGGTTTGAAGGCCGAGCCCGGCTGGCGATAGGCCTGAATGGCGCGGTTGAAATGCGAGACATCGGCGCTCCAGCCGCCGACAAGCGCATAGACGCGCCCGGTATGGGGATCCATCGCAACGAGACCGCCCGAAACTTTCGGGATCTGTTCAAGCGCAAAGAGACGCTGCCCCGACTCCGCGCCGGC
This sequence comes from Sneathiella sp., assembly GCF_036844445.1. Taxonomy (GTDB): domain Bacteria; phylum Pseudomonadota; class Alphaproteobacteria; order Sneathiellales; family Sneathiellaceae; genus Sneathiella. The sequence continues at coordinate 75,893 of NZ_DAIUFV010000004.1, read as the reverse complement.
CTTTGCCGACACCGCGATCACATCGCCAACCTTCAGCACGTCCGACGGCGCGGCGATGGCGGGCCCGCGCTTGTCCACGCCGAGATATTCGCGCGCCCATTTGAGGTCTTCCAGCAGGATTTTTCCCTCGCTCCCGTCGGAAAAACCGATATCGGCCGCCGCGTCATCGACCCCGAGGACAAGCGCGAGATGCCAGTCGCCGAGCCCCTTCGGACGCGGGAATTCGGCAAGGCGCGCGGCCCATCCCTCGCCCGTCTCGATATTCGAGAAGACGCCGCGCCAGCCGTGGCGGCGATCATAGTCGCGAAGGCCGGCGCGCAGCAGCTTCTCGCCGATCTGCTGCATATCGGTCTGCATGGTGGTGCGCACGGAAAGGCCGCCATCATAAAGCGCCTTCTCGCCGTAAAGATCGTAAATCTCGCGCCGCACCTGCTCGGTGAACCACTCCGCCTTGATAACCTGCGCATCGCCGCCCTCGCGCGCAAGCAGCGGCGTCGCATAGGCCTCTGCGGCCTGCTCTGGCGTGATATAGCCATCCTCGAGCAGCCGGCCGATCACATAGTTCCGCCGTTCCACCGCCCGCTCGGGAAAGCGGAAGGGGTTGTAGTTGTTGGGCGCTTTCGGGAGCGCCGCGAGATAGGCCGCCTCGGCAATCGTCAGCTCATCGAGCGACTTGTCGAAATAATAGAGCGCCGCCGCCGCAACGCCATAGGCGCGGTGGCCGAGGTAAATCTCGTTGAGATAAAGCTCAAGCACCTGATCCTTGCTGAGCGCATTGTTGATGCGAAGGGCGAGGATCGCCTCTTTCGCCTTGCGCTCATAGGAGACCTCGTTCGTCAGCAGCATGTTTTTCGCCACCTGCTGCGTGATGGTGGAGGCGCCGACCGGCCGCCGTCCCTGCCCGATATTCTTGAGGTTGGTGACAACGGCGCGGGCGATACCCTGGAAATCGACACCGGGGTGCGCGTAGTAATTCTGATCCTCCGCCGCGACAAACGCCTGCTTGACGATATCGGGGATGGTCTCGATGGGAACGAACAGCCGGCGCTGATGCGCATATTCCGCGATCAGGCTGCCATCGCCCGCATGGACGCGGGTCATCACCGGCGGCTCGTAGCGCGTGAGCTGGTCATATTCAGGCAGGCCCCTGCCGAAATGATAGAAGCCATAGACCACCGCGCCCGCCGCTACAACACCGAGGAAGAGCAGCAGGGAAAAGCTGAGGAGGAGGAATTTTGCCAGGCGCTTCATAAAATCGGATCTCGATACGGATATGTTCTGTCAATATAGAACAGATTTAAATTTTTTCAGACGAAAAGAGCGTAGATAGGGCGCGCCCTGCGCCCGCGCAATGCTCAAGGATCGACTGTCTTGAAATATTTATCGACCGCCCGGGCGATCGCCTCCGCCAGCTTCTGCTGCCCGTCGGCGGATTTCAGGATGCGCTCATCCTCGCGGTTCGAGAGATAGCCAAGCTCGACCAGCACCGAGGGCACATCGGGCGCCTTGAGAACGCGAAAGCCCGCGAAGCGGTGCGATTTGCCGCGCACGGTCATGCCGGAGCGGGCAATCTCGGGCGTCAGCATTTCCGCGAATTTGACGGAGAAATTCTTGGTCTCGCGCTGCGCAAGGTCGATCAGGATACCCTGCACGGTATCGTCCTGCGCACTGAGATCGACGCCGGCGATCAGGTCGGATTTATTTTCCTCCTTGGCAAGTTCCGCCGCTTCATCGTCCGAGGCGTTCTCCGAGAGGGTATAGACGGCGGCGCCGCGGAAACTCGGCCGGCTGATCGAATCGGCATGAACGGAGATAAAGAGATCCGCCTTCGCGCTCCGCCCGAATGTCACCCGTTCGCGAAGGCTGAGGAAGGTGTCATCATCTCGCGTCATCAGGACATTGTATTTCTTGTCCTTTGCGAGGATATCGCGGATCTTGCGCGCGACCGCGAGGGTGATTTTCTTCTCATAGACGCCGCTCTGGCCGATCGCGCCGGGATCGATGCCGCCGTGCCCCGCATCAATGACGACGGTATATTTGCGCACCAGGCTCGGCGGTGGCGGCGCGACAAGCGCAACCTGCGTCGCCTCGCCGCCGCGGCGCTGCGCATCGACGGTGTTGCGGAAGGCCGTATTGTCGGTCTCCTGAATATCCATGAAGAAGCGCCACGGCATGCCCGATGAGGGCGGCAACACCGCGGTCTGGAGGATTTTCACCGGTCCCGTCACATCGAGCACGACGCGCGACGTGCCCTTCTTGAAGAGGCCCCAGCGGAAATTCCGCACCACGCCCTTGCGGTGCAGGCTGGTATCGCCCGCCCGCCAGGTCAGTTCCGGCAGGTCAATGACGATGCGGTAGGGATCGGCGAGCAGAAACACATCGAACGTCGGCGCGGCGTTCAATTCCATGACGAAACGTGTCTTGGTCTCATGCTGACCGAGACGGACGGCGGAAACTTCAAGGCCGGGGGCGGCAAACGCCGTAACGGATAGCGACATCCCCAGAAGCGTCAGCAGCAGTAAAGGGAGTCGGAAAAATCGACTGACCATATCCAGATCCGGATCAAATAAATTACGCTACGCAGGTGCGGCAAACGCCGCCGAATGACCTAAATTAACGGCTTTACCGGCGCTAATCAATGCGCAGAGGTGCGGATCACGAATATTTTTCGCCGCCGGTCATTATTCACTTGGTATCAAAGTGGCAATGGCGCTATTATATGCACGTGAGTTTCTGTGGTCAGTTCCCCCGCCATATATATTTGGGGTCGGGACGGCGCCGTAACCGACAGCTTTTGCAGGCATTGACAATCATCAATCCCCGGAGCGTCAGGCTACAGCGCTTAAGACAATGCAGTAAAAAGGTGAAACAGAAATCGTTCCCGTTTTCATTGGCGAAGACGGGTTACGGCAGCCGGAATTTCAGCCGCCTCGGCAAGGCGTTTTTTTTCAGACCTTCGTCGAGAGAGAAGCGGGCGGCGCCGACGATTTCCTCAAAAATTGGCTCATGCCCTCTCGACTCATAACGAGGGCCTGCAGTCCTGGAGCTGATGTATGGCTACGCGTATGCTGATCGACGCGTCTCACGAGGAAGAGACACGCGTCGTAATAGTAAAAGGTACCCGTCTTGAAGAATTTGATTACGAGACGGTTTCGAAAAAACAACTTAAAGGCAATATCTATCTCGCAAAGGTGACCCGGGTCGAACCCTCGCTGCAAGCGGCCTTTGTGGAATATGGCGGTAATCGCCACGGCTTTCTCCCCTTCAACGAAATTCATCCCGACTATTACCAGCTCCCCATCGCGGATCGTGAAGCGTTGATCGAGCAGGAAACGGCGGAGGAACTCGAGGCGAGCGATGCCGATGACGGCGATCCCGTCAAAACGGACCCTCCAGAAGAAGCTTCCGATGGTGAGAGTGCTGCGGACGATGCGGATGCCGATACGGAGACCGCGGAAGCCGCCGGTGACGGCTCTGACGCTGACGCCGACGACAACGGCAACGGCGATGACGGCGCGAATGGCAATGGCGACAGCAATGGCGGTGGCCGCGTCGAAGTCATTGACCGGGGCGATGACGATTATGTCGAAAGCGTTGGGGGCGATGATGATATCGATGATCCCCGTCCGGCCCCGCGGCGCCACTATAAGATCCAGGAAGTCATCAAGCGCCGGCAGATCCTGCTGGTGCAGGTTGTCAAGGAAGAGCGCGGCAACAAGGGCGCGGCGCTCACGACCTATATCTCCCTCCCCGGCCGTTACAGCGTCCTGATGCCGAACAGCGGGCGCGGCGGCGGGATCAGCCGCAAGATCAGCGCCCCGGCCGACCGCAAGCGGCTGAAGAAGATCGCGCAGGAGCTGGATGTTCCCAAAGGCATCGGCGTCATCATCCGCACCGCCGGTCTCTCCCGCACCAAGGTCGAGATCAAGCGCGACTATGAATTCCTCATGCGGCTCTGGGATGATATCCGCGAACTGACGCTGAAATCCATCGCGCCTTACTGCGTCTATGAAGAGGCGAACCTCATCAAGCGCTGCATCCGTGATCTTTATGACAAGGATATCAGCGAAGTCCTCGTCGAAGGCGAGGAAGGCTACAAGGTCGCCAAGGACTTCATGCGCAAGCTCATGCCGAGCCATGCGAAGAAGGTGCAGCCCTACAAGGACAAGATCCCCCTCTTCCACCGTTTCCAGGTCGAGCAGCAGTTCGCCTCGATGTATCATCCGGAAGTGCAGTTGAAATCGGGCGGCTATATCGTCATCAACCCGACGGAGGCGCTCGTCTCCATCGACGTCAACTCGGGCAAGGCAACGCGCGAGCGCAATGTCGAGGATACCGCCGTCAAGACCAATCTTGAAGCGGCCGAGGAAATCGCCCGCCAGCTCCGCCTGCGTGATCTTGCCGGACTGATCGTCATCGACTTCATCGATATGGACGACAACCGCAACAACCGCGCGGTTGAGCGGCGGATGAAGGACTGCCTCAAATCCGACCGCGCCCGCATCCAGGTTGGGCGGATCAGCCCGTTCGGGCTGATGGAGCTGTCGCGTCAGCGGCTGCGGCCGAGCTTCCTTGAAAGCAGCACCACGCCCTGCCAGATCTGCGGCGGATCGGGCTTTGTCCGCTCCATTGAATCGACGGCGCTTCTCATCATTCGCATGCTCGAAGAAGAAGGCGTGCGCGAGCGGAGCAGCAAGATCACGGTGAGCGTGCATACCGAAGTCGCCATCTATCTTCTGAACCAGAAGCGCGCCGTCATCCAGAATCTGGAAAATCTCTATGGCATGACGATCCTGATCCTCGCCGATCCGACGATCAATATGAATGACTATAATATGGAGCGCGAGAAAGGCCGTCCCGGCGATCTCACGCCCATCACCCGCGAACTCCCGACGAGCTATGCCTCCGCCGCACCCGAGGAGGAGGATGAGGACGACGAGCATGATCATGACCATGATCAAGAGAACGGCCACGCGCGGAGCCACGATGACGATGAGGATGGTTCCTCCTCCCGCCGTCGCCGCCGCCGTCGTCGCCGCAAGCCGCGCGAGGAAAATGGCGTTGCCGCACAAAGCTCTGAAGACCAACCCGCCACCGAGGCGGAAAGCGACAGCACGGAGCATGGCGAGGGCGAGGAAGGAACGCATGAGCCGAAGCGTCGGCGGCGCGGCAAGCGCGGCGGGCGTCGCCGTTCTCGCGGGGCTGGCAGCGATGATCAGCGCTCATTTGCGGAAGGATCCGCGGAAAATGGCGATGACGTGACCGCTGACACTTTGAGCGCGCCGGATGACACTGCGTCGGATGAAACGGCCAGCGATGCGCCCGTCACTATTCCGATTACGGTCACGTCTGAGGACGCCGAAGCGACGCTTGATGATGCCGAAGCGCCGACAGATGCGGAAAGCGACGGCGCGGACAGTGATGCTGCCGAGCCCTCACCGGAGGAGGCCGCTGAGGCCGAGGTGAAGAAGCCCCGCCGCACCCGCCGCAAGGCCCCGGTGAAGTCTGACGAGGCGCCGGCTTCGGACGAGACGGCAGATGAAACACCCGAAGCTGCTGCCGAGACCGCAGAGGAAGCCCCGGCTGAGGCGGCTGAGGCGAAGAAAAAGGCGCCGGCGCGCCGGCGCCGGGTGACTAAGAAAGTTGAAGCGGAGACGGCGGATGCGGACGCACCGGCGGAGGCCGCTCCGGAAGAAGCACCGGTCGATGATCAGCCGGCTCTGGCAGCAAGCGAGGCTGACGCCGCCCCTGCCGCTGACGAGGATGCGACGGCTGAGCCTGCCGCCTCGGAAGAAGAGGTTGTCGACAAGCCCGTCTCCGTCACCGTCATCAGCGAGGATGCGCGCGAGGAAGTCGTCATCGCGGACGCCAAACCCAAGCGCGGCTGGTGGCGACGGAACTGACCAGCGGCAGAATGAAGGAAAAAGGGAGCGTATCGCTCCCTTTTTTTATGTCGATATTCCCGCCGATCCGGCTAGCGTCAGCGCGCTTTGAGCACCGGCCAGCTTTTCAGGGCCGCAACGGCCCGTTCCATCGCTTCGGTCGTCCCGGCGAAGGAAAAGCGCACATAGACATGGCCGCGATGCGGATCGAAATCGACGCCGGGCGTTGCCGCAATGCCCGTCTCGGCGAGCATACGCCGACAGAAATCGACCGAGTCATTGGTGTAGTCGCGCACATCCGCATAGATGTAGAACGCCCCGTCCGCCGCGGCGAGGCGGCTGAGGCCGAGCTTTGGAAATTCCCGGAGCAGCAGGTCGCGGTTGCGGGCGTAAACGGCGATATTCGCCTCAATCTCCTCGCGGCAGTCAAAGGCGGCAACCGCCGCATGCTGGCTGAGCGCGGGCGGCGAGATAAAGAAATTCTGCGCGAGCTTCTCACAGAGCGGCAGCAGCCGCTCCGGCACGACCATCCAGCCGAGCCGCCAGCCGGTCATCGAAAAATATTTCGAGAAGCTGTTAATGATGATCGCCTCATCGGTGAATTCGAGCGCGGTGACCGCGGGCGCATCAAACGTGATGCCGTGATAGATCTCATCGGAGATAAAATGCAGGCCCCGCCCCAAAGAGTAATCGACCAGCGCCTTCATCTCATCATGTTTGATCATCGTTCCCGTCGGGTTCGACGGGCTGGCGACAAGCAGGCCATGAAGCGGCCCCTCGATCCGGTCGAGCAGCGCCGGCGTCGGCTGGAAATTTGTATCGGCATGACAGGGCAGCCCGACCGGCACGCGGCCAAGCGCCGTCAGGATATTGCGATAGGCCGGATAGCCCGGCTCCGCCATAACGACGCGATCGCCCGCATCAAAGGCGGAAAGGAAGCTGAGGAGAAAGGCGCCAGACGAGCCGGTGGTGACGATAATGCGCGCGGCCGGCACCTCGATCCCATAAAAATCGCCATAGTGCCGGGCGATGGCGGCGCGAAGCTCCGGGATGCCGAGCGCGCCGGTATAGCCGATCAGCTCCTGGTCGAGCGCCGCCTGTGCCGCCGCCAGCACCTTGGCGGGCGCCTTCGTGCCGGGCTGGCCGACCTCCATATGGATCACGTCACCGCCAGCGGCCTCGCGCTCGGCGGCGGCCTTCATGACTTCCATGACGATGAACGCGCTGATATCAGCGCCCCGGGAGCGATTCATAATGTATTCTTCCTTCAGTTGCCGACGAGTGACAGGCCATAGCCGCGCGGATCATGGCGGGAGACGCAGTTGAAGGGCTTGCCATCGCGGCAATAGATGGCATTGACGGAGGCCAGCCGGTCAACCTCGACGGTGACGGGAAACTGCGTCTTGAGGGCGGCGACATCGGCGGCCGGCATCGCCGTCTCATGCAGCAGCGGCAGGTCCGCGCCCATCGTGAAAAGCCGCGGTGCGTCGATGGCGGTATCCAGCCCCTGCCCCTGCGCCAGCACATTGAGCGCGGTCGAGACCGCGGCAACCGTCGCCGCCGCACCGCCCGTCGCCGCGCCCGCGAAATAGAGATCCTTGTTGGCCATATTCGCCATGATCATCGGGGATGCGGCGAACTCGCGCGCTTCGGCGACCTGGTTTTCCGCCATCACGATGCCGGTGATCTCCCCCATCTGGCCGCTGCCGAACGGAAAGCCAAGCCCGACGACGCAGGCGACGGCGTTGCCCTGGTTATCGGCGGTGACGAAGGAGGACGTCCCGTAGCTGATGAAGGGTGAGCTGTCGCGGATCGAGGCAAGCACGTCGCCGGCGGCGCGGGCGACATCGATCTGCGGGATCGAGACATTGAGACCGAGGACGCCGCGTCCCTGATAGAGCGATGTCCAAAGCTCCTCGTAGCGCGCGCCGGCGCGCCCCGTGGAGACGCCGACCATATTGTTATCGACCCGGAAACTGCGCGCCTCCTGCCACTGGGGGCGGTAGTTCAGCATGTCCGAGACGGCGACCTTGCCGCCGGCGATGCGGGCATCTTCAACGAAGGTGCGGGCCCAGTTGCCGCTGTAAAATGCCGCCCCGCCCTCGGAGCGGAGCGCCGAGAGCAGGCTGGCGAGACGGATCTGGCGAAGCCGCGTCCCTTCGGCCACAAAATTACCGTCATTGTCGATGAAAATTGACTGGATATTATAGTCGAGGAAGAGCTGGTCGCGGTTGACGACCATCGCCATATGCTGGGCGCGCGAGAGCGGCTGGCCGAAGGCGGCAAGCTGTTCGGCCGGCACCAGAAGCTGCGACCACGGCAGCTTGCCATAGCGCGCATGCAGGGCGGCCATGCCGCGGATGTTGCCGGGAATGGCGACATTGCCCCCCTCCGCCGGCGACTGGTTGAAGAACTGCAGGTTTTCGAGCTTGTTCGCCTTGACGTCATAGACGATGCACTCCCCGCCGCCGCCGAGGGACGCGGCAATCGGATAGGTGACGGCGAGGGTGAAATAGAGCGCGGTTGCGGCATCGGCGGCCGTGCCGCCGGAGGAGAGGATATCCTCTGCAATCAGGGTCGCACGCGGCTCGTCAGAGGCGACGCCGCCAAGCGCGCCGGTCACATTGCCGATCTGGCCGAGCGGCACCGCCGGCCCGCCGCAGGCCGAAAGCACGAGCGCAGGCGCGGCAACGGGCAATAACAGGCGGACAATCCATTGACGCAGGCCATCCGACTTCCTAGTTTTAGGATGAAGCAAGGGGATGTATTTTTTGATCAAACGCATCATAACGCCGTTACTCATATTTCTTGTCCTGTGTCTGCCGCCGCACGCGGCGGGTGCCAAACAGACGGGACCCTCCTTCATTCGTGACGCAGAAATTGAACATACCCTGCGGTCTTACGCAAGGCCTCTGTTCACGGCGGCCGGGCTGAATGGCGACGATGTCCGTCTATATATCATTAACAGCGATGATTTGAACGCCTTTGTCGCCGGCGGGCAGCGAATGTTCATGTTTCGCGGCCTGCTGGAGCGGGTCGAGACGCCCTCGCAGCTCAAAGGCGTGATCGCCCATGAAACCGGCCATATCGCGGGCGGCCATCTTGCGCGGACGCATGATGCGCTGAAAAATGCCAGCATCAAAAGCATCGTCGGGATGATCCTCGGCCTCGCGGCGGCGGTTGCGGGCGGCGGCGATGCGGGCATGGCGATGATGATGGGCTCGCAGGACGCGGCGACCAAATCCTTCCTGCAATACAGCCGCACGCAAGAATCCTCGGCCGACCAGGCCGCCATCACCTATCTCGACCGGACGCAGCAGTCGGGGCGCGGCATGATGGAGTTTCTCGAGATTATCGGCCGCGGCCAGTACCAGCCGCAGAGCACGATTGCTTCCTACTACCGCAGCCACCCGGTCAGCAGCGACCGTGTCTCGGCCCTCACGCAGCGGGTCAACGCCTCCCCCTACCGCGACACCCCCGACAGCGCCGAGGATGTGATTGCCCTCAAAAGGATGCAGGCAAAGCTGTTCGGCTATACCCGGCCGCTGCCGCGGGTGCTCCGCGAATATCCCGTGAGCGACACGAGCGTCGAGGCGCGCTATGCCCGCGCCATTGCCTATTACCGCTATCCTGACATGACCAAAGCGCTTGCCGAGATCGACAGCCTGATCGCGGACTTTCCCGGCGATCCCTATTTCTATGAGCTGAAGGGACAGGCGCTTTACGAGACGGGGGATATTATGGGCGCGATTGCGCCGCTCGAAGCGGCGGTGCGTCTTGCCCCCGATGAGCCGCTGATCCTGACGCTTTATGCAACCGTCCTCAATGCGACGGGCAATTCGGAAAAGGCGCTCGATATTCTGACGGAAAGCCGGCTTCTCGATCCCAATAACGGGCAGACCTGGGATCAACTCGGGATTGCCTACAGCCGGCTTGGCGATACCGGGATGCTGGCCTATTCAAGCGCCGAGCGTTACCTGCTGGAAGGCGATGCGGCGAAGGCAATTTTCCATGCCGAACGGGCGCTTGATTTCTTTAAGGAAGGCAGCCCGCTTTACCTGCGCACGCAGGATATCATCACCATCGCCAAGCAGCAGCAGCAGACGGCCCGGGGCTGACCCGGACCGCTCGCTTATCGTAATGCGCGCTTATTTCTGCTTCAGAATGTCGCGGATCTCTTCAAGCAGGACTTCCTCGCGCGGCGGGGCCGGCGGCTCGGCCGGAGCGGCTTCTTCCTTCTTGATGATCCGGTTCATCTGCTTGACCAGAATAAAAACCGCAAAGGCGACGATCAGGAAGCTGATCACCGTATTGATAAAGGCGCCGTAATTCAGCGTCACGGCCCCCGCTTCCTTGGCGGCGGCAAGTGTCGCGTAATCCCCGCCGGAAAGAGTGATGAAGAAATCGGAAAAGTCGACGCCGCCGAGAAGCAGTCCGATCGGCGGCATGATGACGTCATCAACCAGTGACTTTACAATGGTGCCGAACGCGGCGCCGATGATGATACCGACGGCCATATCGAGCACGTTGCCGCGCATGGCAAATTCTTTAAATTCCTTTAGCATCACTAACTACCCCTCGCTTCAAAAACCGGACGCGTTTCTTGTTTCTCGGCGAACCACCGCGCCCAATGATCGCGACGCTACTATAAACCAGTAAAAGACAGCCCGACAATCGCGATTGTTGAGGGCGGCGAAGAAGACGACTGAATAGAGCCGTCGCTCACGCCAATGTTTATTTGCTTTTACCGGCGCGAGACGCATAATCGCCGTCCCTTTTAACTGGAAAGCCATTTTATGTCAGATCGCCGTAAATCGAGTGCCCTCGCCCTCTCTCTCCTTGCCCTTGTCGTGGCCGTCGGGGTCGGCCTCTACAGCCATTTTGCGCCCCGCCCCGAGATGGATGACGCCGCCTTCGGCGAAAAGGTGCGTGCGTATTTGCTGGCGAATCCCACCGTCCTTCGCGATGCCATGATCGCCTACAGCGAGCAGGAGGAGAATCTGGCTGCAGCCGAGCGCGAGGCGCTGCTTGCGCAGTTTGGCGATCAGCTTCTCAATGACGGCTACAGCCATGTCGCCGGCAACCCGTCGGGCGATGTCACGATCGTTGAATTTTTCGACTATCGCTGCGGCTACTGCAAGGCCGCCTTTCCAAACCTGATGAAAGCGATTGAGGAAGACGGCAATACCCGGCTTGTGCTGAAGGAACTGCCAATCCTCGGCCCCGGCTCGACCCTCGCCGCTCAGGCGGCCATCGCGGCCGGGCAGCAGGGCGGCTACATGGCGCTGCACAATGCGCTGATGGAAAGCCGCGGCGAGCTGACGATGGAGCGGATCCTCAATATCGCGACCGACGCCGGGCTTGATCCGGCGCGGCTCAAGGCCGACATGGGAAGCGAGCGGACTGCTGAGATCATCACGAAGAATCTCATGCTCTCGGACGCACTCGGGATCAGCGGCACGCCCGCCTTCATTATCGGCAATAATTTTATCCCGGGCGCCATTTCGCTCGACGAATTCCGTGAAGTGATCGCCTATGTCCGCGCGCAGGCGGCAGCGAAAGGAACACCGCCCGCGGGGCGCGCTTCCTGAGTAAACTCGCCCCCTAGAACGGCTCGATCCGCCCGAACCCGGGGAGTTTCAGCGCGAGATCGTCGATATCGACCCCGAGCGTGAGGCCGAGGAAGTGCAGCTCGGCGCCCTCAACCGGGCTCAAACTGAAGCCGCCAAACCCGAGCAGCGAGACCTGCAGGCCGCGGCCACTGACCGCACGGCCGACCGCCCGGCCGTTGGTCAGATAATCCTTGCCGATGGCGGTCGGCGGCAGGTCTAGGCCAAGCTCGGGCACGGCCCGGCCGATATGGGCGATGAAGCTGTTCGAATTCGGTCCCGGCCAGGCGCGATATTCGTTTTTATGTGGGTAATCACTGATTGCCTGCTCGATGCGCGGGATCAGCGCGGCTGCCGCCTCCCCCGTCACTTCCGCCAAAAGCGCAGGCGAGCTGCCGAACCAGTAGTTGTCGGGATTGCCGCGCTGATGGACGAGCGCGTTGCCGCCATGTCGCGCCCGCCAACCGACGATCTCATAGCGCTCATAGCTGCTGTCATTCGCCTTTTTGAAAGCGATCCAGCTATGGACCGCGAAATTGCCGCGCCAGCCCCACGCCTTCGCGCCGTAAACCTGTATGATGGCTTCCGGGTGGGCGTCCGGCCTGGGCGCAAGGCCGCTCGCATCCCGGCGCGCCGCCGACCAGCTTGTCGCCTCCGTCTCGCTGGTCATATCCGCCGCCATTGACAGCATCTGCGGCAGGCCGAAAAGGAGAAGGGCCGCCGTGAGGATCATCAGAAGTCGTCGCAGCATCCGCCCCTTCGCTTCCCGCGTTTAAAAAGATGGCGCGATTATATTACAGTTGCCGCCGCGCCCGCATCAATCAAATGTGAGCGAATGAGCGCTCTTGCAATCGCGCATCGACTAATTTTCACAACTACTTTAAACTCCCCGCGAACTTAAGTATAAGGGGGCAGTCCGGGCGCATCGCCTACATTTGCGGGAACGGTATGGGTAAGTCAGTCATCATTATCAACGGGCCGAATTTGAACCTGCTCGGCACGCGCGAGCCGGAGATTTACGGGCGCACGACGCTTGCCGATATCGAAGCGCTGGCGAGAGACCACGGACGGCGCCTCGGCGTTGATGTCAGCTTCGTGCAGAGCAACCTCGAAGGCGAACTGGTCGATGCGATCCAGAAAGCGCGCGGCGTGCATGACGGCATCATCCTCAACGCCGCCGCCTATACCCATACCTCCGTCGCGCTGATGGACGCGCTCAAGGCGACCGGCGTGCCGGCCGTCGAGGTTCACCTCTCCAACATCTTTTCGCGTGAACCTTTCCGTCATCACAGCTATATTTCGCCCGTCGCCATCGGCGTCATCTGCGGATTTGGCGCAAAGGGCTATGTGCTCGCCCTCGATGCGCTTGTTGCGACCTTTGATTAGAGTAACCGAGACTTGGACATTATGAAAAACCTGAATATCGATAAAGAGGTGATCCGGGAACTGGCCGAGATCATGAATGAAACCGGCCTCGGCGAGATCGAGATCGAAAGCGACGATTCCCGCCTCCGCCTGTCGCGCGGCACCTCTGCGGCGCCGGTCATGGTCGGCGCCCACGCCGCGCCGGCGGCGGCAGCGCCCGCTGCGGTCGCGCCGACGCCCTCCGCCGATGATCATCCGGGCGCCGTCAAATCGCCGATGGTCGGCACCATCTATCTTGCGCCCGAGCCCGGCGCCGCGCCGTTCGTGCGACCGGGCGATATGGTCAGCCAGGGCCAGACGCTGCTGATCGTCGAGGCCATGAAAACCATGAACCCGATCGGCGCGCCGAAAGCGGGTAAAGTCGTCAAAGTCCTCGTCGAGAATGAGGAGCCGGTGGAATTCGGGCAGCCGCTCGCCATCATTGAGTAAAGTAGCAGGTTCGATGTTTGAAAAAATCCTGATTGCCAATCGCGGCGAAATCGCGCTCCGTATCCATCGCGCCTGTCGTGAGATGGGAATCAAGACGGTGGCCGTGCATTCCTCCGCCGATACCGACGCCATGCATGTCCGCCTCGCAGACGAGAGCGTCTGCATCGGCCCGCCGAGCTCCGCGCAGAGCTACCTCAATATCCCGTCGATCATCGCGGCGGCCGAGGTGACGAACGCGGACGCCATCCATCCGGGATATGGCTTCCTTTCGGAAAACGCCAAATTCGTCGATATCGTCACTGCGCATGGCATCAAATTCATCGGCCCCTCGGCCGAGCATATCCGCATGATGGGCGACAAGATCACGGCCAAGGAAACCATGCGCAAACTCGGCGTGCCCTGCGTGCCGGGATCGGAGGGCGAAGTCCACGATCTCGATGAGGCGATCCGCGAGGCCGAGCGCATCGGCTATCCGATCATCATCAAGGCCTCGGCCGGCGGCGGCGGGCGCGGCATGAAGGTTGCGGCAACCCGCGAGGCGCTCTCGGAAGCCTTCTTCTCCGCGCGCTCCGAAGCCAAGCTCGCCTTCGGCGATGATGCCGTCTATATGGAGAAATACCTGAGCGGCCCGCGGCATATCGAAATCCAGATCCTCGCCGACGGTCAGGGCAATGTCGTGCATCTTGGGGAACGGGACTGCTCATTGCAGCGGCGCCACCAGAAGGCGGTCGAGGAAAGCCCCTCCCCCGTCATTACCGCGGAGGAGCGCGCGAAGATCGGCAAGACGGTGGCGGATGCGATCCGCGACATGCGCTATGAAGGCGTCGGCACCATCGAATTTCTGTATGAAAATGGCGAATTTTATTTCATCGAGATGAACACCCGCCTGCAGGTCGAGCATCCCGTGACCGAGATGATCACCGGCATCGATCTTGTCCAGGCGCAAATCAATGTCGCGGCCGGCAAGCCGCTCACGCTGCGCCAGGAGGATATTCGCTTCGACGGCCATGCCATCGAATGCCGCGTGACAGCGGAGGATCCGCACACCTTCGCGGCGAGCCCCGGGCCGATTACCGAATTTCACGTCCCCGGCGGGCTTGGCGTGCGCGTCGATAGCGGACTTTACACCGGCTACAACATTCCGCCCTATTACGACAGCCTGATCGCCAAGCTGATCATTCATGCGCCGAGCCGGGAGGAATGTCTGATGCGGCTCGACCGGGCGCTGCAGGAGTTCGTCGTCAGCGGTATCAAGACGACGCTGCCGCTGCATCAGGAAATCGTCCACAACGAGGATTTTCGCGCCGGTCGCTATGATATTCACTGGCTGGAAAAATTTATTGCGGCGCGCTGACGCGCCGCGCCTCTCATGTCGGTAATCTCGATCGAGACCCTGCTTGCCGCCTATCATGTCGGGATCTTTCCGATGGCCGACAGCGCCGACGATCCCAACGTCTACTGGGTGGAGCCGGAACGGCGGGGCATTTTCCCGCTCGATGCCTTTCATGTGCCGCGAAGCCTTGCGAAAACCGTCCGCCGCATGCCCTTCGAGGTAACGATTGATCGCGCCTTTCGCCGCGTCATGCGCGAATGCGCCGCCTCGCGTCCCGGCCGCCGCGCAACCTGGATCAACCGCACTATCCTCGATCTCTTTACCGAGCTGCATGAGGCGGGCTTTGCCCACAGCATCGAATGCTGGCGGGAGGGTGAGCTGGTGGGCGGGCTTTACGGGGTGTCTTTCGACAGCGTCTTTTGCGGCGAAAGCATGTTTTCAAAGGCCACCGACGCGAGCAAGGTCGCCCTCGTTCATCTGGTGGCGCGCCTGATCCACGGCGGCTATACGCTGCTCGATGCGCAGTTCCTCACGCCGCATCTCGCGAGCCTCGGCGCCATTGAAATCGATCGCCGGGAATATCTGGAAAGGCTTGACGCGGCGCGCGGGAAACGCGGCGATTTCTACCGGCTGCCCTCGGATCTTTCAGGCGCGGAGATCCTGCAGTCGATCACCCAGACGTCATAAACCGGATGCTCAAGCGCGTTGATGGCAGGGCTGGAGGCGAACATCCAGCCGGTAAAGAGATGGATCAGCCCATCATCGCCCGCGGCCGCCTCTCCGCCCGCTTCGGCGGCTTTCTCATCCGCCGCGCCCGCTGACGGCGCGGCGCTTCTGTCTTCCAGCGGCGGCAAGCTTTCAACGCGGGTCTCTTCCGAAGGCGGCACCGCCGGCGCCGGCGTCCCGGTCTCCTCCACCTCCGTAATCTCAAGGAATGCGGTAACTTCCGGCGTCTCCTCCGGCGGCCGTTTGACGCATTTTCTCGGGGTGATGGTGATTGATCCGAAGGTCACGCTCTCGCCGATGGGAACCGCAAGATCGCTCGTGCGCGCCGTCACCTTGTCAAGCGCCCGGAGGATGACGGTATCGCCGACAATCGGCTCGGCCGCGGCCGGATTGCTCCCGCCGAGCAGCAGCACGAGCGCCGCCGGCAGCAGCAGCGCCGAACGGCGGAAAAGCGGATATCGGATATACTTCGCCTGGACAGTTACCAAAATAAAAACGCCTGTTGACTGTTACTTTCCGGCGTCCGGCGCGCTGCCACTCTTGCTGGCGCCGCCGCTACTGCTTGAGAAAATCGCCTGCGCGATGAGATCCTGGATATTCACCGCCCCTTGCGTATAGCTGATGGAATCGCCGTCCTTCAGCATGTCGTCCGATCCACCCGGGGTCAGCAGCAGGTAGTTGCTGCCGAGCAAGCCGCTCGAGGTGATCTTCGCGGAGCTGTCGTCGGGAAGTTCGATATCCTCATTGAGGCTGATCCGGAGTATCGCGCGATAGCTCTTCGGATCCAGCGACTGCGCGGTGACGGTGCCGACCTTGATGCCGCTCATGCGCACATCACTGCCGATCGTCAGCCCGTCGACACTGTCGAAGGACGCCGTCAGATTGACCCCGCCGCCGCTCGTGCCGACATCGGCCGTGCGATAGGCGAATACCAGGAAGATCGCCGCAAAGGCGAGAACCACGGCGCCGATCACGGTTTCAACGATATTACTGCTCATTCACTTCTCCATCGCTCCAGACCATCCCTTGCGCCAGGGTCCGTTGCCGGATCAGGGGCGCCACGGCTCGTAATCGCCGGTGCCCCGCTGCCGCTTGCCGGTTTTCAGGATCGATCCCTCCGGGCGGTAGGCAAGATCGGTTCCCGTCAGGTTCGGCACATGTTCCTCGATCCACGGCGCCTGCGGCATCTCCTGCTCGCCCGGCAGCAGGTCGGTCGTGTAATGCAGCCAGATATGCCAGGCGGGCGGTACTTTCGACGCCTCGGGCTTGCCTTTATAGATCACCCAGCGCCGCTCGCGGCCGACGGGACCGGTCGGCTTGCCTTTCTCACGGTAATAGCGATTGCCGAACTGATCTTCGCCGACCAGCTCGCCGCGCAGCCATGTAAATAATCTTGTACCAATCGTCGCCATGTCACTCTTCTCTTGTCATCGGGCAGAGCCGCCCGGGCGTCTTTATATTGCAACGGAATATGGCACTCAAGGCCGCATTCGTCCAGTGTAAGTTTCTGGGGCGGCCCGCTCAGCCGGCCGCGCCGCCGGCGATGCAGCCCTGCGCGCCGTATTGCGCCCGCCGCGCCTGATTCTGTCGTTTCGCCCCGAACAGACCCTGCCGTGTGATGTTTTGGCAACCGGACACAAAAATATGTTAACCATAAAATCCTCACCCTCGACGGGGAGGGCCTTGGATTTCCCCCACATCTCGCTATCCGTAAAATTTTAGCCACCACATCTGGTGTGTTTTCATGGTTGACAGTGACGAAATGCAGCACCATGATCCTACGCTGACAAGGGGGACTACCTACCATATGTTGTAGGTGATGGGGCGAGGAAAACGGCAGTTTTCCTGACGTTTCCGGCGGTGCAGTCGTCGTCCTCCGCCCAGGGAAAAGCAATATCACAAGAGTAAATGGAAGGTCTGCCATGCGTATCGAGAGACGGTTCACCACACAAGATTCATCCCCCTATGCGCGCATCAAATTCCGTCAGACCACGAGTGAAATCCGCAATCCCGACGGCTCGATCGTCTTCCGGCTGGAGGGCATCGACGTTCCCGCCGATTGGTCGCAGGTCGCCTGCGACATCATCGCCCAGAAATATTTCCGCAAAGCCGGCGTCCCAGCCCGCCTGAAACCGGTGGCCGAAGCCGATATCCCCGAATGGCTGTGGCGCCAGACGGCGGATCTTGAGGCGCTTGAGGAGCTGCCCGAGGCCGAGCGCTATGTCGGCGAGACCTCCTCGACCGAAGTTTTTGACCGCCTCGCCGGGACCTGGACCTACTGGGGCTGGAAAGGCGGCTATTTCGATACCGAAGAGGATGCCCGCGCCTATTTCGATGAAATGCGCTACATGCTGGCCTGCCAGATGGGCGCGCCCAATTCGCCGCAGTGGTTCAACACCGGCCTGCACTGGGCCTATGGCATCGAGGGACCGGCGCAGGGCCATTCCTATGTCGACTTCAAGACCGGCAAGCTGAAGAAATCTGAAAACTCCTACGAGCATCCGCAGCCGCACGCCTGCTTCATCCAGTCCGTCGATGACGATCTCGTCAACGAGGGCGGGATCATGGATCTCTGGGTGCGCGAGGCGCGGCTTTTCAAATATGGTTCGGGCACCGGCACCAACTTCTCGAACCTTCGCGGCGAAGGCGAGAGCCTCTCGGGCGGCGGCAGGTCATCGGGGCTGATGAGCTTCCTTAAAATCGGCGACCGGGCCGCCGGCGCCATCAAATCCGGCGGCACGACGCGGCGCGCGGCGAAGATGGTGACGCTTGATATCGATCATCCGGATATCGAGGAGTATATCAGCTGGAAGGCCGTCGAGGAGCAGAAGGTCGCCTCCCTCGTCGCGGGCTCGAAGCTCTGCAACCTGCATCTTGGCAACGTCATGCGCGCCTGCCACGAGATCAAGGGCGATGAGGCGTTCATCCCGGCCGAAAACCCGGCGCTTCGCAAGGCCATCATCGGCGCACGCAAAGCCATGGTGCCGGAAAATTACATCCAGCGGGTGATCGAATTCGCCCGTCAGGGCTATACCGAGATCGAATTCCCGACCTATGACACGGACTGGGATTCGGACGCCTACCTCACGGTCTCGGGCCAGAACTCCAACAACTCCGTCCGCGTCACCGATGAATTTATCGAAGCGGTGCTGAAGGACGGCAACTGGGACCTCATCCGCCGCACCGACGGCAAAGTCGCCAAAACCGTCAAGGCGCGCGATCTGTGGGAACAGATCGGCGAGGCCGCCTGGCAGTCGGCAGATCCGGGCCTGCAGTATGACACCACCATCAACGACTGGCACACCTGCCCCGAGGATGGCCGCATCAATGCGTCGAACCCCTGCTCGGAATATATGTTCCTCGACGATACGGCCTGCAACCTTGCCTCACTCAACCTGATGACCTTCCGCCGCGCCGACAAGAGCTTCGATGTCGCCGCGTTCGAGCACGCCGTAAGGATCTGGACGGTCACGCTGGAAATTTCCGTCCTGATGGCGCAGTTCCCGTCCGAAGAAATTGCGAAGCTCTCCTACAAGTTCCGCACCCTCGGCCTCGGCTACGCCAATATCGGCGGCCTTCTGATGGCGCGCGGCCTGCCTTACGACTCCGATGAAGGGCGCGCCCTTTGCGCCGCCATCACCGCGGTCATGACCGGCGTCGCCTACCGCACGAGCGCGGAGATGGCGGCCGAGCTTGGCGCCTTCCCCGGCTACAAGAAGAACGCGAAGCATATGCTCCGCGTCATCCGCAACCATCGCACCGCCGCCTATGGCCTCAGCGACGGCTATGAGGAGCTCAACGTGCTTCCCGTCCCGCTCGATGTCATCAACTGCCCGGAGGCGGAGCTTGCCGATGCGGCGAAGCGCGCCTGGGATGCGGCGCTCGAGCTGGGCAAGGAGCACGGCTATCGCAACGCGCAAGTCTCTGTCATCGCCCCGACCGGCACGATCGGCCTCGTCATGGATTGCGACACCACCGGGATCGAGCCGGATTTCGCCCTCGTCAAATTCAAGAAGCTGGCGGGCGGCGGCTATTTCAAGATCATCAACCGCACGGTGCCCGAAGCGCTGCAGCAGCTCGGCTATACCCGGCTTGAAGCGAAAAGCATCATCGACTACGCGGTCGGCCATGCAACGCTCGACGGCGCGCCCGGCGTCAATCACGAAGCGCTCCGCGCCAAGGGCTTCACGGACGATGTTCTGGAAAAGATCGAGGCGGGACTTGCGAGCTGCTTCGATATCAAGTTTGTCTTCAACAAATTCGCGCTCGGCGAAGAATTCTGCCGCGATGTCCTCGGCTTCCGCGACGATCAGCTGAATGACTACAGCTTCGATATGCTGGCCGCGCTCGGCTTCACGCGCGATGAGATCGAAGCCGCCAACACCTACTGCTGCGGCGCGATGACGCTGGAGGGCGCGCCGCATCTTCGCGATGAGCATCTGCCGGTGTTCGATTGCGCCAACCCGTGCGGGCGGATCGGCAAGCGGCTCCTCTCGGTCGAGAGCCACATCCGCATGATGGCGGCGGCGCAACCCTTCATCTCGGGCGCCATTTCCAAGACCATCAACATGGCGAACGCGGCAACCGTGGAGGATTGCAAGAACGCCTACCTCCTCTCCTGGAAACTTGGGCTGAAGGCCAACGCGCTCTATCGCGACGGCTCGAAGCTGAGCCAGCCGCTCTCCGCCCTCGCCTTTGATGACGAGGATTTCGAAGAGATCGAAGAAGAAGTCAGAACCTCGCCCGCCGCGGCCAGCAACGTCATTGCCGAGCGCATCGTCGAGCGCATCGTCTCGGAGCGCAAAAAGCTGCCGACACGGCGCAAGGGCTATACCCAGAAGGCCACCGTCGGCGGCCACAAGGTATACTTGCGCACCGGCGAATATGACGACGGCAGCCTCGGCGAGGTGTTTATCGACATGCACAAAGAAGGCGCCGCCTTCCGCAGCCTGATGAACAACTTCGCCATCGCCATCTCGATCGGCCTGCAGTATGGCGTGCCACTTGAGGAGTTTGTCGAGGCCTACACCTTCACGCGCTTTGAGCCGTCCGGCATCGTCGAGGGCAATGACGCCATCAAGATGTCGACCTCGATCCTCGACTATCTGTTCCGCGAGCTCGCGATTTCCTACCTCGGCCGCAATGACCTTGCCCATGTCGCGATCGATGACCTGCGCATGGACACCCTCGGCGGCGGCGTCGCGCAGGCGAAGATCACCGACGACGAACTGGCGCCCCGCCCCGCGGCGCTCAACAACGTCATCAACCTCGCCTCGACCGGCTATCTGCGCGCCAATAATTTCGAGGTGCTGCAGGGCGGCCTCTCGACCATGAACCTCGCGGTCGGTGCGGCGGCGGGCCAGCCGCAGATGAGCGCGGCGGCCGCCGGTGTCAGCGTCGGCGGCAGCGTCGCCGCGGCGAGCGTCAGTGTGACCGCGACCACGGCGTCCGGCGAGGGATCAGACCGTCTCAGCCGCGTCATGGAAGCGCGCATGAAAGGCTATGAAGGAGATAGCTGCGGCGAATGCGGGAATTTCACGCTCGTGCGGAACGGGACCTGCATGAAATGTGACACCTGCGGCGCCACCAGCGGATGTTCGTAAAGCGTACCCGGGCAGTTGCGTACAGTCGTTGCCATCCGGCGGATGAAGATTTCGTCGCGTAACCAGTAGAGTAAAAGAGTTGCGTAGCCTGTAGCGTACCTGAGTGCATTTGTTTGAGTATAGAGGCTGATTGCTTGCCTTGTCATTGCTCCCATGAAGGGCCTGTTCTTCGAGCAGGCCCTTTTCTTTGGGGGCGTTACGCCCAGGTCGTGGCGAAGCCTTTGCGCTTCAGATTCTGCGTGATCGAGCGATTTTTGCGCTTCGTCTGGATATCGCTCTGGGGCTTGCCGAAATACCAGCCCTGCCCGTAATTGACGCCGAGCACATTCAGCACATGGAGCTGTTCTTTCGTCTCGACCATCTCCGCAATGGTGCCGATGTTGAGCTCCTGGCAGAGACGCGAGAGCGCCTTCAGGATCGCGGCGTCGCGCTTGTTCGTCAGCACTTCCTTGATGTAGGTGCCGTCAATCTTGATGTAATCGACGGTAATTGCGCGAATATACTGGAAGGACGCCGAGCCCGAGCCCATGTCATCGAGCGCGATCTCGATCCCGGCCGAGCGGATCGACTGGATGACATTCTCCGCCCGCTCAAGATCCTTGATGCGGCTCGTCTCGGTGACCTCGAGGCTGATATGTTCGCGGATCTCGTCATTGTCGGCAAAGAGCGCGAGCAGGCTGTCGATGAAACTGTCCGATTCGAGCGAATAGCCGGAGAGATTGACGGCGAGCCGCGGCAGCTCATCGCCGCGCTTCTGATATTCGAGCAGCTTCTGCTTCACCTTCTGGGCGACGCCGAGATCGAGATCCTGAACGATCCCCGTCTCCTCGGCGAACGTCACCGTGTCATAGGGGCTCTCCCCGTCCTTGAAGCGCGACAGCACTTCATAGTGATGAATTTCCCGGTCCGAAAGCTGAACTATGGGCTGGTAGGCGAGATTGAACTTATAGTTCTGGAACATCGACTTCAGGGCCAGCATCCGGTTCATGGTCTTCTCGAGCCGGTTGTTCATCCCCTCGGCCAGCGATTTGATCGTGAATTCCTCCGTGTCGCTTTCCACGAAATGATTGATGACATACATCAACGCCTGCGTCGCGTGGTTCGCCGAAAGCTGCCCCTTCATCAGATCGACGGTGCTGTGCCAGATGGAGAGGCCGCCCTTGCCGTCCTCATCGGCGAGCGAGGTGATTTTATCCTCCAGGATGCGCGCATCGATCGCCGGGCTGTGGACCATGCCGTATTTGTCGGAATCAAGCCGTCCGGCGCTGTCGCCGCCGAGCGAATAGCGGCGCAGCAGGATGCCGATCCGGTCGAAGAAATTGCCCATGCCTTCCTCGCCGAGCCGCTCCTGCAGATCGGAGAGACCATTGAGGCGCAACAGCGTGAGTTCCGTGCGCTGGCCCGCATTGGCGGCAAGCGTCATCTGCTGATCGGCAAGTTTGAGGAAATCCGTGCGGCTGAGAAGCCCCGTGTCGGCATCGCGATACTCCGACGTTGTCCGGATCGCCGCCATGCTCGAAATGTTAATGGCAAGAAAGATATGCTCGTGCGTGCGCGGCAGCTTGCAGGCGCCGACGATCGCCGAGATATGCGTATTCTCCATACGGATGACGACGGGCGCGATGCGGTCGCCAACCTGCATATTCTCCAGAATGCCCGCGACGATGCGCCGGTCCTGCTCGGCGACCAGCTCAATAAAGGGCAGATTTTCAAGCTCGGAAATCTCAAGGCCGGTCAGACCCTTGGCAGCACCGGAGGCGAAGACGACGACACCTTCCCTGTCGAGTTCGAGAAGCAAATCCGCCGCCGCAAAAGAAAAGGCAACAAAGCGCTCTTTTTCCGTGCGCAGGCTATCCAGTCTGTTTTCTGCCGTCACCGTGCAACCTTTTGGTTAATGTAGCCGTAACTCTACGCATCCATTTGTTAAAAATTCGGAAATATGTTCCCCCGCGCATAAAAAAACCCGCCGGGATGCGGCGGGTTTTAGATCAGGTTTTGGCGATATTCGTTATCCGCCTGATTTCGGCTGCGGCGGCACGGTGCGGATATGCAATTCGCGCAGGTTCTTGAGCGGCACTTCGGCCGGCGCCTGCATCATCAGATCCTGCGCCTGCTGGTTCATCGGGAACAGGATCACCTCGCGGATATTCGGCTCGTCCGCGAGCAGCATGACGATGCGGTCTACACCCGGCGCGATACCGCCATGCGGCGGGGCGCCGTAGCGAAACGCGTTCAGCATCCCGCCGAAACGCTCTTCCACGACGCTCGCATCATAGCCCGCAATCTCGAACGCCTTGATCATGATATCCGGGCGATGGTTCCGGATCGCACCCGAGGAGAGTTCGATGCCGTTACAGACGATATCATACTGATAGCCCTTGATCGCAAGCGGATCCATCGTCTCGAGCGCTTCGAGACCGCCCTGCGGCATCGAGAAGGGGTTGTGGCTGAAGTCGATTTTCTTCTCCACCTCGTCATATTCGAACATCGGGAAATCGACGACCCAGCAGAAGCGGAAGACGTCCTTCTCGCAGATATCGAGCTCACTCCCGATGCGGATGCGCGCCTTGCCGGCAAGCTCGGCGGCGCGGTTCGCCTTGTCGCAGGCAAAGAAGACCGCATCCCCCTCACCCACGCCGGTGATCTCGCGAATTTTCGCAAGCCGCGCGTCATCGAGATTTTTGGCAATCGGCCCGCGCGCTTCACCATCCTTGAAGATGATATAGCCAAGACCGCCCGCGCCTTCTTTGCGGGCCCAGTCATTCATCTTGTCAAAGAAGCTGCGCGGCCGATCGGCGGCGCCGGGGGCCGGAATGGCGCGCACGACCGAGCCCGAAGCGATCGATTTCGCAAAAAGGCCGAAACCGGAGCCATCGAAGGGTTCCGTTGCGTCGCTGAGCAGGATCGGGTTGCGAAGGTCCGGCTTGTCGCTGCCGTATTTCAGCATCGCCTCGTCAAAGGGAATGCGCTCGAACGGGGTGACGACTTTACGCTCGCCCGCGAACTGCTGGAACACGTTGGTCAGCACGGGTTCAACGGCGTTGAACACATCTTCCTGCGTCACAAACGCCATCTCGATATCGAGCTGGTAGAATTCGCCGGGGCTGCGATCGGCGCGCGCATCCTCATCGCGAAAACAGGGCGCAATCTGGAAATAGCGATCGAAGCCCGACATCATGATGAGCTGCTTGAATTGCTGCGGCGCCTGCGGCAGGGCGTAGAATTTGCCGGGATGCAGCCGGCTCGGCACGAGGAAATCGCGCGCGCCTTCGGGCGATGATGCGGTCAGGATCGGCGTCTGGAATTCCATAAAGCCCTGCCCGCGCATGGCATCGCGAAGCGCCGCGATAACGTTGGAGCGGAGCACGATATTCTGATGCAGCCGCTCACGGCGAAGATCGAGATAGCGGTGGCGAAGGCGGATATCTTCGGGATACTCCTGATCGCCAAAGACGGGCATCGGCAATTCCTCGGCCGCCGACTGCACAGTGAAGTCAGAGATATAAACCTCAACCTGCCCCGTGGGGAGGTTCGGATTGACCGCTTCCGCGGCTCTCGCCACGACCTTGCCGGTAATGGTGACGACGCTTTCCGAGCGGACCCGCTCAACGGCCGCGAAATTCGGCACATCCTGCTCGATCACGCACTGCGTAATCCCGTAGTGGTCGCGCAGATCGACAAACAGCAGGTTGCCATGATCGCGCTTGCGATGAACCCAGCCCGACAGGCGGACGGTCTTGCCAACATCACTCTCGCGCAGCTCGGCGCAAGTATGGGAGCGGTAGCTATGCATGATACTCTCTTGAATTCTCGGGATCCTGCGGGATCAATATGGATGACGCGCCTGTCTTACATGGTTTTTCGCCCGTCGCCAACCTTCCTTTACGGAGAATTATGCGCTATTGTGGCCGGAGTTGACTTTCCCGGCACCTCTCCCGTTCAGGTGTCCAATTCATGTGTTGCCTGAAAGGGCAAAAATTTTTTATGCAGATAATTACAACCACGGCCGCTCTTGAAGAGCTGGTCTCCCGTTTCGAGAAGCATCCCTATTTTACCATTGATACGGAATTCATGCGCGAAAGCACCTTCTGGCCGATCCTCTGCCTTGTGCAGATGGCGACCGAGGAGGAATCGGCGATCATTGATCCGATGGCCAAAGGGATCGATCTCGCCCCCCTCTTCCGCCTGATGCAGAATGAAAAGGTCCTGAAGGTCTTTCATGCCGGGCGGCAGGATCTCGAGATTTTCCATCACCTGACCGGCGAAGTGCCAAGCCCGATTTTCGACACGCAAGTAGCGGCGATGGTCTGCGGCTTCGGGGAATCGGTCGGTTACGATACGCTGGTCGCCAAGGTGACCGGCAAGGGCGTTGATAAATCCTCGCGCTTCACGGACTGGTCGCGCCGGCCGCTCTCCGAGCGCCAGCTCGTTTATGCCGAAGCCGATGTGACGCATCTTCGCGATATCTACCGCTATCTCTCAAAGAAACTTGAGGAGAGCGGCCGCGCCGAGTGGGTCGCCGCCGAGATGGATATCCTGCGCTCTCCCGAGACCTATTATATGCCGCCGGAACAGGCCTGGACGCGCATCAAAGCGCGCAACACCCATCCGAAATTCCTCGCGGTCCTGCAAAGCGTCGCCGCCTGGCGGGAGCGACAGGCGCACCGTCAGGACATTCCGCGCAACCGCATCCTACGCGACGAGGCGCTGCTTGAAATCGCCTCAAACCCGCCGAAATCCCCCGAACAGCTTTCGCATGTGCGGGGCATCGGCACAAAATTCGCCGAAGGCAAGATGGGCAAGGGACTGCTGGAAGCCATCGAGGCAGGCGTCAACCTGCCGCCGGATCAGGCGCCGCAGCTGCCGAAAAGGACGCCGCCGCCGCGCGGCATCGGTCCGCTGATGGAACTGCTCCGCGTTCTTCTCAAACTCCGCTGCGAGGAAAATGAGGTGGCGCAGAAGCTTGTTTGCAGCCTCGCCGAGCTTGAACTGATCGCCGCAGATGATAACGCGGACGTGCCGGCCCTCGAGGGCTGGCGGCGGCGCATTTTCGGCGAGGATGCACTGCGCCTGAAAAACGGCGAAATCGCGCTCTCCTGCAAGGACGGTCAGATCAGGATAATTTCCCTGGTATAATCTCGATTTTGGCGTCGCAATTGAGGCTCGCGGCGAGCGCATCAAGCTGGTTGCGGACGTGATGACCGACGAGCGCGGCGAGCGAGGACGGCACTTTCAAGGTGACCGTCGTCGAATTTACCTCGATCCGCGTCTGCGAGAGGATACCGGTGGTGCCCCCCGTCAGGGTGTGGGAGAGCCGCATCGCAAGTCCGGTGATCAGCGCATTGTTGATCTCGTCAGCGGTCAGCAGGCGAAGCGAATCCCGCGTTGACGGGCCGTTCAGGTCACCCTTATAGCGCGCATAGACCGACAGGGCGATGATCGCCCTGGCGCGGTGGCCGACGCCGCTGAACGGCGCGCGGAAGATGCGGCGGAAGGCCTGCGCGGCGCGGTAGTCGGAGTTGGCCCACCAGGCGATATCGGAAAGGGTCGCGGCGGCAAGGATCAGCCGCTTGCTCTTGCGATCGGCAACGCCGAGGATATCCTTTACCCAGTGAAAAATCTCTTCCCCATGCTCAGCGAAGCGCCCTTCGCTCGCCGCCATGTCGCGGCAGGCGTCAAGCAGCGGATCACGCTTGCGCACCGATTTTTTAAGCTCCGAGAACTGCATGCCCTCGCGCAGCCCGTTACCGGAGAAAACCACGTGCTTCGGTCCGACAGCGCTCATCAGCTCCTGCAGGATGATAGCGGCTGTGTGCATGGTATCGGCGCGGGATTTGGGGATGCCGTTGGCGTTGTAGAGGTCCTCAAGCGACATCGCGAGGATTTCATCGATCAGTTCGCTGATCTGGTCGGCGGAGAGGCGGTAGTTGTGGATAATGGTGAGCGGGTGGTTGGTTTTCAGGATGTGATAGCGGGCGAGGACGCGCCAGGCGCCCCCGACCGCATAGAAATTCCGGGCGTCGACCTGTTCCAGCCACGCGATTTTCTCGATTTTTTTGCGCACCATCTTGCGCAGCTTGGCTTCCGTCATGCCCATGTGCGACAGGCGCAGCGCGCCAAGCGGCAGCGTCGCCGTCTCATGGATGCGGAAATCGGAGACCTCGACCAGTTCGAGACTGCCGCCGCCGAGATCGCCAACAAGGCCGTGCGCATGGGGAATGCCGGAGAGAACGCCGAGACCGGAGTAGCGCGCTTCCTGACGGCCGCTCAAGACCTGGACATTGAGATCGCACTGCTGCTCGACCTCGGAGACGAATTCCGAGCCGTTCTCCGCTTCACGCACGGCGGCAGTTGCCGCGACCATGACCCGCTCGATCCCCATATAGTGAACGAGAGCAGCATAGCGGCGGAGCGCCTGGATAGCCTCCGCCATGGCCTTCTCGCCGAGCCGCCCGGTGGTGCCGAGTTCCTGACCGAGACCGCAGAGGACTTTTTCGTTGAACTTGGGAAGCGGCGCCCGCTGGGGACCGTCATACACCACCAGCCGGACCGAGTTCGATCCGATATCTATGACCGCAGTTGACCGGTCCGACACCTTGACGGTGGGGTCCAGTTCTCTATCCCGATCTTCCATATTTTCTCTGGCACCTACAGTAGTCTGTCGCTGTATGTCAGCTTGGCGGAACAAGCTTGGGTACTGGTTCCTTTACAAGCAAAGCCTTACCGCGTCCAGATAAAGACGGGTTGGTCATGAAATAATTGTGCGCCGAGAAGGGTTCGCCCGACACTGCGATCCGCTCATAGTCACCGCTCGGCAGGAGCCGCCAGCTCTGCAGATTGTCTTTCAGGCAGACCACCATGATCTGGTCGAGCACCTGGCGGTGGATGGTCTCGTTGGTGACCGGGACAAGCGTCTCGATGCGCCGATCGAAGCTGCGCTGCATCCAGTCGGCCGAGGAGATAAACACCTTCGCATTGTCCGACGGCATGCGATGACCGTTGCCGAAGCAGACAATGCGCGAATGCTCGAGAAACCTCCCGACGATGCTGGTCACCTGGATATTTTCCGACAACCCCTTCACGCCCGGACGCAGGCAGCAGATGCCGCGGATGACGAGGCGGATATCGACGCCCGCATTGCTCGCCCGGTAGAGCGCATCGATGATGATCGGATCGACAAGCGCATTCATCTTCGCCCAGATCGAGGCGGGCTTGCCGTCCCGCGCAAAGGCGATTTCCTTCTCGATCATCTCGATCAGCGATTTGCGCAGGCTGTAGGGCGACAGCATCAGCTTTTTAAGCCCCTTCGGCTTGGCGTAGCCGGTGATGTAGTTGAACATCAGCGAGACATCGGTGCCAAGATCGGGATCGGTGGTAAAAAGCGAGAGATCGGAATAGATCCGCGCGTTCACCGGATGATAGTTGCCGGTGCCGAAATGCATGTAGGATTTGAGCCCCTTGCCCTCGCGCCGGACGACGACGGAGACCTTGGCGTGGGTCTTCAGATCGATAAAGCCGTAGATGACCTGCGCCCCGGCGCGCTCCAGATCGCGGGCCCATTTGATGTTCGCCTCTTCATCGAAACGCGCCTTCAGCTCGATCAGCGCCGTCACGGATTTCCCCGCCTCCGCCGCCTCGATCAGCGCGCGGACGACCGGCGAGTTGGTCGAGGTGCGATAGAGCGTGTGCTTGATGGCAATGACGTTGGGATCGGCCGCTGCCTGCTGCAGGAACTGCACGACAACGTCAAAGCTCTCGTAAGGGTGATGAACGATGAAATCCTTCGTGGCGATGGCGGCGAAAATATCCCCTGCCGCATCGCGCACCCGCTCTGGATAGCGCGGCGTATAGGGCGGGAAGCAGAGATCCGGTCGCTCCGCCGTGATCAGCGCCTCGGTATCGGACAGGCCGAGAATGCCATCGACGACGATCACCGCGCGGCTATCGAGTTCGAGCTCGCGGCTCAGATATTCGACGAATTCCTCCGGCATGTCGCTGTCGACTTTCAGATGGATGACGCTGCCGCGGCGGCGGCGTTTCAGCGCCGTCTCAAAGAGCCGGACGAGGTCCTCCGCCTCTTCCTCAAGCTCGATATCGCTGTCGCGGACGACGCGGAACATGCCCTTGCTGGCCACCTCATAGCCCGGGAACAGATGGCCGAGAAAGAGGCGCACCGTGTTCTCAAGGCTGATAAAGCGGATTTTCGCGCCCGGCAGCCGGATAAAGCGATCGAGCGTCTGCGGCAGCAAAAGCAGGGCTTTCAGGTTACGCTCGGGCTCTTTTCGGGCGAACTCGAGGAACATCCCGAAGCCGAGGTTCTGGATAAAGGGAAAGGGATGCGCCGGGTCGAGCGCCATCGGCGTCAGGACCGGATAGATCTCCTGCATGAAGTGATCTTCGAGCCAGTTCTTCTCATGACGCGTGAGTTCGTTCGGCGAGAGGACGGCGATGCCGTTCTCGCGCAGCTCCCGCACGAGGATGCTCCACTGCTCATTCTGCTCGTTGATCAGCTTTGTCGCCTTGCGGTCAACCTCGGCAAGCTGCTGCGCCGGCGTCAGCCCGTCATCGCTCAGGGTCTTGATATTGGCCTTGATCTGGCCCCAGAGGCCGGCGACACGCACCATGAAAAATTCATCGAGGTTGGCGGCCGAGATGGAAAGGAAGCGGACCCTTTCGAGCAGCGGGTGCGCCCGGTTCGCCGATTCTTCAAGCACACGCCAGTTAAAAGCCAGCCACGACTGCTCCCGGTTATTGAAGCGTTTCGGGCTTTTCAGCAGGTTGATCTTTTCCTCTTCCACCACTTCCGGCTTTACTGACATGTCAAACCCTGATCCCCTTCCGGATATAAAATGCTTTGACATAGGCTAGGGAATAAATACCGCAGATTTATGACAGATTGAAGAATTCCCCGCCCCGCAGTATAGCCTGAATTGGTAAAAAAATCACTCCACCCGTGTCCAGCTCTGCGTCTGGCAGAACATCAGAACGCAGCCCTTCACTTGAAGCGTATTGGCGTCCACCAGTTCCATCTTCGAGGAATAGGTCTTGCCGTCCTCGGGATTGTAGATGGTGCCGTCGTCCCACTCATTCTCGCCGTCCGGCTCGAAGCCGGCCAGCATCTGCAGCCCGACGATTGGGCGGCTCCGCAGACTCTCATCGATATTGTTGCGATCCGTCTTCGGCTTGCCATCCTCGCCGGTCGGTTCTTTGAGCCAGATGATCTCGCCGCAGAGCCTGTCGCCGCAAGGACCGATCTTCACATGGCTTTTGCCTTCCTTGGTCGCCCAGACCCCGGTCGCATCCGCCGCAATCGCCGGCGCGGCGAAGGCCAGAAACGCGGCGCTCATCGCCGCCAGAATGCCCGCAAAACGCATGTCTCCCTCCTCCGCTGAATATGCCGCTTCTATAATGTACCCGGATAGGACCCGCCGTCCAGCAGGATGTTCTGGCCGGTAATGAAGCCCGCCTTGTCGCCGCAGAGAAAGGCGCAGGCCGCACCAAACTCCTCGATGGTGCCGAATCTGCCGGCCGGGTTCTCCCGCATCCGGGCGGCCTTGACCTCCTCCACCGTCTTGCCGCGCGCCCTTGCGACGGCGGTGAAATTGCTGGTCAGCCGGTCGGTGTCAAACGGGCCCGGCAGCAGGTTGTTGATGGTGACGTTGTGGGCCACCGTCTTGCGGGCGAGACCGGCGACAAAACCGGTGAGCCCGGCCCGCGCGCCGTTCGAAAGGCCAAGGATATCGATCGGCGCCTTGACGGCGGCCGAGGTGATATTGACGATACGGCCGAAGCCCCGCTCCTGCATCCCGTCAACGGTCGCCTTGATCATCTCGATCGGGGTCAGCATGTTGGCGTTCAGCGCCGCCTGCCAGTCATCAAGGCTCCAGTCGCGAAAATCGCCGGGCGGCGGGCCGCCCGCGTTATTGACGAGGATATCGGGTTTCGGGCAGGCCTTCAGCACCTCGCGCCGCCCCGCCTCGGTGGTGATATCGCCGGCGATGGCGATCACCTCGACCCCGTGACGGGCGCGGATCTCATCCGCCGTCTGCTCAAGCGTCGCAGCGGTGCGGGCGGTGATGACGAGATTGACGCCCTCGGCCGCGAGCGCCTCGGCCGAGCCGCGCCCCAGCCCCTTGCTGGAGGCGCAGACAATCGCCCATTTGCCGGAAATTCCGAGATCCATGTTATTCCCCCTCCTCTTTCAACAGGTCGCGAATGAAGGCGACCGTGATGTTCCGCTTCTCGGCGAGGGCGCTCTGGTCAAGGCGCCGCACGAACCGTTCCGCCGCAGCGAAAGATCGCTCCAGCCGCCGCACGATATACTGGACAACCTCGGGCGCGACCGCAAGCTGGCGATCGGAAAAAAACTTGACGACGAGCGCCTGGAAGAGCGCATCGTCCGGCTCGCGAATATGCGCAACCGCGATCGTGCCAAGACGGGAGCGAAGATCAGCAAGGTCCACATCCCACGCCGCCGGTGCGCTCCGCGCCGTCAGCAGCAGGCTGCCGCCCCGCTCCTGCACAAGGTTATAGAGATGAAAAAGCGTGTTTTCATTTGCAGATAAGGAAATCTCTTTATCTACATCCTCAATAAGTAGCGATGTCCCGGCGCGCGCCGTCAGCGCCTCGATTCCAGCGCCGGCAAGAGCGGCGAGTGGAACGCGCGCCGCGCCGCTTGCCGTGCGCCAGACTTCGGCAAGATGGCTCTTGCCGCTGCGCGCCGGACCAACCAGCACGAGGCTCCGCGCCGGCCAGTCCGGCCAGCGGTCGATCCACGCAACGGCGTCGCTGTTGCTTTGGGTGACCAGAAAATCATCACGTCCACGCGCGACGCGCGCGGGAAAATCAAGCGGGATCTGAAACGGCGGCATCTATTTCTCGATCGGCTCCTCGGGCTCCTCGGGCGGCGCACCGCTGTAAATCGGGCTTTGCAGATACTGATCGACGGCAAAGCGGCTCAGCACCCCGACGACGGCCGCCATGGGCACGGCGATCAGGACGCCGACAAACCCAAAAAGCGTGCCGCCGGCCAGCAGCGCGAACATCACCCAGACCGGATGCAGCCCGATTTTGCCGCCGACCATGCTCGGGATCAGAATATAGCCTTCAACGATCTGCCCGACGACGAAAATCGCGATGACAATCCCGATCATGACGGGATCGGGCCAGAATTGCACGAGCGCCACCCCGACGGAGGCGATAAAGCCGAAGATCGCGCCAATGAAGGGAATGAAGGAGATGAGCCCGGTGATGATACCGATAATGAGGCCGAACTCGAGCCCCGTCAGCATCAGCGCAAACCCGTAATAGGTGGCAAGGATCAGGCAGACCAGCGACTGCCCGCGCACAAAGCCCGACAGCACCTCGTCGATCTCGCGCGCGAGGCTGCGGATCCGCTCCTTGTGATTTCTCGGCAGCCAGCCGTCGACCCGCTCGACGATGTGATCCCAGTCGCGCAGCAGGTAGAAGGCCACCACCGGCGTAATCACGAACAGCGCCATCATATTCACGACGGCAACGCCGCCGCTGATGATGTCTTTCGAGACCGAGCCAAGACTTTTCACCGCCTCGCCGATATACTGGCCGAACCCCTTGCGGATCTCCTCGCTTTGCTGAAAGACAGGAATATCGACGAACCGGCCGATCAGCGGCAGCAGGAAATCATGCAGGCTCTGATAATAGACCGGCAGCCGGTCAAGAAGGCCGAGCACCTGTTCGATGATCATCGGCACCAGCAGCGTCAGCGTCAGCGCGCAGAGCACGACGAAGAGCCCGACAATGATGCCCGTCGCTGCGGTACGGCTCAGCCCCGCCTCCTCCAGCCGGTCAGCAACGGGGTCGAGGAAATAGGCGATCGCCATGCCGAGCACGAACGGCAGCAGGATATTGCTCAGCAGCAGCAGGAAAAGGACAAAGACAAGCAGGGCGATCAGCCAGAATTTTATCTGTTGTTTCAGCGTCATTTCGTCCCCGTCTGCGTGCCGTTCTGGCGGAACCATTGTAAAGTATAGGCGATCCCCGAAAGGATGGTCGTGAGTGCAA
Organism: Sneathiella sp.; assembly: GCF_036844445.1. GTDB lineage: Bacteria > Pseudomonadota > Alphaproteobacteria > Sneathiellales > Sneathiellaceae > Sneathiella. Next base: position 42,844 of record NZ_DAIUFV010000004.1, on the reverse strand, counting down.
CGACATAGACCAGCCCTGCGACTATCGATCCGACGCCAATCTCCAGCCCCGCATCGGCAAGAACACAGGCCGCGAGCAGAATCTGGCAGAAGGTATTCAGCTTGCTGAGCTTTGATGGCAGGATTGTGACGTTCAGGGACAATAGAAATGTGAGAAGAATTCCACCAACGATCAGAAAATCGCGGCTTACCACCAGAATAACCAGCCAGCTCGGCAGATCCGCCTGAATGCCGAGCGTCACATAGATCGAGACCAGCAGGATCTTGTCGGCGAGCGGATCGAGATAGGTGCCAAGCGGGGTTACCATATCGAACTGCTTGGCTATAAAGCCGTCGAGCGCATCCGTCACCCCTGCCAGCAGGAACACGATGAAGGCCGGATACATCTGGTTCGACAAAATCAGCCAGATGATGGCAGGCACCAGAAGCATACGCAGAAGCGTGAGGCTGTTAGGAATGTTCAAATGTGCGTCCAGACAAAAAATTCGCGCGCTGTTTCAACAGATTAAATGACCTACCTGAAGTCAATTGTCCAGTATCCCTGATGATCGACAAGCTCGATATCGCGCCGCTCGAGCGCGGCCGTCAGCTGTTCGATGCTGCCGATATAGGTGATATTCCAGAAGGCTTCGCCGACCGAGAGATCGCGAAGGCGCACGGCGCTGACGTTCGAGAGGCTTTCGACCTGGCGCTGCAGCCGCAGCCATTCATCGAGGCTCCGCACCCGGCTTGTCACCGCGAGCACCGTTTCGGTGCTGAAATCGAGGACGTTGCGCTGTTTCCAGTCCTCCTGCATCTGACGCAGCAGCTCGAAGACGGCGCTTTGCATCAGCGCGGCGTGATCCACGCTGCCGCGAAAGACCTGCGGCGCGGAATCTGTGCTGCTGCCGCTTTTCTTCCACGTCACATCGAGAAGCGGCGCGCCGTCGGCGCTTTGGCGCGGCCGCGCGCTGATGACATGCACGGCAGCCACCTCATAGTTGTGCTGCAAGGTGGTGATGGCGACCGGATCCATATTCAGCGCCATTTCGGCATCGAGGAGGCGAATATCGGCCAGATCCCCCGCCGGCATAAGGACGGGCTGCACGAACGGCTGCGCCCAGTCATCGCGGAGCGCATCAGGCGCTTTCGGCCGCAGCCCGTAATCCACGACCTCGGTCCAGATCTCGCGCCACGGGTTCGGCATATTCCAGAGATTGGCTTTCTCACCCTCAATATAGACGGGAAGGACGAGAATCGGGCGAGCGATGGCTTCGGAGAAGGGCAATTGCCGGGCACGCAGCAGCGAGCGAACATCGTCGCGCTTGAACTCGAACGTCAGGTCGGCGAGATAGCGCGTTGCCGAACTCCGTTCATTGGCGACCTGAAAGGAGGCGACGAGCGCGGTGATGGACGCATCATCAAGCTGCGGCAGCCGGTTGTGCTCCCCCGCCGGCACGAGGCGGCGGAGCAGCGCCGCAAAGGCGCGCTTCTGCCCGTTGGCGACGGCGACGGTGCGCGCGGTCGTGGCGGAGTCGGCGGTTTCATCAACGGAAATGTTGCGGATCACGTAAAAATCCGCCTCCGCCCGCCCCTCTCCCGGCACGGCAGCGAGGCAGAAAAGCAGCACTGCGAGCCCGAGGGCGCAGGAAAAGAATGATTTTGTCTGTGTTTCCGTCATTGCAAACCACCGGAAAAAAAGTATGTTGACCCGAACATAATCGCTAAACCGGATGCAGCATAACTGATGAACACCGATAGCTCCAAAAAAAGTTACAGCTATAAGGACGCAGGCGTCGACATTGTGGCAGGAAACTCACTTGTCGAGGCCATCAAGCCGCTTGCCGCATCGACCCGCCGGCCGGGCGCCGATGCGGATCTCGGCGGCTTTGGCGCCCTTTTCGACCTGCGCGCCGCGGGGTTCAAGGATCCGCTGCTCGTCTCCTCGACCGATGGCGTCGGCACCAAGCTGAAGGTCGCCATCGACATGAACCGCCACGATACCGTCGGCATCGACCTTGTCGCGATGTGCGTCAATGATCTTGTCGTGCAGGGGGCGGAGCCGCTCCTCTTCCTCGATTATTTCGCGACCGGCGGCCTCGATGTCGCGGCGGCGCGCGATATCATCAAGGGCATCGCCGCGGGCTGCCGCGAGGCGGGCTGCGCGCTGATCGGCGGCGAGACGGCGGAAATGCCGGGGATGTATGCGAAGGGCGACTATGATCTCGCGGGCTTCACGGTCGGCGCGGTGGAGCGCGACGAGCTTCTCAAGCCGGAGAATTTGAAAGCCGGCGATGTGCTGCTCGGCCTTGCCTCGTCGGGGATCCATTCGAATGGCTATTCGCTGGTGCGCCGGCTGGTGGCCGATTTCAATCTCGACTATGCCGCCCCTGCCCCGTTCAATCCGGGGATCACGCTTGGCGATGCGCTGATCACGCCGACGCGGATTTATGTGAAAAGCTGCCTTGCAGCGATTCGCGCCGGCCACGTCCGGGCGCTTTCCCACATCACCGGTGGCGGGCTCTTTGAAAATATCCCGCGCGTGCTGCCGAAACATCTCGCCGCGCATCTTGAGGCGTCCGCCTGGCCGCTGCCGCCGCTCTTCAAATGGCTTGCCGAGCTTGGGAATATCGCGCCGCGCGAGCTAGCCACCACCTTCAACTGCGGTCTTGGCATGGTCGTCGTCGTCCCCGCCGAACGGGCGGAGGCCGCACGGGCCGCGTTCGAAGCGGCGGGTGAGACGGTCTACACCGTCGGCGCCCTCGCCGCGCGCGCGGCAGAGGCGCCGCAGGTTGTCATTTCAGGGTTGGATGAGCTGTGGCAAAGCTGAAAGTAGCGGTTTTTATCTCGTCCCGCGGCTCCAACATGCAGTCGCTGGTGCGGGCAAGCCATGATGCCGACTTCCCGGCGGAAATCGTCAGCGTCCTCTCCAACAATCCGGAGGCCGCGGGGCTGAAATTCGCCGCCGAAAACGGGATTGCGACGCATGTCATCGACCACCGCGATTTCGAGACACGGGCGGATTTCGAAGCCGAAATCACCCGCTATCTGGAATCCGCCGGGATCGAACTGATCTGCCTTGCCGGCTTCATGCGGCTGCTGACCGCGGATTTCGTCAATCACTGGCGCGACCGCATCCTCAACATCCATCCCTCGCTGCTACCGGCCTTCAAGGGGCTGCACGTGCATGAGCGGGCAATCGAAAGCGGCGCGCGCTTCACCGGCTGCACCGTGCATTATGTCCGCCCGGAGATGGATGACGGGCCGATCATCGCGCAGGCCGTCGTGCCGATCCTGCAGGAAGATACCGCCGATGCGCTCGCGGCCCGCATTCTGGAGCAGGAGCATCTCATCTATCCCCTCGCCCTCAAGCTCGTCGCCGCGCGCCAAGTGAAGATCCACGGCAACCGCGTGCTCATTGAAAATCCGGACGAGCCGCGTGCGGCAATGATTTATCCGCATACAGAAGAGGCCTGATCGCTTTCTTGGCGCGGACCGCGTTTGCTGCTACGCTTTGCGAATGAAAAAAGATGCGCGCGCACTGGCGGAAGAGGAATGCGAGGTGGATCCCTTTATCCTCTCCGTCCACCGGACCGAGCTCGCCAACAGGCGCACGCTGCTCGCCTATATCAAGACCGCCATCGCGCTCACGGCGGGCGCCGTCGCGCTCCTTAAATTCTCCGCCGAGACATATCTGCATTTCATCGGCTGGTGCCTGCTGCCGCTCTCCCTGCTCGCGCTCCTGATCGGACTGATCGATTATCATCGGGTCCGCCGGTCGATCAACCGCGAGAAGCGCCTCGCCGCGCGCAAGCCGAAAATCAGGCAATAAAAAAGCCGGAGGCTGGCTCCGGCTTTCTGTTCGGCTCGCAAGTCTTAGCGAGAGTAATATTCGACGATCAGGTTCGGCTCCATCATCACCGGATACGGAACATCGGCGAGCTTCGGAATGGCCTTGAACGTGCCCTTCATGGTCTTGTGGTCCACCTCGATATAATCCGGAACGTCCCGCTCGGGGCTGTCGACAGCCTGCAGCACGATGGCGAGCTGCTTGGATTTCTGGCGAACTTCAATTTCATCGCCCGGCTTGACCATGTAGGAGGCGATATTGACGCGCTTGCCATTGACCAGCACATGGCCGTGGTTGACGAACTGGCGTGAGGCGAAGACGGTCGGCACGAATTTCATGCGGTAGACAACGGCATCGAGACGGCGCTCCAGCAGGCCAATGAGGTTTTCGGAGGTATCGCCTTTCAGACGCTCGGCGGCTTCATAGACGCGGCGGAAGGATTTTTCCGTGATATTGCCGTAATAGCCCTTCAGCTTCTGCTTGGCGCGCAGGTGAATGCCATAGTCGGAGAGTTTGCCGCGGCGGCTCTGGCCATGCTGGCCGGGCCCGTAATCACGGCGGTTTACCGGGCTTTTCGGGCGACCCCAAAGGTTCTCGCCCATGCGACGGTCAATTTTATATTTCGCTTGAATGCGTTTGCTCATGTACTTTATCCAGCTCAAATTTCAGGAAAAAGGCAGTCCGACGAGTCCTGCACAAGGCGCGCATCATAGAAACTACCCGCCGCTTGTCAAGCCTTAGCATGCGCATTTTTGCGCATCTGCCGGGTGAGAAAGTCCGATATCTCGCGAAAGGCCCGCTCCGGCGCTTCATGGGTCACCCAATGGCCGACATCCGGCAAGCGGATGATCTGAAGATCGGGGATAAATTTTTCAAGGCCGTCAAGATTCTCGGTGATGAGCGCCCTGTCCGCCTCACCCCAGAGGACGAGCGTCGGGACATCGACCCTGAACGCCGCCGGATCAAGGCCCGTGCCCTTTCCAAACGTCTCACGCGTTGCCGGACGCAGCGGCGTCGCGCGGTAGTAATTCAGCATCGCCGTCATCGCGCCGGGCCTTTCCCACGCGGCGCGATAGGCGTCAAGATCCTCATCGCGCATCAGCCCGCGGGCGTGAAGATCACGAAACGTCCAGTTCATCAGCCATTCGCAGCCATTCTCGAGCAGCCTCCCCTCGATGCCGGCCTCCTGAAACTCCGCGATATAGCGGCTGCTTTCGATCTGCGCCGGATTGCGATTGAGAAGCTCGGCGAAGATATAGGGATGCGCGCCGTTCAGGACGACGAGGCCCTTGATCCGCTCCGGCTTCGCAATGGCGACGGCATAGGCGATGGCCGCGCCCCAGTCATGGGCGACGAGGTAGAATTTCTCCGCCTTGAAATGATCGGCAAGATCCAGCACATCCTGAACAAGCGCGCGGATGTGATAGGCCTTGAGATCCGTGGGTTTGTCCGAAAGATTGTAGCCGCGCATGTCGGGCGCGACGGCGTGAAACGCCCTGCCCAGTTTCGGCAGGATGGCTTTCCAGCAGTACCAGAATTCAGGAAAGCCGTGCAGCAGGAGAACGAGCGGCGCCTCGCTTACGCCCGTCTCGGCATAATGCAGGCGGAGGGTGCCGAGATCGGCAAAATTATGAGCGATTGCGCCGCTGCTCGCGGGCCGGCTTCCCGTCTCCGTCGCCTTTCCTGTCATCGCCTGTCTCCCGTCGCGGCAGGGCGAGCCCCTTGATCATCCCCTGAAAGGCCCGCACATCCGATTCCAGAAGGCCGAGCCGCTGGAACATATTACGCATGTTTCGCAGCAATGTCTTGCGCCGGTGCTGGATCGGCTCGAAATAACCGCGCAGCTCCAGCTCCGCCTCGATACGGTTGAAGAGATGCGTCAGCTCTTCCTTGTTGGCGGGGCGCTGCTCGCGATGGAGGCGCACGGGCGGCGCGGCGCTCGTTTCCTGGAAATATTCATAGGCCACCAGCAGTACGGCCTGCGCGAGGTTGATCGAGGTGAATTTCGGGTTGAGCGGCACCGAGATGATGGCATCGGCAAGCGCCACATCGGCTTTGGAGAGGCCGACGCTTTCCTTGCCGAACAGAATGCCGCAGCGCAAACCTTCGGCTTCGCGTGCATGCAGCGCCGTCGCCGCGGCGCGGGGCGTTGCGATCTCCTTGATCACATCACGCCGGCGCGCCGTTGTCGCATAGACATAGTTGAGATCGGCGATGGCGGCTTCGGTTGTCGGATAGAGACGGGCATTTTCCAGAACCTCATCGGCGTGCGAGGCCATCGCAATCGCCCGCCCGTTCGGCCAGCCGTCCCGCGGCGCGACAAGGCGCAGGTCTTTGAGGCCGAAATTCAGCATGGCGCGCGCCGCCGCCCCGATATTCTCTCCCATCTGCGGCTCGACAAGAATGATGACGGGCTGCGGATTTCCCTGCCCGTCGCTCATGAGCGGGCTGGTTTCCCGCCTGCCGGCGCGCCGGACCGAAGGAGCTTGTAGGTAATGCTGTCGAGCAGCGCGGCGAATGACGCATCAACGATGTTTGGCGAAACACCGACGGTGAACCAGCGGTTATTCTCCTCATCGATGCTTTCGATCAGAACGCGCGTCACCGCCTCGGTGCCCGACGTCAGGATGCGCACCTTGAAATCGGCAAGGCGGAGGCCGTCAATATATTGCGAATAGCGGCCGAGATCCTTGCGGAGCGCACCGTCAAGGGCGTTGACCGGGCCGTTCCCCTCGCCGACCGACATGATCCGCTCGCCGTCGATCAGCAGCTTGACGACCGCATCGGAGACCGTGAGAAGCTGGCCTTTCGCGTTATAGCGCCGCTCCACCTGAACGCGGAAACTCTCGACATCGAAATATTTCGGAAGCTGGCCGAGGCGACGGCGCGCCATCAGCTCGAAGCTCGCCAGCGCCGTATCGTAGGAGAAGCCGTCGAATTCGCGCTCCTTCACCTCTTCGAGCAGGCGGTCAACCTTCGGGTCTTTGGGATCGATCTCAAGGCCGAAGTCGCGAAGCTGGGCGATGATGTTGGAGCGCCCGGCCTGGTTGGAGACCGGCAGGTGACGCTGGTTGCCGACGATCTCCGGCGCAATATGCTCATAGGTGCGCGGATCCTTTTCGACCGCCGAAACATGCAAGCCCCCCTTATGGGTGAAGGCCGCAGCGCCGACGTATGGCTGGTGGCGGTTCGGGGCGCGGTTCAGGATCTCATCGAGCAGGCGCGAGACCGGCGTCAGATGCTTCAGATTTTCCTCCGTGATCCCGGTATCGACCAATGAGCGGAACGGCTCTTTGAGGACGAGCGAGGGGATCAGCGAGATGATATTGGCGTTGCCGCAGCGCTCGCCAAGGCCGTTCAGCGTGCCCTGCACCTGCCGCACGCCCGCCTTCACCGCCATCAGCGTATTGGCGACCGCGTTTTCGGTATCATTATGGCAGTGAATGCCGAGCTTCGCGCCCGGAATATGCTTTACGACCTCGCCAACGATGCGCTCCACCTCATCGGGCAGCGTGCCGCCATTGGTATCGCAGAGGACGACCCAGCGGGCGCCCGCATCAGCCGCCGCTTTCAGGCAGGAGAGCGTATAGTCGGGGTTGGCCTTATAGCCGTCGAAGAAATGCTCCGCATCATACATTGCCTCGCGGCCCTGGCGGACAATTTCAGCGATGCTCTCCGAGATCAGCTCGCGGTTCTCCTCAAGGCTGATGCCGAGGGCGACATTGACCTGAAATTCCGAGCTTTTGCCGACGATGCAGACAGCCGGCGTTTTCGCCCCCAGAATTTCCTGCAGGCCCGGATCATTGGCGACGCTCCGCCCCGGCCGCTTGGTCATGCCAAAGGCCGTCAGCGTCGCCCGCTTCAGCTTCGGCGGATCGGCGAAAAACGCCGTATCGCCCGGGTTCGCTCCCGGCCAGCCGCCCTCAATATAGTCAATACCCAGCGCATCGAGCGCGCGCGCAATCGTCGCCTTATCCTCAACACTGAAGTCTACGCCCTGCGTCTGCGCCCCGTCGCGCAGCGTCGTGTCAAACAGATAAAGTCTCTCGCGTGCCATTATGCTCTCTTCCATGTCGTTCCACCGGGACCGTCCTCAAGAATGATCCCTTTTGCCGCAAGCGCGTCCCGGATGGCGTCCGCCCTTGCGAAATCCTTTGCTTTACGCGCCGCAAGCCGGGCTTCGATCTCGGCTTCGATCTCCGCATTGCTGAGGCAGCCCCCGGCGTTCGCATCACTCCCGCCCCGGAACCAGTCATCGGCGCTCATTGCGAGCAGGCCAAGCAGCGCGCCGGAGCCGAGAAGCTCGCCTTTAAGGCGCGCTTTCTCCGCCGCATCTGTCGCCTTGTTCGCCTCGCCCGCCAGCGCATTGAGCGCGGCAAGCGCCTGCGGCGTATTGAGATCATCGAGCAGGGCGGCGAGAACCTCAGGCGATGGCACGGCCGGCCCCGCCTCCACCTCCGCCAGCTTCTGCAGCGCCGTATAGAGCCGATCGAGGCTCGCCTTCGCCGCTTTCAGCCCGCTCGCCGTCCAGTCGAGCGGCTGGCGGTAGTGCGTTGACAGCATGTTCATCCGGAGGGCTTCGCCCGGCGCTTCGGCGAGAAGCTCACGCACCGTGTAGAAGTTGCCAAGCGACTTCGACATCTTCTTGCCTTCCACCATCAGGAAGCCGTTATGCACCCAGTAGCGCGCGAACGGCGCGCCGTCATGGGCGCACCGGCTTTGCGCGACTTCGTTTTCATGATGCGGAAATATGAGGTCGCGCCCGCCACCGTGGATATCGAAGGTAACCCCGAGTTTCGCCTTGCTCATAACCGAGCATTCGATATGCCAGCCCGGGCGGCCGCGCCCCCATGGGCTGTCCCATCCCGGAACATCCGCATCCGAGGGCTTCCAGAGAATGAAATCCGCCGGATCCTTCTTATACGGCGCAACCTCAACGCGCGCGCCGGCAATCATCTCGTCGCGGTTGCGCCCCGATAGCGCGCCGTAATCGGCCATGCTGGTCACATCGAACAGCACATGGCCGGACGCCTCATAGGCATGGCCCTTTTCGATCAGCGCCGCGATCATCTCGATCATCCCGCCGATATGTTCCGTTGCGCGCGGCTCAAACGTCGGCGACAGCGCGTTGAGCGCCGCCATATCATCCTGAAAGGCCTTCGCCGTGCGAAGGGTGAGCGCCTCGATGCTCTCGCCATTTTCGCGCGCGGCGGTGATGATCTTGTCATCGACATCGGTGATATTGCGCACATATGTCACGTCAAAACCGAGATGACGGAGCAGCCGGTAGAGCACGTCAAAGACGACCACGGGCCGCGCATTGCCGATATGCGCGAAGTCATAAACGGTCGGGCCGCAGACATACATGCCCGCTTTTCCCGGCTCAAGCGGAACAAACTCTTCTTTCTGCCGTTTGGCGGTGTTGTAGAGATAGAGCGTCACAATAATCCTCGAAGGCTTACGCGGTGCGGCCATTCAGGCGCGCGAGTATATGGGCGCGTCCGATCAGGGGCAACAGATTGTTCATCTCCGGCCCGTGATCGCGGCCGGTGAGCGCAAGGCGGAGCGGCAGGAAGAGCGCCTTGCCCTTCGCGCCGGTCTCCGCTTTAATGGCATCGGTCCAGGCTTTCCAGCTTGACGGGTCAAGCGCGCCTTGGGGGAGAAGCCGCGCCGCGGCGGCGCGGAGGCTCTCGCTTTCCGGCTCAGTGACCGGGGTGATCGGCCCCGTCACCACCTGCCACCAGCCCCGCGCCTCATCAAGCGTTGCGAGATTACCGCGCACAGCGAGCCAGAAGGCCTCCGTCGCGCCGTCGAGATCCAGCCTCTCCCGCACATCCGCCCATTCCATCCGGTGCAGCAGGCGGGCGTTCAGATGCGCAAGCTCGGCCGGATCGAAGCGCGCGGCGGCGCGGCTGAACTGGCTGATATCAAAATGCTCGGCAATCTCATGGAGCGAGGCGCGAAGCTCGACATTCTCCGAGGTGCCGAGCCGGGCCAGCAGGCAGGCAAGCGCCATCGGCTCGATGCCGCTCTCGCGCATCTCCCGCAGGCTCGCGCTCCCCTCGCGCTTAGAAAGCGGCCCGCCGTCAGGCCCGGTCAGCAGCGGGATATGCCCGAAGGTGGGCGCCGGCGCCTTGAGAGCGGCAAAAATCTGGATATGCAGCGCCGTGTTGCTCACATGGTCCTCGCCGCGAATGATATGGGTGATGCCAAAATCGATATCATCGACCACCGAGGGAAGATGATAGAGCGGCCGCCCGTCGGAGCGGATCAGCACCGGATCGGACATGCTCGCCGCATCAACCTCCACCTCCCCGCGCACAAGATCGCGCCAACGGATCACGCCCTGATCCAGCAGGAAGCGCCAGTGCGGCTTGCGCCCCTCCGCCTCCAGCGTCGATCGCTCCTCCTCCGAGAGCGCGAGGGCGGCGCGGTCATAGATCGGCGGCTGCTTGCGGGCGAGCTGGCGCTTGCGCCGGTATTCCAGCTCCTCCGCCGTCTCATAGCAGGGATAGATCCGCCCGGCCGCCTTCAGCGCCTCAAAGGCGCGCACATAGGCATCGCTCCGCTCCGACTGGCGGCGAAGCTCGGACCAGTCCAGCCCGAGCCACAGAAGATCCGCCTCGATCGCATCGGCAAATTCGGGCGTTGAGCGATCACTGTCCGTATCATCGAGACGGAGGATCATCTCGCCCCCGGATTTTCTGGCCATCAGCCAGTTGATCAGGGCAAGGCGGGCGTTGCCGACATGGAGATATCCGGTCGGGCTCGGCGCAAAGCGAAACCGGCCTGTCATCGCTTGTCCCTGAAACCGTTGGTGATGGGATAGCGGCGGTCGCGGCCGAAGTTGCGGATCGAGATTTTGACGCCGGGCGGCGACTGCCGCCGCTTGTATTCCGACGTGTAGAGAAGGTTCTGCACCCGGCTGACCGTCGCCACGTCAAAGCCCGCGTCGATCAGCTCGCCGACCGATTTCTCCTCCTCCACGAGCCCGTGCAGGATCGCATCAAGAATCTCGTAGGGCGGCAGGCTGTCCTCATCCTTCTGGTTGTCGCGAAGCTCGGCCGAGGGCGGCTTGGTGATCACCCGCTGCGGCATCACCGGCCCGGCAGGCCCGCGAAAGAGCGGCGAGTGATGCGCATTGCGCCATTCGGAAAGCGCAAAGCAGGTTGTCTTGTAGACATCCTTCAGCACCGAATAGCCGCCGCACATATCGCCATACAGCGTCGCATAGCCGACCGACATTTCCGATTTGTTGCCCGTCGTCAGCACCATCGAGCCGAATTTGTTGGAGATCGCCATCAAGGTGATACCGCGAAGGCGCGACTGGATATTCTCCTCGGTCGTATCGACATTCTGGCCGCGGAAGATGTCGGCGAGCATCACATCGAACGCCTCGACGCCCGGGTTGATCGGAATGCTGTCGAGTCGGACGCCGAGCATTTTTGCGCAGGCCGCCGCATCATCGAGGCTTTCGCGCGAGGTGTATTTCGAGGGCATCATGACGCAGTGAACACGGTCCGCGCCGAGGGCATCGACGGCGACAGCGGCGCTCAGCGCACTATCAAGCCCGCCCGAGAGGCCGAGGACGACGCCCGGAAAGCGGTTCTTCTCCACATAGTCCTTAAGGCCCAGCACCATCGCGTGATAGATCCGCTCGAGCGCGCTGCCGGGATCCACCAGCTCCTCCGTCTCACAGGCCCAGCCGCCATCCGCCTGCCGCCGCCAGTCGGTGACGACAAGGCTCTCTTTCCAGCCCGCCATCTGCACTTTCAGCGAGCGGTCGGCATTGAGAACGAAAGAGGAGCCGTCAAAGACCAGCTCATCCTGCCCGCCGATCTGATTGAGATAGACAAGCGGCAGCCCCGTCTCGGTGACCCGCTGCACCGCGTGATTGAGACGGATATCGGACTTGATATAATCATACGGGCTGCCGTTCGGCACGATCAGCATCTCCGCCCCCGTCTCGGCAAGGCATTCGGCCGCATCGGGAAGCCACATATCCTCGCAGATCATGACGCCGAGGCGGACGCCCTTGAAGGGGATCGGCCCCGGCAGCGGCCCGGCCTCAAAGACGCGGATTTCATCGAAAACGCCGTAATTGGCGAGCTTCGATTTATAGCGCACCGCGCTCACCTTCCCGCCTTCGAGAAGGCAGGCGGCGTTGTAGACTTTGCCCCCGTCGACAAGCGGTGCCGTCATCAGCATCGCCGGCCCGCCGTCGAGGGTCATCTCGGCAAGTTCCGTCATCGCGGCCGCCACCGCGCGCTGGAACGCCCCCTTCATCACCAGATCCTCGGGCGGATAGCCGGTCAGGAACAGCTCGGGGAAAATGACGATATCCGCGCCGAGGGCTTCCGCCTCGATGCGAAAACTGCGGGCAAGCGAAACATTGCCGGAGATATCCCCAAGCGTCGGATTGGCCTGCGCCAGTGCGATTTTCAAATGATCGGTCATGCCGAATATCTACCCCGCCTTTAGCCGCGCAGCAAGCATCCGCGGCTGCATTTATTGGAAAAATGAATGATTTTTCCGGCCGCTAGGAACTGTTTTCGCCAAGCGCCGGGCCGTCATCGAGAATTTCGGGGATTTCATCGCCCTCCTCAAGGGGCGCGGCGCCATCCGCATCGGAAGCGGCGCGGGCGTCATCGCCCTCGTCCCACTCCTCGGTTTCCGGATGCAGGGCGACGACGATGCTCGCGTTGCGGACCGGCACGGCCACGAACGGGCTGTGGGTATCCATCGGCTGGCTCGGCTTGACGCGCATCCGATAGAGCGCGAAGAGGCCGATGCCAAGATGGCCGAAGGCAAGCCAGGCGAAGAAGAAGGCGCTCCCCGCGATCGACATCATCGGGCCAACGACAATCGGGCCGAAAATCGCGCCGGTACCGTTCACCAGAATAAGCCCGCTCGATGCCGCCACCATTTTGGAGGGTTCCAGATGGTCGTTGGTATGGGCGATACAGAGCGAATAGATCGGCACCGAGAAGCCGCCGAACAGCGCCGCCGCAACGAGGAATAACGTGAAATTCCCCGTCTCCCCGGCATAGAGCGCAAGCAGCGCCGCGACGCCGCCCGACATCGCCGAGATGCTCAGCACCCAGCGGCGGTCGAAATGGTCCGAAAGCCGCCCGATCGGCCATTGCAGCAGCACGCCGCCAAGGATCATGATACTGATGAAGCCGGAAATCTGCGCCACCGTGAGGCCGATCCGGTCGCCATAGACGGCCGCCATGCCGTAAAAGGCGCCGCCCGAGATCCCTTGCGCGAATATCCCTATCATGCCGAGCGGGGAAATCCTGTAAAGCTGCTTCAGCTTGAGGCGGGTGCTGGCGGTGAAATTGGGCGCCGGGCTCGCCGTCAGCGCCATCGGAATAAGGCCAAGCGAAATCAGCACCGAGATCAAGATAAAGAGATCATAGCCCGCCGGGTCGGCCATATTGAGGAACAGCTGCCCGACTGCCATTCCGCCCATCATGATGATCATATAGATCGAGAGAAGCTGACCGCGCGTCTCGTTCGTTGCCGCATCATTCAGCCAGCTTTCACAGACGATATAAAGCCCGGCGAAGCAGAAGCCGGTGAGCAGCCGCATCAGGCTCCAGACCACCGGATCGACAAAGACGGCGTAAAGCAGCGCCGCCGAGGAGGCGAGCGAGGCGAGCGCGGCAAAGACCCGGACATGGCCGACGCGGCGGAGGATTTTCGGCGTCACCACCGAGCCCGCCAGAAAGCCCATGTAATAGGCGGACATGACAAGGCCGATGACCCCTGTCGGGAAGCCCTCAAGCGAGGCGCGGATACCCATCAGGGACCCCTGCAGGCCGTTACCCAGCATCAGGAAGGCGAGCCCGAGCAACAAAGCCCAGGAGTTTTTCATCGCCACATACATGGACTCTCCCGCGAAAAAAGGCGATCGTCTCCGTCACCTCCTAGTATTAGCGGGGATGGCCGTGCTTTGAAACCGATGATTTGGATTTTTTACGCGCCGCCCTTGTCTTTGCGGAACAGGAATTCGCGTCCCATCTTCACGGTCGGCTTGCCGTCATAGGAGATAATGTCGGCGGTTGCGTAGGTTTCAGGCCAGATTTCCGGAAGGAAACTTCCCGTCCCCACCACATCGATCGGCGCTTTCATATTGCCCATGATGCGACATTTCTCGGGCGAGAATCCGGAGGAGGCAACGATCTTCACATTGGGAAAGCCGGCTTCGTCAAGCTTTTCGCGCATCAGATAGATGGCGGCCGCCGAAACGCCAGTGCCAACCAGCCACCGCAGCTCCTGCTCCGAGCGATACTGGCGGATGCCGCGCGGCATATGCCGCTCGAGCACCGCATAGGAGGTTGCGGGATCCAGCCCCTCGATAAAGCGCCCGCCATGGGTGTCAAGCCGGACCGAGAGCCGCCCCGCCGCCGCCATTTCCGGGAAACGTCGGCAGACGGCAAGCGCATCGCTGATCTCGCGCCCGAAATAGTCGACGAGCACGGTCAGCGGCTCGTCGGGAAAGCGCTCGTGAAACATCTCTGCCGCGCGCACCGTATCGCCGGCATAGCCGATCAGCGCATGCGGCATGGTGCCGAGCCCCTCCTCCTTGCCGAAATAGCCAGCAGTCGCGGTATTGGCGTTGCCGATAAAGCCGACGACGCCAAGCTCGCTTTGCGCGGCGCGGCTGCCGACCGAGGCGGCATAAGCCATCATCACCGCCATTTCGCTGCCGGCGCAGTGGCGCGCATCCATGGCAAGGAAGGCCGTCTCCGGCATATGGCTGCACATGGTATAGGCGTTATAGGCGGCAACGCAGGCGGGCCCGAGCTTCTGCAAATAGAGCGTTTCCAGATCGACGAGATCAAAGAAGCTGCCGGTGATATAGACAAGCGGCTCGCCAGCGCCGACCCAGTCGCCTTCCTCAAAGCAGGGCTCGATGATGAATTTCTGATCGCGGAGCGCCGCAATCTCATACATCCAGTCGAACATCAGGCGCGGACAGAAAAGGACCGGCCTTCGCATGAAGATCGCGTAAGTGACGGTCCGGTTGCCAAACTGCCCGATCACGCTTTTCGTTTTGTTAAAATACTGATCCGTGTGGTCGGCGATGGCTTTATCCACCGCCGCCCGCGTGTCAACTGGCTTCTGGCTGTTCATGGGCGTCGGGCGTTACGAGGCAGCAGCGACAGCGGCCCCGTTGCTCCTTTCCTGTTTGATCATTTCGGAGATCAGGAACGCGAGTTCCAGCGCCTGGTTAGCGTTAAGGCGCGGATCGCAGGCCGTGTGATACCGATCGCTGAGCCGCTCCTCCGTCACTTCAAAGGCGCCGCCGATGCATTCGGTGACATTCTGCCCGGTCATCTCGAAATGAACGCCGCCCGCATAGGTGCCCTCGCTCTGATGCACATCGAAGAACTGCCGCACTTCGGTCAGGATCTTGTCCACCGGCCGGGTCTTGTAGCCGGTCGAGGATTTGATGGTGTTGCCATGCATCGGATCGCACGACCAGACGACGGTGCGCCCTTCGCGCTCGACTTTACGGATCAGGGCCGGCAGATGCTTCTCCACCTGATCGGCGCCGAAGCGGCAGATCACGGTGAGACGGCCGGCCTCGTTCTTCGGGTTGAGGGCATCGATCAGGCGCAGCAGCCCGTCCGGCGTCTGGCTCGGACCGGCCTTGACGCCGATCGGGTTGGCGACGCCGCGCAGGAATTCGACATGCGCCTCATCCGGATCACGCGTGCGATCCCCGATCCACAGCATATGCGCGGAGGTGTCGTAGTAGTCGCCCGAGGTGCTGTCGACGCGGGTCATGCTCTGCTCATAGGGCAGCAGCAGCGCCTCATGCGAGGTGTAGAAATCGGTCCGCCCCATCTCCGGCGTGTTGGCCGAGGTGACGCCGCAGGCTTCCATGAAGGCGAGCGCGTCATGGATGCGATCGGCCATTTCCTGGTAGCGTTCCCCTTGCGGGCCGCTGGCGACAAAGCCCATGTTCCAGCTGTGCACCTGATGGAGGTCGGCATAGCCGCCCTGCGCAAACGCGCGCAGCAGGTTCAGCGTCGAGGCCGCTTGCAGATAGCCTTTCAGCATCCGCTGCGGATCGGGAACGCGGGCGCTCTCGTCAAATTCAAAGCCGTTGATGATGTCGCCGCGATAGCTCGGCAGTTCGACGTCGTCGATCACCTCGGTATCGCTCGAGCGCGGCTTGGCGAACTGGCCGGCAAGACGGCCGACCTTGACCACCGGGCAATTGGCGCCGTAGGTCAGCACAACGGCCATCTGCAGCAGCACCTTGAAGGTGTCACGAATGGTGTTGGGGTGAAATTCGGCGAAGCTCTCGGCGCAGTCGCCGCCCTGCAGCAGAAATGCCCGCCCGGCGGCCACATCAGCCAGCTTTTTCTTCAGGCTGCGCGCTTCCCCTGCGAATACCAGCGGCGGAAAGGACTGCAATTCCTTTTCGACCGCGGCCAGCGCCTCGGCATCCGGATAGGTCGGTAGCTGGCGCACCGGTTTTTGTCTCCAGCTATCGGGGGTCCAGACTTTAGACATCTCTCTACTTCCTTAAATTTCGACTGTTTCTAAAGGTATATCTACAGCCTTTTGACGATTTCGCAATAATAACCCGCGCTTTTTCATCCGATTCGTTGGCAATCGGAGAAAAAACGGGGAAATGTTGCGCCTCGTTTCGGACTGTTCTCAATCTCCGGTATATTTCTCGCGCATCGTTACAATCTCCTCGGCAAGCGAGGGATGCACGCCGACAGTGGCGTCGAACTGCGCCTTGGTCGCCTTGCATTTGAGCGCGATGCCGACCGACTGGATAATCTCCGCCGCGTCGCCGCCGACGATATGCACGCCGACGACCAGATCGGACTTCGGCTCAACGATCAGTTTCACAAAGGCCTGCTCGCTACTTCCCGAAAGCGTCATTTTCATCGGCCGGAACTGCGATTTATAGATATCGACCGCGCCATATTTCTCGCGCGCCTGGGCTTCGGTGAGCCCGACGGTGCCAACCTGCGGCTGGGAGAAGACGGCGGAGGGCACATTCTCGTGATCCGCCGCGCGCGGCCGGCCACCGAACACCGTCTCGGCGAAGGCCATGCCTTCATGAATGGCGACGGGGGTCAGCGCGATGCGGTCCGTCACGTCGCCAACGGCATAGATATTGTCCACCGTCGTCTGCGACTGCGCCGTGACCTTCACCGCGCCGTTCTCTTTCAACTCAACGCCGAGCGCTTCAAGCCCGAGGCCCTTCGTGTTGGGATCGCGGCCCGTCGCATACATGATGGCGTCGCATTCAAGCGTGCGGCCGTCCTCAAGCGTGACGGTAAGGCCGTTCGCGCGCTTCTCGATTCGCGCCGGATTTGCGTTGGTCTCGATCTTGATGCCCTTTTTCGTGAGCTCGCCGCTCAGGAACGTCCGCACATCGTCATCGAAACCGCGGAGGATCAGGTCGCGCCGGTAAAGCAGCGTCACGTCGGAACCGAGGCCGTTAAAAATCCCGGCAAACTCCACCGCGATATAGCCGCCGCCGACGACGATGATGCGCTTTGGCAGCTCGTCCAGATGAAACGCCTCGTTCGACGAGATGGCATGCTCGATCCCCGGCACATCCGGCATGACGGGCGTCGCCCCGGTCGCGATCAGGATATATTTCGCGGTGATCGTCCTGTCGCCGACCTTGACGGTATTTTTATCAACCAGCGTCGCCCGCCCCTCATAGAGCGTGACATTGTTGTTTTTCAGGATGTTGTGATAGATGCCGTTCAGCCGGTTGATCTCGCGATCCTTGTTCTCGATCAGCGTCTTCCAGGAGTGGCTGCGCTCGCCCACCGCCCAGCCATAGCCTTCGGCGTCTTTAAAGTCCTCGGCGAAATGGCTCGCATAGACCAGCAGCTTCTTCGGCACGCAGCCGCGGATAACGCAGGTGCCGCCGACGCGGAATTCCTCGGCAATCGCGACGCGGGCGCCAAGGCTTGAGGAAATGCGCGAGGCGCGAACGCCGCCAGAACCTGCGCCGATAACAAACAGATCATAATCAAATGTCACAACGAACTTCCTATGATGGATGCCTGCCGGCATCTGGTTGGTGCGGCCCCGTCCGTGCAGAGCAGCTATGTATCAAGGCCGCCGATGCACATGTATTTGATCTCCAGATAATCATCAATGCCGTATTTTGAACCCTCGCGGCCAATCCCCGACTGCTTGACGCCGCCAAAGGGCGCAACTTCGGTCGAGATAATCCCCGTATTGATGCCGACAATGCCATATTCGAGCGCCTCGGAAACGCGCCAGATGCGGCCGATATCGCGCGCGCAGAGATAGGCGGCAAGGCCAAACTCGGTATCATTCGCCATACGGATCGCCTCCTCCTCCGTCTCAAAACGGAAGACCGAGGCAACGGGGCCGAACGTTTCCTCTTTAGCGACACGCATTCCTTGCGTTGCGCCGCTCAGAACCGTCGGCTCGAAAAAGGTGCCGCCGAGCGCATGGCGCTTGCCGCCGAGAAGAAGCTTCGCGCCTTTACTCAGCGCATCCTCGATATGCGCCTCGACCTTTTGAACCGCCTTTTCGGTGATCAGCGGGCCTTGCGCGACCCCCTCCTCCAATCCGTTGCCGACTTTAAGCGCCTTCGCCCGCTCGGTCAGCTTTGCGACGAAGGCGTCATGGATGCCGGCCTGCACATAAATCCGGTTGGCGCAGACGCAGGTCTGCCCGGCATTGCGGTATTTCGAGGCAATCGCCGCCTCCACCGCCTCGTCAAGATTGGCGTCATCGAAGACGAGGAAGGGCGCGTTGCCGCCAAGCTCGAGTGAGAGTTTTTTCACTGTTGGCGCCGATTGCTCCATCAGCAGGCGGCCAACCGCGGTCGATCCGGTGAAGCTGAGCTTCGCGACCGTGGGGTTTGATGTCATCTCACCGCCGATAGCCGATGAATCGCCGGTCACCACACTCAAAATCCCGGCCGGCACTCCGGCGCGGGCCGCGAGCACGGCCAGCGCAAAGGCCGAATAGGGTGTGAGTTCAGAGGGTTTGATGACCATCGGGCAGCCGGCGGCGAGCGCGGGCGCGGCCTTTCGCGTGATCATTGCAATCGGAAAGTTCCAGGGCGTAATCGCGGCGGTGACGCCAATCGGCTGCTTGATGACGACGATGCGCTTGTCGCTCTGATGCTCGGGGATGGTGTCGCCGTAGATGCGTTTCCCCTCTTCGGCGAACCATTCGATGAAGGAGGCGGCATAAGTCACCTCGCCTTTTGCTTCCGTGAGCGGTTTGCCCATCTCGATGGTCATGAGCCGCGCAAGGTCATCGGCGTTCTCCAGCATCAGGTCGTGCCACTTTCGCAGGATCCCCGCCCGCTCCTTCGCCGTCTTGCGGGCCCAGCCCGGCATCGCCGCCCTGGCCGCCTCGATCGCGCGGCGCGTCTCCGCCGCTCCCATATCGGGGATGGTGCCGATCACCTCGCCTGTTGCCGGGTTGGTGACATCGTGGGTTATACCGCTATCCGCATCAACCCATTTGCCGCCGAGAAACCCCTGCATTCGGAAGAGATCGGGGTCTTTCAGGTTGAGCGGGTTCGAGCGTCTGTCATGCATGGCGTCCTCCTTGGGCCTGGCCGGATTTGAGTGCGCGCAAAGGGCGGATCGGGGCCCTTCCGTGCCCCTGCAGAGGGTTTGGAGTTTAGAACAGAACGGCGGATAGTCAATCACCTGCCGCGAAAGAAACCTTGATTTTACGCGCCAGGTTATCGAGTTTAAAAAAGACGCCGATGAGCGCAATGACGGGGGCAGGGATGGCAAGCGGATCAAAGAAGGTAATTTACGCGGCCCTGATCGGAAACAGCCTGATTGCCGCCTCCAAATTCACCGCCGCCTTTTTCACCGGCTCCTCGGCGATGCTGAGCGAGGGGGTGCATTCGCTGGTCGATACCGGCAACCAGATCCTGATGCTGCACGGCCTTCGGCGGGCGCGAAAGGCGGCGGACGCCAATCATCCCTTCGGCTACGGCATGGAGCTTTATTTCTGGGCGTTTGTCGTCGCCATCCTGATCTTTGCGCTGGGCGCCGGGATCTCGCTCTATGAAGGCATCAAGCATATCCAGCACCCCGAGCCGATCACCGACCCGACGTGGAATTATGTTGTTCTCGGCCTCGCGATCCTGTTCGAAGGCTGGGCCTGGACCGTCGCCTGGATCGAGTTCAAGCGCGGCATCGGGAAAAACGGCCTCTGGCAATCGGTGCGGCTTAGCAAGGATCCGACCATCTTCACCATTTTGTTCGAGGATACCGCCGCCGTGCTCGGCCTGATCGTCGCGCTGGTCGGCATTTTCTTCGCGCAGTATCTCGGCATTCCCGAGCTCGACGGCATCGCGTCGGTCGTTATCGCGATGATCCTTGCGGGCGTTGCCGTGCTGCTCGCCATCGAATGCAAGGGGCTGCTGATCGGCGAGAGCGCCGATCCGCTGGTGCAAAGCGGGATTGAAGCAATTATCGGTCGCGAAGCGCGGATCGAGGCGGTCAATGAGCTTCTCACCATGCATCTCGGGCCGCATGATATCCTCGTCAATCTCAGCCTTGATTTCAACGACACGCTGACCTCGGCCGAGGTGGAGGACACCATCACCGATCTTGAGCGGCGCATCAAGGCGGAGTATCCCGATATCCGCCGCGTCTTTATCGAGGCGCAGAGCTTCCGCTCGCATGAAGAGACGATCTCGGCGGAAGATATCTACAAAAGGTAGCATTCTCTAATAGAATCGCACCGGCGAAAGCGATCCCGTCCCCGTATTTGACGCCATTTGCCGCGCCGGATGCCGGATAATAGGCGCCGCTGCACATAAATGCGTGCATTTCAGCGAAACGCGGCGCGGCTCCGCCCGCCTCTCTCCCTATATAAGAAGAAGTCGTTTTATGCCGCGGAATTTTGCGGTTCCCGGGTCTCTTTGCGCCGCTGCGCCCGCCGCTAAGATTGCTCGAAAACCCTTGTTTTCAGTCGTTTTTCTGCAAAAGCGATAAAAGAAGGGACTTGATTTTGCGCCAAACCCGTCCCAAGATTATGGCAGTGTTTGAACGAGAATGAGTTGAAGACGAACGTCGGCGATCGGCCCGGCTTGCGTCATGAGACGCGAGAGACACTTCAATCGGATCGACGCCCGCCCGTTATGAGCGGGAATGCTCTTTAGTCCTCCCCGCTCGAGACCCCGGTTCAGCCGGCCGCTCGCCGGGCAGCAAGGCTTCAGCTTGCAAGCTGGAAGGAGTTCAGATGTTCCTGTTGTCGCAAATACTGAAACGCATCATGTCCAAGGGAACGCTGACGGTTTTTGACTCCACAGGCAAGGAGCATTATTTCCGCGGCCGCGAGGATGGTCCCGTTCTTACCCTGCGCATCCATTCAAAGGCGGCGGAACGCAAGCTCGCGCTCTATCCGAAGCTGTTTCTTGGCGAAGCCTATATGGACGGCGATATCACGGTCGAGGGCGGCAGTATCTATGACTTCCTCGATCTCATGACGCGCAATCTCGGCTGGGGCTCGCGCCACCCGCTCGCCAGCCTCGGCGATGCGCTCTTCGAGATCTACTGGTTCTTCCGGAAATTCAATCCGCGTGGCCGGTCACGGCGCAATGTCGCCCATCACTACGACATCGGCGAGGACCTTTATGAACTTTTTCTCGACGAAAACCGGCAATATTCCTGCGCCTATTTCAAGACGCCGGGGGATTCCCTCGAGCAGGCGCAGCGCCAGAAAATGGCGCATATCGCCGCCAAGCTGGCGCTGAAGCCGGGGCAGAAGGTACTCGATATCGGCTGCGGCTGGGGCGGCCTCGCGCGGTTTCTCTCAACGAGCACCGAGGTGCAGGTCACCGGCGTCACCCTCTCGACCAACCAGCATGCCTACGCGGTACAGAAAGCGAAGGAGACGGGGCTTGAGGGGCGGGTCGATTATCGTCTGACCGACTACCGCGATGTCACGGAGAAATTCGACCGCATCGTCTCGGTCGGCATGTTCGAGCATGTCGGCGTGCCGCATTACGACAAATTCTTCCGCAAAGTGCGCGATATCCTGACCGACGACGGCGTCGCGCTGATCCATACTATCGGCACCGCCGATCGCCCCTCGCCGACCAATGCGTGGATCGACAAATATATTTTCCCCGGCGGCTATATCCCGCCGCTCTCGCAGGTGACGCCCGCGATCGAGAGGGCCGGGCTTTACGTCACCGATATCGAGATCCTCCGCCTCCATTACGCCGAGACGCTGCGGGCGTGGCGGCAGCGCTTTCTCGCCAACATCGAGCGGGTGCGCGAGATGTATGACGACCGCTTCTGCCGCATGTGGGAATATTACCTGGCGGCGAGCGAGGTCTCCTTCCGCAACAGCGGCCTTGTCGTCTTCCAGATCCAGCTCGCCAAACGCGTGGCTGACCTGCCGCTGACCCGCGACTATATCCACCAGATCGAGGAAAACGACCTCTCCCCCCGCATCGCCGCGGAATAGGATGCGGGCGTTGAAAACGGCCGGGGAGATTGAAAAAGCTGCTTTCCCGTCTTATCTGAAGGATGAAAGACGGGCGCAAAGAGCGCGGTATTCGCGGACGGGCCGCTTTTTTATTTCGAAAATCGGCAATTCCATATAAAATAACCGCGTTGCGTCTATTCGCGAGGACGAGATGTCGAATACAGCAAAGATCGCACTGACTGAAAAGCAGCGTAAATCCATCTTTAAGGAACTCAGCCGCTTTGATCTTTTCAAGGACAGCCCGCACGTCCCGGTCAAGGGGATCAGCGACTGGCCGCCTGCTGAAAAAGCAGATAGCGAAAAGCGAGAGGCCGTCAGGGAAAAGGATTGATCCGCTTCTGAACGGCGATTTGCGCTGGGGGGCGCATTATCCGGATGCTTTGGGTTTACGACAAGCTTGTAGCAGGTAGAGACGATATTCCCGGGCAATTTGCCTATCTCTTTTATAAATCCGAAAAGCGAAAACTGGCCGATTCCCTGAAAACCAGCGGCAAGACGGATGCCGAAATTCTTGAGACCCTGAAAAACTATCAGCAAAATGTTGCCGCTGATAACAATGCGCTCGCCATCTACAAGGCGGAAGGCGAAAAGGTTCTCAAAAATTTTCTTGAGGTGACGGAGCGGGAAACCCTTGCCCGCGCCGAAACCAACTTTGCCAAAAAGCATCAGGAAATCGGTCAGGCAATCGGCGATCTTTACAAGCTCGCCGGCCAGAAACGCGGGCCCCTGCAACGTTTTTCAAGCTGGCTGATGGGCGGCGTTCGCGCCTGGCTTGCGACTGCCGTCTGGGCCGTGATCATCGCGAGCACGCTGCTCTTTCTGGCCTGGGCGGTTGAGCCGGAGGATACCGGCAACGACGCGCGGGGCTTCTGGGACCGCAATATGGAGAGGCTGGCGAATTTCATCGAATGCCAGAAATCCGCCGCCCCGCCTGAATGTAAAAACTAGTCCCTACTCCACCGTCACCGATTTGGCGAGGTTGCGCGGCTGGTCGACGTCGGTGCCTTTCAGCACGGCGACGTGATAGGCGAGGATCTGCACCGGGATGGCATAGAGGATCGGCGCGACGAAGGGATCGACGCTCGGCAGCTCGATCGAGCCAAGCGCGCGGTCGCCAAGCTGGCTGATCCCGGCGGCGTCCGAGAGGAAGATTACCCGCGCATTCCGCGCCATCACCTCCTGCATGTTGGAGGCCGTCTTTTCGAAATAGGGATCCGACGGCGCAACGACGATCACCGGCACCGTCTCGTCAATCAGCGCAATCGGCCCATGCTTCAGTTCGCCCGCCGCATAGCCCTCGGCATGGATATAGGAGATTTCCTTTAATTTAAGCGCGCCTTCAAGGGCGATCGGATAGCCTGTGCCGCGGCCGATATAGAGTACGTCGCGGGCCTCGAAAATGGCTTCGGCGAGCCGCTTGATATCCTCATCGCTATCCAGAATATCGGCGGCGCGCGCCGGCACTTCGGCAAGCGCTGCGCAGAGCCTCGCCTCCTCCGCATGGTCGATGACGCCGCGTTGGACGCCCGCATCAATCGCGATGCAGGCGAGCGTCACAAGCTGGCAGGTAAAGGCTTTCGTCGAGGCGACGCCAATCTCGGGGCCGGCCTGGGTGTGGAAGACGAAATCGCTCTCGCGCCCCATCGAGCTTTCCTCGACATTGACGATGGAGGCGATATGCTGCCCGTTCGCCCTGGCATAGCGCAGCGCGGCGAGCGTGTCCGCCGTCTCGCCCGACTGCGAGATGAAGAGCGCGAGCCCGCCCTTTTTGAGCGGCATCTGGCGATAGCGGAACTCCGAGGCGATATCCACCTCGACATTGAGATCGGCGATCCCCTCGAACCAGTATTTGGCGATCATCCCGGCGTAAAAGGACGTGCCGCAGGCGACAATCGTCACTTTCGGCAGTTCGTTCCAGTCAAACGGCAGGTCGGGGAGCGTGATCGTCCGGCTTTTCGGGTTGAAGAAGGCGTTCAGCGTCTCCCCCATCACGGCCGGCTGCTCGGCGATTTCCTTCATCATGAAGTGGCGGTGATTGCCCTTGCCGATCATCGCGCCCGAAAGCTGCGTCTGCTTGATGGCGCGTTCAACCCGTTTCCCGTCCTTGTCGTAAAAGGTCGCGCCCTCGCGGGTCAGCACCGCCCAGTCGTCTTCTTCCAGATAGGAAATGCGCACCGTGAGCGGCGCAAGCGCAAGGGCGTCGGAGCCAAGGAACATCTCGCCGTCGCCCCAGCCGACCGCGAGCGGCGCGCCGCGCCGGGCGCCGATCATCAGATCATCATGACCTTTGAAGATCACCGCGAGCGAGAAGGCGCCGTGCAGGCGCTTGAGGCTCGCCTTCATTGCCTCCTCCGGGGAAAGGCCTTCGTCGATATAGCTGCTGATAAGCTGCGCGGCGATCTCGGTATCGGTCTCGCTCTCGAAGCTGTAGCCCTTCTTCGTCAGCTCTTCGGCCAGCTCGCGGTAATTCTCGATAATCCCGTTATGGACAAGCGCGATCCGGCTCGTCATATGCGGATGGGCGTTCACCTCGTTCGGGACGCCATGCGTCGCCCAGCGGGTATGGCCGATGCCGACCAGTCCCGAAAGGCTACTCGATTGCAGCACCTTTTCAAGATTTTCAAGCTTGCCCTCGGCGCGGCGGCGGTCGAGGCCGCTCTCGGTCAGCGTCGCGATCCCCGCGCTGTCGTAACCGCGATACTCAAGCCGTTTCAGCCCGCCGATGAGCGAGGGTACAACGTCTTTCTTGCCGAGCACACCGATAATACCACACATATCGCAAACACCTTCCAAGACTGATTAATGAGTTACTTTACAACTTTCTGTTTGAGCGCGCGAAACCGCGCCGCCCAGCCCGGCTTTTGCGCCTCCGGCGCCCGCTCGATCGCGAGCGCGTCGGCGGCGACGTCTTTCGTGATCGTGCTGCCCGCCCCGATAATCGCGCCGTCGCCGATTTTCACCGGCGCGACCAGCGCGGTGTTGGAGCCGACGAACGCCCCTGCCCCGATATCGGTCACGAATTTATCATAGCCGTCATAGTTGCAGGTAATCGTGCCCGCGCCGATATTCGCCTCCGCCCCGACGCGGGCATCCCCGATATAGGACAAATGGCTGACCTTTGCACCTTGCTCGAGCCTGGATTTCTTGATTTCGACGAAATTGCCGATTTTCACCTCACCGGCGATGTCCGCGCCGGGGCGAAGCCGCGCGAACGGTCCGATCTGCGCCGCGTCGCCGATCGTCGCGCCTTCGATATGGCTGAACGCCTTGATGCGGACGTTATCGCCGATGCGAACGCCCGGGCCGAAGAAGACGCCGGGCTCAATCACCACATCCCGCCCGAGTTTGGTATCATGGCTGAACCACACCTGCTCGGGATCGATCAGCGTCGCGCCGTCCCGCATCGCGCTGGCGCGCCAGCGCATTTGCGCAATCTTCTCGGCCTCGGCAAGCTGGGCGCGGTTGTTGACGCCGAGAAGTTCCGTCTCCGCCCCGCGCACGAAAGCGCAGGTGAGGCCGCGGCCAA
The DNA here is from genome assembly GCF_036844445.1 of Sneathiella sp. GTDB lineage: Bacteria > Pseudomonadota > Alphaproteobacteria > Sneathiellales > Sneathiellaceae > Sneathiella. Next base: position 16,986 of record NZ_DAIUFV010000004.1, on the reverse strand, counting down.
TCGCCAGGCCGACGAGATCGGTCAGGTAGTATTCGCCCTTCGCATTGCGGTTGTCGATGGCGGAAATCAGGCTTTCTAGATGTCCGCCGCTGATTGCCATAACGCCAGAATTACAAAGCCCTATCGCCTTCTGCTCAGGTGTCGCATCAGCAAATTCAACAATTTCCGTAAGATTCCCCGCCGCATCGGTGACAAGGCGGCCGTATTCCGCGGGGTCGTCCGGCTCGAAGCCGAGCACAACGGCAGCGCAGGTCTCGCTCGCGCGGCGTTTCTCGATCATGCGCCGGAGCGTCGCCGTCTCGATCAGCGGCGTATCGCCGTAAAGGATCAGCACATCGCCCGCAAAGCCCCGGAGCGCGGGAAGCGCGGCCGCGACGGCGTGGCCGGTGCCAAGCGCCTCCTGCTGGATCGCGATCTCGGCCGGCGCGACGGCGCGCTGCACGCTTTCCATCTTCGGCGCGGTAACAACAACAACTTTTTCCGGCGAGAGTTCACCGACACTCGCCAGCAGGTGGCAGATCATCGGGCGGCCGCCCAGCTCATGCATCACCTTTGGCTTGGTTGATTTCATTCTGGTGCCGGCCCCGGCTGCGAGGACGACGACGGCGATTGACGACATATGTTGATCCGTTTCCCAAATTCCTGCTAATACTCTGGACTTTCGCCTGAATTAGCCCTAACCCTACCGTAAAACAAATAAAATTATGTTACCGGATTTTACATATATGCAGGAAATCGCCGTTATTTTCGATCTTGACGGCACGCTGGTCGACAGCGCGCCGGATTTGCATGCCGCGCTCAATCATGCGCTGGCAGTGGGCGGGCGCCCCCCGGTGAGCCTGGAGGATGTCCGTCATATGGTCGGGCGCGGCGCGCGTCTCCTGCTTGAGCGCGCCCTTGAAGCGACGGGCGGCCTGCCGACGCAAAAGAGGCTCGAGGAGCTGGTCGGCGAGTTTTTCACCTATTACGAGCGGCATCTCAGCGATCACACGCGGCCCTTCGAGGGGGTCCGGGAGGCGCTCGATATCCTTCGCGGCAGCGACGTCCTGATGGGCGTCTGCACCAACAAGCCGATGCGCTTCACCACCCCGCTGCTGGAAAATGTCGGCCTCGCGCCCTATTTCAGCGCCATCGTCGGCGCCGACAGCTATCCCTTCCGCAAGCCCGATCCCCGGCATCTGACGGCGACGCTGGAAGCGATGGGCGCAGGCGCACGGCGCGCCGTGGTGGTCGGCGACAGTTTTTACGATATCAGCGCGGCGAAAGCAGCGAACCTTCCGGTCATCGCCGTCAGCTTCGGCTATACCGAAACACCGGTCGCCGAGCTCGATCCCAATTACATCATCGATCATTTTGATGAATTGCTGCCGCTGCTTCGCCGCCTTGCGGGCGAGACGAAAAGCGCGTCCTAATCGGCCGGCAGTTCGGCAATGCGTTTGCCGGACGGGATATCGCGGGCCAGGATCCAGTCTGAAATATCGCGCCAGACCATTGGCCCTTGAAGGTCTCGCATCAGCATATGCCAGCCGTTCTCGTAATAGACGATATCGGCGCGCGGCGGCAATTCGGCGGCGATTTTCGCAACCGGCTCCTTCGGCACAAGCTGGTCATGCGCGCCGTAGAGCAGAAGCAGCGGCACATCGGTGAGATCCCTCGCGCGGTCATAGGCATCATCCATCAGGTTGACGAGGCCATAAATCGCGTCAATCCGGGTTTCCTTGATAAACAGCGGGTCGGCCGAGAGGGCGCGCAGGATCTCGATATTATCGCTCGCCTGAATGCCCGTCCCCTCACCCGTCAGCGTGACCGCCGGGATGCTGTGCGCCGCCGTCCAGAGAATAAGCTGGTAGAAGGGGTTCATCGCCTGCCAGCCCCAGACAGCGGGCGCCGAGAGGATCACGCCATCGACCTCGGGAAAGCCGTCGTGGGAGAGCGCATTGATGACTACCGCGCCGCCCATGCTCTCGCCGATCAGGTAGAGCGGTGCGCCCGGATATTCGTTTCGCACGGCGCCCACCATCTCGGCAAGGTCGCGGATCAGCAGCTCTTCGCCGGGCCAGATGCCGACATTCGGCGCCTCCCCAAAGCCGCGCTGGTCATAGGCGATGGTGGTGATGCCCTGCCCCTGCCACCATTGCGCCGGTAAATTGTAGGAATAGCTGTAGTCGTTAAAGCCATGCACGGCGATAAGAACCGCTCTCAGCGCCCCCTCCGCCGGCCAGGCGCGGACGGGAAGGCGCATGCCGTCGCCTGTCAGCAGGTAATCGCGGCCAAGATGGGCGCTGCCCGTGATCTCGCCGCTTTCCTGCACCGTGGGCGCGCAGGCGCCGAGGAAGGAGATCAGCCAGAAGCTCGCGACAAAGCGGACAATCGCGTTCATTCGCCGCTCTCCGCGAGCAGCGCGTGAACCCGCGCCCGGAGCTCGGGCAGCACGTCGGCCTCGAACCACGGGTTGCGTTTCATCCAGCCGACGACCCGCCAACTCGGGTGCGGCAGCGGAATGACGCGGGGAGCATATTCTGAATACGCCGCGACCGTCTCGGTCAGCGTCTTTTTCCGCGCCGCCCCGAGATAGTATTTATGCGCATACTGCCCCGCGGCGATGATCAGACGGATGTTTTTAAGCTCTGGGATCAGTTGCGGATGCCAGGTGCGGGCGCATTCGGGGCGCGGCGGCGCATCCCCGCCGCTTGCGAGTTTGCCGGGATAGCAGAAGCCTTGCGGGATGATGGCGAATTTCTTCGGATTATAGAAAACCTCCGGCGTGACGCCGAGCCAGTCGCGCAGGCGCTCCCCCGACGGATCATCCCACGGCACGCCGCTTTCATGCACCTTCGTGCCCGGCGCCTGCCCGGCAATCAAAATCCGCGCGTTGATATCGGCAATCAGCACCGGACGCGGACCGAGAGGCAGATAGGCCTCGCAAAGGCGGCAGGCCCGGATGTCTTTCAGAAGGCGGACCAGGGACGCGGGATTTTCCGTCATCACAATCTCCGTTGCCGGCGTGGGCTCCGTTGCCGGCGTGGGCGGGCGGGCGGTCGCGATCACCCGTCAACCGACGTCGCAAAAAACCTGCCGAGCTGCTGCGCTTGCGTCTTTGAAAGGCGGTGCAGCAGCAGGCCGTCCGGCGTCATCTTTTGCCAGTTTTCTTCGGTATTTTCCGTTATTTTCCTGCCTCTTACAAGGCAGATATGATTGTTGACCTTAAATATTTCATCGCCCGGATCGGCTTGTGCATAAGACGCCGGGCTGGCCAGCCCCACCAGATGGCCGGCGGCCGCAAGCCAGCTTGCGGCGCGCCGTCCTTCCAGAATGAGAAGCGGCTCGCTCACCGGTTATTCGCCCGTATAATTCCCGGGGCGCTTGTCAAAGAAAGCGGCAATCGCTTCGTCATGGTCCTTGGTGTGGTGGGAAATTGCCTGCAGCGCGGCCGACATCTCAAGCACGGTTTCAAGCCGGCCGTGCTCGCCCTCGCGCATCAGCTTTTTCGCCATGCGGAGCGCATGCGGCGGGTTGGCGGCGATGCGCCGCGCGAGGTCGCGCGCCGTATCCATCAGCTTGGCATCCTCGACCACCTCGGAGACGAGGCCCCACTCCAGCGCCTTGTCGGCGTTGATCATGTCGCCCGTGAAGGTGAGCTCGGCGGCGCGGCTCCGGCCGATCACACGCGGCAGGAAATACGCCCCGCCGTCGCCCGGAATGATGCCGAGCTTGACGAAGCTCTCGGCAAAGAGCGCCGATTTCCCGGCGATGCGGATATCGCACATGCAGGCAAGGTCGCAGCCCGCGCCGATCGCCGGGCCATTGACGGCGGCGATGGTCGGCACTTCAAGGTTATAGAAGGAATAGGGGATTTTCTGGATGCCGAAGCGGTAGGAATTGCGGATTTCCGCAGGCCGCCCTGCGAACAGCCCTTCCTTGTCGCGCATATGCTTGACGTTGCCCCCGGCGGAGAAGGCCTTGCCCGATCCCGTCAGAATGACACAGCGGACGCTGTTGTCCTGGTTGATCCGATCCGCAGCCTCGATAAAGGCGGCGAAGAATTCATCTCCGGCAAGGGCATTGCGCTCCTCGGGCCGGTTGATGGTGAGGGTTACAATTCCCTCATTCTGTTCGTATATGAGTTCGTTTGTCATGATGGCACAAGCTACCTAATCGGCCGCAAAATAGAAAGCGGGAAAATTGCCCCGCGAGACGGAAATCGCAGAAGCGCGGCGCTTGACTTTCCGCGCAAGGCGGAGAATTCTGTATCTCTGAGAGGACGGTCCTCAAAAATAACAATAAGGCTCAAAGATGTCGACTGCCGCCCTGCCCGCCAAACCGCAATCCGCCTATAAAGGCATCTTTCTCTTCTGTATCGCCATTTTCCTTTTCGCCGTGATGGATGCGGTGGCGAAATATGCGGCACAGGAATTTCCGCCGATCCAGGTCGTCTGGGCCCGCTGCTTCTTCCACATCGTGCTGATGATCATCGTGCTCGGGCCGACGCACGGGCGGCGGCTGATCCGCACCAACAATCTGAAGCTGCAGGTGGTGCGCTCGATCCTGCTGCTCGGCGCGACCGTTTCGGTGTTTACGGCGCTGAAATATATTCCGCTCGCGGAAGCGGGCGCCATCGGGGCGACGGCGCCGCTTTTTGTCATTATCCTCTCGGCAATCCTGCTGAAAGAAAAGGTCAGCGTGCAGCGCTGGATTGCCGTCGCCTGCGGCTTCGGCGGGGCGATGATCGTGCTCCGCCCCGGCATGGCGGAGATGCATCCGGCGATGCTGCTGGTCCTCCTCATGGCGCTATGCTATGCGCTTTACCAGCTCACCACGCGCTTCCTCTCGACGGTCGATGATTCGCTCACCACCGCCTTCTACTCGGTCTCCGTCGGCACGATTGTCGTCAGCTGCATCGTTCCCTTCTTCTGGGTCCACCCGGCGGGGATCATGAGCTGGCTGCTGCTCGCCTTCGTCGGGCTGCTCGGCGGCGTCAGCCATTTCATCATGATCAAGGCGTTTGAATATACGACCGCCGCGACGACCGCGCCCTTCAACTATACGCAGTTGATCTGGATGACGCTGATCGGGCTGTTCTTCTTCGGGAATTTCCCCGACGGCTTCACCATCCTCGGCGCGGTGATCATCGTCATGAGCGGGCTCTACGTGCTCTATGAGCAGCGCCGGCAGAGGTAAGGGGTGACGCGCCGGGCTAGTTCCCGGCGATCTCCTCGGCGAGAAGCTCAAGCTCCAGCCAGCGGGTTTCCATCGCGTCCCTTTCGGCTTCCGCCGCCGCAAGCTCGGCGGCTTTTTTATGGAACGCATCGGCATCGCGGGCGAACAGCCCCGGATCGGCAAGCGCGGCTCCGAGGGCGGCGATCTTCACTTCTATCTCGGCGATCCGGCCCGGCAGCAGGTCGAGATCGCGCTGGTCCTTGTAGGAGAGTTTCTTGCGCGCCGCATTGGGGCGCTCGGCCGCTTCTTTTGGTTTCGAAGGCGCTTTCGCCGCCGCTCTCTCCGGCTGCGGCTGGCGGGCGCGGAGGTAATCGCTGTAGCCGCCGACAAATTCGGTGACCCGCCCGCCCGGCTCGATAACGATGGTCGAGGTCACCAGCCGGTCAAGAAAATCGCGATCATGGGAGACGATCAGCAGCGTGCCGTCATAGCCGTCCAGCATCTCCTGCAACAGATCGAGCGTTTCCATATCGAGATCGTTGGTCGGCTCGTCGAGCACGAGAAGGTTGCTCTCGCGCGCCAGCAGCCGGGCCAGCAACAGGCGGTTCTTCTCGCCGCCCGAGAGCGCGCTCACCGGGCTTTTCGCCTGCTTCTCCTCGAACAGGAAATCGCGAAGATAGGAGACGACATGGCGCGTCTCGCCCTGCACGATGAGCTGCCCGCTCGCCGGATCGGCGAGCGTATCCCAGAGCGAGAGATCGGGATCGAGCGTGTCGCGGTGCTGGTCGAACACGGCGGGCGTCAGGTTGCTGCCGTGGCGGACGGTGCCGGTGGTCGGCTCCAGCTCCTTCATCAGGATTTTCAGGAGCGTCGTCTTGCCCGCGCCGTTCGCCCCAATGATGCCGACGCGATCGCCGCGCTGGATCCGGGTCGAAAAATTTTTAAGGACCGTGCGCGGCGCGCCGTCAGCTTCCGTGTAGGTCTTTGAGATATCGACCGCCTCGATCACCAGCCGGCCGCTTCTCTCACCGCTCTGCACGGCGAGTTTGACGCTGCCCGCCGGCCCCGTCCGCGCCGCCCGCTCGGCCCGCATTTTATGCAGCGCCCGAAGCCGCCCTTCGTTGCGGGCCCGCCGCGCGGTGATGCCCTTGTGCGACCATTCCGTCTCCTCGGCGATTTTCTTGTCGAGCTTCTTTGTCTCCACCGCTTCACGGCGGTAAATCTCCTCGGACCATTCCTCGAACGCGGCAAAGCCCTTGCCGTGGGTGCGCAGCCTGCCGCGATCGAGCCAGAACAGCCGGTTGGTGAGATTTTTCAGGAACTGCCGGTCGTGGCTGATGATCATCATCGCGCCGCGAAAGGCCTTTAGCGTCTCTTCGAGCCAGAGGATGGTGTCGATATCGAGATGGTTGGTCGGCTCATCGAGCAGCAGGATATCAGGGTTTGAAACCAGCGTTCGCGCAAGATCGGCGCGGCGCAGCTCGCCGCCCGAGAGCGTTTCAAGCAGCCGGCTGCCATCAAGACCGACGCCCTCCAGCATCTGATCGACGAGATAGCCGCTTCCCGCCGCCTCCGCGCCCGCCTCAAGCCCCGCCGCCACCTGCTCGCGCACTGTCCGCCCAGGAGTGATGACGGGCTGCTGGCGGAGATAGCTGACGCGCACGCCCGCCTGCAGGAAGCGCTTGCCGCCATCGAGATCAATCTCGCCCGCGAGCGCCTTCAGAAGCGTCGATTTGCCGGACCCGTTGCGCCCGACGAGCGCGATGCGCATCCCCGGCTCGATACCGAGCGAGATGTCGCTGAAGAGATCGCCGCCGCCAAAGGTGATGCGCGCGTCCTGCAGGGCCAGAAGGGGTGCCGCCATAAATCGTTGCCTTGAATTGCCTGAATTGCGTGAATTTCCGGGATGCTTCTAGCACCGATGCGCCGGCGAACGCAATCCTTCGCAGCCCCTGCCCTGACGGCACCCGCCTATTCCCCGTGACGGACCACGTTGAAGCCTTCCTGCGGCAGCGGCGGCAGGAAGAACAGGTCCGCCTCCTCCCGCCGTTTTGCATCGAGCGGACGGGGCGTCGCACCATTGTGACGGCGCGTATTTCGCGCCTTCAGCCGCGCCTCGCAGATCATCGCCGGCACGTCGAGCAGGTGCAGCTCGTGGCGAACGCCGGCCGCCTCGAACAGCTCGCGCCCCCAGCGGCGGCTCTCGGGCGTATTGGCGGGGAAATCGAGAACGACGGAAATGCCCTGCCGCAGCAGCCCGACGATATGATCCTTCAGCGCATGGCGAAGCCGGATCGAGGCGCCGATATGGCCGCCGGGCGCTTCCATCTCATCGGGGTAAAGCTCGCCGAGCAGCGTCTCCTCGGAGAAGAGACAGACGCCGGGCCGCGCGGCAAGGCGCGCCGCCACAGTCGATTTGCCGGCGCCGCGGCGGCCCGCAATCAGGTAAAGCGTGGCGGGCGACGGTCGCCGCAACGGCTCTTCCATCGCGGGCGGGGTGGATTGATCCTGGGTATCGAGAAACATTGTCGCGTCTCCTGGGGGTTAATGCCCCTCTGAGACGATCCATAAAAAAACCGCCTCATCCGGGCGGTTTATCGGTTGCGTCAGGGCATACGACTTTCCGCCATTCGGGGAATGGAGAGAATCGCCACCACAATAATGTCAAGTGAATATGCCATACGTCCCTATAAAGGCCCCGCTTGCGGCTTTGTCAAGCCCAAAGGCCGAAGAATATTCAGAATTTCCGATAAAGCCCGCCCTAATCTATAATCAGTCTAAATTAATTGCTTTGCAACGCAGCAAGAAGCCTATACAAGACCATTTCCGTCTGTTATAAATTGGTTGAAATCAGACCAATTTAGTACGATATATCTTTTGACATGATAAAGCTCAGCAAAATGACCGACTACGGGGTCGTGATCATGTCCGTGATGGCGCGCCTGCCGGAGCGGATCATGACGGCGCCGGATGTCTCGCTCTATACCGGTCTGCCGGTGCCGACGGCGGCGAAGATCCTGCGCCGTCTTGCGAAAAGCCCGTTCCTGCAGTCGCAGCGCGGCGCGCATGGCGGCTATCGCCTGACGAAAGCGCCGAAGGAGATTTCGATCGCCGACATCATCCGCGCCATGGAAGGCCCGGTTGCGGTCGCGTCCTGCGTCGATTCGGAGCTTTCCGACTGCACCGTGGAGAGCCACTGCCCGATGCGCGGCGGCTGGGAGAAAATCAATCGCGCGCTCAATGCGGCGCTTGAAGAAGTGACGCTGGCCGATATGTGTCAGGATACCGAACAACTGCATGTCAGCCACCGGCCGGGCGTTTCCGCCCCCGCGGCTGCACCCCTACAGACGGAGTAAAGTGATGGCTATTGCCCGCGAAACAATTGAACAGGTCGCCTCGGTTGCGGACCGCTACAAATACGGTTTTGTCAGCGATATCGAATCGGAAACCGCGCCGCTTGGCCTGAATGAGGATATCGTCCGCTTTATTTCCAACAAGAAGGGCGAGCCCGAGTGGATGCTCGAATGGCGCCTCAAGGCATATCGCCACTGGCTGACGATGATCGAGCCCGAATGGGCCAATGTGCATTATCCGAAGATCGACTTTCAGGATATCTATTACTATTCCGCGCCGGTCACCAAGGAGAAGCCGAAGAGTCTCGATGAGGTCGATCCGGAGCTTTTGGAAGTCTACAAGAAGCTTGGCATTCCGCTGAAAGAGCAGGAAGTGCTCGCGGGCGTCGAGGGCGCCTATAATGTCGCCGTCGATGCGGTCTTTGACAGCGTTTCCGTCGCCACCACCTTCAAGGAGCGGCTGGAGAAGGAAGGCGTGATCTTCTGCCCGATCTCGGAAGCGATCCGCGACTATCCGGAGCTGGTGCAGCAATATATCGGCTCGGTCGTCCCCTATACGGATAATTTCTACGCCGCGCTCAATTCCGCGGTCTTTACCGACGGCTCCTTCTGCTACATCCCGAAGGGCGTGCGCTGCCCGATGGAGCTGTCGACCTATTTCCGCATCAACGCGGCGCAGACCGGGCAGTTCGAGCGGACGCTGATCATCGCCGATGAGGGCTCCTACGTCAGCTATCTCGAAGGCTGCACGGCGCCGATGCGCGATGAGAACCAGCTCCATGCGGCGGTCGTCGAGCTCGTCATCCTGAAGGATGCGGAAGTCAAATATTCCACCGTCCAGAACTGGTATCCGGGCGATGAGAACGGCGTCGGCGGCATCTATAACTTCGTCACCAAGCGGGCCGCCTGCCGCGGCGAGAATTCGAAGGTTTCCTGGACGCAGGTCGAGACCGGCTCGGCGATCACCTGGAAATACCCCTCCTGCATCCTGCAGGGCGACAATTCCGTCGGCGAGTTCTATTCCATCGCCATCGCCAATAATCTTCAGCAGGCCGACACCGGCACCAAGATGATCCACCTCGGCAAGAACACGACGAGCACGATCATCTCCAAGGGCATTTCCGCGGGGCGTGCGCAGAACACCTATCGCGGCCTCGTCCGCATGGGGCGGAAGGCGGAGAATGCGCGCAACCACACGGTCTGCGACAGCCTTCTCATTGGCGATAAATGCGGCGCGCACACCATCCCCTATATCGAGAACCAGAGCCGCAGCGCCACCATCGAGCATGAGGCGACCACCTCCAAGGTCAGCGAGGAGCAGCTTTTCTACTGCCAGCAGCGCGGCCTTTCGGAAGAGGAAAGCATGGCCCTCATCGTCAATGGTTTCTGCAAGGAAGTGTTGCAGAAACTGCCCATGGAATTCGCCGTGGAAGCCCAGAAACTCGTCAGCATCAGCCTTGAAGGCAGTGTCGGATAAGGAAGAAGTCAAGTCATGAATATGTTGGAAATCAAGAATTTGCATGCCACCGTCGGCGGCAGGGAAATCCTGAAAGGCCTTTCCCTCACGATCAAGGCGGGCGAAGTTCATGCCATCATGGGCCCGAACGGCGCCGGCAAATCGACGCTCTCTTACGTACTGGCGGGGCGTTCGGGCTATGAGGTGACGGCGGGCGAAGTGCTCTATAAGGGCGAGGATCTTCTCGCGCTCGCGCCCGATGAGCGCGCCGCGAAAGGCATTTTCCTCGCCTTCCAGTATCCGGTGGAGATCCCGGGCGTCGCCTCGGCGACCTTCCTCAAGACCGCCTATAACGCGCAGCGCAAGGCCCGCGGCGAGCCCGAGCTTGACGCCATCGAGTTTCTGAAGCTGGTCCGTGAAAAGACGAAAGCGCTCGATATCCCGAACGACATGCTGAAGCGCGCCGTTAATGTCGGCTTTTCGGGCGGCGAGAAGAAGCGCAATGAAGTGCTGCAGATGGCCCTCCTCGAGCCCGACATGATGCTGCTCGACGAGACCGACAGCGGCCTCGACATCGACGCCCTGAAAATCGCCGCCGAAGGCGTCAACCGCCTGCGCAGTCCCGAGCGCGCCGCGCTGATCATCACCCATTACCAGCGGCTGCTCGATTATATCGTGCCCGATTTCGTGCATGTTCTGGCCGACGGGCGCATCGTCAAGACCGGCGACAAATCGCTCGCGCTTGAACTTGAGGAAAAAGGCTACGCCGCGCTGAGTGCGGCCTGAGGCAGCCATGAGTGAGATGAAAAAACTGAGTCCGCTTGCAAGCGATTACGTGACGCGTTTCGATCGCGCCCACACGGCCCTGCCCGGCAGCGGCAACGAGCGCATCCTCGCCGCCCGCAAGGCCGCGCTGGAAACCTTTGTTGCGCTCGATTTCCCGGGCCGCCGGGTCGAGGAATGGCGCTTCACCAACCTCGCCCCGCTCGCCCGCGGGCTGGAAGCGGAGACGCGGGAGCTTGCCTCGCGCGAGTTGCCGGGGCCGGCCTTCAACGCGGCGCATGTCATGACCTTTGTGAACGGCCGCTTCATCGCCGATGAAAGCAGGCTCAACGAGTTGCCGGACGGCGTTCGCCTCTCCAGCCTCGCCATTGAGCTTGAAAACGGCAGCGCCGCGCTGATCGATGCCTTTGATCCCGGCAAACGCGCTGTCGTCGCCCTCAACACCGCCTTTATGGAAGACGGCTATGTGCTTGAGGTCTCGCCCGGCACCGTGCTGGACGCGCCCATCCTGATCCATATCGCGAGCCTGCCGGGATCGCGCGACAATGCCCGCCATATGCGGAACGTCATCCGCCTTGGCGCAGGCAGCCGGATCACGCTGCTTGAGGAGCATGTCGGCGTTGACGGCCATGCCTATTTCGCCAACCCCGTCACCGATGTGGAGCTTGGCGAGGGCGCGCGGCTCAACCATTACAAATACCAGAGCGAGAGCGACGCCGCATTCCACCTCGCCAATACCGATGTCGATCTCGCCGCCGGCGCCATTTATGAGAATTTTTCGCTGACCACCGGCGCGAAGCTCTCGCGCAATGAGCTGGAGACGCGGCTTCAGGGCCGCGATTCCCACAGCATCCTGAACGGCGCCTATCTCATTCGCGGTCAGCAGCATGCCGACACGACGACGATCACCCGTCACCTCGTCTCGGAGAATGACAGCCGGCAGATCTACAAGGGCATTCTCGACGGCGCCGCGCAGGGCGTGTTCCAGGGCAAGATCCAGATCGTCAAGGATGCGCAGAAGGTCAATGGCGATCAGTTGAGCCGCGCCCTGCTGCTCTCGGATGCGGCCAGCGTCGTCGCCAAGCCCGAGCTTGAAATCCATGCCGATGACGTGAAATGCAGCCACGGCGCGGCATCCGGCGAGCTTGATGAGGACGCCCTCTTCTACCTCCAGTCACGCGGCATTGACGGCGACACGGCGCGCAAGATGCTGATCGACGCCTTCCTGGCCGAGGTGTTTGAGGAAATCTCCGATCTCACCGTGCGCGGCTATTTCCAGACCACCGCCCGCCACTGGCTGGACAGCCTTGGGGGTGCGGCATGAACGAGATGCGCTCCTTCGATGTCAATCGCCTGCGCGCCGATTTCCCGATCCTTGCGCGGGAGGTGCATGGCAAGCCGCTCGTCTATCTCGACAACGGCGCCTCGGCGCAGAAGCCGCAAATGGTGATCGACGCCATGAACCGCGCCTACGCCGAGACCTTCGCCAATGTGCATCGCGGGGTGCATTTCCTGAGCCAGACCTCGACCGAGCTTTACGAGGCGGCGCGCGAGACGGTGCGAAAACATCTCAATGCGAACAGCGTCGATGAGATCATCTTCACCAAGAACGCGACCGAGAGCATCAATCTCGTGGCCTATACATACGGCTGGGCTAATCTTAAAGAGGGAGATGAAATCCTCCTCTCAACCCTTGAGCATCATTCGAATATCGTCCCCTGGCAACTGATCGCGGAAAAGACGGGCGCACGGGTTCGCGCCGTTCCCATCGATGCGGCGGGCGAGCTGCGGATGGATGCGTTTCACGAGATGTTGAGCGAGAAGACCAAAATCGTCGCCATCACCCATATCTCGAACGCCATCGGCACCATCACGCCGGTCCGCGAGATTGTGGATGCCGCCCATGCCGCGGGCGCGGTGGTGCTGATCGACGGATCGCAGGCCGCACCACATCTCGCCCTCGACATGCAGATTATCGGCGCCGATTTCTACGTCTTTACCGGTCACAAGACCTATGGCCCGACCGGCATCGGTGTTCTCTACGGCCGGCAGGCGCTGCTCGATAAAATGCCGCCCTTCCTTGGCGGCGGCGATATGATCAACCGCGTGACTTTCGAGAAGACCACCTTCGCGAAGGGCCATTCGAAGTTCGAGGCGGGAACGCCGCCCATCGTGCAGGCCATCGGCCTTGGCGCGGCGCTCGACTATATGAACGGCGTCGGGCTTGAGCGGATCGAGGCGCATGAACAGGCGCTGCTCGCCTACGCGACTGAACAGCTCAAGCAGATCAACAGCTTAAAGATCATTGGTGAGGCCAAACATAAAGCGGCGATCATCTCCTTCACGCTGGAAGGGGTGCATCCGCATGATATCGGCACCATCGTCGATCGCGGCGGTGTCGCCATCCGCGTCGGCCATCACTGCGCGCAGCCGCTGATGGATCATTTCGACGTCGCGGCGACGGCGCGGGCCTCGTTTGCGCTTTACAACACCCGCGCCGATGTTGATGCGCTGGTCGCAAGCGTTGGCGCAGTACAGGAGATTTTTGGCTGATGCTGGACGATTTACGCGAACTCTATCAGGAAGTGATCCTCGACCATTCGAAACGGCCGCGCAACTTCCGCCATCCCGAAGACGCCAACCACGAGGCGCATGGCTATAACCCGCTCTGCGGCGATACGGTCAATGTCTATCTCACTCTCGGCCCGGACGGGCTGATCGAGGATGCCGCCTTCGAGGGCAAGGGCTGCGCCATTTCGCTCGCCTCCGCCTCGATGATGACGGAAATCATCAAGGGCAAATCGGTGGACGACGCGCGGGAGCTTTTCGCGGGCTTTCTCAAGCTCGTGAAGGGCGAGGATGATTTTATCGATGCAGGGGACGCCAGCGAAAAGCTGATGATGCTGGCCGGCGTGCGCGAATTTCCCATGCGTGTCAAATGCGCGACCCTCGCCTGGCACGCCATGACATCGGCCATCGACAATGAGGAGGAGGTCACCACGGAGTAATCATGACGGCTTTTGATAAAATCGAACGCCCGCGCCCGACCGGCCCTTACGAGGAAGGCGCCTCCGGCTCGGATCTGGAAGCCCCGCTGATCGCGGCGCTGCGCGAGGTCTATGACCCTGAAATTCCGGTCAATATCTTTGACCTCGGCCTGATCTATGTGATTGATATCGCGAAGAATGGCGATGTCTATATCGGCATGACCCTGACCGCGCCCGGCTGTCCCGTCGCCGGCGAGATCCCGCAGTGGGTGCGCGAGGCGGTGTTCACCGTCGAGGGGGTGCGAGACGTCGAGGTGGAAATCCTCTGGGATCCGCCGTGGCGGCCCGACTTCATGAGCGAGGCGGCCAAACTCGACCTTGGAATGTTCTGAGTTCAGCCTTATATTAAGGCAAGAGGTGATGTAATTATGACTACTCAGCTGATAACATTGACAGATAGCGCCGCGAAGCGGGTCAAGTCGCTGCTTGGCAAGGCGGACGGCGCGCCGCTCGGCCTGCGCATCGGCATTACCAACACCGGCTGCAACGGCCTCAGCTACACCATGGACTATGCGCGCGAGCAGAAGCCCGACGATGCGGTGGTCGAGGCGGGCGATGTGCGCCTGCTGATCGATGCCGCCGCCGTGCAGTATGTCGCGGGCACCGAGATGGACTGGCGCGACGAAGGGCTGCAATCGCGCTTCACCTTCGAAAACCCCAATGAAAAGGGCCGCTGCGGCTGCGGCTCCTCCTTCCACGTCTGAGGGCGTGACGCGGCGGTGAGGCAGCGCTCGCGCCCCCTCGCCCGCCGGCCCTCGTCACCCGTCATCCCCCGGCATTTTCGGCCCATGCGGCGCGGAGACGAGGTTCAGGAACGTCCGGTCCTCGCGGAGCAGGAATTTCTCGCGCATCGCAAATTCATAATTCTCCCGGCCGAGCGGATCGCGCGCCAGCCGCGCCCGGTAGGCCTCATAGGCCGCCAAACTCTCGATATGATAAACCCCGTAAGCGAGCGTCGAGGAGCCCTCGCAGGGCGCGAAATAGCCAACGAGATCGGCGCCCGCGCGCGGGATCGCCTCGCCCCAGTTCTTCGCATACTGCACAAACTCGGCGCGCTTCGTTGGATCGATATGGTAGCGGATAAAGCAGGTGATCATCGTCTCTCCTCTCGCATTGCGTCATTCACGGGCGTCACATTACCGCTTGCGCATATTTAATGCTTCGATTACGATCGAACTATGAAAGAAGGACCGGATATCGCGCAGCTTGGCGCCCTGATCGGCGATCCGGCGCGGGCCAATATGCTGACAGCGCTCCTCTCGGGCAAGGCGCTGACGGCGAGCGAGCTTGCCTTTGAGGCCGGCATCACCGCGCAGACGGCGAGCTCCCACCTTGCGAAAATGCAGGCGGGCGGCCTGCTCAGCGAGCGAAAACAGGGCCGGCACCGCTATTTCACCCTCGCCGATGAGGAGGTGGCCGCGCTTCTGGAGGCGATGCTCGGGCTTGCCGCAAAGAAGGGGCATCTTCGCACCCGGACGGGGCCGAAGGATCCGGCACTTCGCCATGCGCGGGTCTGCTACAACCATCTCGCGGGCGATCTCGGGGTGCGGATGATGGACAGCCTGCTCGCCCGAAAGCTGCTGACACCGGAGCCGGACGGCCTCACCCTGACGGCGCCCGGACGCGCCTGTCTCGCTGATTTTTCAATCGATATCGCGGCGATCGAGGCCCGCCGCCGGCCGCTCTGTAAAGCCTGCCTCGACTGGAGCAACCGCCGCAGCCACCTCGCCGGCCCCCTCGCCGCCGCTTTGCTCAACCGCTTCTACACCCTCGGCTGGGCCCGCCGACTTGAAAACTCCCGCACCGTCGCCTTCACCCCTTCGGGCGAAGCGGCGTTTTTACAGATGTTTGTTGTTTGATGCCCTCACCATACGCGTAGCGGAATATCCGACACGACCACCTTGTCCTCATCCACTTCGACCCCCCGCTCCCTTAGCACTTCGACGAATGCTCTATAAGCTACATAAGGATATTGCGTCGGTCCAATAATAATCCGATCCAGCAATGAAGGAATATCCGCGCCAAAGAGACCATTCTCCGGCTCATGTGCCAATCGGAGTTTATAGATTGGCTGCGGCACACCGCGAATTACAGCCACATCTTTCTTCATGCAGGGACTCTCCTGAGCATTCGGACGATGATACAAACGCCATTCGTCCTCTTCCTTAAATCCCGGGTGCTTTGTCGCGATTGCAAGTCGAAGACACATGGAATGGATCGAACCAATTAACCATTCTCTTCCTAGCCCCTTCAAACACTCTCCGTTGGCCTTAACTGCATTTGTTATTTCTGAAAGATGCCGAGTTAATTCTGCTTCGTCAGAATAGCGCACAGGCAGGGAATAAACTCCCAATTTGTCGGTGCTGGCCCTCATCGGGGTATTTTTCACCACAAGGGCGACATCGCCATATGCCCGCCACATAGAAAGGCGGCCTCTCTTGTCCTCCTTGGGGTCGTAGCTTGAAACACATGCGATATAGGTTTCATACTGCCAATCGTTTAGCCAAGCGGAAACCAGCTCATCTGTTTTATGTATCGTGTAAGGAAAAATTGCATTCACTGCTGTCCTAAAATTTTCCCCTTCCGGACCCTTAAATACTTTCCGGATGAGATCAATTCCGTATGAAATTTCGGAAAAGTCATTCATAACTTTCGCATTTCGAAACCACAACTCTCTATTGCGAAGGATGTTTATCGCAGTTTCCGCAGACGTGTAGTAAACAAAGTTACTTTCACTCTTATTTTTCTGCTCATAGTCTTCAAGAAATCCCGGACAGAAGATTTCGAAGAATTTCTTTGTATCAGCACTAAAGTCGGTCTCTAAACCGCCACTTAAATCGTTCATCACCCCTCCAAAATATCAACCATTACGAGATAAATTGTATGTGGGATGCCAGAACCGTGCATACAACCCATACGGTTTTAGAATGCAAAAAAAATAAACTTGACTGGCATGTTCGGATTGATGCCGCCATCGCCCGCGCGCCGTCTCCCCCGCTCCGCCCCCCTTATTCCCGTCTCGCCAGTGCTCGCAAGGGCTGCTATTCTGGCGTGATGAAAGACGGAGCCATCAGTATTTTGCCGCTTGCCATTGGCGTTGGGCTTTACGGTTTTGCGTTCGGGATCCTCGCGGCGCAGACGGGGTATCCGTGGTGGGCGGTGACGGTGATGAGCCTGTCGGTCTATGCGG
>NZ_DAIUFV010000003.1:0-430359 GCF_036844445.1 Sneathiella sp. | reverse complement strand
ACAGCCGGAATGACCTCATCGTCGGGATCCGCCTGCCCGTCCAGGATCACATCGATCTCGCCCGTCGAGAACCCGGTCAGGGTCACATCCATATCAACATCAAGCGTGGCGAGGTCAGAGAGTTCCAGCTTGAGGATTTCCACATCCCATCCGGCATTGAGCGCGATCTTGTTATCGGCCAGGCGAAGGGCCCGCTTCTGGATGTCCGTGAGACCGGAAAGGGTAATAACAGGTACCTCTTCAAGACCCATGGCCTTCGCCGCAAGCAGGCGCCCATGTCCCGCAATCAAATGGCCTTCGGAATCGGCGAGGATCGGGTTGGTAAAACCGAACTCCTCGATTGAGGCTCTGATCTGCCCGATCTGCTTTTTTGAATGGGTGCGCGCATTCCGGGGATCGGGAACCAGGTCACCGACCGGTCGATAGGTCACGGTCAACTGGTTTTTAATGTCAAGACCTTCACTCATCTCGTATATCTAGCATGCTCATTATACCATATGTAGTATTTTAGAGAGGAATATAGCCCCTGCCAAGCTTTATATGAAACGACGGTCTCGAAGGACTGGACTTCGGGGCGCAGACGAGCGGTACTGTCGCTGTGCCCGTTTACCGGGCTGTTGTCGGTAGGGACGGAATACTTCCGCCCGATAGCAGGAGGATAAACTCTCATGGCATCCCATACCCCCAAATCACCACACCGTAACCGGCATAAGGCAACAAGTTCAGCCAATGCCAAAACGCCATCAGTGACCCCAACCAAACTTGAGCAGATGATCGCCCTTCTCAACCAAAAGGATGGCGCCAGTCTGGAGGAGCTCTGCATCGCCACCGGATGGCAGTCCCATTCGGTGCGCGGTGCTCTTGCCGGGACGTTGAAGAAGAAAGGCCATGCGATAACGTCCGAGAAAATCGATAGTATACGGCGATATCGCATCGGAGATCCCTCATGAAAAGTGGCTCCGATCTTGAGGCAGAGGTCAGGACACTGGAGACGCTGGGATTACGCGATCTGCGTCATCTCTGGGCCGCCCGTATCGGACCGACACCAAAATTACGCTCCGAAGAACTAATGCGCCTGATGCTGGCCTGGCGTCTGCAGGCAAAGGCTCTGGGCGGGCTCACGCCCGAGACACGCCGTCTACTCTCGCGCCGCGGGGCCGTTGCGCCCGAAGGTCGTACTCTTGGTGACGGCGCCATCCTGCGGCGGGACTGGCAGGGCCGCCGGATCGAAGTTGTGGTCAGGGCGGAGGGTTTCCTCTGGGAAGGAAAAACCTATCCGAGCCTCTCGGCCATCGCCTGGGCGGCGACCGGGACCCGCTGGAATGGCCCACGCTTCTTCGGATTGCGCGAGGCGGTACAATGAAGCCGCCGGTAAAACGCTGCGCCATCTATACGCGCAAGAGTTCCGAGGAAGGGCTTGATCAAAGTTTCAACAGTCTCGATGCCCAGCATGAGGCCTGCGAGGCTTATATCAAGAGCCAGGCCAGCGTAGGCTGGCGATCCCTCCCCGCCCGCTATGACGATGGCGGCTATTCCGGCGGCAGCATGGAACGGCCCGGCCTTCAGAAGCTGCTCGCCGATATCTCCGCGGGCCGCATCGATATCGTGGTCGTCTACAAGATAGATCGGCTGACCCGCTCGCTCGCGGATTTTGCCCGCATGGTGGAACTGTTCGAGCAGAATGACGTCAGTTTCGTGAGTGTCACACAATCCTTCAATACCACCTCCAGCATGGGACGGCTGACCCTCAATGTACTTCTCTCTTTTGCCCAGTTTGAACGCGAAGTCACGGGAGAGCGGATCCGTGACAAGATTGCCGCGTCCAAAAAGAAGGGCATGTGGATGGGCGGCAGTCCACCGCTTGGGTATGACCTGCCAGAGGCCGGCTCCCGAAGCTTGCGGATAAATGACGCAGAAGCCAGCATTGTCCGCAGGATCTTTGAAAGATATCTGCAGCTCAAATCCGTCCATGCCCTGGTACGAGAGCTTGATGTACAGGGTATTCGATCAAAGACCCGGACAACGCTGAAAGGAAGAACCATCGGCGGCCAGCCCTTCAGCCGCGGTGCGCTCTTTCATCTGCTGCGAAGCCGTGTCTATCTCGGGGAGGTTCCGCATAAGGATCTGTCTCATCCCGGGCTGCATGAGGCGATAATCGATGCGGAGCTATTCGCGGCTGTGCAGGTACAACTTCATGCCAATGCCCGACGTCGCAAGGCGACCGGCAAAAGCGTGGCCAGCTCGCCACTCGCTGGCCGCATCTTCGATACGGACGGGCAATCGATGTCCCCGACCTTCGCCTATGGGCGGGGTGGCAAGCTGTATCGCTATTATGTGTCAGCGCCCTTGCAGCGCGGCGCAAAGCGGGACCAACAGGACAGCGCGCCGCGACGTATCTCAGCAGCGACAGTTGAAAGTCGATTGATCAAGACACTGGTCCGTCTTCTCCCCAGCTTGCAGGAGGACCCGCTCAAGATTGTTCGTCGCCTCGAAATACATGCAAGGCATGTCGACGTGTTTCTGCCACTCAAATTTATCGGCAGGATCACAGAAAATCTTCATACCGGCGAACGGGCCGCCCCCGATCCGGCGGAAACGGAATGCTTGCGACTGATCCTGCCCTGGCGGATGCAGACGCGGGGCGGCAGGACCGATATTCTTGCCGGTGACAGAAACACGCCTCAACCCGATCCCTCTTTGATCCGGGCCTTGCGCAGCGCCTATGCGATGCTTGATCGGGATACAATGAAAGGACCGATCCTGCAGGCAGCGCCCGCCTCCCCCTGGCGGCGCAACCTGGTCCGCCTGCCTTTCTGGCTCCCGATATCCAGCGCGTCATACTCGAAGGGCGTCAGCCGGATCATCTGACACTGGCCCTTCTGATGAAGGAAAATATCCCCTTGCTTTGGGCTGACCAACACCGCAAGTTCGGGATCAATACCGCGGATTAAAGTCAGATAAAGCGCCTACGGGGATTTCCTAATTCACCTGTTAATTTGATTAAAACTCCCTGTTAATCGCAATAACAGGCCCTGTTATGGCGCTTAATCGACCTGTTATGACTAATTAACAGGAAAGTGCCATTTTACGACCATAAGGCGCTGAATTTACGTGATAAAATTTTAACCTCCAAGACGATAGGAGACGATTTTACCCTGATAACGGTCATTTTTATAAAAAATTCCCTGTTAATGCCCTGTTCGCGTGAAACTCACCCTACCATCAGACGGCCGGAGACGGGATGGCTATTGGCCGCCGAATGACCGACATCTAACTGCCCGGAGACTCGAGCGAGAGAGGGAATGGTCGCAAATAAGCGCCCTGTTACGGGCCCTTGCGTCGCCAGACAAGATTAGAGACAAATTGCCGGGGGTGGATGGCGGTGAGCGAGGGATTCGAACCCTCGATGGAGCTATAAACCCCATACTCCCTTAGCAGGGGAGCGCCTTCAGCCACTCGGCCAGCTCACCGGGCGGCGGCAATATGGCAGATTTTACCGGGCTGTCCAAGCATTTAAATCGCTTTTTCGCTTTTTTATCAGGACAGCGCGCGGTGGCTCATGATCCATTCGCGGGCGAGCTTCTGAGCCTTCGCGATTTCCTGCGAGGACATGTCCATTGAGATCTCGGCGCGATTCTCCCTCGCCTCTTCGATGCCGTTCATTGCGGCCAGATTGAACCATTTATGGGCCGCAACCAGATCCTGCGGAACGCTCTCGCCCGTGGCGAACAGGAGGCCCGCGCGGAATTGATCATAAGGAACACCGGCATCGGCATTTTTCAACTGTTTCTCGACGTAGTTCTCATTTGCATTCAACATTGTTCCAATCCCTAAGTAGTCGATTAGCAAAACAACAACTTCGAATGGCAGCATGATGTAAGGTATTTGGTTAAAATTTTATTATCACCGTTCGAATTTTAACCATGTTTGTAAAGATATGCGGAGAAATCATGACAAAAGAGGGGTATTATCCGGAAAGCTGCGGCTTTTTCGGGGGCATTCACGGCAGATTAAAAGCGCAAGGGATGCGCGCGATGGGGAAATTCAGCCGCTGTTTTTTGGGAAATCAAGGCCCATTTCGCGATATCTCTCCGGATCGTCGAGCCATTTCTCGCGCACCTTGACGAAGATGAAAAGATGCACCCGGCGCTCGAGCATTTCCTCGAGCTCGGCCCGCGCGGCGGCCCCGATCTGCTTGATGGTCTGCCCGCCCTTGCCAAGCACGATCGGCTTGTGATTGGCGCGCGAGACGAACACTACCTGCGCTATGCGGACGGAGCCGTCCTTGCGCTCCTCCCAGCTTTCGGTCTCGACGGTGAGCGAATAGGGAAGCTCCTGATTGAGGCGCATAAAGAGCTTTTCGCGGGTCACCTCGGCGGCGAGCTGGCGCATTGGCGCGAGCGCGAGCTGATCTTCCGGATAAAGCCACGGGCCGAGCGGCATTTCCCGGCCGAGCGCGGCGCGAAGATCGGCGACGCCGTCGCCTGACAGCGCCGAGATCATGAAGATGTCATCGACGATGCCGAGATCGCTGAAACTTTGCGCGAGCGCGAGCAGGCTGTCACGCTTGATGATGTCGATCTTGTTTAAAATTACATGCGCGCGCCGGCCGCTCTTCTGCAGCCCCTCGACGATGCGCTTCACATCCTTGGTTATTCCGCGTGTCGCATCGACGATGAGAGCGATCCTGTCGGCTTCCGCCGCCCCGCTCCACGCCGCATCGACCATCGCCTGCTCGAGCCGGCGGGTCGGCTTGAAGATACCCGGCGTATCGACAAAGATGATCTGGCTCTCGCCCTCGAGCGCGATCGCTGTCACCCGCGCGCGGGTCGTCTGCACCTTCGGCGTGACAATCGCGATTTTTGCCCCGACCAGCTGGTTGAGCAGGGTCGACTTGCCGGCATTCGGCGCGCCGACCAGCGCAACATAGCCGCAGCGTGACGGCGCAGCCACCTTCTCCTCACTCACCTTGCAACTCCTTCAACATTTTCGCGGCCGCCTTCTGCTCCGCCGATCGCTTGGACGAGCCGACGCCGGTCGCAGGCGGATAGCCCTCCACCTTGACCATCAGCGTAAAGCGGCGGTCGTGATCGGGCCCGGTTTCCTCGACTACAGTATATACGGGAAGGCCCCGGCCGTGTTTCGCCAGCCATTCCTGCAACGCGGATTTGGCATCTTTTCGCGAGGCATCCTTGCGATCGAACCGCGGCCACCATTTCAGCTCGATAAACCGGCGCGCCGCCGCCATTCCCCCATCGAGATAGAGCGCCGCGATCAGGGCTTCCATCACATCTTCAAGGATCGCCGGATTTTCCCGCCCGCCGGCCGCGGCAAGGTCGCCGGCCATGAGGATATAGTCCTGCAACCGCATCTCAAGCGCGATTTCGGCGAGCGTTTCGCGGCGCACCTGCGCATTGTAGCGACGCGACAGCTGGCCTGAGTCTGCGGCGGGAAAGCGGCGGAACAGCTCCTCCGCAATCACCAGCCCGAGAACGCGGTCGCCGAGAAACTCCAGCCGATCATAGTCGGCGCGGGTCGGTCTCCCCCCCTTCCCCTTGACGAGCGAGGAATGCGTGGTCGCCGCTTTGAGCAGCTCCATATCGGCGAAGTCATGCCGCAGCAGCGCCGCCAGATCGCTGAGGCTTTTTGCCGCCCCTGTCATCAGCTTAAGGAATTGAATATCCGGTTCCAGCGAATGCCCGTCGGATATTTCCAGACTTCATACCAGGCAGCGGAACCGTTCAGTGACATAAACAGGATCTCGGCGCGGCCGACCAGATTCTCGACCGGCACAAAACCGACATGGCTCAGAAACCGGCTGTCGGTCGAATTGTCGCGGTTGTCCCCCATCGCGAAAAGATGCCCCTCGGGCACGGTGTAGACATCGGTATTGTCCATCATCCCCTGCACCGTCTCATCGAGGGTGAGATAGGTGACGCCGTTCGGTAGGGTCTCGCGGTACTGGGCGATGCGGCGGACGTTGCCGAAACGGTCCTGATCGACGAAATCTTCAACCCGCTCACGCTTCACAGCCGCACCGTTGATATGAAGGACGCCATTGATCATCTGCAGCCGATCGCCCGGCAGACCGACAATCCGCTTGATATAGTCGATGGGCTCACCGATCGGTTTCTTGAAGACGGCAACATCGCCCCGCTCGGGCAGGCTTTCAAACACGCGGCCCGACAGCGGCGCCATGCTGAACGGGAAGGAATGGCGACTGTAGCCATATGCATATTTCGACACGAACAGATAATCGCCGATCATCAGGGTCGGCAACATGGATTCGGACGGGATCTTGAATGGCTCATAGGCAAATGTGCGGATGACGACCGCAATCAGCACTGCATAGATAATCGTGCGGATCGTCTCACCGATACCGCCCTTGGGCTTCGCCGCTGCATCCTTCATCAACAAACTTCCACGTCAATAATCAGATAATGTCACATTCAATTGCATGAACGGCCCCGGCAGGCAACTCATTTCGGGGCGGATCGTATCGTTGCCGAACGCCGCTATTCGTCTATCGGAACCGCGGTAATCAGGACGAGCGCCTGCGCCTGCGGCGGCTCATCCGTCATGGTGAGATGGATTTCCGCCCGCATTCCGGACGGTGTGATGCGCTCAAGCTGCAACAGCGCGCCGCCCGTCAACACCAGCGTCGGCTGGCCGGTCCGCAGGTTGACGACGCCCATGTCGCGCCAGAACACGCCGCGCCGAAAACCGGTGCCGAGCGCCTTGGAGCAGGCCTCCTTGGCGGCGTAACGCTTGGCATAGGATTCGACGCGATTAAGGCGCCGCTCCGATTTCGCGATCTCCACCTCGGTATAGACACGCCGGATGAAGCGATCGCCGAACCGGGCCAGCGTCTTCTCGATCCGCCGGATGTCGATAATGTCGTTACCGATGCCAATGATACGGGACATGACGCGCGCCTCAGGCCCCGGATCGGCGGCCGTCGTCCATCAGGCTGCGCATCTTGCGGATGGCTGGCTCAAGACCGGAGAAAATTGCCTCGCCAATCAGGAAATGACCGATGTTCAGCTCGACAATCGTCGGGATTGCGGCAATTGGCGCGACCGTGTCATAGGTGAGACCGTGGCCGGCATGGCATTCAAGGCCCAGTTCCTCGGCAAAGACCGCCGCCTTCTGGATCCGCTCCAGCTCATGGGCGCGCGCCGCCGCATCGAGCGCATCGCAATAGGCGCCGGTATGGATCTCGACGATATGGGCGCCGATCTTCTTCGCAGCCTCAAGCTGGCGCGGCTCGGCCTCGACGAACAGCGAAACGCGGATGCCGGCGCCCTTCAGGCTCTCGACATAGTAACGCAAGCTGTTATGACCGCCCGCGACATCGAGGCCGCCTTCTGTCGTCCGCTCCGCCCGCTTTTCAGGGACGAGGCAACTCGCATTGGGTTTATGCGCGAGCGCGATGGCCAGCATCTCCTCGGTTGCGGCGATTTCCAGATTGAGCGGAATGGTCAGCTCCTCTGCCAGACGGGTGATATCGGCATCGCTGATATGGCGGCGGTCTTCCCGCAGATGCGCGGTGATCCCGTCCGCGCCCGCCGCTTCGGCAAGGCGCGCCGCCCGCATCGGGTCCGGATGCACGCCGCCGCGGGCATTGCGAATGGTCGCCACATGATCGATATTCACGCCAAGCCTTAAATGCTTCATTTGTCCGTCATCCTCTTGTCCGCCGCGTCGCCATTGCGTTCCGCACGGCGCTTCTGACCCTTCTCAATCGCTGCCGCCCGCCGCTCCTGAAAGCCGCTGATCAACGCTTTCAGAGGATAGAACAGGAGCAGCCAGACGCAAACAGAAACCGGCACGCTCGCAATCAGCATCGGAACGACAACGTCGCCAAAAATATGTGATACTTCCGTCCAGTGCCCGGACCAGAGACCTTCAAAAAAGGTCGTCAGGCTGGCATCGGGGTAGGCCCGCTGATCCGGATCCACGCCCTGCATCCAGCGTCCCAGCTTATACAGCATCGTCCAGATGAAGGGGAAGGTCCAGGGGTTGCCGACCGCCGTACCAAGCGCGGAGGCAAGAATGCTCGCCCGCAGGATCCATGCACTCACCCCGGCAAGAATAAAATGCAGGCCGATCAGCGGCGTGAAGGAGACAGCCGCCCCGCAGGCGAAGCCCGCCGCCAGGCTGTAGGGCGATCCTTTAAGACGCGCGAGCCGGTAGCCGACATATTTCGAGGACCGGCGAAAACCGATCGACGGCCAGAAAAAGTCCGCGAGTTGCCGGAGCCGCGATACTTTGGTACGACGGCGAAACATTTATATTCTGTCCACATCGACGCTCATTTAATATTGCGGCTACCCGGCTTTACGACAGGAACATCCGCGAGCTCAGGCGGCACCTGATCCGCGGGGAAGGTGCGAACCTCCATTTTCATCAGGGAGACGAGCGGCACGCCGACGTCGGCCGTTCCGTTGGAGCGGTCGATCAGGCAGGTTGCGCCGATCACCTCGCCGCCGGCTGCGCGAATGGCGTCGATGCATTCGCGGCTCGATTTACCGGTGGTAACAATATCCTCCGACATGATCACGCGCGCGCCGGGCGCAAGCGAGAAGCCGCGCCGGAAGGTGAAGACGCCGTTTTCCCGCTCCGTGAAGATGCCAGGCACGGCAAGCTGGCGCGCCAGCTCATAGGCAATGATAATCCCGCCCATAGCCGGACCGACGACCACGTCAACCGCATCCTCGCCGAACTTCTCCCTGACCCGCGCGGCAAGGGCGGCAGCAAGCGCGGCGGCGCGATCGGGATACATCAGCACTTTCGCGGCCTGCAGATAATGATCCGAATGGAGCCCCGAACTCAGGAGAAAATGCCCTTTGAGCAGCGCATCCGTCTCGCGAAAATGGGCGAGGATCTCTTCATTCTTCATTTTTACCCTTTCAATCCTTGAAG
Source organism: Sneathiella sp. (assembly GCF_036844445.1). Classification (GTDB taxonomy): domain Bacteria; phylum Pseudomonadota; class Alphaproteobacteria; order Sneathiellales; family Sneathiellaceae; genus Sneathiella. The sequence goes on along the minus strand of NZ_DAIUFV010000003.1, from coordinate 421,434 downwards.
CGCCGGCATCTATCCGGCCGATCTTTCCACGGAGCTGATCACGGGGTCCGCCCGCAACGCCGCGATGATATTGATAAGATGGCGCACATCCTTCACCTGGATGTCGATGCGCATTTCAAAAAAATCCTGGCTGCGATTGACGATTACCAGATTGCTGATATTGCCGTTGTTCGACGCGATCGTCGAGGTCACGCCCGAAAGAGCGCCCGGCTCATTGGCGATGATGATGGAAATCCGCCCGACCGAGAGCGCCTGCTGGTCGTCCTCATCCCAAGACACATCGAGCCAGCGCTCCGGCACATCGGCGAACTGTTCGAGCGTATGGCAATCAATGGTATGGATCGTCACGCCGCGCCCGGTGCTGACAATGCCGACGATGCGATCTCCCGGCAGCGGGTGGCAGCAGCCGGCGAGATGCATCGCCATGCCGGGGATCAGCCCGCGAATGGGAATGGAGTTGGAGCGGCCGCCCGATTTCGAGCCGCCGCGCCGGAGCGCGACAACTTTATCCTTATCGACTTTTTGCCGTTCACCCGGGAAAATAACGTCGATGAGCTGCCGGCCGGTGCGCGTTCCGTCGCCGAGCATGCAGTAAATGTCATCGATGGTTTCCTGATTCCACACTTCGACAGCCGCCTGCATTGCCTTTTCGGCGAACTGCTTGCCTTCCATGCGGAACGCCTTTTCGGCGATCGCCTTGCCAAGCTCGATATACTGGTCGCGCTGCTTGATGCGGGTGAAGCGGCGGATTGCCGCGCGCGCCTTGCCGCTGACGACGAAGCCGTCCCATGTCGGCGACGGCGTCTGGTTCTTGGAGCGCAGGATCTCGACCTGATCGCCGTTGCGCAAAACCGTGCGAAGCGGAACCAGCCGACCGTTGATCTTGGCGCCAACGCAGGTATTGCCGACATCGGTATGGACGGCATAGGCAAAATCCACCGGACTGCTGCCCTGCGGCAGGGAGATGAGATCGCCCTTCGGGGTGAAGCAGAAGACCTGGTCCTGGAACATGCTGAGCTTGGTGTGTTCCAGAAATTCGTCCGGATCGGCGCTGGTCTCCAGAATTTCCAAGAGCTCACGCAGCCAGCGATACTGCCGGCCTTCCCTCACCTGCTCAAGATTCTGCTTGTATTGCCAATGCGCGGCAACACCATATTCGTTGGTCTCATGCATCTCGCGGGTGCGGATCTGCACCTCGATGCGCTTCTGCTCGGGACCGATGATCGTCGTATGGATGGAGCGATAATTATTGCGCTTGGGCAGCGAGATGTAATCCTTGAAGCGGCCCGGCACCATCGAATATTTCGCATGCAGGATGCCAAGGACGTGATAACAGTCCTCGACCGTGTCAACGATGATCCGGAAGGCGATGATATCGGCGAGCTGCTCGAAGGAGACATTCTTCGTCTCCATCTTCCGCCATATCGAATAGTAGCGCTTTTCCCGCCCGAAGATTTCGGCGTCGACATCAGCGCTTGCGACATCTTTTTTGAGCGCGGCAACGATGCGCTCGACAATGTCCTCGCCCTCCTCGCGCAGATATTCAAGGCGCCGCTTGATGGAGTTCCGCGCCTCGTTATTCAACTCGATAAACGCAAGATCTTCAAGATCGTCGCGGAAATTCTGCATACCGATCCGTTCGGCGAGCGGCGCGTAAATCTCCATCGTCTCGGTGGCGATGCGCTTGCGCTTCTCCGGGTTCTTGATGAAATGCAGGGTGCGCATATTATGCAGCCGGTCAGCGAGCTTGACGAGCAGCACCCGGATGTCGTTCGACATCGCAAGCAGCAGCTTGCGGAAGTTTTCGGCCTGCTTCGTCTTGTCCGATTGCAACTCTAGCTGCGAGAGCTTGGTCACCCCGTCGACGAGAGCGGCGATTTCGCTGCCGAAAATCTCCTCGATCTGCTCTTTGGTGGCGACGGTATCCTCGATCGTATCATGCAGGAGCGCCGTCACGATGGTCGCGGTATCGAGCTTGAGCTCGGTCAGGATGCCCGCGACTTCGATGGGATGGGAAAAGTAAGGATCGCCGGACGCACGCTTCTGACTGCCGTGCGATTTGACGGTAAAGATATAGGCGCGGTTGAGCAGGTCTTCATCCGCCTGCGGATCATACTTCAGGACGCGATCGACGAGTTCAACCTGGCGCAGCATCAACAGCTACGGCGCCATTGCGCGCCGCCCTCCCCCCGCCACCATTGATCGGTCAGCCCGAACCTTGCGCGGATCGTTTCACCCAAACGCCGGTTTCCCGGCATTTGAGTGAGAAGGAAGAGGATTAAATGCCGGAAATGACCCCTGTCTTGCTCAGTTGTCGTCGAACGGGTCATCAACGTCTGCTTCCGGTGCCGCCGCGTCCCCATCCGTTGCGCCGACTTCATCGGCTGAAAAAGTGTTCTCGATCAGGTTTTCCTGAATAACGCCAGCCCATTCGTTGCTGGCGCTCATCAGGGCAGCCATATTGTCTTCCTCCGGCTCGTCCACTTCGACCCGGCGCTGCAGGGAATGAATAAGATTGTTCTTCAGCCCGTCGATATCGATCGTGCCGTCGCCGATTTCGCGCAAGGAGACGACCGGGTTCTTGTCATTGTCCCGATCGACCGTCAGCATCGAACCGGCCGCAATCTCCCGGGACCGGCGCGCCGCCAGCAGGACAATTTCGAAGCGGTTCGGAACTCGTTCTACGCAATCTTCAACGGTGACGCGTGCCATTTATGGTAACTCCAATTGTCTTTGAATTCAGCCTACTACATATTCACTTGTGTAGCGGATAGCAAGTCAAAGTGACAGAAAAAGCCGCTGAAAACCAGCAGTTTCTCTATCCTGCGTGACTTTATCGCACCTGCGAGACGACGCCCTGGCTCAAAGCCGCTCGATTATCTGGGTTTCGCCGAGTTTTGCGATCTGCTCCGCCGCACTTCTGCCGCTCACGGGATGGCGCCATTCGGGCGCGATTTCGCCAAGCGGCGCGAGCACGAAAAGCCGCGCCTCGATCTGCGGATGCGGCAGGACAAGCCCGGCCGCCTGATCGCGGTTCACCGTTACCTCGCCGTTATAGTCCAGAAGATCGAGATCGAGGAACCGCGCCGCCCATTTTTCGCGCCGAACGCGCCCGAAAGCCGCCTCCACCTCATGCAGGCGCTGCTCGAGCGCGGCGGCGAAAAGCTCGGTCTCTACGGCGATCACCGCATTGACGAACCAGGGCTGGTCGGAGATGGGAACCGGCGCCGTCCGGTACCAGCCGGACTGACGGAGGACCTTGGCAAATTCCGCGACGCGCGCAATCGCCGCCTTTAGCGTATCGACGGGCGCGCCATAGACGGGATGGGGAAGGTTCGCGCCGAGGCCGATCAAAATCACGGTTAATTTTCCTTAAAAATCACGAAAATGCCTCGTTTTATGCCCGGAGAAACCATAATCATCTGAACGGGCTGCATTTCTTTGCTAGAGAAATCCCAATTATTTTGCTATTGGTTTAAGGATTAGGGAGCAATCGCGACCGTAACAAGAATTATTTATAATATTATGTGCGGAAATGGGAATGCCTTTTTACCCCGAAGAGCGGATCGCTCTTTTTATTGACGGGTCAAATCTATACGCTGCGGCACGCGCGTTGGGGTTTGATATTGACTACAAAAGGTTATTGCGCGAATTCACCTCGCAAGGGAGGCTCGTGCGCGCGTTTTACTACACCGCGCTGATCGAGGATCAGGAATATTCGCCGATCCGCCCCCTCGTCGACTGGCTCGATTATAATGGCTACACCATGGTCACCAAGCCGACCAAGGAGTTCACCGATTCCGCCGGGCGGCGCAAATACAAGGGTAATATGGACATCGAGCTCGCCATCGACATGATGGAGCTTGCGAAATATATCGACCATGCGGTCCTGTTCTCCGGTGATGGCGATTTCCGCCGTCTCGTCGAATCGATCCAGCGTCAGGGCGTGCGCGTCAGCGTCGTCAGCACGGTCAAATCGCAGCCACCGATGATCGCCGACGAGTTGCGCCGCCAGGCCGACTTCTTCATCGAGCTGAAAGATATGGAAAAGCGCGTCGGGCGGACCGCGAGCCCGCGTCCCGATCGCGACTATGAGCAGTTCCCGAACGAATTCGACCCCTATGAGGACGCCGAGGAAATCGCCTGACCCTCGCCTGCCGTCCGCCATCCGTTCCCGCCGCGCGACTTTTGCGCCTCTCGTCTCCACAACCTCTACGAGCAGCCGGAAAAGCATTTCGGACCTCAGCGCCGGAGGCGTCCGCCAAGCCGCAATTGAGTGAAATTTGCGCGCATTCTTGCCAGCTGGGGGGAAAGCGGGCCGGACGCCGCGCATTTTTTCATAGAATGAGCGGCCCGAATGCGGCTACAATAGCGCCCGTAATCATGAATGAGTGCCGTTTCGTAACCTGATTTGCGTCCTTGTCGTTCTCGCGGTCTTGTAAAATCAGGCCGTCTTTTGCACCCGGTTTGCTACAATAGTCTTGGTCAGGAAGGGAAAGCGATGGCACGAAAGCTTGTGGTCCTGAGTGACGGCAGCTGGATATCGCCGCAGTTCAGAAGCCGCAATCGCCGCGTTCCGGGAAACGCCACCCTCACCTATCAATGTATCGCCGAGGCAACGCCGGAGGGCGATGAACAGCGTCTCTATCTCCATGACCATGAAGCAAGGCCTGCGCTCCACCGCCGTCTGATGCAGCGGACCTTCGGGCTCGGCATGAAGGCGGAGATCATCCACAGCTACCGCTTTCTCTGCGACAACTACCGCACTGATGCAGGGGATGAGATCTATCTTCTCGGCGCCGGGCTCGGCGCCTTCAATATTCGCCGCCTCGCCCATCTGATCGACAAGGTTGGCATTCTGCCGGCCGACCGCCCGGACCTGCATGCCAAAGCCTATGAATACAGCCAGATCCCGGTCGAGGCGCTGCAGTCGCCGGCCGCCGAGGCACTCGCGGCTGAGCTGCCGGTCAACCGGGTGCGGATCCGCTTTCTCGGCTGCTGGGATACCGTCGGCAGTTACGGCCTACCACTGCCCGGCCTGCATCATATCTCGCAAAGCTGGATGACCTTCAACGATCACCGGGTGAACGGAAATGTCGACTTTGCCTGTCAGGCGCTCGCGCTCGATGAACGGCGGAGCCGCTTCAAACCCGGCCTCTGGACCGGCCTGCAATCGCCCGAGACGCGAAAGGTCGAGCAGGTGTGGTTTGCCGGCTCGCATGAAAATGTCGTTGGCGGGCGGCGCGATAGCCGCCTTTCCGATATCGCGCTGCACTGGATGATCGACCGTCTCCGAAGCGAGGGGCTGCATATCGATATGCAAAAGCTGGAACAGCTCACCAGCCCGGATATCAACGGGCGGATCGCCATGAACCGGCGCAAGGTTGCCGGCATTCCGATCCCTTTTCGCAAGCCCTTCAACAGGCCGTTCGGGCAAACCGGCCGCCTTTCCGATCATAGCGGGATGGAGCCGGAAAAGCTGCATGAAAGCGTTCTTATCCGGCGCGCGGTCGATCGCAAATACCGCCCGCGCCAGATCGCGACCCTGCCCGACAGTGATCTCCCCGTCTATTGCGACTTCGTTGCCGATGCGCATGACAAACGCCGTCACCCGCGCATAACCGTCGACTGGCCGGGTTTCGTCATCGCCAACGGCGCCAAGATAACGGTCAGCCTGGTCGATTACAGCCGCTACGGCGCAAAAATCTGGCTTGAAGAACGGCTGCCCGAAGGCACATCGCTGGTCCTGCAATCCTCGCGCGCCTTTTCCGACGGGCTGAAGAGCCAGGTCGTCTGGGCGGCGGATCATTTTCACGGCATCCGCTTCGCCACCCCGATCAGCCGCGAGGCAATGGGGTAACATTTCCGTTTGCACGCCTGACATTAAACTGTGCAGGACACTGGAGCGTGCTAGCCAGAGGAATGACTCGTCTTAATTATGCTGCTTCATCAGCCGCTGCTTCTCGCGGCCCCAGTCGCGGTCGCGTTCGGTCGCCCGCTTGTCATGCTGCTTCTTGCCGCTGGCAAGACCGAGCCTGACCTTGACGATGCCACGGTCATTGAAATAGAGCGACAGCGGCACCAGCGTTTTCCCCGCCTTCTGGATCTGTCCGGCGATCTTGTTGATCTCCCGCTTGTGCATCAGGAGCTGGCGCGGGCGGAGCGGATCGTGGTTGAAGCGGTTGCCATGCCCATATTCCGCGATATGCGCGTTGATCAGATACAGGCCCTCATTTTCAAAAGACGCATAGGCGTCCTGAATGTTGGCCTTGCCGGCGCGCAGGCTCTTGACCTCCGTGCCATGCAGGATCAGGCCCGCTTCAAATTCGTCATGAATGAAGTAGTTGTAGCGGGCCTTGCGGTTTTCGGCGATCGTTCGACCAGCCATAACAAAAATTTCCGTTATCTCAGTTCAGGATGCCCGCGTGACGCATCGCGGCCTCGATCGCCTGCTTCGTTTCGTCTTTAACGACCGGGATCAGCGGCAGGCGGATATCCTCCCGGCATTTCCCGAGCAGCGACAATGCATATTTGGTAGGCGCCGGGCTCGATTCAAGGAACAGCGCCCGGTGCAGCGGCATCAGCCGGTCCTGCAGATCGACCGCCTTCTTATAGTCGCCCGCAAGCGTTGCTTCCTGCATCGCGGAGACGAGGTCGGGCGCCACATTCGCGGTTACCGAAATACAGCCGTTGCCGCCCTGGGCGTTAAAGCCGACAGCGGTTCCATCTTCCCCGGAAAGCTGATTGAAATCGGTACCGCAATGCAGCCGCTGCAGCGTGACGCGCGAGACATCGCCCGTCGCATCCTTGACGCCGACAATGTTCGGCAGCTTCGCGAGCCGGCCCATGGTCTCCGGCGTCATATCAACAATGGAGCGGCCCGGAATATTGTAGATATAGATCGGGATCTCCACCGCATCATGGATTGCCTTGTAATGGGCGTACATCCCTTCCTGCGTCGGCTTGTTGTAATAGGGCATGGCAATGAGCACCGCGTCTGCCCCCGCCTTCTTCGCATGCTCGGTGAGGCGAATCGCCTCCATCGTGTTGTTAGAGCCCGTGCCTGCCATGACCGGCACGCGGCCCTTCGCAACCTCGATGCAAAGCTCGACCACGCGGTCATGCTCCGGGTGGCTGAGCGTCGGGGATTCGCCCGTCGTGCCGACCGGGACAAGCCCCTTCGTTCCGGATTTTATTTGCCAGTCACAGAGGGATTGAAACGATTTTTCATCCACGCGCGCTCCATCGAAGGGAGTGACAAGCGCAGTGATCGATCCTCTAAACATGACAATATCCTCGAGTAAAAATTTCCGTAATTCGCCCATTTATCCGGTCCGGCCCTGCCGGCAACCGTTCTTTTCATCTGGCGAAGGCCTGATTTACAGCCATGAAAGCCCGGAAAGCAAGCGGTAACTGCATGAAATCCCGCCCATTACGCCATAAACTGTGACCTTTGGCGCATCTTTCTTCCCATCCCCGCCTTGATCCCCCCGCCGAGGAAGTTACATTTGGTCTATTGTTCCCAAATTATAAGGTGTCCCTTGTCCAAGTCCCTCGCCAAACCGGCCGCCATTCATCTACGCGATTATAAAGCCCCGGAATTTCTGATCAAGACGGTCGACCTGCGCTTCGAACTTGGTGAGGAAGAGACGATCGTCACCTCGCAGCTTGCCCTGACGCGAAACGACAGGCAGGCGACCGCGCTTGCGCTGAACGGCGAACATCTGGAGCTGGTGTCGGTCAAGCTCGACGGCAGGCCCCTTTCGGCGCGGGAGTACCGGCGGACCGACAAGCTGCTGACCATCCCCGTCAGTGCGTCGATCGACGAGTTCACGCTCGAAATCGTCACCCGCATCCGCCCGCAGGAGAATACGGCGCTCGAAGGGCTTTATAAATCGAGCGGGAATTTCTGCACCCAGTGCGAGGCCGAAGGCTTTCGCCGCATCACCTATTATCTCGACCGGCCCGATGTGATGGCGACCTTCACCACAAGGATTGTCGCCGACGCCGCGCGCTATCCGGTCATGCTCTCAAACGGAAATCTGACCGGCAAAACGCTCCTGCCCGATGGCCGCACCGAAGTGACATGGCACGACCCGCACCCCAAGCCCGCCTATCTGTTCGCCCTCGTCGCCGGCGACCTTGCCAGGGTCGAAGATCATTTTACGACCCGCTCCGGCCGCAACGTGACGCTGCAGATTTTTGTCGAGAAGGGGAATGAAGACAAATGCGACCACGCCATGGAATCACTCAAGAAAGCGATGCGCTGGGATGAGGAGAAATACGGCCGCGAATATGATCTCGACATCTTCATGATCGTCGCGGTCAGCGATTTCAACATGGGAGCGATGGAAAACAAGGGCCTTAATGTCTTCAACTCGAAATATGTCCTCGCCTCGCCCGAAACCACAACGGACGCCGATTTCGACGGCATCGAGAGCGTCATCGCTCATGAATATTTCCACAACTGGACCGGCAACCGCATCACCTGCCGCGACTGGTTCCAGCTCACGCTGAAGGAAGGGCTGACCGTTTTTCGCGATCAGGAATTTTCCGCCGATATGAATTCGGCTGCCGTGCAGCGCATCGGCGATGTGCAGCGCCTGCGCGCCGCGCAGTTCCCCGAAGATGCCGGCCCCCTCGCCCATCCGATCCAGCCGCAAAGCTATGTCGAGATCAATAATTTCTATACCGCCACGGTCTATGAAAAAGGGGCCGAGGTAATCCGCATGATCCACACGCTGCTGGGCCCTGAGAAATTCCGCAAAGGCATGGACCTCTATTTTGATCGTCATGACGGGCAGGCGGTGACGACCGAGGAATTTGTGAGCGCGCTTGAGGATGGCTCGGGCGTTGATCTCACGCAGTTCCGCCGCTGGTATGTGACGCGCGGCACGCCGGAAATTTTTGTCAGCGAAGCCTATGACGCGAAGAGCGGCGACTACACGCTGACGTTCGAGCAGAAAAATATCAAGGCCGGCAAAGACTTCAAACCGCTGCATATTCCGCTCCGCATGGCGCTGCTGGATGAGGCGGGCAATCCGCTACCCTTCCCGGACGGACCGCATAAAGGCGCGCAGGAAGCCGTCTTCAGCTTGACGGAAGAAAGCCAGTCGATGCATTTCAGCGGCCTGGCCGCCCGCCCGCGCCCGTCCCTTTTCCGCGGCTTTTCCGCACCGGTGATCCTCAACCAGAAGCTGGAGGATACCGACCTTGCCTTTCATTATGCGAAGGATCCCGATCCGTTCAATCGCTGGGACGCCGGCCAGCGCCTCGCGGGCGACATCATCCTGAAACAGGTCGCCGCGATGAAGGACGGGAAACCTGTCGCGCTGCCGGAGGCATTTCTCTCCGCCTTCGCCGCCCTCCTCGATGACAAGGAGATTGACCGCGCCTTCGCCGCCCTCGCCCTCACCCTGCCGAGCGAGCAGGACGTCGCCCAGACGATGCCGGTGGTCGATGTCGACGGGCTGCACCGCGTGCGCGAAGCCGCCCGCCAGCAGCTTGGCCAGGCCTTCGAAGAAAAATGGCTGCAGATCTACGAGGAATGCCGCGCGGTGCCGGCGCCCGGCAACCAGCCCGAGAGCGGCAGCCGGCGGCTTAAGAATACGGCGCTTCACTATCTGATCGCCACCGGGCGGGAAGATTATTACCAGCTCGCCCGCGCCCAGTACCGGACGAGCGACAACATGACCGATACGGTCGCGGCCCTCTCTGCCGTTCGCGACATCACCGACCCGATTCGTGATGAGATGTTCGCCGACTATTATGACCGCTGGCAGAAGGACGACCTTGTCGTCGACAAATGGTTCTCGCTGCAGGCGACGGCGGTGCGCGAGACCACGCTCTGCGACGTGCAGGCGCTTATGGAGCATCCGGCCTTTACGCTTCTCAACCCCAACCGCATGCGCTCGCTGGTGGGATCATTTGCGTCCGGCAATCCCGTCAGCTTCCATGACATAAGCGGGGACGGTTACCGCCTGCTCTCTGGCGTCATTGGCGCGCTCAATAAACCCAATCCACAGCTCGCCGCGCGGCTTGTCGCACCGCTCGGTCAATGGCGCCGCTATGACAGCGCCCGCCAGAAGCTGATGAAGGCGGAACTTGAGAATATTCTGAAACTTCCGGATCTTTCCGATCACGTTTACGAAATGGCAAACAAAAGCCTGCAGGATCAGGGCTGATGTCTGCTACTATGGCCGACATGAGGATCCGGGGCGGAATCCTGATACTGTTGTGTAACCGGCGAAGATCATGTTGAAAAGCCGCGCCCAGATGGCGCTGATCGCAAGTCTGACATTGCTTTTCCTGCCCGCTGCGGCGGGCGCAGCGGGTCCGTCCTCGAAATCGGCGGCGAACCCGCCTGTTCCGCTGCCTATGGACAAGCCTCACGCTATCGCCGTTGCAGGCCTCGTCGTGAGCGACGCGCCGCGCCCGGGAAATCGCCCGGCGAATATCGAACTGCCGCCCCATCCGCTCGCAACCGGCCTTCTCAGCCGCAAGGATCTTGGCATTTACAAAGCCGCCTTCGCCGCCGCGGAAGCGCAGGACTGGACGCGGGTCCGCTTTCTGGTGAGTGAGGCAACATATAAACTTCCCGCCAAGATTCTCGACTGGCGCTATTTCACGACCTACGACACACAGGCGAGTTTCAACGAAATCACCGCCTTCATACGCGAAAACCCCCATTGGCCCTATCAGGTAACCTTGCGCCAGCGGGCCGAGCAGGCGCTTGCCGTGCCGGTGCCGCCGCAGAAAACCGTCGACTGGTTCACCGTCAACCCGCCCCGCACCGGCACAGGCATGTATCGATATGGCGAGGCGCTGCGGTTTCTGGGCCGTGACAGCGAGGGCCGGGACTGGATCCGCCGCGCGTGGCGCGAAGGTGATCTGCCGGAACTGATCGAGAAGGAAATCTTGCGCGAGGCCGGCAGCTTTCTTGACCGGGCCGACCATGAAGCCAGGCTCGATCATCTGCTGTGGGAGCGGAACAGCAGCGCCGCCGAGCGCGTGCTGCCACGGGTGAGCGCCGACGTCCAGAAACTCGCCCGCGCCCGGCTCGCGCTGATGACCGGGACGGGCGATGTGGACGCGCTCGTCCGCGCCGTCCCGGAGCGGCTGCAGAATGACCCCGGACTGCTGTTCGAGCGGACACGCTGGCGTCGTGTCCGGTCGCTCTACCCGGAGGCGCAGGAGCTGCTCTTCGGCCTCGATGCCGAGGTGCCACATGCCGAAAAATGGTGGCTGGAGCGGCATATCCAGGCGCGCGAGCTGCTGACGGACGGCGACATCGCCCGCGCCTATCAGCTCGCCAGCCGGCACGGGCTGAAATCCGGCGCCAACTTCGCCTCTGCCGAATGGCTCTCGGGCTGGATCGCGCTTCGCTTCATGCACGATCCCGAGACCGCGCTCCAGCATTTCGGAACGCTCTATGAGAATGTCGGCTACCCGATCAGCCGCTCCCGCGGCGCCTACTGGATCGCCCGCGCACAGGCCGCCCGCGGCGATGCCGCGATGGCGGAACACTGGTATCGGACCGCCGCGCAATATTACACCACCTACTATGGCCAGATGGCGCTGCATGAACTTGGCGAGCGGCGGCTGCCTGCCATTCCGGCAACGACCGCCCCGCGCGGGCAGGATGCGACAATCCCCGGCATGGAGGAGCTCTATCTCGTCATCCGGCAGCTTGCCGAACTTGGCGAGGAGCGCCTCACCCGCCCGTTCCTGCTGCATCTCACCGACAAGGCGACGCGCGAGGCGGAATATGCGACCCTCGCCGCGCTTGCCAATAGCGTGAACCGCCCCGATTTCGCCATTGCCATCGCCAAGCAGGCGTCGCAGTCGGGCACGGAAATCATCGAGATCAACTGGCCGACGCCCTCGCTCGCGCTTCAGAACCCGCCCGTCGAGGAAGCGCTGATGCTGGCCATCGCGCGGCAGGAAAGCTCTTTTGCGCCCGACGCCATCTCGCGGGCCGGCGCGCGCGGCCTGATGCAGCTCATGCCGGGCACAGCGGAGCAGGTATCGCGCAAGCTCAACGTCAGCTATTCGCAGGATCTCCTGATCGCGGATCCGGCGTACAATGTCCTCCTCGGCAGCAATTATCTCGCGAGCCTGATTGCTGCCTATAACGGCTCTTATGTCCTCGCCATTGCCGCCTATAACGCCGGCCCCTCGAATGTGAACCGGTGGATCAGTGAACATGGCGATCCGCGCACGGGCGCGATCGACAGCATCGACTGGATCGAGTTTATCCCGTTCGGCGAAACGCGGAACTATGTCCAGCGGGTTATCGAAAACCTGCAGATCTATCGGGAGCGGCTGGCGGAGCGGGAGGGGAAAGTCCTGCAGATTGCCGAGGATATCAATCGCGGCAATCCTGCGGATTGAGCGCTATCTTCGCTTGCATTCGCGTGCCGGATGTTGTCCTGTGATTGGCGCATTCAGGGGTATCAAGTTATGACGTTCAGCGAACATTATTATACGTCCTCGGACGGCCTTAAATTATATTACCGGGAATATGGGACGGCGGAAGACGCCTGCCCCATCCTCTGCCTCTCGGGCCTGACGCGAAACTCCGGTGATTTTCACGACTTCGCGGAGCGTTACTCGGCATCGCGCAAAGTCTATGCCCTCGACTATCGCGGCCGCGGCAAATCCGATTATGATCAGAACTACGGCAATTATAATCCGCAGGTCTATCTTGGCGATATCTATACCTTTCTGACGCAGAAAGGCATTGACCGGGCACTCTTCGTCGGTACGTCGCTCGGCGGGTTGCTGACCATGGCGATGGCCGGGCTCGCCAAGCAGTTTATTGCGGGCGCCATCCTCAATGATGTCGGACCAGAAGTCGACAGCTCCGGCGGTACGCGGATCCTCGACTATGTCGGCAAGGATATCCGCTTTCCGACGCGGGAGGCGGCAACGGCGCATCATCGGGAGAGTTATATTGGCGCCTATCCCGATCTTGACGAGAAGGGTTGGGAAAAGGTTGCGATGAATACTTACGCATTCGATGAAGCGCAGAAGAACTACCGCCTCAACTACGATCTCGCGCTCGGCAAGGCGCTTGCAGACCAGTTGGGCGGCGACCAGCCGGTCGATCTCTGGCCGTTTTTCAAGGCGCTTGGCGATGTACCGCTGCTCGCGATCCGCGGCGCGCTGTCCGATGTGCTGAGCGCGGAGATATTTGCCCGGATGCAGGTGGAAAATCCGCAAATGCAGGCGATCGTGATCGAAAATCGCGGCCATATCCCGCTGCTCGATGAACCCCCTCTCCTTGCCAAGATGGACGACTTCATTGCTGGAATTCGATAGACTGCCGTCATATCAATCCGTGCGCGACGCAAGCGATGTGCTGCGTCACGTCGTTGTGGAAACCCCGCTTCTGGAATCGCCCGCGCTCAATGACACCCTCGGCGCGCGGCTGTTCCTCAAATGCGAGACGCTGCAGCTCACCGGCTCGTTCAAGTTCCGCGGCGCCTATAACACCCTCTCCCGCCTCAGCCCGGCGCAGAAATCGGCCGGCGTTCTCGCCTACTCCAGCGGCAATCACGCGCAAGGCGTCGCCCTCGCGGCGCAGATGCTGCGGATCCCGGCAACGATCCTGATGCCCGAGGACTCGCCCCGCATCAAGCTCGCCAACACCCTTGGCTACGGCGCGAAAGTCGTCACCTATGACCGCCTGAAAGAAAGCCGCGAAGAGCTTGGCGAGCGACTGGCGGCCGCCGAGAACCTCACCCTCATCAAACCTTACGACAATTATTACGTCATGTCTGGCCAAGGCAGCGTCGGCATCGAGATTGCGGAGCAACTGAAAGAGCGCGGGATCAGCGCCGATATCTGCGTCGCACCGGCGGGCGGCGGCGGGCTGATTGCAGGCGTCTCCCTCGCCCTTCGCGTGCTTGCCCCGACAATCGACATTTATTCCGCCGAGCCCGAGGGGTTTGATGATCTGCTTCGCTCGCTTGCCGCCGGCGAACGCCTTGCCAATGAACCCGGCGCCTCCAGCCTGTGCGATGCCATCATGACGCCGATGCCGGGAGTTCTGACCTTCGCCATCAACCGTGAAACGCTGAAGGGCGGCCTCGCCGTTTCCGACGAGGAGACGAAAGCCGCCATGCGCGCCGCATTTCACTATTTCAAATGCGTGATCGAGCCGGGCGGCGCCGTCGCGCTCGCGGCGCTCCTCTCGGGCAAGATTGATATCCGCGGCAAGATCGCCGTCGCGATCGCCTCGGGCGGCAATGTCGATCCCGAGCTTTTCAGCGATATTCTTGTCGAGCGCGATCAGTAGCTCGCCCAGAGCTCTCCGTTCTTGAGCTTGGCGCGGTAGCCGGCCATGAAATTCTCAAGCTGCCCGACCTGTGCGATCAGGGTCGCGCGCTCGCGGAAGTCGGCTTCATTGGGATTATTCTGCTCGGTGATCAGATCGAATGCCGCCTGATCGGGCGAGCCGGCCATCTTCCCGTTATAGCGCTCGCGAAGCCGGCGCAGCCCCGCTTTGTCATCGGCGAGATTGAGGGCGACGGCAAGCTGCATAACGCGCTGCCGGTCAAGGCGCGCGGCGTCTTCGACCGTCTCGCTGCCCCGCCGCCCGATCAGCTTTTCAATCGCCGGAATGGCTTCCGCCCAGTTGTGCGATTTCCAGTAAATCTCAGCACGCAGCTTGTCCGCCTCGATGCTATTGTCGAGCGCGATGAGGGTCAGGGCCTCGGTGTAGTTGGCAAGCTCGGCCTGCGCCTGCGCCTCAAGATAGAGCCGCTCGCGCTTGTCCGCTTCCGGCAGCGCCCGCCAGCGCGTATCATAGAGCGCGCGAAGGGCGGCATCCGGCTTGTTATTCCAGAGCTGGACAATGGCAAGACGCGTTCCGATCCGTGCTTTCTCCGCCCCTTCGAGGCGGAAGTTCACCTGATGCTCAAGCAGCTGCGCCGCCTGCTCCAGCAAATCGACACGGGTCAGTCGATCGGCGAGGATCTGGATCATCCGATCACCCCGCGCCCCGACCGGGGTAAGCTCGCGATACTGATAATAGATGGCGAGCGCCTTGATCGGCGGCAACTCGTCCGCCCCGCCTTCAAGAAAGAGCTCCGCGAAAAGATCATTCATCCGCCGGCCGAGATCGCGGGAATAGGGCGAGTCGGGATAGTGACGGACAATCCTCTTGTAGGCATCGAGTCCCTTGTCCACCTCTCCCGTCGCAACGTAAAGATCGCCAAGACGCTTCTGCCGCTCGACTTCGACGGCATCGCCGCGCCAGGCGAAATCGAGCTTCTCAAGCGCCGCAATCGCCTCTGCCGGACTGATCTGCTTCGCCATCAACGCGACATTCACCTTCTGAAAGCGCGCCTCCTCGGTGATCGGACGATGGCCGAGGCTGATCGCCGCATCGAATTTTTCCGTCGCTGTCGGATAGTCGCTGAGCTGCATCGCGTGGACGCCTTCAAGATAGGCCTTTTCCGCGCGCTGGGCGCTCAAGGTCAGCGCCTTCACCTGATCGAGCGCCTGCCGGGCGAGGTTGACGTCAACATTCTGGAGCGCGGCCCGCGCCTGCAGGAGGTGGAAATGATCGGCCCATTCCCTGCCAAGGGCGGCGAAAGCGGGCGCGGCATAGTTCAGCTCCTGCAATGCCCGCTCCCAGTCGCCTTCGCCTGCGGCGATCATGCCGCGAAACGGCGCGACCTCGACATCGCCGTTGAAATCGGCGTCAAAAAGCAAGCTCGATGCCGCCTCAAAATGGCGCATGCCAAGCTCGGAAAGCCCGGCGAGGAGGCGGAACTCGCGATCTTTTTCGATCGCGGGATAGCGCCGTTTCAGCTCCGCGAGCACCCCGAGGGCTTCGGCATAATATTTATGGCCGACGAAGAACCGCGCGAGGTCGCCCATTGCCTGTCGTTTCTGCTGCTTCGGCGCCTGCGCGGCCGCCTGCTGCAATTCCTGCCGGCGCAAGGTGAAAAGCGGAGCGCTCACCTGCCGCCACTCATCGAAGCGGACAACGCGCGCCTTGCGGATTACCGGCGTCGGGTAAATTTCGCTGCCGGGAAGCTTGGCGATTTTCCGCGGGCCGTCGGTCGCGGCAAACTCGGGCGACACGGCGGTGACGGCAATGCCGTTCGTTTCCTGACCGATGCGCACATCGGCCGCGCCCGCCTGCAGCGCCACCCCCTGCACGGTCGGCAAAATGGTGATACCGTTGAAATAGCGGGCATCCTGGATGCCCTGACCGGCCCCGCCAAGCGGCAGCGCGATAATCTCCTCGCCGCTCGCAGGTTCGGTAAACCGCACTTCATGCGCGTTGCTCGCAACCGGGATAAAGGCGCGGAATTTTGATCCGGAGATGCCATCCGTCTGCACGCCGAGCGAATGGGTGACGCGCGGCGCGTCATCGACCGTGAAATCCGCCGTCCACTCGTTGCCCGTTCGCGTGACTTTCGGCGCGTAGCCATCACGGAAGGTGAAGCGCAGCAGCGTCGCGCCCGGGATATCAAGTTGACGGGCGCTCAAAACCAAAAACTCATAAGGTCCGGCGAGATTGCCCAAATCGATTTTCGCCGGACGGTCAAAGACAGCCCAATAGGCATCGCCCGCCCGGAACATTGCCATTGCCGCAGGCTCATCCCACGGAAAACTGAGGCGAAAACCGTCATTCTGATTGCTGATACGGAGTTGAACGACGGGCACGGCCTCTCTCGTCTCCGCCTTCGGCGTTGCGACTTCTACGGGCGCAAGCGTGACGATCGGCGCGCTTGTAGTCTCCGCCGGGATGAGGAGGGCTGGCGCCGAGACGGCCGGAACTGCTGAAGCGGCATCCGTCGCCGCCTCAGTCCGAGGCGCAGTGTTTTTCTCCGGCGCCTTGTCGAGCACGATGGTTGGAGCTATCGGCGCAATTGCGGAGCCGGGGCCGGAGGGCGCCCATTCAAAGCCATGCGCAGCGGGCGCGGGCGATGCAATCGAATGGGTCGTGATAACCGACGTTGGCGCAGACTTCGCGGCGGCTGCCTCGCGCGCCGTCTCATCATCTTGCGTCTGCGCCAGAGGGTGCGCAGAAGTCTGCGGCGCGTCGCCGCTTGCTGCCGCCGTCGCCTTAACGGTCGCCAGCGGCTCGGCAACAGGCGAACTTGTTGTGGGCGCGGACGTCTCCGTATGCTTTTTATCGTCAGATGTTACAGGTTCTTCTTTATCTGATTTGTCAATTGGATCAGCAGCCGCCGCTTTTTGCGTTTCGGTCTTAGCGGACGGCGTGGCGGTGGTTGCATCAGCCGGACGTTCGCCCTTGCGAATATCGAAAACAACGCTGTTCTTGTTGCGAAAATCCGTCGCCATACTGCCGGATGCGAGACTGATCAGCACCCGGGTTTTATCCCCTGCCGACTCAAGCCGGGCGGCGTGCGCGAAGGCGAGCGGGTCGTTGTTTAGCGGCGCGAGGTTAATGCGCGCCACCGCATCAAAGGTGATTTCGAGCGTGTCGCCGTCAATGCGGCTTTCATAGGCCGTCGTCGCGGCCGGCCAGTCAAATACCAGGCGGCTAAAACCCTTGTGATCGCCGATGCGGAAGCCGACATTGACGGCTTCCGCCGAGGCCTGCTTCGCCGCCCCCGCGGCCTCCGCCATCAGAAAGATGGCCGCCAGCAGGATCAGAAGAGCAACCCTCCCCGCCCGATGCCGATATACAAATCCAGATACGCGGCTCATATAACCCCTCATCCCTCTACCGCGCTGATGACGATGTCCACTCGCCGCGCCAGCGCGTATTTCTTTTCCGTATCCTCAACGAGCGCCAGCTCGTCGAAACGGGAGTCGGCCATGCCGAACACCCGGATCGGCCGGGTATAACCGGCCTGCTTCAGCTCATTTGCCACCGACAGCGCCCGCGCCAGCGAGAGCGCCCAGTTATCCGGATATCGCGCCGTGGGCGATGTGATCGGATCCGGATCGGTATGGCCGAAAACCTCGACGCGGTTGCTGATATACTGAAGCGTCGCGCCGAGCGTTCGGATAATTTCCGCAACGTCCTGCTCCTCTTTATTGGTGCCGGAACGGAAAAACTCCGGGCCGCCAATGGAGAGTATGAGACGCCCCTCGGCCATGAAGATATCGACATCGGCGAGCCGCGGGCTCTGCGCCTTCTTGCCGTTGAGGATATGTTCGAGATAGGCGAGATCGATGGCTTTGGGCTCAGCTATGGTGGTCATATTTCGCTCGGCCTCGCCGGTCCGGGCGACGAGATCGGTTTCGTCGCTCATCTTGTTGCCGAAGGTTTCATTCAGCGTCTGCCAGCGATCGACCTTGATTTCGCTCATCGAGAACATCAGCACGAAAAACGCGAGGAGCAGGGCAAGGAGATCCGCGAGGGAGACAAGCCAGGCATTTGAGGTATCAGCCGCACCCGCGCGCTTCGGGAAAAGAAAATTCATGATCTCTCCCCGGTTTTGCGGAACTGATAGCCAAGCCCCTTGCGGGGGAAGAAGCTGAAATGAACGAGCCCGGCGTCACTCGCTTCCATGCCGATGGAGAGATTGCGCGCCGGCACGCCCTGGTGCGAGAAGCGGCGAATGAGCGCATTCAGCCGCTCGGACGCAAGATCGCGGCCAGTCGCCGCAGGGTTCGGCAGCGCGAGACCGGTCCCGATCATGATTTCCATATCCGTCGACATGTCATTATTGCGCGCGATCAGAAGCGCGGCGACGTCATCGAGAAAGGGCTCGAACCCGTCGCGAACCTTGGCGCTGCTGCCCTTGAAAAGCTGCGTGAGCGGGACTGAAAACTGCAACCGGGCGCCCATCTCGGTGGTCTCCGTCTCGACGAGCGGGATCGCCGTTTCAAAGACATTTTTCAGCCGCGCATGAAAGGCATGGATACCCTGCTCCTCCCCCGAGAGCTTCATCTGCCGCTCCGCCGGGATATCGCGTGAGAGGCCCTGAAACGCAATCTCGACGCTGCCGAGAACGGAGCGCACACGATCTTCCTTAAAGACGGAAATGGAATGGAGAAAAATGAAAAAGGCGAGCAGCAGCAGATAAAGCGAGACGAAAGTGATACTGGTCGTATCCTTCGACTGCCTGATTTCGACCATCGGCTCAATCGTCAAGATTTCCGTCTGTCTGCTGTATTCGGTTTCGGCCACCCGCAACACCCGCCTGTCAAATCACCCGCGCCCATCGCTGGCGCTTCCCAACTCGGCAAATATTACCCGGTAATGGTTAACCAGCTGTAAAGACCGCGGCGGCGGAGGGCATTTCAGCGAATATTTTTGCGCGGCGGTGGAAGGCGCGGGCCGACAGGTCAGCCCTTGCTTTCCTCCACCTTCGGAAGCTGCTGGCGCGTGGCAAGCTCCACGGTCAGCTTGTTGGCGCGGGCGCTGTTCATTTCGGCAAGGATGGAGGCCATTTTGGCTTCCTTGATGTTACTCGCCACGTCGATCAGGATATCCATGTCAAGATTGTTGAAAATGCGCGCCGCATCTTTCGGCTTCATCTTCTCATAGATCTTGACGAGGCTTTCCATCTGTGCGCGCTTTTCCTCGTCATGCAGGCGAAGCAGGCCGTTCAGTGTCTCTTCCATCTCGCGCAGCTTGGCGATCTTGTCGTCAATCCGCGTTTCCGTCGCCTTCAGAAGGTTATCGCGCATATCAAGCTCTTCGGCGCGGCGGTCAAGCTCGGCGCGGCGCTGCGCAAGACGCTCGAGCACCTCAACCTCGCTTTTCGTGAAGCCGGAGGATACGGCCGGATCGATAGCGGCAATCACGCTCTCGCGCACCGGGGCGGCGGCGGAGGCATCACCTGCTTCACTCGTTGCCGCCGAAGCTTGAGCCGCGGCATTCTCGGCCGCGCCTTCGGCTGCGGCGCCCTTCTCACTTGCCTGCACTTCGGCAACGCGCACATCGAAGAAGACCCCTTGCGCATCCGTCCACACAGCGCTCAGCTTGACGCCGAAGATGAGAAGGAGTGCAATCACCATCATCGGCAGAATACGAATTTTTGTCATCATCCGAGGGCCTGTCACGTTGCTTTCGTCAGCATTTCGAAAAGTTCTTTTTCCGCTTCGCTGCGGAATTTTTTGTGTGTTGTCACCGGGATATCGGCCGCTGACTCGTCGCTGTCGAAAAGCCCGGCGGGATCATCGTCATAAACGCCCGTCACGCTCCGCCGGCTCGATTTTTCAACGCCCTGCTGCAGGCGATCGGCGATCCGCGTGCTGGAAGCATTGATCAGCTGCAACTCCTCGATCAGCTCGCGGGCCTGGCTGATTTCACTGCGAAACTGCTTGCCGGTGGTCGCGGCTAGAGATTTCAGCTCATCAACGCCCGATTTTGAACGAACGAGCGCCTTATCGAACTCTTCCGTGAGTTTGCGCAATTCCGCATGGGCGTCGCGCATCGTCGCAAGGCGCCGGTTCAGAACCGCGCAATAGCCGATGGTCGCCAGCAGCAATCCGACCAGCAGCAGGTTCATCAGAAAATCGAGAGGGATTGTGTCAAACATTTGCCTACCCCAACGTTCGTAGTGATTTGTCGACTTTGACGGCGATATTCCGTCCCGAGCGCCCCATCCGCCCCGACACCATGGCGATGCCGCCGCAGCGGAGGATCGTCGGGCTGGTGGGCGACGCGTTGAACATGATCGTATCGCCGATTTCGAGATTGAGAACTTCCTTCAGCGACATCTGCTTTTCATCGAGCACCGCCTCGATATCGACATCGGTCGACCAGAGTTCGGTCGCAAGATGGTTTTCCCAGATGCTGTCGCGGCCGAATTTCTCGCCCATGAACATCTGCAGGAGAAGCTCGCGGACCGGCTCCAGCGTTGCGTAGGGCAGCAGCATTTCAAGGCGGCCGCCGCGATCTTCCATGTCGATGCGGAGCTTGATCAGGATTGCCGCGTTGGCCGGCCGCGCGATGGTCGCAAAGCGCGGGTTCGTCTCGATCCGCTCATGGCGGAAGGTGACGGGGCTTAACGGCTCAAACGCGCCCGTCATGTCATTGAGGATGACCGAGATCATCCGCTCGACGAGATTGCGCTCGATGGTCGTGTAGGGCCGCCCCTCGATGCGCATCGCGGCGGTGCCGCGCCTACCGCCCAGCAGCACGTCGACGATGGAGTAGATCAGCGAGCTCTCCACCATGATCAGGCCGAAATTGTCCCACTCCTCGGCGCGGAAGACACTGAGGATCGCCGGCAGCGGGATGGAATTCAGATAATCGCCAAAGCGGATCGAGGTGATGTTGTCGAGGCTGACTTCCACATTGTCGGAGGTGAAGTTGCGCAGCGACGTTGTCATCATGCGGACCAGCCGGTCGAACACGACCTCCAGCATCGGCAGGCGCTCATAGTTGACGAGCGCCGAGTTGATGATCGCCTTGATGCCGGAATTGTCGGCGCCGTCCTCGCCCTCCATATCGAAGCCGAGGAGACTGTCAATTTCGTCCTGATTGAGGACGCGGGTGCTGTGCCCCGACATTGACGGCGCCCCGAGGTCGTCCTCCTCTTCCATCGCCATCATGGCCGCGGCCATATCATCTTCCGCACCGGCCTGCTCGGCGGCCATTGCGGCCGCCATATCCATTTCGTCGTCGTCCAGATCAGCCATCGACTTCCCTATTGTACCAGCAGTTCGCGGAACAGCACGTCATTGACCCGAACCGGGCTCGCCGCGTTGTTAATGCGCATCAGCAATTCTTCCTTAAGCCGGAAGACACCTTGCGAACCGCTGAGGTCCTCTTTGCGAAGTTCACGCAGGTAAACCTGGAAATTATCCATGACCCGCGGGATCAGCAGCTCGAGATCGGGAACGAGAGACGCGTCGGCAAGCTCAAGCGACACGCCGATCTTCAGAAAGCTGCTCGCCGAGCTGCCGGTTGAGAGATTGACGAGCATTTCCGGGAGATCGTAAAAGACCACCTTCTTGTTCTGCTGTGCCGCTGCGGCCGCCAGCTCCTCCTCGGTCGGCTCGGGACTGTCGAACAGCCCGGCGTAATAGGCGCCGCCGACCCCGCCCCCTGCAATCAGGAGGGGAAGCAGGATAAAAAGAACCAGAACCTTGCCGCTCAGCCGCTTTTTTCGGACCTGCCCTTCGGCGCCGTCCTGACCGGTGTCGGATCCGTCATCCTCAATCTGGTCTACCATACTCTTTTCTCGCATTTTAGCGCCTGTTGCGCTGACTATGCGGCAAAGAGTAAGCGCGTTTGGTTAACAAGAAGTTGAGAATGTTAATAAGTTTCGCATGAAGTAATATTTTTTTCGCCCCCCCTCGCAGGAGTTCGGCCCCGATCGCCAATAAGACGGACCCCTGCCGCGCCGCCAACGCGGCAAAAATTGCCGCCTGCGGTCATTTCTTCGCCCCGATCTTTCGTATGACACCGCGGATCTACTTTTAATGCATTGATTTTACAGGATTTATTTTCTGGCATCGGGCTTGCAACAAAAACCGCAAATCCATTTTGCCAGAAGGGCAGAGAGATGAAGAATGCAGGTTTTATCGGATTGTCACAGCAGGTCGCGCTAAAACGGCGCCTCGACATGACTGCGAACAATCTCGCCAATTTGAATACGACAGCCTTCAAGGCGGAGCATCCCCTCTTTGAAGAGTTCCTGATCCGCCCGATGAACAACAAATCCGTTTCCTTCGTGCAGGACTATGGCAGCTATCGCGATCTGCGCGAAGGCGAATTCACGCACACCGGCCGCCCGCTCGATCTCGCGATCAGCGGTGAGGGCTATTTCACCGTCGAGACCGATCGCGGCGTCCGCTACACCCGCAACGGCAGTTTCCGGCTGGATCCTGACGGCTTTATCATCACCTCCTCGAACGAGCACCTGCTCGATGAGGACAATCGCCAGATCCAGGTCGACGTCCAGTTTCAGGAACTGAATATCGCGCCCGACGGCACCATTACGACCGCCCCCGGCCAGACCCAGAAAATCACCCTTGTCCGCTTCGATAATCCGCAAATTCTGAAGCAGGTGGGCAACGGTCTCTATGATGCCGGCACGCACCGGCCAGAGGTCGCGACGGACGCCCGTATTCTCGAGCGCACGCTGGAAAAATCCAACGTCAATCCGATCCTGGAGATGACGTCGATGATCGAGGTCATGCGCGCCTATCAGACGGCGCAGCAGCTGCTCAGCTCCGAGCATGACCTGCAGATCAAAGCCATCGAAGAAATGCCAACGCTACAGTAAGTGAAGAAGGAACAGGAATAATGCGCGCACTTGGTATCGCCGCCACCGGAATGTTGGCTCAGCAGCTGAACGTCGATGTGATCTCGAACAACATCGCCAACATGACCACCACTGCCTTCAAGCGCCAGCGGGCGGAGTTTCAGGACCTGCTCTATCAGGATATGGAGCGCGCCGGCGCCGCGTCGTCCGATGCGGGAACCATCGTGCCTGCCGGCATCCAGATCGGCGTCGGCGTGAAGACGGCCTCGGTCTATCGCATTACCGACCAGGGCGGTCTCGACGCAACCGGGAACACCTACGATATGGCCATCCAGGGCGAAGGCTACTTCCGTATCCTGCTGCCGAGCGGCGAGGAAGCCTACACCCGCGCCGGGTCATTTCAGCTCAGCCCGACCGGCGAGATCGTGACGCAGGACGGTTTCACCGTCATCCCGAGCATCACCATTCCGCAGGATGCCGTCAGCGTCACCATCAGCCCGAGCGGCGAAGTGCAGGTCCAGATCGACGGGCAGGTCAACCTGCAGACCGTCGGTCAGCTCGATCTCGCCATCTTCTTCAACGAAGGCGGCTTGCAGCCGCTTGGCGACAGCCTCTACAAGGAGAGCACCGCCTCGGGCGCGCCGACCATCGGCGTTCCCGGCTCCACCGGTTTCGGCACGCTGCGTCAGGGATATCTGGAGATGTCCAACGTCAATGCGGTGCAGGAAATCACCCAGCTCATCAGCGCCCAGCGCGCCTATGAGATGTGCTCCAAGGCCATCACGGCGGCCGATGAAATGATGTCGGTCACCAACCAGCTCGGCCGCTAATCGCCTTCAGAAAGAAAGTGACAGCTATGAAAAACATCGCCTTCCTGGTCTCCCTGATAGTCGCGCTCACCGTCTCCGGCGCCGCGCTCGCCGCGAACGCGGTGACGCTGCGCTCCGATATCGCCGTCGCGGGGGAGCAGATTTCGCTCGGTGATCTTTTCACCGGCGCCGGCGACAAGGCGGATCTCGTGATCGCCCCCGCCCCCGCGCCCGGCCAGACGTCGGTTTTCAAGGCCGTCTCCGTCGCCCGCTTCCTTACCGCGCACGGCCTCGACTGGCGGCCCGCGACCCCGGTTCGCCGCATCACCGTGCGCCGCCTCGCGGTCACCATCCCGGCCCAGACCATCCATGACGAACTTCGCGCCGCGCTTGAAAGCGAACTTGGAATGCCGCATTTCGAGATGAACATGGCCGCGCAGAACCTGCATATTCAGATCCCCGCCGATCAACCGCAGACCGTGTCCGTTGAAAGCCTTTTCGTCAACCGCACCAGCGGCCAGTTCGTCGCCGAGCTGATGGCGCCGGCGCATGCGGAAAAAGGTCATCGCATCCGGCTGACCGGTCAGGTCTATGAGCAGACAGAGGTACCGGTGCTGCGACGCTTCAAGTCAGCGGGCGAGGAAATCCTAGCCAGCGACATCGACTACATCACGGAACGGACCAGCACGCTCGGCCGCCAGGTCGTCACCGATGCCGCGCAGCTCATCGGCAAAAGCCCGCGCCGCGCCATTCGCTCCGGCCAGCCGATCAGCCTCAGCAATCTTGGCGACCCGGTGATGGTGATGAAAGGCAAGCTCGTCTCTGTTATTCTTGAGCAGGGTGGCATGTATCTCTCCGTCTCCGGTCGCACGCTTGAAGCCGGCGGCGAAGGCGACGTGATCCGCGTTGAAAATATCGCGAGCCGCAAAGTCATTCTGGCCGAGGTGATCGGACCGCAGGAAGTCCGCATTCTCAGCCGCCAGCCGCAGCTTGCCGCTGCGGACGCCCTCCGGAATTGAAGGAAAGACCCATGACTGTAAAACGCAACTCTCTCGCCCGGATGCTGGTACTGGCGACGCTCGCCCTCAGCCTCAGCGCCTGCAACGCCCTGACGCGGATCGCCAATATCGGCTCCGAACCGCCGCTCTCGCCGATCGAAAACCCGGTGATGAGCAAGGGCTACCAGCCCGTCACCCTGCCGATGCCGCGTCCTGAACCCGCGCTGCAACAGGCGAACTCCCTGTGGCGGCCCGGATCGAAGGCCTTCTTCAAGGACCAGCGCGCCAACCAGGTCGGCGACATTCTCCGGGTTCTCGTCCGCATCGAAGACAAGGCGATGCTCAATAACTCGACGGACACCATGCGCGCAAGCAGCGAAAACGCCGGCTTCGCCGGGCTCTTCGGCCTCGAGACGCAGGTGACGAAAGTGCTGCCCGAGGGAACCAGCGCAAGCGGCCTGATCGACCTTGGCAGCGACCACAGCGTGCGTGGCTCCGGCGCCGTCAACCGCCAGGAGCGCATCGATATGGAGATTGCCGCGATCGTCACCCAGATTCTGCCGAACGGCAATATGGTGATCGTCGGGCGGCAGGAAGTGCGGGTCAATTTCGAGAGCCGAGACTTGTCGATCACCGGTGTTGTCCGGCCGGAAGATATTACCTCCGCCAACACCGTCCAGTCGTCCAAGATTGCCGAAGCGCGCATCGCCTATGGCGGCCGCGGCCATCTGACGGACATGCAGCAGGCCCGCTACGGCCAGCAGCTCTTCGACATCATCTTCCCCTTCTAAGGGCACGACCGTTGAAACAAAAACCGGCCCAGAAGGGCCGGTTTTTTTTTCTATCAATCGTCGCGGTAGCTGCGCTCGCGCCGCTCGTGGCGCTCCTGCGCCTCAAGGCTTAACGTCGCCACGGGGCGCGCTTCCAGCCGTTTCAGCGAAATCGGCTCGCCCGTCTCGACACAATAGCCATATTCGCCTTCGTCCAGCCGGCGGAGCGCCGCATCGATCTTGCCGATCAGTTTCCGCTGACGGTCCCGGGTGCGCAGTTCAAGCGCCCGCTCCGATTCCGTCGACGCGCGGTCGGCGATATCCGGTTCCTTTACCGTTTCCTCCTGCAGGCTGGCGATCGTCTGATGCGCATCGGCAAGAATTTCATTGCGCCACTTTACCAGTTTCGCCCGGAAATACGCCTGCTGCCGCGGATTCATGAACGGCTCGTCTTCGGACGGCCTGTAGTCATCAGGAAGTTGAACATTCATTAAGAGATTCTCGCTCCCAAATTTCAAGTGCTGTGACACATCATCCAAACGAAAATGGACGGCCATAGATATAAGATCACGCCGATATTAGCAATAAGCTAATGCATGTTTTCTTTATTATTTTTGCAGGAATTTCTGAGATCAGGACCAAAACGGCGGAAATCGGCCCGAAGTCCGCGGGCACAATCACCCCTAATATCCGAACTTCGCCAGTTCAACGGCAGCGCGGACCTCGATATCGCGGATCACCTCGCGCAGGCGCGGATCCTCCGCCTCGACCTTGTAACCGGAGAGCGTATTTTGCAGCGATTGCAGGCTGTCGACCGAGAGGGTGCCGGCAAGCAGGCCATGACGGATCGCTTCCAGCTTCTCCAGCAGCTCTTCTCCCTTTTCCGCCGCTGCGCGGTTGCCGCGTCTCGGCTCGTCGGCATCAATTCCCTGCAGCGCAACCAGCGCCTCGATAGAACTGATGGGGGAAGAGGACGCGACACCACCCGCAGCCGCGGCTTCCACAGCATCATTTTCCAGCGTGAATTTCGTGCCTGATTTGCTGCCGGCTCGGCCCGCCTTGCTGCCGGTTGTGGCGCCGGTCCGCCCTGGTCCGCCCACTTTCATTCTGACCCGCCTCCCGCCTTGCGCTTGAGAATATGAACCTTCGCCCATTGTCGGGGGACATTCCTTCCCGGTCAAGGGGGAAGATATTGCCGCCCGGCCGCCCTTCGCGCTCACAGAGTCCTAATTTTCAAAATGAAATCAATAGCTTGTCTTGCGTGCGAATTGGCACGCATTTCGCATCACAAGGACTGAAATTAAAAATTTTGCCAACCAGACAACGGAACTGACAAATGGTCCTGACTATCGCCCCGCAATCAGCTCTCGCTTCAAAAGCGAAATCTCGTCCTTTTGTGATGCTTTTTGTGGCCCTTGCCTGCTTTTTCCTGTGGACCGCGCCGCTTGCCAATGCAGCCTCGCGGGTCAAGGATATCGCTGATTTCGAGGGCATCCGCGATAACATTCTGGTCGGCTATGGTCTTGTCGTCGGTCTCAACGGCACCGGCGATTCCTTACGTAACTCGCCCTTTACCGAGCAGAGCCTGACCTCCATGCTGGAGCGGCTCGGGGTGAATACGAGCGGCGAGACGCTGAAGACCGAAAACGTCGCCGCTGTTATCGTGACCGCGACGCTGCCGCCTTTTCAGCGCCAGGGCACCCGCGTTGACGTGGTCGTGAGCTCGCTTGGCGATGCGACGAACCTGATGGGCGGAACGCTCGTCGTCACCCCGCTGATGGCGGCGGATGGCGAGGTCTATGCGGTCGCGCAAGGAACGCTGACCGTCGCCGGCTTCGCGGCGAGCGGGGCGGCCGAATCCATCACGCGGGGCGTTCCGACCACCGCGCGGATCGTCAACGGCGCAATTGTCGAGCGCGAGCTCGGCTTTGATCTTGCCAGCATGACCAGCCTTCGCATTTCGCTCCGCAACCCCGATCTCACCACCTCACGCCGCATCGCCGCCGCGATCAACGGCTATATCGGCCAGCCCGTCGCCGAGCCGAGCGATCCGGCCACGGTCGTTCTCAATCTGCAGGGCAGCAATCGCGCCAACATGATCGAATTGCTTGCCGATATCGAACAGCTTCCCGTCCGGCCCGACCAGACGGCCCGTGTCGTCATTGACGAGCAGTCGGGCATTATCGTGATCGGCAGCGAGGTGCGCGTCGATACCGTCGCCATCGCGCAAGGCAACCTGACGGTCCGCATTACCGAAACGCCGCAGGTCTCCCAGCCAACCCCCTTCTCCGAGGGCGGCGAGACGGTTGTCGTGCCGCGCACCAATGTCCAGGTCGACGACGACGGCGGCAAAAAGCTGACGATCCTCAAAGAAGGCGTGCGGCTTCAGGATCTCGTCGATGGCCTCAACGCGCTCGGCATCGGGCCGCGCGACATGATCTCCATCCTTCAGGCAATCAAGGCCGCCGGCGCCCTGCAGGCAGAAATCGAGCTGATGTAATGACTGATATCCAGACTGTTCTCCCCCATATCGCGGCCGGCCCCGGCGGGACGAGCCGAAAGCCCGACCCCGAAACCGACGCGGCGCTTCGCAAGACCGCACTCGAGTTTGAAGCGTTCTTCCTCAGCCAGTTCCTCAACTCGATGTCGTCGGGCCTCGATACGGAGGGAATGTTCAGCGGCGGGGAATCGGAAAAGATGTTCCGCTCCATGCTGAATGATGAATATGCGCGCTCCATGAGCCGCAATAACGGCATCGGCATCGCCGACGCTGTCTACCGCGAAATGCTGGCAATGCAGGAGGTTTGAGATGACCGACACACCCGCCCCTATTCCCGCACCCGCGGACAATGACCCGAAGCTGATGCCACCGAAGAGCCTCAGCGGGATGATTTCCCGCCTCGGCGATATCCTGGAGCAGGAGAATGACCTGCTGGAGGCCGGCAATGCCTCGGGCTTCAAGGCGACGCTGAATGAAAAGACGCGCCTTATCGCGACCTACAACCAGCAGATGACGCTGATCAAACGCAACCCCGCCGCTTACAAGCTGTTCCCGAAGGCGGAGATCGAGGAGCTCAAAGCGATCAGCCAGAGTTTCTACGGCATTCTCGATCGCCATTTTCGCAAGCTTTCAACCGCCCGCACGGTAACCGAAGGGCTGGTCAAGGCGGTCGCCGATGAGGTTGCGAAGAAGAAGGCGCCGCCGAGCGGCTACACGGCGAAAGCATCGATCGCCAATCCGCTTTCGAGCCGCAATATGCGCGCCGTAAACGGCGCCATCGCGATCAATCAGGTGATTTGAAAAATGGAAAGGGGAAAGCGGATCCGCGGCTCAGGCTTCGCTGTTGACGGCAATGCCCTGCAGTTCACGGTAATAGGCGACGCGGCGCAGAACATAGTCGCCCGGGAACTGCTTGATGACCTCGTTGGTGTGGCTGTCGATCAGCCGATAGACATAGCGTCCGCTTTCATCGTCGCGGTCGATGGAGAAACGGGCCGTGGGGTAACGGGAATCCGTGAACAGGCCGCCAATGGCCGCCTCGGCGCGCCGGACCGGATCCGCGCTGACGATGTCGGGCTGCGGCTCTTTGGCAATGCCCTTGTTGAACGATTTCACAACGTCGCCGTGGCTTGACCGGTTGGCCATGCCCGAGGCGCCGCTCAGTGTGTCACTTCTTGCATACGGGGTCACGTCCATAACGCAACTCCTCTCCTCTACATATCCTTGCCAGCAATCAGGCGGCGTACCGCATTGATCAATGCTAATGAACAGAAGTTAACAAAGCGTTAACATTGCCGGAAAATTCTCCGGCATGTTCATAGTTTTCTGGCGGTCGGGTGAGGATCGGAGACGCGGACGCGGACGCCTACTGCGCGCCGTACTGGATATAGTCGGTCCAGATTCTCTCGATCTGGCGAAGGTGCTTGCGCGTTTCGGCCAGATCCGGCGCCGGATTGGAGCGCCCGAGCAGCGCCGCCTGCTTCTCCTCCACCTGCTTCAGCTTCTCGACCATCGCCAGCCCCTTGTCCGACAGCCGGATCATCGTGGCGCGGCGGTCGCGATCGGATTTCTCCTGCAGGAGATAGCCCATCTCGACAAGCTTTTTCAGATTATAGGAGGCGTTCGAGCCCTGGTAATAGCCGCGCGCCATCAGCTCTCGGACGTTGATTTCCTCTTCGCCGATATTGGCAAGGAGCAACGCCTGCACAGCGTTGATGTCGGTGATTTCCATCAAGGTGAGTTCCGTGCGCAGAACATCAAGGAACCGGCGGTGCAGCCGCTCGATCAGGCGGGTGAGTTCACGATAATCTTCAGTCACATTTTTTCCTTGGACTTAACCCGGTAACGGGATAGTGAAAAATGAATTCCGACCCGTCCCATTTTGAACGGACAATCTTAACGAAATGTAAAATATCACAAATTCTTCTCGAAGAATCGTAGATATCGTCACAAATCCTACGAAAACTCTCCCCTTTTAACCATAGCTTTCGCAGTTCCGGCTTTCATCAAAGCCAAGGATGTTGCATAAAGTCATAAATTCACGGCTATTTTGCGATTGCGCGGACAATGTGACGGCGATTTCCCCAGCTGTATTAACGGGAATTTAATGTCGCTGCCGCATCTTCGGGAGCGGAGATCGACTTTCGGGCCTCGAAAACAGGCTCCGCAAGCCGCTTTGCTATGCGGAACCATCGCGGGCATTGACGCGCGACAGCACAGCCGACCTGCGAAGGCGGAACGACGGATTGAGTATGACAGACAGTCACGATGAAGAGCTGAGGCGATTGATCGCCCTGTCGCGGGACAGCAGCAAGCGCGCCCGGCGCCAGCTTCTTGGCAACATCACCGACCTGTTCATCAAGGAAGAGGAGCGCCTGAGCGAGCAGGAGCAGTCGCTCATCCTTGGCATTCTCAGCCGGCTGCTGGGTGAAATCGAGACGACGATCCGGCAGAATCTTGCCGAAGAACTCGCTGATCTCCCCGATGTTCCGCACGGCCTGATCACCCTGCTCGCCAATGACGAGATCAAGGTCGCCCGCCCGATCCTTTTCAAGAGCCGACGCCTCGCCGAGACGGACCTTATTGAGATCATCCAGACGCGCAGCAAGGAGCATCTGCTCGCCATCGCCGAGCGCGACGACCTCAACACCACGGTCAGCGACCTTCTGATCAGCTATGGCGATGAGGATGTGATCTCGCAGCTGATCGAGAATGGCGACGCCAAGATCTCCCGCCAGAGCATGGAGTATCTGGTTGAGGAATCCCGCCGGATCGACCGCTTTCAGGAGCCGCTGATCGCGCGCCACGATATTCCGGCCGATCTTGCGCACAAGATGTTCTGGTGGGTCTCTGCGGCGCTGCGCCGCCATATCCTCGAACATTTCGAGATTGATGAACTGGAACTGAGTGAGCGGATCGTTCGCGCGGCGAAGGCCGAATACCGCTTTGACGTGGCGCCCAGGAGCTCGCATGCCGACCTGCTCATCAGCGAACTCATCAAGCGCAATGAGCTCAATGAGAAGTTCCTCGTTCAGGCGCTCCGCGGAAGGCAGGTCCGGCTGTTCATCATCGGCCTTGCGGAACTTGCAAATCTCGACGCCCGCAAGATCAGCCGTTTCATCTTCGATCCCAACCCCGAGGCGCTGCTTGTTGTCCTGAAAGCGCTCGAATTCACCCGGCCCGCCTTTACGACCGTCTACCTCCTCACCCGCACCCTTCCCGGACGGCGGCGCGGAAAAAATGCAACACGCCCGGAAGAAATTGAGATTATTATGAAATTTTATGATAAACTCTCGGTTAAAAGTGCGAAGATTACTTTGCGCTTCTGGCAGTTGGAGCGTGATTATCTTGACGCCATAGAAAAGCTCGACGCGGATTTTGATGAAGACGGAGATTATTCGTGAAAGGCTATACTGGGGCGCCGGGATACGATGAGTAAAAGCGTGGCGTAATTCAGTAGGGGGACCGTGCGGATCCGTACGGATGGATGAATGACAGAACGGGGGCAAGGAAGCGTGGTCTCGCTTCATTCGGATCGGAAACAAACAGGCAATTCGGATTTTTCGCCCGTTCAGGGGATCGTCAGCCGCGAGTTCTTCGACGCCGTCTTTGAGCAGGCCCCGCCGATGTATATGGCGCGCCCCGATGGCAGCGTCATCTACACCAACAGCGGCTATCGCACTCATTTCCGCCCCGGCTCTGCTGTCCGGGTCGATGACAAGATCCTCCCCTCCCTGCCGCAAGACCATTTTGAAATTGTCCGCCGCATTGCCGAGACGAAGGAAACCGAAACCCGTCAGCTTGCGCTCCGCACTAACAAGGAGACGGAATATTTCCTCTCCCGCCATTTCCCGATTTTCAACGAGGCCGGACAGCTCATCGCCATTTGCGGCAGCTTCATCAACTCGACCCGCCAGGTAACGGCGGAGGCCCGGTTGAAGGAAGAGAAGCGGCGCTTTCTCGATATCACGCGGGCCGCCTCCGACTGGATCTGGGAGACGAACGCCGACGGCGCCCTCACCTTCGTCTCCGACCGCGTCGTGCAGGCGCTCGGCGTCCCGCCGATGCTGCTGAAGGGCAAGCGCTTCTCCGATCTTGGCGTCTTCAAGCCCGAAGCCGACGGCAGCAACAAGGCGGAAACCGCCATGGCGCAGCATGTCCCCTTCCGCTCCGTCCCGCTGGAAATCCAGGATACTGACGGAAACTACAAGA
The DNA here is from genome assembly GCF_036844445.1 of Sneathiella sp. Lineage (GTDB taxonomy): Bacteria > Pseudomonadota > Alphaproteobacteria > Sneathiellales > Sneathiellaceae > Sneathiella. The sequence continues at coordinate 388,983 of NZ_DAIUFV010000003.1, read as the reverse complement.
TCTTCAACATGTCCGGCGTCCCCGTTTTCAACGAGCGCGGACGTTTCACCGGCTATCGCGGCACCAGTGACGATATCACCGCCCGCCTGCTCGCCGAAGATGAGGCGCTCGCCTCCAAATCCGATCTTGAGCGCGCCATTCAGGAAGTCACGAAGAAGAATATGCAGCTTGAGATGACGGCGAAGAAGGCGCTTGAATCGGCGAAGGCGAAGGATGCGTTCCTCGCCAATATGAGCCACGAGCTGCGCACGCCCCTCAATGCGGTCATCGGCTTTGCCGAGGTGATCGGGCTTGAAACCTTCGGCCCGATCAATGCCAAATATCGTGAATATGTCGGCGACATCCTGAATTCCGGCAAGCACCTTCTCAGCCTGATCGAGGATATTCTCGATATCGCCCGCATCGAAAGCGACAAGATCCTGATCGAGATCGCCCCGACGTCGCTCGCCAGCATGGTCGCCGATGCCTATGTGCTGGTGCAGGGACATGCGCGCGAAAAGACGCTCGACATGATCGGCATGCGCATCGAGGAGGATGTGCAGCTCGCCGTCGACCCGACGCGCTGTCTGCAGATCCTCGTCAATATTATCGGCAATGCCGTGAAATTCACGCCGCGCGGCGGCGCCGTCGGCCTCGAATATGAGATCATCGACGATACCTTTGTCGACATCACCGTCTGGGATACCGGGCCTGGCATCGCGGAGGAGGATCAGGAGAAAATCTTCGAAGCCTTCAAGCAGGCGCATGAAGGCATCTACAACCGTAATGCCGACGGCGTCGGGCTTGGCCTCACGCTGTCCCTGAAACTCGCCCGCCTGATGGGCGGCAACATCACGGTGAAAAGCAGCCTCGCCGAAGGCAGCCGATTCAAGATCCGCCTGCCGCTCGCCCACTGAGCGGCGGCGGAGAGTTCCCGCATCCGAACGCAGCACGGGCCCGAAGCGCTTGCATATTAATTAATTCTTAAATATTAATCGTCAGGATTTATGTAAATATTGCCCTATTTCCGGACCCTTTGTGCATGACCCTCGCCCGACAGGAAAGTATACGTGAAATCAAGGAACTGGCGGGACTGGCGGAAATCAATTCCCGCGAGCAGAGAGAGTTTCTCTATAACCGCATCGGGCATTTTCTGAGCGACGAGCGGCAGAATTTCTCCTCATCGGAAAAAGATATCATGGCGGATATCATCTGCCGCATCACCGCGGATGTTGAAAAGTCGATCCGCGCCAACTTCGCGCGCAAGCTCGCCGCGCGCCGCGACATTCCGAAAAGCCTCGTTCTCTTCCTCGCCAATGACGAGATTGAAGTTGCGCTCCCCATTCTTCGTGACTGCGGGCTTCTGGAAGAAAAGGACCTGCTCGATATCATCCGCCGGCGCACGCGCCAGCATCGCCTCGCCATCGCCGCACGCGAGAATCTCCCGCCCGCCGTCTGTGTGGCGCTTTGCGATGCGGGGGAGAAGGATGTCACGCTGAAGTTGCTTGAGAACCGGACCGCACAGCTCCCCCAGATGATGCTGCGATATCTCGGCGAGCAGTCGGCGTTCATTCCCGAATATCAGCGGCCGCTGCTCGAACGGCCGTTCCTGCCGCGCGAGATTGCCGAGAAAATGTACCGCTGGGTCTCGATTTCACTCCGCGAGTTCATCTGCCAGAATTTCAACGTCGATGCCCGGATGCTCGAAATGGATCTGCCCGACCGGGAGACGACGATACGCTCGATTACCGCCGACAGCGATCCGTCCTTCCGGCTCGTCGAGAAGCTTTATCATTCGGGCGATCTGTCGCCGCGCTTCATGGTCAAGTCGCTGCAGCAGGGGGAGATCGACCTTTTTGAATTCGCCTTCGCGCGGCTTCTCGATATGGATATCGCGACCATTCGCCGCATCCTCTATCAGGAGCATCCCGAGCTGCTGGCCGTCGCCTGCCGGCGCCTCGATATCGATCGCGTCATCTACAAGAATATCCATGATCTGACCGCACCGATCCGCGGCGAAAGTGGCAGCGCAGCTGCCTCTCCACCCGCCCCGGCGCTTCTGGAATTCTACGATCTTCTGACCGTCAAGGCGGCGGAAATCGCCCTTCGCAATGCCGATTTCGTTGCCGGGAAGGTCCGCTACGCCGAGAGTTGAGCGCGCCGGCCGCCCCGTCACGCCGCTTGCAAATCATGGATAACACTATATTCTGAAAAGAGGGCGCGTCTTCTTAACCGGAATACGAACGTGATTGATCCATACGGCAGATATATCAGCTATCTCAGGGTATCCGTGACGGATCGCTGCGATTTTCGCTGCCAGTACTGCATGTCGGAGAACATGACCTTCCTGCCCAAGAAGGATGTTCTTTCGCTGGAGGAGCTGGAACTCGTCACCGCGGCCTTTATTCGCAAGGGCGTGCGCAAAATCCGCATCACCGGCGGCGAACCGCTGGTGCGAAAAGACATCATGACGCTGTTCCGCAACCTCGGTCTCTATCTCAAAAGCGGCGAGCTGAGCGAACTGACCCTCACCACGAACGGCAGCCAGCTTGAGAAATATGCCGGTGATCTTCATAGCGCCGGCGTGCGCCGGATCAACGTCTCGCTCGATACCCTGGATCCCGACCGGTTTCGCGAGATTACTCGCTGGGGCGATTTTGCCAGGGTGATGCGCGGTATCGACGCGGCCCAGGCGGCCGGCCTTCACGTCAAGATCAACACCGTCGCGCTCAAGGGCTTCAATGAGGGCGAGCTTGGCGACATTGTCCGCTGGGCCGGCGAACGCGGGATGGATGTCAGCTTTATCGAAACGATGCCGCTTGGCGCGATCGATGCGTTGCGCTCCGATCAGTATCTGCCCCTCTCCAAGGTGAAAGCCGACCTCGCAAAAGACTGGACCCTGACGCCGAGCGCCTATCGCACCGGCGGGCCGTCCGATTATTTCGACGTGGCGGAGACTGGCGGGCGGGTCGGGTTTATTACCCCCCTCACCCATAATTTCTGCGAAAGCTGTAACCGCGTCCGGCTGACCTGTACGGGGATGCTCTATATGTGCCTCGGGCAGGAGGACAATGCCGATTTGCGCGCCGCGCTCCGCCGTGATCCGAGCCTCGCCGCGCTTGATGCCGCGATTGTCGAGGCCATCGGCCGCAAGCCGAAAGGACATGACTTTGTGATTGACCGCCAACATGATGACCGTCCGGCAGTAAGTCGCCATATGAATGTGACAGGCGGCTGATCGCAGATGAAGATTCACTTTACGGCGGGGGAGTCGGTAGAGGCGCAAACGGCTCTAGAAAGGCTGGAAGCGCGCTATACGCATGTGTCGGCCGATAAGGCCGATGTGATCATCGCGCTTGGCGGCGACGGATTCATGCTGGAAACGCTGCACCGCTTCATGAGCGCGAACATCCCGATCTACGGCATGAACAAGGGCACGGTCGGCTTCCTCCTCAACCGCTACCGCGAGGAGGGGCTGATCGAGCGGCTGGAGGCGGCGGAAATGACCGTGCTGCATCCGCTTTCAATGACCACCGTCGATATGCATGGCAATGAAGCGGAGGCCCTCGCCATCAACGAGGTTTCGCTGCTGCGCGAAAGCCGGCAGACGGCAAAAATCCGCATTTCCATCGACGGGCATGTCAAGGTCGCGGAGCTCACCTGCGACGGCGTTCTGGTGGCGACGCCCGCCGGCAGCACGGCCTATAACTATTCCGCGCATGGCCCCATCCTGCCGGTCAATGCGGGCGTTCTCGCCCTCACCCCCATCAGCGCGTTCCGGCCGCGGCGCTGGCGCGGCGCCATTTTGCCGCGTGAAGCGCGCATCGTGCTTGAAATTCTCGAAGCCGAAAAGCGTCCCGTCAGCGCCGTTGCCGACGCGGTCGAGGTGCGCGATGTCGCCCGCGTCACGGTCGAGGAGAAGCGCGATATCAGCCTGCGCCTGCTGTTCGATCCCGAACATAACCTTGAGAAGCGTATTCTCGACGAGCAGTTCATTCTTTAGCCCCCGCCCCCGCGCAGGCATAAAATTTTATTAACTTTTGGGTAAACTTCGCGGCGCTTCGTAAGGCTCTTTTAAGTTTTCAGCGCTAACTTTCCTATGAGGTGGCGGAAGCCCCGGCCGATTGCATCGCCGCAGCTCCGCCCGCGCTATGCTGGTCCTGGCAGGAGAGTTTTGATGAAGGTTATTGCTGTTGCATCCCAAAAAGGCGGTTCGGGCAAGACAACACTTGCCGGACATCTGGCTGTCCAGGCCGAAATGGCCGGGCACGGGCCGGTCGCTCTGGTCGATACCGATCCGCAAGGCAGCCTTTCCGAATGGTGGAACGAACGCGAGGCGGAAACGCCGCTCTTTGCCCGCACCACCGTCGAGCGCCTTGGCGCCGATATTGGCCGCATGGAGAAGATGGGCATCAACCTCCTCTTCGTCGACACCCCGCCCGCGATCACGTCGACTATCGCCAATGTGATCGGTCTCTCCGATCTTCTGATTATCCCGACGCGGCCGAGCCCGCATGATCTGCGCGCCGTCGGGGCAACGGTCGAGCTGGCCGAGGGGCTCGGTACGCCGCTGATATTTGTCGTCAACGGCGCAACGCCGCGCGCCCGCATCACCAGCGAGGCGGCGATCGCCCTCTCGCAGCACGGCACGCTTGCGCCCTCCATCATTCACCAGCGCGTCGATTTCGCCTCCAGCATGATTGACGGGCGCACGACGATGGAACTCGATCCGTCCTCGCGCTCGAGTGAGGAAATCAGCAAGCTCTGGCTTTATCTCGAGGAACGGCTCAGCCGGCTGGATGCCCGGATGCCGATGCCGCCCTCCCCGCAACTGACCCCCTCACGGGCGAGTAATGGCACGGCCTGGAACTGATCCCTCGCCGCCCGAGAAGGAATTATGTTATGAAAGCAGCATTTCTCACCAGTTCCCTGATCGCCTCGAAAGGCAAGGCAGCGCCCGCAACGACGCGCCCGACCCCGCAGCATCTGCTGGCGGAGGATGCGAGGGCGAACGTTCACGGGGTCTCGCGCATCTATCAGCGAGTCCGCGAATATGCGGAGCCGGAAAAGCCCGCGCGCACGGATCGGGAGATGGAGGCAGAGGATCTATCCCCCGCCACCCCGGCAGATGATTTCCGGCGCAATCCCGCCTTCGGAGGCCTCGATGAGGCGGCGCAGGCCGCCATCTCGCAGGAGGTAAGCCGCACACTCAGCGAAGTCGTCCCGCCGGCACCCGCGCCGGCGCCCGCGACGACCGTAGCCGTCGCAGCGGCCCGCACTCCGATTGATGAGGCGGAAGCGCGCCGCATCGCCGATGAGGTCATGCAGCTCAAACGTGATGGCCTCGGGCGCATCCGCATTTCGGTTCGCATGTCACCGCGCGATCATCTGCAGCTCAAGCTCATCTCCGCGCACACCCAGATGTCGGCACAGGCGATTTTTGAAACCGCGCTTGAGGAATATATCGCCAACCATGGACCGCGGATCCTGCCGCAAAGCTGCAACTGCGTGCTCGATAAGTCGTCACTTTAACGGGAAGGCGGGCGATGCGCGAAAATATCGACGAAAAGCTGGAAAGCGCCCCGGACGCCGCGTCTCTCTCGCGGATCCGGGTGAGAAGGCCAAAAGGGACAGAGAGCGCGCCCCGCAAGCTGAAAAGCGGCGATATCACCGATCGCCTGCAGGCGCTCGCTGAGGAATTGGAGGCAACGCGCCCCGCTTCTCAGCCCGCCGAGGCCGCAACGAAGATCCCCGCCCGCGCGCCCCGCAGCAGCAGCGGCAGCGCCAAGCCATCGATGCCCGCCGCAGAGGCGCGCCCCTCAAAAAAGACCGTCAAAGCCCGCAAGGCAGCCGTCAAGCCGCCGCGCGGCCCAGAAGCTGTAGCGGCCGATATCCTGCCCGAGGAGACCGCGCCGGCTCCCTCAGCCCTGCCGCCCCGGCGCGCGCACAGAGCCCGTCCCGCCGCCACCTCCGGCTGGCAACGGAAGATTCCGACGCCCGATATCCTGTCCTACTGGATGGATATCCGCGGCGCCAAGCGCTACCCCGACTGGCGCGATCTCGATACCGCGATGATCGGCCGCAACTGGCCCAACTGCACGCTCGTTCACTGCAACCACGCCCTCGGCCGGATGCAGATCGAAAACGGCTTTGTGAGCGCCGTGCGCCAATCGACGCAAGCGGAAAATCCCGGGCGCGATATCAACTCCGATGTGGAATTCTCACCCATGGTCATTGACTGGGTGCTCAGCCTCGCGCGCGAGGTGGCGAACAGCGGCAAACCCGCGCATGGCACGGAATATTTCCCCGCGACGTTCGATGAGGTAACGCTGCGGGTGATTGCGCTGCCGCTCAGCGAGGACCAGTTCGAGATCGATCACGTGCTCTGCTATGTGCAGAAACTGGTCTAGCGCGCCCACTCCTTGAGCGTCGCCTTTTCCGCCTCGCCGAAGCCGACGAGATAGCGGCCGTCCTTGCTGAATATCGGCCGCTTTATCACGGCTGGCTGGGTGAGGAGCAGCGCGGCGGGATCTTCGCCCTCAAGCACCGCCTTTTCCGCGTCACCCAGCTGGCGATAGGTGGTGCCGCGCCGGTTGATCAGGAGATTACGGTCGATCGCGGCAAGCCAGCGCGCGAGCTCCTCCGCAACGAGCCCGTCTTTGCGGACATCGTGAAAGCGGTGAGGGATCCCCTCTTCCGCAAGCCATTTCAATGCCTTGCGGCAGGTGTCGCAATTTTTGAGGCCATAGACGATCACGGCATCTCCCCTTTTCTTCCGCTTGTTTCCTGCTCCTTCTACCCCGCCTGACGGCAAAAAGACAAGGCCCCGCCGGTCAGCAGCGCCGCGTCACAGCGCCGCCGACCGCAGCGTCGTTATGCAAAAGGAGAGCAAATGGCCGGGCCGCGCAACTGGTTTTCATCGACCGCCTCGCCTGCCGCCGACAAGGCGGGCGGGACCGTCTCGGCTGTCATTCTCTCCCGCGCGCTTATCGATGCACAGCTTCTCCTGATGATCGCGGCGGAACGGGCCATCCCGATTGACCCGGCCATCGTCCGCGCGGTTCTCGCCGCGGAGGACGCGTTTCAGAAGGGCTTTATAACCCCTGAACTTTCCAGCAATTTCTGGCAGGCCTATGAGGCGCTTTCGCGCGCGCTGAAGCCGATTTCCATCGACAGTATCCGCGCCACCCACGGCCTTGACAGGCACACCCCCGGCCTCATCCGCGCGCTCAAGACCCGCGCCGGGAGTCCCTTCACCCGAAAATCGGTCTCTCACTACAAGCTGCTCGCACTCGTCACCCTGCTGTCCCTCATTGCACTGCAGATTTTCTGGTCAGTCGGCAACAACCTGGTGACCGATATCCGCGAGCAGACGGAGCGGATCACGACGCTCGAACATCAGATCCTGACAACGCTGCCACCGACGGGGGATCAGAAAACCGCAGCGACGGCGGAATTGCAATCGCTTCGCGATCAGGTCGCCTCGGTGAAGGCGTGGCGCGATGCGGAGATTGTCGAGCTGAAAAGCTGGAACAGCCTCTGGAGCCAGCTTTTCCCGTTCGGCGATGCCCGAATATCGGGACAGGGCTTCTATGACCTCTCCAAGGACGCGCAAACGCATATCCACTTCGTCTCGGCGCAATACATGCTGCATGCCATCTCGGCCTACCTGCTGCCCGTTCTCTACGGGCTGCTCGGCGCCTCATTCTATGTGCTCCGCCAGTTGCCGCGCGATATCGAAGCGCTCACCTTTTCCCTCAACTCGCATATAGAATACAGCCTCAGGATTGCGCAAGGCCCGCTTGCCGGCATTATGGCCGGATATTTCTTCGTCACCGCGCCGGTCGATCTGCACAGCTACACATCGTCGCAGAACGGGTCCGCAGTGGGTGGCCTTGGCGCGGTCGCCGCCGACATCGTCGATTTCAGCCCGCTCGCCATCGCCTTTCTGGCCGGTTACAGCGTCGAGCTGATCTTCTATGTGATCGAGCGGATTATCTCCGCCATCACGATGGGTCCGGCCGCCGGCGAGATGGCCGCGCCCGCGGTGCGCGCGAAAGAGCCAGGCGTCGCCGCACCGGCCGCGACAGCACGCTCTGGCGGCGGCGAAAAGGCCGAGACGCCGCCGCCCACGTGACGCATTTCCACGCGCCGCTTTTGCATCGCGCGGCATTAGAAATTAACGAAATGTTAAGAGTTTCGGGCGGATGATAAAATGGTCCAAGGTTGATCGAAGCTGCTTTTTGCCCAACTACCCTCCCCTCTCGGGCAAAGGCGGCTTCGGTTACTTCTCCCCCGCACGCCCCCTAAATCGGCTCGATATCGCCCGTCTCCCGCGCAGCGTAGAAATCAAGCGCGAAAGTCGCAAGCTCGCCCGCCTCGATCGAGCGGCGCATCCCGTCCATCAGGTCCTGATAGTATTGCAGATTATGCCACGTAAGCAGCATGCCGCCCAGCATCTCGCCTGCCTTGAACAGGTGATTGAGATAGCCGCGTGAATAGTTGCGGCAGGCCGGACAGGCGCACCCTTCATCGAGGGGACGCGGGTCATCGGCATGGCGGGCGTTTCGCATATTGACGGTTCCGCGCCGGGTGAAGGCCTGCGCATTGCGGCCCGAGCGCGTCGGCAGCACGCAATCGAACATATCCACGCCGCGCATCACCGCGCCGACGAGATCATCGGGCTTGCCGACCCCCATCAGGTAGCGCGGTTTGTCCTGTGGCAGCGCGGGCGCCGTGAATTCCAGCGTCCGGAACATCTCCTCCTGCCCCTCGCCAACCGCGAGGCCGCCGATGGCGTAGCCTTCAAAACCAATATCAGTGAGCGCGGCGACCGATTCAAGGCGCAGCTCCTCATAGGTCGAACCCTGCACGATGCCGAAAAGGCCGTAGCCGGGACGCTCCTCATAGGCCTCGCGCGAGCGCCGCGCCCAGCGCATGGAGCGGCGCATCGAGGCTGCCGCAACCTCCGCTGTCGCGGGGTAAGGCGTGCATTCATCGAACGCCATGGTGATTGTCGCATCAAGGTCATTCTGGATCTGCATCGAGCGCTCGGGCGTCAGTTCAAACCGCCGGCCGTCGATATGCGATTTGAAAACGACGCCTTCCTCATTGATCGTGCGTAGCTCGTTCAGTGACATCACCTGGAAGCCGCCGCTGTCGGTCAGAATCGGGTGCGGCCAGTTCATGAATTTATGCAGGCCGCCGAGGCGCTTTACCCGCTCCGATCCCGGCCGAAGCATCAGATGATAAGTGTTGCCAAGCAGGATATCCGCCCCCGTCGCGCGCACCGCCTCGACGGTCATGCCCTTGACGGTCGCCGCCGTGCCGACCGGCATGAAGGCGGGAGTGCGGATCGCGCCATGCGCTGTGCGGATCGTGCCGCGCCGCGCCGCGCCGTCTCTCGCCTCGATGGTGAAGGAGAATTTTTCGGTCATGATTTCGGATATAGCAGCGAACAGTCGCCGTAGGAATAGAAACGATAGTCATGCGCGATGGCATGCGCATAGGCCGTGCGCATCGTCTCAAGGCCGGAAAAAGCGGAGACAAGCATAAAGAGCGTCGATTTCGGCAGGTGGAAATTGGTGATCAGAAGATCGACGGCGCGAAAGCGATAGCCGGGCGTGATGAAGATATCGGTCTCGCCCTCGAACGGATGAAGGGTCCCTGCACCGTCTGCCGCCGTTTCGAGCAAACGCAGGCTGGTCGTACCGACCGCAATGATGCGCCCGCCGGCTTTGCGCGCGGCGTTGATCTTCGCCGCCGTCGCCGCGTTGATAAACCCCCGCTCTGCATGCATGCGATGATCGTTGGTATCGGCAACCTTGACCGGCAGGAAGGTGCCCGCGCCGACATGCAGGGTCATCGTCACCATGTCGATGCCGCGCGCGGCGAAGCTTGCCATTAAGGCTTCAGTGAAGTGCAGCCCGGCTGTCGGCGCCGCAACCGCGCCTTCATCCTTTGCAAAAATTGTCTGATAGTCGCGGCGGTCCTGCTCATCGGCGGCGCGGTGGCTGCTGATATAGGGGGGGAGCGGAATTTCGCCCTTCTCCATCAGCGTTTCCATAAGCTTTGGCCCGCCAACGGAAAAGGCGAGCGCGACCTCGCCGCCCTCGAACTTGTCCGTGACCAGCGCATTAAAGCCGTCGCCGAACTCTATGATATCGCTGACTTTCAGCTTCTTTGCCGGTTTCGCGAAGGCGCGCCAGCTGTCGGCGGAAACGGATTTGTGCAGCGTCACCTCGATCTTCGCGCCGCGGCGGCTGCCGCGCAGGCGCGCCGGGATCACCTTGGTGTCATTGAAGACCAGCAGATCGCCCGCCCGGAGCAGGTCCGGCAGGTCCGCGACCGTATAATCGGCAAGCGTCTCCTTCACCACGAGCAGCTTGGCGCTCTCGCGCGGGCTGGCCGGCCGGTCCGCGATGCGCTCCGGCGGCAGGGTGAAGTCGAAAAGGTCAACTTTCATGGTCAGAAATGCAAACGAACGGCCCGGGGAGGCCGTTCGCGCCCAAAGAAATAATATCGGTCTCAGTTTACGTCAGCCGCGACCTTGAGGCTGATGATCCGGTCCGGATCGGTGACCGCCCCATTCCGGGAGTAGTCGCCCTTCTTGATCTTGTGCACGGCGTCCATGCCCTCGACCACCTGCCCCCAGATGGAATACTGGCTGTCGAGATGCGGCGCCCGGTCGAACATGATAAAGAACTGGCTGTCGCCGCTGTCCGGATGCGCCGCACGCGCCATGGAGCAGGTGCCTTCCAGATGCGCTTCGCCGGAAAACTCCGCCGCGAGCTTCTGGCCCGACCCGCCGGTGCCGGTGCCGAGCGGGCAGCCGGTCTGCGCCATGAAGCCGTCAATCACCCGGTGAAAGACAATGCCGTCATAAAAGCCCTCGCGCGCCAGCTCCTTGATGCGCGCAACGTGGCGCGGCGCCAGATCGGGACGCATTTCGATGACGACTCGGCCGTCCTTCAGTTCAAGATAGAGGGTGTTTTCCAGGTCACGGGCCATAGGGTGTCTCCTTTGTGTCGCGGACGTCCCGCGATCGCTGATAGTTACTTAGGTTTTTTGCGATTTTGCTCAACCCGCTCGACAATTTTTTCCGCGGTCGCCGCCGAAACGAACTTGCGGATATCCCCGTCCAGCATGGCGATTTCCTTGACGAGGCTGGAGGCGATAAACTGGTGCTGGTCGGATGCCATGAGGAAAACGGTTTCGATCTCGGAATTAAGGCGGCGGTTCATCCCAACCATCTGGAATTCATATTCAAAGTCAGAAACGGCACGCAAGCCCCTGATAATAATGGAGGCGCCAACCTGCTCGGCGAAATGCATCAGCAGGTTCTGGAACGGCCGGACAACGAAGTTCGTCCCCGGAAATTCCTCGGTCATGCGAACGACCATCTCCACCCGCTCTTCGACCGAGAACAGCGGATTCTTTCCGGGATTCATCGCGACGCCGATCACCAGCGTATCCACCAGCTTCGAGGCCCGGCGAATAATATCATAATGCCCGAGAGTGATCGGGTCGAACGTCCCCGGATAAAGCCCTACTCGATTCTTCGACATACCAAATCCTCTCCTTCCGCTACTTCTCTTTGTTAGCTTAGTTGGTCAGTTAGTGATCTTCAGCCGTTCTCGGTCTCGTCGGCGATGTCCGTCTCCCCGGCATCGTCGCTGTCGTCGTCCGACTTCGGCTCGGCAAGCGATGTCACCGAGACAACCTGCTCCCCGTCCGTCTTGAAGAGCGTTACGCCCTGCGTATTGCGCCCGGCGATGCGGATATCGGCGACCGGGATGCGGATCAACTGGCCGCCGTTGGTGACGAGCACGATCTGCTCATCATCCGTTACCGGGAAGGTCGCGACCACTTTGCCGTTACGGTCTGAGGTTTCGATATTGATAATCCCCTGCCCGCCGCGATTTGTCACGCGATACTCATAGGCGTTGGTGCGTTTGCCAAAGCCGTTTTCGGTGATTGAGAGGAGTACCTCCTCCTCCTGAAGCAGCGCCTCATACTGCTCTGGGGTCAGGCCGGCGTAATCGGTCACAGTGCCGGCCTCATCCACGGAGCGCCGCGCTTTCAGGTAGGCATCGCGGGTTTCGGTATCGACATCGATTGATTTCAGGATCGACATGCCGATGACGCTGTCGCCCTTGGCGAGCTTCATGCCGCGCACGCCGCTGGAATCGCGACCCTTGAAGAGCCGCACGTCGGTCGCCTTGAAGCGGATGCATTTGCCATCGCGCGCGACCAGCAGCACGTCAGAATCGGGCGTACAGATCTGCACGCCGATGAGCTGGTCGTCCTCGTCGAGTCGCATGGCGATCTTGCCGTTGCTTTTCACATTGGAGAAGTCGCTGAGCTGATTGCGCCGGACGTTGCCCTTGGCGGTGGCGAACATGACCTCAAGCTCGCTCCAGCTTTCCTCATCCTCCGGCAGCGGCATCAGGGTATAGATGACCTCGCCCGGCTCCAGCGGTAGCAGGTTGATGATCGCCTTGCCAAGGCTCTGCGGCGAGCCGAGCGGCAGGCGGTAGACCTTCATCTTGTAGACGCGGCCGAGAGAGGAGAAGAAGAGAACCGGCGTATGGGTGTTGACGACAAACACCTGGCTCACGAAATCCTCATCGCGGATCTGCATGCCCGCCCGGCCCTTGCCGCCGCGGCGCTGCAGCCGGTAGGTGGAGAGCGGGACGCGCTTCACATAGCCCTTGTGGCTGACGGTGAGGACCATATCCTCGCGCTGGATCAGATCCTCGATGTCATGCTCGAACTCATTTTCTTCGATGACGGTCCGCCGGGGGACGGCGTATTTCTCCTTCATCTCCAGCATTTCATCGCGAATGATGCCGATAAGGCGCGGCCGGCTGGAGAGAATGTCGAGATAATCAAGGATCTTCTCGCCAAGGCTCTTCAATTCATCGCCGATTTCATTCTGGCCGAGCGCGGTGAGGCGCTGCAGGCGAAGATCGAGGATGGCCCGCGCCTGCGCTTCGGACAGGCGATAGCTGCCGTCTTCGGCGATCAGATATTCGGGATCGTCAACGAGCCGGATCAGAGGGGCGACCACTTCCGCCCGCCAGTTCCGCTCCATCAGCTCATTGCGCGCCGTAGCCGGATCGGGGGCCCTCCGGATCAGCTGGATCACTTCGTCGATATTGGCGACGGCGATGGCAAGGCCAATCAAGATATGCGCCCGCTCGCGCGCCTTGCCGAGCAGATATTTGGTCCGCCGCGAGATCACTTCCTCGCGGAACTCAAGAAACGCCTGCAGCAGTTCCTTGATATTCATCTGCGCCGGCTTGCCATGATCAAGCGCAAGCATGTTGACGCCGAAGGAGGTCTGCAGCGAGGTGAAACGATAGAGCTGGTTCAGCACGACTTCCGCCACCGCATCGCGCTTGATCTCGATCACGACGCGCACGCCGTGCCGGTCGGATTCATCGCGCAGATCGCCGATGCCGTCGACCTTCTTGCTGCGCACGAGATCGGCCACCTGCTCGACCAGCCGCGCCTTGTTCACCTGGTAGGGAATTTCGGTAATGATCAGCGCCTGGCGGTCTTTGCGGATCTCCTCGATCTCGACCTTGGCGCGCATGACGACCGAGCCGCGCCCGGTGGTAAGGCCACTCACCGATCCGCTGCGCCCGAGGATGATGCCGCCCGTCGGGAAGTCCGGCCCCGGGATATAATCGATCAGATCCTCGACCGCCATCTCCGGCTTCTCAAGCAGCGCCAGCGCGCCGTCAATCACTTCGCCAAGGTTGTGCGGCGGGATATTGGTCGCCATGCCGACGGCGATACCGCCGGCGCCGTTGACCAGCAGGTTCGGATAGCGCGCGGGGAGCACCGACGGCTCCCGCTCGCTGTCATCATAGTTGTTGACGAAATCGACGGTATCCTTGTCGATATCATCGAGCAGGCTTTCCGCCGCCTTCTCGAGCCGCGCTTCGGTGTAGCGCATGGCCGCGGCCTTGTCGCCATCCATCGAGCCGAAGTTGCCCTGCCCTTCGATAAGCGTGAGACCCATCGAGAAATCCTGCGCGAGGCGCACCATCGCGTCATAGATCGCGCTGTCGCCATGCGGATGATACCGCCCCATCACGTCACCGACGACGCGGGCGGATTTGCGGAAGGGCTTGTCCGAGGTGTAGCCGTTCTCATACATCGCGTAGATAATGCGCCGGTGCACCGGCTTCAGCCCGTCGCGCGCATCGGGAAGCGCGCGCGAGACAATGACGCTCATCGCGTAGTCGAGATAGGACCGCCGCATCTCCTCTTCGATCGTGATCGGGACGATACGCCTGTCGGCGGGCGGCTGGGTAACTTCGTTCAAGGCAGATTTCCTGACTAATCCGGGAGGCTTACGGGCTGGCGAGCCTTAAGAAAACAAGAGCAAACTCCCCTTTATCCGAGGTCTCGGAAAGGGTTGCCCTGTTCTACAAGAAATCCCTCGCGCACGCAACCTTTAGCGACCCGAAATGCGCCCGAAAAGGCGCTTCGGCGCGGCTAGAGCGCAGCGCTGTCGAGCGCCTGCTGCGCCGGCGTACAGGCGCCCGGACGCCGGATGCGGCCCGCCCCCATGCGGTCATAGAGCCGGGTGACGATGCGGCTCGACGTTTTCTCGAAAAGAAATGGAAAGACGGCGTGAAGCGCGGCGCAAATCCCTGCCAGCAGCAGCCAGAAGGCAAAGCCGCCGGCCATTTCCATATGCTGTAGATAGCTTTCATTGACCGATGCCGGATGGGCGGTAAAATATTTCAGCATCCTCGTTCCTCCCTCACGCGGCGCGCTGCGCACGTCCCTCACTTCGGGGATTATTCTAACCGCAATTTCGGGAAATTTTGCCCTTTTCTATGATTATTTGCGATAATGATGAAACATTTGTTTCTAATTATAGGATATGTGTGTAAAATAATTTCATGGATGAGATAGACCGGAAAATCCTGACCCATCTGCAGCAGGACAGCCGCATCGCCGTCGCCGAGCTTGCCGAAAAGGTCGGTGTCTCGCGTACCGTCTGCTGGCGGCGGATCAAAGCGCTGGAGGATGCCGGCATCATCCGCGCGCAGGTCGCCCTGCTCAATCGGAACAGGCTCAACCTGCCCGTCACGGTTTTCGTCGCCATCCGGACCAGCCGCCATGATGCCGACTGGCTGCAAAAGTTCGCTGAAACGGTGGAGGGGTTTCCGGAGATTACCGAGCTTTACCGCATGAGCGGGGAAGTCGATTATCTTCTGAAAGTCGTCGTCCCAGATGTCGCCGCCTATGATCGCTTTTATCAGCGCCTGATCCGCCGGATCGATCTTGCCGATGTCAGCTCCAACTTCGCGATGGAAGAGATCAAATTCACCACCGCCCTGCCGCTAGGTGGGGGGTGAGAAAGAAAACGGCCCCGCTTCCGGGGCCGTTTTAAGAAATGCAGGCGGAGGCCGGATCAGAACGGAATATCGTCGTCGAAATCACCGCCCAGGCCGCTGCCGGCCGGGCCGCCGTAGCCGCCGCGATCACCGCCACCGGACGGCGCGTTGCCATAACCGCCGCCTTGTCCGCCGCCGCCCTGGCCACCGCCCTGCCCGCCGCCGGCACCATCCAGCATGGTCAGCGCGGAGTTGAAGCCCTGCAGCACAATCTCGGTCGAATATTTGGTGATGCCGTCCTGTTCATACTGGCGGGTCTGAAGCTGCCCTTCGAGATAAATTTTCGAGCCCTTTTTCAGATACTGCTCGGCGATCTTGCAAAGACCTTCATTGAAAATGACGACGCGATGCCACTCCGTCCGTTCCCGGCGCTCGCCGCTGTCCCGATCGCGCCAGCTTTCGCTCGTCGCAACGCGAAGGTTACAGACGGGACGCCCGTTGTTCATATAACGAATCTCCGGATCCGCCCCGAGATTGCCGACAAGAATGACTTTATTAACGCTGCCCGCCATAGTGTTATCGCCTTCGATTCCGTGTGTCACAAAAAATTCCCGCCCGACAATAACGCGCATCGGCCGCTCTGACCAGTGCTTTTCGCGCCAACTGCCCGCCGTGAACAAAATGAAAACATTTTTTGGATTGCCACTGGAAATTTGCGGCCGGAATAGATAAGTTTCGACAACATCCAAGCTCAACGTCAGGTATACGATCCGAATGCAGAAAATCCTCAGCATCCGCGGCGCGCGCGAACATAACTTGCAGAATGTCAATATCGATATTCCGCGCGACAAGCTGGTGGTGATCACCGGGCTGTCGGGGTCGGGCAAATCGTCGCTCGCGTTCGACACGATTTATGCGGAGGGGCAGCGGCGGTATGTGGAGAGCCTGTCGGCCTATGCCCGGCAGTTCCTCGAGATGATGCAGAAACCCGATGTCGATCATATCGACGGCCTCAGCCCGGCTATCTCCATCGAGCAGAAAACCACCTCGAAAAATCCCCGCTCCACCGTCGGCACGGTGACGGAGATCTATGACTATCTGCGCCTTCTCTACGCGCGTATCGGTGTCCCCTACTCCCCGGCGACGGGCCTGCCGATTGCCAGCCAGACCGTCAGCCAGATGGTCGACCAGGTGATGGCGATGGGCGCCGGCAAGCGGCTTTACCTGATGGCCCCCATCGTGCGCGGCCGCAAGGGCGAGTATCGCAAGGAATTTCTTGACCTGCGCAAACGCGGCTTCCAGCGCGTCAAGGTGGATGGCGAGATCTATGATATCGAGGAGGTGCCCGAGCTCGACAAGCAGATCAAGCATCACATCGACGTCGTGGTCGATCGCGTCGTTCTGAATGACGAGATCCAGAGCCGGCTTGCCGATTCTATCGAGACCGCGCTCGAGCTCGCCGACGGGTTGTTTGCAGTGGAGGATGCGGACAGCAGGGAACGCTTCATGTACTCCTCCAAATTCGCCTGCCCGGTCTCCGGCTTCACCATCGAGGAGATCGAGCCGCGCATCTTCTCCTTCAACAATCCGTATGGCGCCTGCACGGCCTGCGGCGGCCTTGGCAGCGAGATGTTTTTTGACCCCGAGCAGATTGTGCCCGACGTCACCCTCTCGCTCCGCGACGGCGCAATCGCGCCGTGGTCCCGCTCGGCGACCCCTGCGCCCTACTACATGCAGACGCTGGAAGCGCTCGCCAAGCATTACGGCTTCTCCACTACCGACCCGTGGGAGCGGCTTGCGAAAGAACATCAGGACGTCATCCTCTACGGCACGGGCGATGAGAAGGTGCAGATCACCTATGACGACGGTTTGCGCACCTACAAGACCAGCAAGCCGTTTGAGGGGGTCATCCCCAATATCGAACGCCGCTGGCGCGAGACGGACAGCGCCTGGGTGCGCGAGGATCTGGAGAAATACCAGGATAAGACCAACTGCTCCAAATGCGGCGGCCATCGCCTGAAAGAGGAAAGCCTCGCGATCCGCATCAATGGCCTCAACATCGGCGAGGTATGCGACAAATCCATCCTCGAGGCGCGGCAATGGTTTGCCGAGCTCGGCGATGTGCTCTCGGAGAAGGACCGCTCCATCGCCGAGCGCGTTTTGAAGGAAATCAACGAGCGGCTCGGCTTTCTCGTCGATGTCGGACTGGAATATCTGACGCTCTCGCGCGGCTCGGGCACGCTGTCGGGCGGCGAGAGCCAGCGCATCCGTCTCGCCTCGCAGATTGGCTCCGGGCTGACCGGCGTGCTTTACGTGCTCGATGAGCCCTCCATCGGACTGCATCAGCGCGACAATGCGCGGCTGCTCAAGACCCTCGTCAATCTCCGCGATCAGGGAAATTCCGTCATCGTCGTCGAACATGACGAGGAGGCGATCCTGACCGCCGATCATGTCGTCGATATGGGACCGCGCGCCGGTCGCCACGGCGGCCGCCTGATCGCGCAAGGCACGCCCGAGGACATCATGAAGGCGCCGGAAAGCATCACCGGCAAATATCTCTCCGGCGAGATGGAAGTGCCGCTTCCCAAGCGCCGGCGCGAGGTCAAGGAATCGCGCCAGATCCGCATCATCGGCGCGCGCCATAACAATCTGAAGCGGGTCAATGTGAATATCCCGCTCGGCACCTTCACCTGCGTCACCGGGGTCTCGGGCGGCGGTAAATCCTCGCTGATTATCGAGACGCTCTATAAGGCCATCGCCAAGAAGCTCAACAACAACCGCAACCACCCCGGGCCGCACGACCGAATTGAGGGCATCGAATGGCTCGACAAGATCGTCGATATCGACCAGTCCCCGATCGGGCGGACGCCGCGCTCCAATCCCGCGACCTATACCGGCGCCTTCACGCCGATCCGCGACTGGTTTGCCGGACTTCCCGAAGCGAAGGCGCGCGGCTATAAATCCGGCCGCTTCTCCTTCAACGTCAAGGGCGGGCGCTGCGAGGCGTGCAAAGGCGACGGCGTGATCAAGATCGAGATGCACTTCCTGCCCGATGTCTATGTCCAGTGCGATGTCTGCAAGGGCGAGCGCTACAACCGCGAGACGCTGGAGATCAAGTTCAAGGACAAGTCCATCTCCGACGTCCTCAACATGACGGTGGATGATGCGGCGGTCTTTTTCAGGGCCGTCCCTGCGGTGCGCGAGAAGTTCGAGACGCTGCAACAGGTCGGGCTTGGCTATATCCAGGTCGGCCAGCAGGCGACGACGCTTTCCGGCGGCGAGGCGCAGCGCGTCAAGCTCGCCAAGGAACTGTCACGCCGCGCCACGGGCCGCACGCTCTATATCCTCGATGAGCCGACGACGGGGCTGCATTTCGAGGATGTGCGCAAATTGATGGAAGTGCTGCAGGCGCTGGTCGATGCCGGCAACAGCGTGCTCGTGATCGAGCATAACCTTGAAGTGATCAAGACCGCTGACTGGATCATCGACATGGGGCCCGACGGCGGCGATGCGGGCGGCTATCTTGTCGCCGAGGGCACGCCCGAAATGGTCGCCGAGGTTGCGGAGAGCCACACCGGGCGCTATCTCAAGGAAATTCTCGCCAAGCACCCGCCGGTGGAGCAAGGCGGATCCACCTCGCGCAAAGCGGCAAAAAAGACAAAGAAAACAAAGGCAGCCTGAGTATGACGGACGAGATCAAACCTGTTCACGTGATTGGCGGCGGCCTCGCGGGGAGCGAGGCGAGCTGGCAGCTGGCGAACGCGGGCGTGCCCGTCGTCCTGCATGAAATGCGCCCCGTGCGAAAAACCGATGCGCATCTGACGGGCGGCCTTGCCGAGCTGGTCTGCTCCAACTCCTTCCGCTCCGACGATGCGGAGAATAACGCCGTCGGTCTGCTGCATCAGGAAATGCGCGCCCTCGGCTCGCTGATCATGGAAAGCGCCGATATCAACCGGGTGCCGGCCGGCGGCGCGCTCGCCGTCGATCGCGTCGGCTTTTCCGACTATGTGGAAGCGAAGATCACCGCGCACCCGCTGATTACTGTTGTCCGCGAAGAAATCACCGGCCTGCCGCCTGCCGATCAGGGGCTCGCGATCATTGCGACGGGGCCGCTCACCTCCGGCCCGCTCGCCGAGGCCATTCACAGCGCGACCGGCGCTGACGCCCTCGCCTTCTTCGATGCCATCGCCCCCATCGTTTATAAGGACAGCATCGATTTCAGCGTCGCCTGGTTCCAGTCGCGCTATGACAAGGGCGACGGCTCGGACTATATCAACTGCCCGATGAACGAGGCGCAGTACCGCGAATTTATCGATGCGCTTCTCACGGGCGGCAAGACCGAGTTTCGCGACTGGGAGAAGAACACGCCCTATTTCGACGGCTGCCTGCCCATCGAGGTGATGGCGGAGCGCGGGCCGGAGACGCTGCGCTTCGGTCCGATGAAGCCGGTCGGCCTCACCAATCCGCACACGGGAGAGAAACCTTATGCCGTGGTCCAGCTGCGTCAGGACAACAAGCTCGGCACGCTCTATAACATGGTCGGCTTCCAGACCAAGCTCACCTATGGCGAACAAAAGCGCATTTTCACGACCATCCCGGGGCTCGAGAAGGCGGAGTTCGCGCGCCTTGGCGGGCTGCATCGCAATACCTTCATCAACAGCCCCGAGGTGCTGGATGCGGAGCTTCGCCTGAAAGCCGCGCCGCATATTCGCTTCGCCGGTCAGATCACCGGCGTCGAGGGCTATGTCGAGAGCACTGCGGTCGGGCTGATCGCCGGCCGCCTGGCGGCGGCCGACAGTCTGCAAACAGCCTTCCCACTGCCGCCCGTCACGACGGCGATGGGGGCGCTGCTCAGCCATATCACGGGCGGCGCCGATGCCAGGAGTTTCCAGCCGATGAACATCAACTTCGGCCTCTTTCCGCCGCCCGAGGGACGCATTCGCAAGAAGGACCGCAAACAGGCCTATACCGCCCGCGCCGCGCAGGATTTTTCGCTCTGGCAGGGTGAAAGCCGCATCGCCGGCTGACGGCAGCGCCCGATATCACGAAAGACTGGCGATGCCGGCCGCCCGGTAACCATTTGTATACGATATTCAGCTACCCTCCCGAATGGGCACTGCGGTGCCCGTATCTTTGGACATGATATGGCTGAATGATTGATGACGAACGCGCACGATAATCAGAAGGAGATCTCCGGAAGATCCGACAACCCCCTGTCGGAGAAGCGCGACCCAAGCGTTTATTTTGCGTTCGAGCATAAGATTTTCAGCGTTGCAGGCGCCTATTTTGCGCTGACGCATGATACCAAGGAACCCTGCTATTTCGTCAATCTCGGGGAAATCAAGGGGGCCATCCCGACCCGGTATCTCAGCAAGGAATTCGATATCGATCCGAAAAGCTCCGATGCGCATCTCCTAGCCACGATCGACAGCGCGCTGAAATATGTGCGTGAAATCCGGCCCAATGATTCCATTCCGCAGGAGCTGCTCGACGGCTCCGCCTCCTGGACCATTGATGATGTGCACAAGGAAATCGCCCGCGGCCGCATCACCGTGCAGCTGATCTCCTGGCTGAGCGGCAACGAGGAGATCGTCCTCAACTTCCGCGAACTGGAAGCAATCGCGAAAGACCCGGAAACCAAGATCAAGGTGCAGCAGGCGTTTCGCGATATCGCCCAGAAGCTCGGCATCAGGCGCGAGGATGTCACCGCCAAGATAGATGATATCGTGCGCGAGCTCGCCTATATCGAGGCGCTGCGCGACTATTACAGCCGCATCCGCAAGATCAGCAGCAACCTCAGCCGTCTCGCCAGCATCTACAAGCGCGACCGGATGACCTCGGAAGAGCTCAACCGGATGCAGATCCTGATCGAGCCGGTGATCAAGAAATTTGACCGCACCTTTATTGAGATCGACGCCCAGACCTGCGAGATGATGGTGATCCTGAAGAATTTCCAGCCGACCATCCAGACGATCCGCCGCACCCGCGACGAATTGCACCAGAATTTCATGATCTGGAATGAAATGGTCGACCAGTGGGAAGGTATTATCGTCGAGGAAGGCCCGGTCATCGAGAAGCTGCTGAAGGCAACCTACCAGTTCCTCGCCCGCAACTTCATGCAGTCGCAGGCCTGGCGGCTCAGCACCGTCTAAGGTATCTCCCGCGCCTAGCGCCCCCGCGCCAGCGCCATGATTTTCCGCACCGAACCGATATCAAGCTTGCGATGGGCCGGATCAAATCCCGCCCGTTCCAGCCGCCGGAGATAAAGCGACGTCAATGCGGAAAGCCGATAGAACGCCCGCCGCTTCGGCCCGCGTGTCTCGATCTTCGCCTTTGCCTCCGCCTGCGTCGCCGCGGCGATTTGCCCGAGCTCGCGCGTGATCTCGAAAAACGCCGCACGATTTTGCGGACTGAACAGCCCGTCGGCGCTGAGGCCCTTCGCCGCAATCATCTCTTCAGGGATTTGCAGCACATCCTGCGCCACATGATAGGGGATGCTGCGAATCATGCCGGTCAGCGCATAGGCCGTCCCGACCTGCTGCGCCGTCGCCAGCCCTTCCTCCGTCTCATCGCCCCAGAGGCGAAACTGCAGGCCGCTCAACAGCCCGCCGGTGGCGCGGGCGTAGGCGAGCAGGTCATCCCTTGTGCGGAACGGAACGGCGTCAAGATCGCTTCCGCGCGCATCGACCATCTGCTGCAATTCCGAAACCGGCAGGTCATGCGCCTTGACGAGATCGCCAAGCGCGCTCGCCACGGGGTGCGCGGGCGGCGCCTTGCCGGCGGCAATCGCACCGAGCGCATCGCGCCACCATTGCAGGCGAATATCGCCCAGCATCGCCTCCGAAACGGTTTCGCGGATCCGCGCAATCTCCGTATTGAACGCCAGCAGTACAAACATTCCAGCGCGCCTCGGACCCGGAATAAACAGCGTGGCGAGCCAGCGGTCATAGTCATACTGCTTGACCTCGTTGAAGAGATACAGGTCCTGTTCGCGGGTATCCAAGGTGTAACTCCCTCTTTTCTATGGAATCATTATAAAAAACTGGAAGCGCGTCCAAAATGGTATATATCTGTATGCATAGCGATATGCGAGTTCTTTCCCCGCAACGGGGCGTGAATTTTCACGGGATTTTGACTGACGAATGACCAGTAAACTGGCAAGAGGAATATTATGGCTTTTGAACTTCCCCCCCTTCCGTATGCAAAAGACGCACTTGCTCCCCACATCTCCGAGGAGACGCTGAATTTCCATCACGGCAAACATCACAATGCCTATGTGACGAACCTCAACAATCTGGTCGGTGACGACAGCCGCTCACTCGAGCAGATCATGAAGGACACCGCCAATGATGCGTCGAAAGCCGGCGTATTCAACAATGCGGCGCAGGTCTGGAACCACACTTTCTACTGGCATTCGATGAAGCCGAATGGCGGCGGCAAGCCGACCGGCGCGATTGCCGACAAGATCAACGCCGACTTCGGCTCTTTCGACAAGTTCGTTGAGGAGTTCAAGAATGCCGGCGCGACGCAGTTCGGCAGCGGCTGGGCCTGGCTCGTCCTCGACGGCGGCAAGCTGAAGGTCACCAAGACCCCGAACGCGGCCTGCCCGCTCACCGACGGCGCGACCCCGCTCCTCACCATGGACGTTTGGGAGCATGCGTACTATCTCGACTATCAGAACCGCCGTCCGGACTATATCTCGACCTTCCTCGATCATCTCGTCAACTGGGATTTCGCCAACGAAAATCTCGCCAAAGCCTAAGCGGCGACGAGCAGTCAACAAGAAAGGCGCCTCAACGGGCGCCTTTTTTAGTGGTCTTTTCCATCGATTTGACCGGAGCGTGCGGCGATTTCCCTCACACCGCGATCAGCGCCGCCGCCACCTGACGGCGCTCCAGCAGCAGGATGTTATAGGTTCTGACCGCGGCGCCGGTGTTCATCACATCGATCACCACACCCTTGGCGCGGAACGCCGCGCGGATATCCTCTTCGATATACGCCATGCCGGCCCCGCAGCCGATCAGCAGGATGTCGATCCCGTCGGCGGCATCGAGCAGCGATTGCAGGCTCGCAAGATCAAGCCCCGCAATATCGCCAAGCGGCCACGCTGTCGTCGTCTCGGGCTGGATCAGGATCGAGCCTTGATAGCGCACGCCGCTGACGCGAAAGCCGCCATCGCCGTAGCTGTTGATAAGTTGCTGCCCTTCCCGCGGAAGGCCGGATATGTCCTGCATGACGTCTCCCTGGGCGGCGGTTGATCAGCTGTTCTTGTTGATCTTCGCCTCTGCCTGCTCCGCCGCTGCGAATTTGCCCGTTCCGTCCTCGTCCGCCGGATGCCTGACCCCGAAATACAGAAGAATGGGCGCACAGACAAAGATAGAGGAATAGGTGCCAATGACAACACCGACAATCATCGCGAACGCAAATCCGCGGATGACCTCGCCGCCGAAGAAATAGAGCGCGCCGAGCGCCAGCAGCGTCGTCACGCCGGTCATGGTTGTCCGCGACAACGTCTCGTTGAGCGACAGGTTGATCATCTCCGCCATCGGCATCTTCTTGTAGCGGCGGACGTTCTCGCGGATCCGGTCATAGATCACAACCGTATCGTTGATCGAGTAGCCGACAATGGTGAGAAGCGCCGCGATAGACGTGAGGTTGAACTCGATCCGCGTGAGCGTATACATCCCCACAGTGATGATGACGTCGTGCAGCAGCCCGATAATGGCGGCCACCGAATACTGCCATTCGAACCGCAGCCAGATATAGATCAGCATCCCGATCATCGAGAGAATGACGGCCTGAACGGCCACTATGATCAGCTCGCCGGAGACTTTCGGGCCGACGAACTCCACACGGCGGAGCGAGACATTCTCGCCGTAATCCGCCGTCAGCTGCTGCTTGATCTTTTCAACCGCCGCTTCCTGCGCGGCCGCCTCACCGGGCTGGCGTTCGGCGCGGATCAGGATATCTGTCTCGCGGCCGAAGGTTTGCAGGGCGACCGAGCCGATGCCGAGATTGCCGAGCGATGAGCGCATCGAGGCAAGGTCCGGCGCTTTCTCAAGCCCGACCTCCATCAGGATGCCGCCCTCAAAATCGATGCCCTTGTTCAGCCCGACCGTCAGAAACGCGCCGGCCGAGCCGAGAATGAGCACGGCCGAAATGGCAAACGCGATCAGCCGCATCCTGATAAAGGGGACGTTTGTATTATCCGGTATCAGTTTAATCTTTTTCATAATCCCGGCCCCTATAGATCAATCGTTTTCGGCCGCTTGTACTGCATCCAGTAATGGATCAGCATGCGCGTCAACATGATTGCGGTGAACATGGAACTCAGGATACCGATCAGCAGCGTCACCGCGAAGCCCTTGACCGGGCCCGTGCCCATCACAAACAGGATCAGCGCGGCGAGCGCAGTCGTCACGTTGGAGTCAAAAATCGTAATGAACGCCCGCCCGAAGCCCGACTCGATCGCGTTGAACGGCGTCTTGCCGACGCGAAGCTCCTCGCGGATACGCTCGAAAATCAGCACGTTGGCATCGACCGCCATACCGATGGTCAGCACGATACCCGCGATACCCGGCAGCGTCAGCGTCGCGCCGATCACCGAGAGGACGGCCATGATAATGAAGATATTCATGGCAAGCGCAATATTCGCAAAAAGGCCGAACAGGCCGTAATAGGCGACCATGAAAATCGCGACGGCGACAATTCCGATGATGCCGGCAAGCTCACCGGCTTTAATGCTGTCCGCGCCGAGATCCGGGCCCACCGTCCGCTCCTCGACAATGCTGAGCGGGGCCGGCAGCGCGCCTGCCCGCAGCAGCAGCGCCAGATCCTGCGCCCCGGCAACGTCAAAGCCGCCGCTGATTATCGCCGCGCCGCCCATGATCGGCTCATTGATGCGCGGCGCGCTCACCACCTTGTCATCGAGGACGATCGCAAAGGGTTTGCCGACATTCTCCGAGGTGGCGCGGCCGAACTGCTTGGCGCCGAGGCTGTCAAAACGGATCGAGACAACCGGCTGGCCCTGCTGATAGGTCGCCTGCGCCCCTTCCAGATTTTCGCCCGAGACCATCACGCGGTTCTTGACCACATAGGTCCGCCCGTCCCCCTCGATGGAGGGCAGCCGCTTCGAGCCCGGTGGCACGCGCCCGGCAGCGCCGACATCGGCGGTAAGGTCAACCAGATGGAAGGTGAGCTGCGCGGTCTCGCCGAGCAGCCGCTTGATGCGGTCCGGATCATCGAGGCCGGGAAGCTGGACGAGAATGCGGTCCTGCCCCTGACGCTGGATATTCGGCTCATTGACGCCGGTCTCGTCCACGCGGCGACGGACAATCTCGATCGACTGATCGACGGCCGCGCTGATGCGCGCCGTGATTGTCGCCTCGCTCGGCGTCAGGGTGATTGTGCCGCCCTCGCCATATTCGATGACGATGTCACGCTGGCCATTTGGCATGACGTTGGAAAGATCCGCGAGCCGCTCGCGCGCCTTCGCCTCGTCCGCCGCGTCCCGGAGCGTCAGGGTGACCGACGTGCCGTCGTGCTTCAGATTGCGATACCCGACGTTATCGCCCTGCTGGCGCAGGCTGTCCCGCACCCCGTCAACGAGGCTCGCCAGCATCTTGGTCTTGACGGTAGCGGTGTCGACCTCGAGCAGCAGATGCGAGCCGCCCTGCAGATCGAGACCGAGGTTAACCTGCTGGCTGGGCAGCCATCCCGGCAGCCCGCTCAAACTCGATTTGGGAAAGAAGTTCGGCAGGGTGTAGAGGATGGCAAGCACGCTGACGAGTAAAACGACAACGGTCTTCCACGTGGGGAAGCGGTTCATGGGTCGTGCCGTCAGTTATTTCTTGAAGAGTTTGCTGACCGGGTTGCCGCCTTCGGGCTTGTTCCCGTCGGTCCCGCCACTGTCGGCGACCGGCTCCGTCTTGCCCTGGACATCGGCGAGCGTCGACTTGACCACGTCGATGCGGATATCGGGCGCAATTTCGATCTGCACCACATTGTCGTCGCGCACCTTGGTCACCTTGCCCATGATCCCGCCGGCCGTCACCACGCTATCGCCGCGACGAACAGCATTGATCATCTCGCGATGCGCCTTCGCCCGTTTCTGCTGCGGCCGGATGAGAAGGAAGTAGAATACAACACCAATCAGTATCAGCGGCAGAAGCTGGGTGAGTCCTTGGTCCATTGTGTCGGTCCTTATGCTCTCTAAATGAACAATGGGCGGTCCTGTTATCCCCACCCTGTTAATGACTGAACGACTTTTATCTTGTTCTTACCCCTGAATGCAAGCCGCAATCAGGAATATCCGGCTTTTGTGTACCACCCCACGGGGGGCACCTGAGCGCCGCGCTTGAACATTCCGTCCGATGGTGGCATTTATGGTGCCTGTCCGTAAGCTGGGGTTCCGCCCTCTCAAATTCAATTGGTGACGATGACAAACGAAGAGATACTGGCGCAACTCACGCGCATTGCCGATAGCCTGGAGCGCCTGGCGCCCGCCGCACCGCAGCCGGTCAACCTCGAGGAGGGCGAGGCGTTCGTCTGGGAAGCAGAAAGCAATCATCTGCGCCCGGTGCCGAAGGTCAATTATGTCGATCTCTCCATTCTCCACGGCATCGACCGGATGCGCGATATTCTTTACGAGAATACGCGGCGTTTCGCGAACGGCCTGCCGGCCAACAATGCGCTGCTCTGGGGCGCGCGCGGCATGGGGAAAAGCTCGCTGGTCAAGGCCTGCCACGCGGCGATCAACCGCGAGAGTGGCAACCGCCTCGTGCTGATCGAGATCAACCGCGAGGATATCCCCTCTCTGCCGCAGTTGTTGCAGCAGCTTCAGAAAACGGATCGGCGCTGCATCATCTTCTGCGACGATCTCTCGTTCGATGGCGATGATACGACCTATAAATCGCTGAAAACCGTGCTCGATGGCGGCCTTGAGGGGCGGCCCGACAACGTGCTGATCTACGCGACGTCTAACCGCCGTCACATGATGCGCCGCGATATGATCGAGAATGAGCGCGCGACCGCTATCATCCCCTCCGAAGCGATTGAGGAGAAGGTCTCCCTCTCCGACCGGTTCGGCCTCTGGCTCGGCTTCCACAGCTGCTCGCAGGACGAATATCTCGAAATGATTCGCCGCTATATCGCGCATTACAAGATCCCGATCAGCGAAGAGGCCTTCAAGGCCGAGGCGATCGAGTGGACGCGCACGCGCGGCTCACGCTCGGGCCGTGTCGCGTGGCAGTATATTCAGGACGTTGCGGGGCGGACAGGAACGGTCATCGCCTGACCGAGCGCCGGGAAACACAAGGGAGGGCCGATGGACGCGGATTTCTGGTACAGAAAATGGGCGACGAACCAGATCGGCTTTCATCAGGATCATCCCAATGACATGCTGATCCGCCATGTCGGCGCGCTGTCGCTCGCGGCAGGCGCGCGCCTCTTCCTCCCCCTTTGCGGCAAGACGCTCGATATCGGGTGGCTCTGCGAGCAAGGCTATCGCGTCGCGGGCGCGGAGCTGAGCGAGCTTGCCATCGGGCAGCTCTTTGAGGATCTCAATCTCACGCCCGCGGTCACTGCGCAAGGCGCGCTCAAACTTTACCACGCGGAAAATATCGATATTTTCGTTGGCGATATATTTGATCTCACGGCGGCGGCGCTGGGCCCTGTCGCGGCCGTTTATGACCGCGCCGCGCTGATCGCGCTTCCCGCCGACATGCGCCGCGACTATGCCCGCCACCTCTGCCGGATCACGAAGGCCGCGCCGCAGCTTCTCATCACGCTCGACTATGATCAGGCCGAGTTGGCCGGCCCGCCCTTTGCCGTGGATGCCGCGGAAGTGCGCCGCCTCTATGCGGCGGCCTATGAAATCGAACGGCTGACAACGCAGGATGCGCACGGCGCACTCAAAAAGGACATGGCGCTCAGCCAGTCGGTGTGGCATTTGCGCCCGCGCAGTCAGTAACGGCCAACTTTACCTTTGAGGTAATTGTCACCGCTACGGATGGCTATCATTTTATTCTGATCCAGGAAAAGGGAGGAAAGCCAATGACACAACCCGATCTCACCGCCTTTATTCACGAGCGCATGCCGCTTTGCAAAACTCTCGGTATTCGCGCCGAGAAGCTGGCCGCCGATGAGGTAATCTTCACGCTCGACTGGGCGCCGGAGCTTTGCACCAGCAATGGCATGATCCACGGCGGCACGGTGATGGCGCTTGCCGATTCCGCGGGCGGCGCGGCCGCCTTCACCAATCTGCCGGAGGGGGCAAGCGGCACCTCGACCATTGAATCGAAAACCAACTTCCTCGGCGCCGTGCGGGAGGGAAAGCTGACGGCGCGGGCAACCCCGCTTCATGTCGGCGGATCGACCATCGTCATCGAAACGGAACTCAGGAATGATGCCGGCAAGCTTATCGCCAAAGTGACGCAGACGCAGACCGTGCTTCGGCCCAAGGGCTGAGCCGGGCTTCGCCGCGGGCGATCAGTCGAGCATCGCGACCGGATCGATCGCCTGCCCTTTCTTGCGGATTTCGAAATGGAGCTGGCTTTGCGTCACATTACCCGATGAGCCGGCATAAGCGACGATATCGCCCTTCTTCACCGCATCCCCCTTCGCGACAACGATCTTTTGCGTATGGCCATAGGCGGTAACGTAGCCATCGGCATGGGAAATCAGCAGGAGGTTGCCGAACGAGCGCATCTCGTTCCCGACGTAGGAGACGACGCCGTTCTCCGCGGCGCGGATGGGCGTACCTTCCTTCACGGCGATATTGACGCCGTCGTTATGGAACCCCGTCTCCTTCTTGCCAAAGCCCGAGATCACCTGCCCCTTGACCGGCCAGGCGAAGGCCTTGCCGCTGCGGGCGGGCGGCGCCTTGGTCGTATACTGGCGCGTCGGTACCGGCGGCAGATCGAGCTTCGCCGTCTGGTAACTTGGCTCCGGTGCAGGCGGAGCGGTTGGCGCAGGCGCGGCGACAGTAACGGGCGCCTTTACCGTGGGTGCAGGCGGGGCTGCGACAGGCGCCGGCGCAGAGGGCGCGGGCAGCGGGGCGCTTAGCGGACCCGAGCTGATCGGCGCGCCCCGGCTTACCACAGTGCGCGTCTCGGACGGCGGCAGCGTCACCTGCTCGGCCTTTGAATTGATCGTCACCGTCTTTACCGGCACGCTCCCCCGTTCCGCCGGGGCGGGCCAGGCTGACATATCGGCGGAAGCGACCAGCACTTCACTCTGCATCGCTTGCGGAACCCGGATTTCCATTCCCGGTAGAAGCCGGTACGGCGCGGCCAGCCCGTTGAAATAGGCGATTTCGGCCACGCTTCGGTCATAGGCGCGGGAAATCGCATAAAGCGTCTCGCCGGGGCGCACGTCATGGCGCTGCAGCGTCGGAACCTTGAGCTGCTGGCCCGGATAAATCACAAAAGGCGCGGCAAGGTTGTTCATCGCGATGATCGCCTGCATCGGCACATGGGCCCGCGCGGCAACCTGCGACAGGCTGCTGCCCCGCTCAACGGTCACGAAATGATAGGAGAGATTGCGATAATCGGGCGTAAAATTATCCGCCACGACGACCGGCTGGGGCGCCGACGGGGCGGCCGACGGAGCGCCTGACGAGGTGGGCACGGCGGCGGGTGTGCGGATGACCTTCGCGCTCCGGTTCTGCGGCACATAGATGTCATAGAGACACCCCGCCAGCAGGGGAAGCAGAAGACTTACGCAGGCAACGCGACTGAAAAAAGATACATACCTCGCCATCATGCCGTTGATATTAAGCATAAAATGGCGGAAAGTCACAACAAAATTAACTCACACAACATATAGCGGCGACTCAAGACTATTCCGCAACCCCTTGAACCATTGGTACGAATCTGACGGGCAGCAGCACCTCTTCCGTGAGGTTGCCCTGCAAATCACGGGTAATGCGCATAATATGCTGGCTGGTGGAATCCCGCCCGACCGGCAGCACCATCACGCCATCGGGCGCGAGCTGTTCAAGCAGCATTTCGGGCACCTCTTCAGCCGCCGCGGTGACGATGATGCGGTCGAACGGCGCCTGCTCCGGCCAGCCTTTATAGCCATCGCCGATGCGCGCGGTGATATTGGTGATCTTGAGCTGCTCGAAGATTTTCGTCGCGGCATCGAGCAGGTTGCGATAGCGCTCGATCGAATAGACGCGGCGGCAGAGCCTTGCGAGGATCGCCGTCTGATATCCCGACCCCGTCCCGATCTCCAGCACCTTGCGCCGCTTGTCCAGATTGAGAAGCTGGGTCATGTAGGCGACGATATAGGGCTGGCTGATGGTCTGCCCGCTGGCGATCGGCAGGGCGATATTCTCATAGGCGCGATCGCGAAAGGTGGGCGAGACGAAAACGTCCCGCGGCACCCGTTCGATCGTCGAGAGGACATCGGTGTTGCTGATCCCCTGCCGGCGCAGCTCCATAATCAGGCGGATTTTCTGGGCCGGGTTATCGATCACGAAAACGCCTTCTGCATCTTCTGGGTCAACGGAACATCCGTCAGATTGAGCGACAGCGGCGTCACCGATACGCAGCCGTTTGCGACTGCCCAGAGATCGGAACCCTTCTGCGGCACACCGAGCGCCGGGCGATAGCCGAGCCAGAAATACTGCCGCCCGCGCGCGTCGATCCGGTCATCAATCGTGAGGTTCGAGAGATCGCGCTTGCCCTGATGGGTGACGTCGATGCTCTTGACCTCGTCGGGGGCGACCGCCGGGAAGTTGATGTTGACGAGCACATCCGGTCCCCAGTCGAAATCGAGCACCTTGCGGATAATGTCGGGGGCGAGCATTTCCGATGTCTCCCACGAGAAGCTTTCATAATCGAGCAGGCACTGGCTGAGGGCGATGGAGCGCACACCAAGCAGCGTCCCTTCACTCGCCGCCGCGACGGTGCCGGAATAAAGCACATCCTCGCCGAGGTTGCCGCCGCGATTGACGCCCGACAGGATCAGGTCCGGCCGCTCGTCGCGGAAGAGATAGTTCATCGCCATCATCACGCAGTCGGTCGGCGTGCCTTCAACGGCATATTCCTTGTCGGCATGCTTGTGGATCCGGATCGGATCGTGCAGCGTCAGCGAGCGCGACGAGCCGCTCTGCTCCTTCTCCGGCGCAACGATGTAGATATCGTCCGAGAGCTGGGCGGCGATCCGCCGGAGGGTCTGCATTCCCGGCGCGGTAAAGCCGTCATCATTGGTCAACAAAATTCGCAACTTCGCATTCCTTTACTTTATCGTAGAACGGCGGGGATTTCCGTTACCCCGCCCATATAGGGCACCAGCGCCTCGGGAATCCGGATCGATCCGTCCGCCTGCTGATAATTTTCCATCACCGCGATCAGCGTTCGCCCGACGGCGAGCCCCGACCCGTTGAGGGTGTGAACGAAGGCCGTTGCCTTCTCGCCTTCCGGCCGGAAACGGGCTTTCATGCGGCGCGCCTGGAAGTCGCCGCAATTTGAACAGCTTGAAATCTCGCGGTAGCAATTCTGCCCCGGCAGCCAGACTTCAATATCATAGGTCTTCTGCGCCCCGAACCCGGTATCGCCGCTGCAGAGCACAACCACGCGATAGGGCAGGCCGAGCCGCTTCAGGATATCTTCGGCGCAGGCCGTCATCCGCTCATGCTCGGCCTTTGACTGCTCCGGCGTGGTGATCGAGACCATTTCGACCTTGGTAAACTGATGCTGGCGCAGCATGCCAGCCGTATCTTTCCCCGCCGAGCCCGCTTCGGAGCGGAAACAGAGCGTATGGGCGGTAAAGCGCTTCGGCAGGTCCGCTTCGCTCAGGATGCTGTCGGCAACGAGATTGGTGAGCGGCACCTCCGCCGTCGGGATCAGATACTGCCCCTCCCCGACCTTGTAGAGATCCTCCTCGAATTTCGGCAGCTGTCCCGTGCCGAAAAGCGCACTCCCCCGCACCATCACCGGCGGGGAGACTTCGAGATATCCCTTCTCCAGGGTATGGACATCCAGCATGAAGGCGGCAATCGCCCGCTCGAGCCGGGCAATTTTCCCGCTGGTCACAACGAAGCGCGATCCGGAGAGCTTCGCCGCCGTCTCGAAATCCATCATCCCTAGCGCTTCGCCAAGCTCGTAATGCTCTTTCGGGGTGAAATCGAAGGACGGGATCTCGCCGACCCGGCGCAGCTCGACATTGCCCGTCTCATCCTCGCCGTCCGGCACCTCGGGATCGAGAATGTTGGGAAGACCGCTCAGCAGCGTCTCAAGATCCGCCTGCATGGCCCGCTCGCGCGCTTCCAGCTCCTGCGCCGCGCCTTTCAGATCCGCCACCTCGGCGATCAGCGCGTCGGCATCGCCGCCGGTTGCCTTGGCCTTGCCGATTTCCTTTGCCGCGGCGTTGCGGCGGGACTGTACCTCCTGCATCTCGGTCTGAACCTTGCGCCGTTCCGCATCCAGATTAAGCAGAGCGTCCGACTGCGACGAAAGCCCGCGCCGCGCCATCGCGGCGTCAAATTCCTGCGGATTCTCCCGGATCCATTTCAAGTCAAGCATATCAAAGCCATTTTGGTTTCAAGATGAATGTCCCTGTGTATAAGGGCGCACTCGCCCGCCGTCCAGAGGGGTTTGCACGCGGCCCGGTATTTATCGCAAATATGTTGCAACGGCCACAGCCGGCGGCGGTCGCTACACCGTGTCTTCCGCCGCATCCTGCGCCTCGCGCCGTTTCTCGATCATCCCCACCGTGACGATGGAGATGCCATAAAGCATGACGAGAGGAACCGCGAGGGTGATCTGGCTGAGTGGATCGGGCGGCGTCAGGATCGCCGCGAGGATGAAGGTGCCGACGATCGCATATTTGAATTTCGACTTGAGCCCGGCGGATGTCACGATGCCGACGCGGCCGAGCAGCGTGAGGAGAACCGGGAGCTGGAAGCAAAGGCCGAAGGCGAAGATGAGCTGCATCGAGAGGCTGAGATATTCGCTGACCCGTGTTTCCGACTGGATCGGCAGGGCGGTCGTCTCCGCCGGGGTCGGCAGATAGGCGGCAAAGTTCGGAAATTCACCGGCAATGGCGGCGAACGCCTGGGCATAGAGGCTCGGGCCGCCACCGGTCTCGAAGCTCAGCAGGAACTTCCAGGCGAGCGGCATGACCATGCCGTAAGCGAGCGCACCGCCGAGGAAAAAGAGGATCGGCGTCGCAATGAGGAAGGGCAGAAAGGCGCGCTTCTCATTCTTGTAGAGACCGGGCGCGACAAAAATCCAGAGCTGCGCGGCGATGACCGGGAAGGCGAGGAAAATGCCGGCAAAAAAGGCGACCTTGAGATAGGTGAAGAAGGCTTCATGCAGCCCGGTGAAGATCATCCGCCGCCCTTCCACATCATCGCCATAGGCCGAGACAAGCGGCTTGACGAGGAAAGCGAAAAGCTCCTCCGAGACGAGGTAGCAGAGAATAAAGGCGATGACGAGCGCCACAACCGAATAGACAAGCCGATTGCGGAATTCGATCAGATGCTCCATCAGCGGAGCCTTGCGGTCATCAATCTCGTTATCACTCACGGCGCGCTGCTTCCCGATCTTGCCGAGGCGGAGGTATCCGTGGCCTCTGCCTCATTTGCCGCCTCGCTCGCCGTCTGCACCGCCTCGGACGGTGCGGCCGGCTTCGCCTCGGGCGCGGCGGGCAGCGTGGCCGTCTCGCCAGTGTCGCGGATTTCCGGCTTGATATCGTCGAACATGCCCTGCATCGACCCGGTCGGATCGACCGCGTCTTCCACCTGCTTCTTGATACTGTTCTCCGTCTCGGCGACCTTCTTCTTGAGGTCCTCGAGCTCCGCCTCGCGCGCCAGATCGTTAAGACCGGTCTGGAACTCGCGCGCCATGGCGCGGGCTTTGCGCAGATATTTGGTCATGGTGGCGATGGCGCGCGGCAGATCCTTCGGGCCGACAACCAGGATCGCGACCATCAGCACAACGACCATTTCCGACCAGCCAATATCAAACATGGCTACTCACATTTTTCGGGTTGAATATGGATGAAAAGGCAGCAGCGGCCTCAGCCCTGCGCAGCCTTGTCCTTCTTTTCCGCTGCATCGCTTTTCGCGGATTCAAGGGCTTCGGGAGCGGCGTCCGCCGCTTTCGGCTCATCCTCATCGGCCATGCCCTTCTTGAAATTCTTGATGCCTTTCGCAAGATCCCCGGCCACACGAGGCAGCTTGCCCGCGCCGAAAATGATCAACACGATGACAAGGATCAGAATTATTTGCCACGGACCAATACTCATGTTCTCAGCTCCTGTTCCCGTAACGGGAATTCGTCAATTCATATACCGCCCATCGATAGACCTTGCTTCCGCGTCCGGACGCAGGGCCCGCAAAGCAATAAATATCTCTCAACCGATACTATATAAAGGCCGGAGGCCGTTTATACGACAATTAATTGCCGTTTAACACGGCTTTATCGCCGGCCGCGGCGTTTTCATCGCCCGGAAAGATAAAGACGCCTTCGGGATTTAGCCAGAGCGCGCAGCGATCGCCTATCTCGGGACGGCCGAAAGCGGGCATGCGCGCCGTCACGCAGAGCCCGCTCCTGAGGCGAAAGTCAACCAGCGCATACGCGCCGAGATTGCGCGAAAGGATTACTTCCGCCGACGGTGGATGATCAGTCTCGCGCGGTTTCAGGCGAATCGCTTCGGGCCGGATCAGCACTTCGTCGGTAGCGATCGCCTTCGTTGCGGCGGAGACCGGAATGCTGCCAAGCTCGGTCACAAAGTCATTCCCCGCGCGCCGCGCCGGCACGCGGTTGACGCTGCCGAGGAACGAGGCGACGAAGGCATTCGCCGGGTAATTATAGAGCGCACCCGCGCTTCCCTGCTGGACGATCCGGCCGCCTTGCATGAGAACGATTTCATCGGCCATGCGCATCGCCTCTTCCGGATCATGGGTGACCATCAACACGGTCGTTCCCATTTCCTTCAGCAGCGCGAGCGTCTCGTCGCGCACCTGATTGCGCAGCACCACATCAAGCCCCGAAAAGGGCTCATCCATCAGGATAACGCGCGGACTTGGCGCAAGGGCGCGGGCGAGCGCGACGCGCTGCTGCTCCCCGCCCGAAAGCATATGCGGATATTTCTTCGCCGCCGCCGCAAGGCCGACGGTCTCCAGCATCCGCATCGCGCGCTCGCGCCGCTCGCGCGCCGGAAGATGGGTGAGGCCGAAGGCGATATTGTCAAAGACATTGAGATGCGGAAACAGCGCATAATCCTGAAATACCAGCCCGACGCGGCGATCCTCGGGCCCGATGAAGACCTGCTCGTCCGCCACGATATCCCCGTTGATACTGATCCGGCCGCGGTACGGCACCTCAAGCCCCGCCGCGAGACGCAAGGTCGTCGATTTGCCGCAGCCGGACGGGCCGAGCAGGCAGACGAGCTGTCCCGCCCCTACCTCCAGCCGGTCGATCTCGACGGAATGCGCCCGGTCATACCGGTGACAGACATTTTCAAATACCAGACTGCTCATTAGATTGCTTTCCCTGCATCTGCTTTCTGCCCGGGACGCGAGCGGGAAATCGCCCGGCTCAAGATAATGACCGGCAGGATGCCGGCGAGGACAATCGCGAGCGACGGCGCGGCGGCATCGGCAAGCCGCTCGTCGATGGCAAGCTCATAGGCGCGCACCGCCAGCGTCTCGAAGCCAAAGGGGCGCATCACCAGCGTCGCCGGAAGTTCTTTCATTACATCGACAAAGACCAGCAGCAGCGCCGTCATCAGACTGCCGGAGATGATCGGCAGATGCACCCGGCGGAGCTTGGCAAAGCCGGTAACACCAAGGGTGCGGGCGGCGCGGTCCATATTGGGGGTGACCGTATCGGTCCCCGCCTCCACCGTGTTGAGCGAGATGGCAAGGAAGCGGACGGTATAGGCGAAGAAAAGCGCCACCATCGTCCCGCTCAGCAACAGGCCGGTCGAAATGCCGAACGTGCTTCGCATCCAGTGATCGATGCCGTTGTCGATAAAGCCGAACGGCAGCATGATGCCGACGGCAAGCACCGGTCCCGGCACTGCATAACCCATGGCGGCGATCCGGAGCGAGACCTGCTCAAGGCGCGAGGGGGCGCGGCTTGCGCGCCTCGATCCGTAGATCAGCAGCAGCGCGACAAGCAGCGCCAGCACGGATGCCACCAGCGAAACGCTGACGCTGCTGAACACAAGACCGGCAAAGCCCGCGTTGAAGGCGCTGCTCGAATGGAGAATGCTGTCTTTCAGAAGCCAGCCCGTCGGCAGCAGAAAGCCGAAAAAGATCGGCAGCAGGCAGGCAAGAAAGGCAAGGAGCCTCCGCCCCGGCGAGAGGCGGTAGCGGCTGATGGCGAGATAGCGCCCCGTGTGGTGGAATTTCCGCCCGCCGCGATTGAGGCGCTCAATGATAATCAGCGAAAAGACGAACAGCATCAGGATGGCGGCAAGCTGCGCCGCGGCGGCCGGCTCGCCAAGCCCGAACCAGGTCCGGTAGATGCCGGTCGTAAAGGTGTCGATGGCGAAATACTGCACCGCGCCGAAATCGCTCAGCGTCTCCATCAGGGCGAGCGCAAGGCCCGTCACGATCGCCGGGCGCGCGAGCGGCAGGGCGATGGAGAAAAAGCCGCGCCACGGCCCCCGCCCGAGCGTGCGCCCAACTTCGAGCGCGGCGATCGACTGCTCGACAAAGGCCGCACGGCTGACCAGATAGACGTAAGGATAGAGCACAAGCCCGAACATCAGGATCGCGCCGCCGATGCTGCGGACCGACGGGAACCAGTAATCCATCCGCCCCCAGCCGAAGGCCTCGCGAAGCGCCGTCTGCACGGGGCCCGCATAATCGAACATGCCGGTATAGGTGTAGGCGATGATATAGGCCGGCATGGCGAGCGGCAGGAAGAGCGCCCAGGAGAAAATCCGCCGACCCGGAAAGTCGCACATGGTCACAAGCCACGCCGTCCCGACCCCGATCAGCAGGACGAGGACGCTCACCCCGAGGGCAAGAAGCAGCGTGTTGACCAGATAGAGCGGCAGAACCGTGCTCGCCAGATGGTCCCAGATCTCCCCGCTCGGCACGAACATATAGCCAAACACGACCAGCACCGGCAGCGCGAGGATCAGCGTGATCAGGAACATGCCGAGCGCTGCGACGGGCACGCGCCTGCGCGGTGCGTCCCGCCGGGACAGCGTCTGCCGATTTTCTATTTCCAGTGCGCTCAATGCCATCGCTCTTCCGAATAAAGCTTCCGCCTTCTTGGCATGACATACCTTATTCGTAAATAATAATCACTAGCAATGGCAAACAAAAGCCGTAGTTGCGTGGTGGCATCTGGGGCATATGGTCGCGTGGGGGGCCGATGCGATCAGTATTCCTCTTCTTCCTCGTCGATGATCGGATCTTCTTCCGTCGTCGCGAGATCGGCAAAGATGCTGCCGGGCTCAAGGTTGAGGAGGCCGGCCGCCTTCATCTCATCGAAGCCCGGCAGGTCCTTGATATCATCGAGGCCGAAATGGATCAGGAACTCTTCCGTGACGCCATAGGTCACCGGCCGGCCCGGCGTCCGGCGGCGGCCGCGCGGGCGGATCCAGCCCGCATCGAAGAGCACGTCCATTGTCCCGCGGCTGAGCCCCACACCGCGGATTTCCTCGATCTCCGCCCGCGTCACGGGCTGGTGATAGGCGATGATGGCCAGTGTCTCGAGCGCGGCGCGGCTGAGTTTACGCGTCGTCTCGCGCTCCATCTCGAGCAGCCAGGCGAGATCGGGCGCGGTGAGAAAACACCATTTCCCGGCAAGGCGCACAAGATTGACGCCGCGCGCCTTGTAGCTGTCCTGAAGCGTGGCAAGAAGCGCGCCGATATCCGCGCCGTCCGGCAATCGCTCGGCAAGCGCCGCCTCATCGAGCGGCTCACGCGAGGCGAACAGCAGCGCTTCCGCCATCCGCAGATGTTCGGGATCGATAGTCATTCGCCGTCTTTCCTCAACTTTACGTGAATGGGGCCGAATGTCTCCGCCTGGCGAAGCTCAAGCCGCCCTTCCTTCGCCATTTGCAGGCTGGCGAGCAAAGTCGAGGCCTGTGCCGAGCGGCGACTGAAGGAGGTTGCGAGATTGTCCGGAAGGTAGGACATCAGATCGGTCCATTCGGGAAGTTTGCCGAGCATCCGCTCCAGCCGCTCCAGCGCCTGCTCAACCGAATAGACCGCCTCGCGCATCAGGCGGAGCGGATTGGTGATGCCCTTGCGCTCTTTCTGTGCGGCATAGGCATGCAGCAGTTCGCGCAGCGTGCAGTGATAGCGCGACTGGCGCAGGATGCGGATCGCCTCCGGCCGGCCGCGGGCGAGACGGTCGCGCCCCGTGATGCGCCCCGCCATCAGCTTGTCCGCCGCGCCGCGCATCGCCTCCAGCTTGCGGAGCATGAAGGCGAGCCGGTCGGCAAGCTCCTCGCCCGTTGGTCCCTCGTCATCCGTCTCCGGCGGCAGCAGGAGCCGCGATTTGAGATAGGCGAGCCACGCCGCCATGACGAGGTAATCGGCCGCGATTTCAAGGCGAAGCGCCCGCGCCTGTTCGATGAAATTGAGATACTGCTCGGCGAGTTCGAGGATGGAGATTTTGAGAAGATCAACCTTCTGGTCGCGCGCCAGCAGCAGCAGGACGTCGAGCGGCCCTTCATAGCCGTCGAGATCGACGAGCAGCGCCTGCGTCGGATGCGGGATCACCTCGGGGTTTTTCTGTCCGGCCTCATCGAAGGAGCCCTTATCCACGGTAGGCCCCCGTTTTCGCCGATTGTCTGCAGCTCCTCATGCGAAAAAATCTAGCCGAGACCGGCGAGCTTGGCAATCAGATTGACCATAAAGCCGATCGGCTCACCGAGCAGCCAGCTCAAGGGATTGACCTCATGGCCGAGCGCGCCGCTAATCATCGGGACGAGGAAAATCAGCCCGATCAGGATCAGAAACCCGTAGCGCTCTGTCCGCGCGAGCGGTATCGCGAGGCGGTCCGGCAGCAGCCCCACCGCGACGCGCCCGCCATCGAGCGGCGGCAGCGGCAGCAGGTTGAAAACGCCGAGGATCACGTTGAGGACGATGCCGTTGCGGAAGTTATGCGCAAACCACATCGCCACCTCGCCCGACATATACTGCAGCGTATGCACCCCGAGCGCGAAGAGAAAGGCGAGCAGGAAATTCATGCCCGGACCGGCGAGCGCGACCCACACCATGTCGCGGCGCGGATTGCCGAGCCTTCCGACATTGACCGGCACCGGCTTCGCATAGCCGAAGAGGAACGGCGCCTTGACCAGCAGCAGAAAGGCCGGAATGATCACCGTCCCCATCGGATCGATATGGCGGAACGGGTTGAAGGTCACCCGCCCCAATCGCTTCGCCGTGTCATCGCCGAGCCGCCAGGCGACAAAGCCATGCGCCGCCTCATGCAGCGTGATGGCGGTAAGGGCGGGAATAATCCAGATCGAAATCTGATAGAGCAGCGCGCCGAAATCCATCAGACGATGCCTTCCGCCAGCAGCTCGGCGAGGCGGACGCTGTCCGCCTCCCGGTCGAGCGGCCCCGTCCCCGAGGACTGTATCCTCTCGCCCTGGTCAATCCGTGCGCGTGTCGCCTCCCCCGGCGGCGGGCAGCAGGCCGCGACCTCGTGCATCTCCTCGAGCCTGCCCGAGCAATGGAGGACGATATCAACGCCTGCCGCAAGCGCTTTCGCGGCGCGCGCGCCAAGGCTGCCGGCAAGCGCCTGCATATTGATATCATCGGAGAGCAGCAGGCCATTGAAGCCGATCTCGCCGCGGATAATCTCATCAATGATCGTCTTTGAATGCGTCGCCGGCTGGGCCGGATCAATATCGCTGAAGACGATATGGCTGGTCATCGCCCAGGGTAGCGGCGAGAGCAGGTGAAAGGGCATGAAATCCATCCTGCCTAACTCCTCGCGTGGCGTCGCGACATGCGGCAGTTCAAGATGACTGTCGACCGTTGCCCGGCCATGCCCCGGCAGATGCTTGATGACCGGCAGGATCCCGGCCTTCAGGAGCTCCTCCGCCACCACGGCGCCGAGGCGGGCGACGATATTGGGGTCGGCGGCAAAGGCACGATCGCCGATGGCGCCTACCGTTTCCGGCAACCGCAGATCGAGGCAGGGCGTACAGTCGACACTGATCCCCGCCTCCCGCAGGTCGGCGGCGATCAGCCGCGTAGTGAGACGCAGCATCTCGATTGCGCGCTCCGCATCGCGCGCATACAATTCGCCGAAAAAGCCGAAGGGGCGCGCCTCGAACCAGTGCGGCGCACGAAGTCGCTGCACCCGTCCGCCTTCCTGATCAATGAGAATGGGCGTCGCCGCGCGGCCTGTTACGTCGCGAAGGCTCCGGACAAGCTCGCGAAGCTGCGCCGGATCTTCCACGTTGCGGGCGAACAGAATGAAACCGAACGGCGGCTCCGCAGTGAAAAACTCCCGCTCCGCCGCGCTGAGGCGCGGGCCTTCCAGTCCGAAGATAACAGAGCGATAACTGCCCGGATCAACCGCTGACAACAAGACAATCCTGTGAGGCGGCCTTCAGATTGTCGCAGAGCTTCGAGGCGCTGTCGCGCGTGCCGAAGGAGCCGATCTGCAGCCGGTAATAGGTCTTGCCGTTCACCTCGACATCCTGCACGCGATAGCCGATGCCGGAAAGCAGCGCGCCATGCTTGCCGCTCAGCATCGACCACTGCTTCTCCGCCGCTTCCCGGTTGCCGAAGGAGCCGACCTGGACCCAGCTGTTGCCGCCGGGTGTCGCGGTTGACTTTGGCGCCGGTGCCGGGGTCGCCGCCGGTGCCGGAGGCAGGGCGGCGGTGACGGTCTTTTCCGCCTTCTCGGACGCAGCAGTTGCACCCTCGCTCGTCGCGGCGGCGGTCTCCTTTGCCGTCTCATCGGCCTTGTCCGTCGTCTCTGCGACCTTTTCGCTCGCCGTCTCGGCGGCTTCCTCTACCTTCTCGGCCGCCGCCTCGCCGTCTTCGGTCGCGGCGTCAACGAGCTTGTCGAGCCTGTCTTCATCGGCTGCCTGCTCGGCCTCGCTCACCTCGGGCTTGGGGTCAGGGATCGCCTGCTCGGGCGGGGCCATCAGCTTTTCAACCCGGTCCGGCGTCCCGGTCGAGTTGAGCACGTTGAAGACCTGTTTGTCCTGGTTGGGCACTTCCATCCCGCCCGGATCTTCTGGCGCGACCTTGACCGGCGATTTATCGGCGCTGATGATCGGCGGCGCAAGCTGCACGCCCTTTTTCACGCCCTGGTCATAGGCATACCAGATGCCGATGCCAAAGCCGACAACGATCAGGATTGCAAGTGTTGCGCCGATCCATTTCCGGCGGCTGAACCGCGGCTCATCGTCACCGTCGTAAAAATCATCGTCCGGATATTCGTCTTCTCGGTTCACTAGCCGTACTCCTTTACCATATCGACGCCGAGAACTGTCATCCCGCCATCCAGAATTGTCTCCACCGCCGCAAAAAGGGCGATACGCGCCTCCCCTGCCGCGCCCTGCAGATAGTCCGATGACACGGGGCGCAGCGTCTCGAACTGGCGGAAAAATAGCAAGGAAAGGTCGTGGAGGAAAGAGGCGAGATAATATCCGTCAGCCTTGCGTAAGGTTTCCTCCACCGCGAGCGGCCAATCTGCAAGGCGCCGCGCAAGGGAAATCTCTCCCGGCAGGCGCAAG
Organism: Sneathiella sp.; assembly: GCF_036844445.1. Classification (GTDB taxonomy): domain Bacteria; phylum Pseudomonadota; class Alphaproteobacteria; order Sneathiellales; family Sneathiellaceae; genus Sneathiella. Next base: position 346,954 of record NZ_DAIUFV010000003.1, on the reverse strand, counting down.
CGGGACAGGTCCGCCCCCTCTTCAATCGCTTTTATTCCCGCCTCCCGTCCGGCCGCCAGTCGCCGCAGCAGCATCCGTGCGTAAGGAAGGGCGAAAACCGGGTTATTATAGCTGCGGTCTGTGGCTAAAATAGGGCTGAAAGCGCCGGTAAAGGCCGGCGGATTGGCTAGCAGCGCAAATTTCACCCGTCCCTCGCCGCATTTGCTGAGCGCCGCCGCGGCGGGATAGCCGCTTTCCGCGGTGAGCGGCGCAGGCCGGGCGCGCGTCACCGCAACCCCGGCAAGGTCGGCGAGACGGAAAAGCGCCGCCGCATTCACCTGCCGGCGAAGCGCGGCAAGATCCGCTGCCTCTTCGGGTGCAGGAGCGATAGCCGCCGTCAGGGTGAGATCGCCAAGGCCATAGGCCGCGCCCGCCGTCAGGATTTCCGGGATCTCACCCGTCCAGTAGCTGCTCTCATAATAGAGATTGAGATAACCGGAGGGTTGCCGCGCGACGTCCTTCACGCCCGGAAGGGCGCCGAACGCCTTGATCAGCGCCCCGATATGACGCTCCGCCTCCGCTCCGGGCAGCATCGCGGTCAGGAGGATTGCCGCATTGGTGGTCAGGTCGCCATAGGCGCTGCGCTGCGGCGGGCGAAGGCGAAGATCATTCATAAAGCGCTGCCACGCCGCATCATCTGCAAAAGCCGTGGCAGGCAGCGCATTTAACAGCGCCCGGCGCGCGATGACAGCATAGGAGGGGATCACAGGCGTTGCAGCTCTCTTTCGGGCGGTCAATTGACAAACAGGCAAAGATTAATACATCATCTATTGTATAGTATGATATTTCAGGGGTGGATATCCCTGTCACGCAGGTGGATGGAATGTCAGTGATGAATGAAATTGAGCCACCGGTCAAACTCTCGGAATCGGCGGCGAACCGGATCAACGCCATTGTCGAGGAGCTGGATTCCGACAAGAAGATGCTGCGCGTTGCCGTCAATGGCGGCGGCTGTTCAGGCTTTCAGTACAGCTTCGACCTTGACGATACGCAAAACCCCGACGATGTCGTGGTGACGAACAAGGGGGCGACGCTCCTGATCGACCAGATCTCGCTGCTCTATCTGGCCGGCGCGGAAGTCGACTATGTTGAGGATATGATCGGCGCGGCGTTCCGGATCAATAACCCGAACGCCACGGCCTCCTGCTCCTGCGGGACCTCATTTGCCGTTTGATCGCTCCGGTAAAGATGTTAGAAAAAAGGCCCGGTTTCTGCCGGGCTTTTGTATTTTATGGGGGATGAGATGAAAATTGCCAGCTGGAACATCAATTCGGTGAAAGCGCGCCTGCCGCGGCTGGTGGACTATCTGCAAACCCACGCGCCGGATGTGATCTGCCTGCAGGAGCTGAAGGTGACGGACGACAACTTCCCCCGCCTCGAGGTGGAAGCGCTCGGCTATCACGTCGAGACGCTCGGCCAGAAAACCTACAACGGCGTCGCCATCCTCTCGAAACTCCCCATCGCGGATGTCCACCGCGGCCTGCCGGGCGATGATACGGACGAACAGGCGCGCTATATCGAGGCAACCATTGCCGGCATCCGCATCGCGTCGATCTATCTGCCGAACGGCAACCCGGTGGACAGCGAGAAATTTCCCTACAAGCTCGGCTGGATGGAGCGGCTTGTCCGGCATGCGAAGGGCCTTCTTGCGAGCGAACAGCCGATCGTTCTTGCCGGCGATTACAACGTCATTCCGCAGGATGAGGATTGCTATGATCCGAAGGCGTGGGAAGGCGATGCGCTTGCCCGCCCCGAAAGCCGCAACCGGTTCCGCCGGCTTCTCAACCTCGGCTATGCCGACGCCTACCGCGCCTATACGACCGATATCAACTACACCTACTGGGATTATCAGGGCGGCGCGTGGGCCAAGGATCACGGCATCCGCATCGACCACCTGCTGCTCTCGCCCGAGGCGACGGACCGTCTCATCAGGGTCGGCATCGACAAGGGCCCGCGGGGCCAGGAGCGCCCATCCGATCACACGCCGATCTGGGTCGAGCTCACCGACTAGCCCGGCGTCCGCCCCGCCTTTCGATGGCAGGGGGCGCGGCGGAAAGCTTGCGGGTTACTCTCCCTTCTGCCGCGCGATCAGCCAGTATTTCGTCTCCCCGACGATCTCATAGCCCGCTTTACGGGCGAGATCGCGCTGAAACTCCTCAGCCGCCGGATGGATGCCGGCGACGTTCCCACGTCCCTCAGGATTATTGTCGAGCGCGAGCACCGGCGCGCCCAGGTCGCGCAGTTTGCCGACCAGGATATCGCGCTTCTCCGTGCTGTGGCCGAAGAAGAAAGCCGCCTTCTGATCGAGCGCCGGCTGCAGCCCGGTCAGGCGCGTCAGGTTGAGCGGGATCTCGCTGATCCACTCAAGCCCCGGGTGCGTATCGATAAGCCCTTTCAGCTCATCCGCCTTCTCAAGCGCGTAGGTGCAAAGCTCGTCTGTCGCCGTAATGCCGTCAAGACAGGGCGCGAGCCGCCCGGTGAATTTGTCGGCAAGCGTGACCCGCGTCTCCTTCGACCAGGCGCGGGCGACCGGATTGCCGAAGATATAGGGAACGATCAGCACCGCGAGGATGAATGACCAGACGAGCCGGTCCGGCTTCGGCCCCTTGGCGAGCTTCGGCAGCATGATCAGAACATAGAGCAGGAAGGTGACCAGCATATTCTGCAGCGAAAAGCGGTTCATGACATAGGGGCCGACGCCGATAATCATGCCGATCATGACAAGGTTCTGAAACTCGATCGCGGTGAGCGGCGCCCGCTCCTTGACGCTCAGCAAAGCCCGCGCAAAGAGCACGAACACGTGGATCATCACCCAAAGGAGCGGCAGGAAGAAATAAACCGGCAGTCCCGCAAAGCCGCTGGTGCCGCTTTTGATCTTGATATCGGCAAGCTCGATCAGCGTCGCGAGGGTAAGCCCGATCGGATCATCGAACAGCACCGCCGTCAGCACGGCGCCGGCGACAAGGAAACTCGCCGCAAATGCCGCCATGGCGATGACAAGGCTCCGCATGCCGCGGCGGATATTCTCGATAAAGAGCGCGAAACCAAGCGCGAGAATGCAGTAAAATCCGGTCTCGAAATTGAAATAGAGAAGCGCGGGCGACAGGAGACCGAAAATGATCGGCGTCACCACCCCTTTCCTGTCCGCGAGATAGAAGGACAGGATGATAAGGAGCGGCACGATCATGATGCGGATCGGCAGCTGGTTCGGCGCGTCAAACGTGGTGGCGATCCCGGAGATGCGGCCGGAAAAGACAAACAGGATAAAGAGCGACGCGACGAAGATCATCCGCCTGTTCTCAAGACCGAGGCGCTGGATGACGATCCAGATGACGAGGCCGGAGAAAAGGAGATTGGTGAATTTCAGAAACGCCGCCGTTCCGCCAAGGCTCTCAAAGAATGGTACGAGGCGCGAGGCGGCAACAAGCTTGTTCAGCAGCACGCCGTAATTGGTAAAGGCGGCATATTCCGATTCCGTGAAGGGCGGCGTATAGAGCCCGTCGCCAATGACCGCCGACCAGTGCATATCCATGCTGAAAAGCCGCGTATCATAAACCTGATAGGGCAGGAAAATCGGCAGCACATATAGGATGCCGACCACCAGAACGAGCGCGGTGAGGATAGTGCGCGTCTGAAAGCGGCCCTTGATCGCCTCCATCAACAGATAGGCGGTCGCGAAGGCGAGCAGAAAATCGCGCTCTTTCAGGCCCGTCTGCAGCATGTTGACGCCCGTCCGGCTGTAGGCGAAGAAGAACGCGGCCCAGAAAATCACCCCGACCCACGGCTTCAGCCAGTCGGGAATGACCGTGGAAAAGGCGCGGCTCGGTTTGCCATTTTTAAAACGCTCCGGCGCGAAAAAGCCGGCGACAAGGAAAAAGGCAAAGGTCAGAATGCCGAAAAAATTATAGAAATGCGTCTGAACACGCGTCTCGTAATAGCGCAAATAGGAGATCTGCTCGGGCGTCAGGACGACGTTGACGGGGGAGTTCTGAACCCAGATATAGGAAATTCCGAGCGCCGCCACAGCGAGGAAAAGCAGCGCATACACGATGCGCACGTCGATCAGTTCGACAATATTATCAACAAGTAAGATGGTTTTCTCGTTGAAAGATGAAAACACGCCTGTGAGTTTATCCTTCAGGGAAAATAATTTTTCAGTGCTCATTCGGAGTGTACTCTTTAATGAAGCCGCTTTGAGTGGTGTATATCAACTCTTCTGAAATTACAATTTTTTGCCGATTGCGATGAGAGCCGCAAGGCTTGAGAAGCGCGCGCCCGGCAATCTTGCCGCCGCCATCCTTTGTCGCCGACTGCATCGCGCGCTCGTTGCCAAGGCCGCCGCTTTCGCCCGGGTTATAGGGGGTATTTATGGTGGTTTTGTGTTCTTGCCCGCCCCGCATTGCCGGATTTACGCATAAAAAAGCCCGCCGCAGGGCGGGCTTCTTTGTCTTTTCCGGTGTCGTCCCGATCAGCGATCGAGCTGGCTCACGTCCCGCACCGCGCCCCGCGCCGCGCTCGTCGTCAGCGCCGCATAGGCCTTGAGGGCGCTGGTGATTTTGCGCGCCCGCGGCTGCGTCGGCTTCCAGGCGGCCGCGCCCTTCGCCTCCATCTTGCGCCGCCGCTCGGCGAGTTCCTCGTCGGTGATCTTGAGATTGATCGTCCGGTTCGGGATATCGATCTCGATGATATCGCCCTCCTCGACGAGGCCGATGGCGCCGCCTTCGGCCGCTTCCGGCGAGGCGTGACCGATGGAGAGCCCCGAGGTGCCACCGGAAAAGCGCCCGTCCGTCAGCAGCGCGCAGGCCTTGCCAAGCCCCTTCGACTTCAGATAGCTGGTCGGGTAGAGCATTTCCTGCATGCCCGGTCCGCCCTTCGGTCCCTCATAGATGATGACGACCACATCGCCGGCCTTGACCTTGTCGGTCAGGATTGCCGAGACGGCCGCATCCTGGCTCTCGAACAGCCGCACGGGACCGGAGAATTTAAGGATGCTCTCATCGACGCCCGCCGTCTTTACGATACAGCCGTCGAGGGCAATGTTGCCATAGAGAACCGCCAGCCCGCCGTCCTTGGAATAGGCATGCTCGACGGAGCGGATGCAGCCCTTCTCGCGGTCGATATCAAGGCTCGGATAGCGCTTTGACTGGCTGAACGCTTCTGTCGTCCGCACCCCGCCGGGGCCGGCGCGGTAGAACTCCTGCACCGTGTTGCTGCGCGAGAGCGCCACGTCCCAGAGCTCGATCGCTTCGCGGAGCGACGGGGAATGGACCATCGGCACGTCGGTATGCAAAAGCCCGGCCCGCGACATCTCGCCGAGCAGCGCCATGATCCCGCCGGCGCGGTGGACATCTTCCATATGGAAAAGCTGCGTGCTCGGCGCGACCTTGCAAAGATTGGGGACGCGCCGGCTCAGGCGGTCGATGTCGGCCATGGTGAAATCGATCTCCCCTTCCTGCGCCGCGGCGAGAAGATGCAGCACCGTGTTGGTCGAGCCGCCCATGGCGATATCCATGGACATGGCGTTTTCAAACGCCTTGAAGGAGGCAATATCGCGCGGCAGCAGGCCCGGCTCATCCATCTCGTAATGGCGGCGGGTGATATCGACGATGGTGCGCGCCGCATCGAGGAAGAGCTGCTTGCGATCGGCATGGGTCGCGAGCAGGCTGCCATTGCCGGGCAGCGCGAGGCCGAGCGCCTCGGTCAGGCAGTTCATGGAGTTGGCGGTGAACATTCCCGAGCAGGAGCCGCAGGTCGGACAGGCCGAGCGTTCAACCGCCGCAACCTGCTCGTCGGTCACCGTCGGATCGCCCGCCTGGATCATCGCATCGATGAGGTCGAGCGCAACTTCCTTGCCGTCGGCAACGCCCTTGCCCGCTTCCATCGGCCCGCCCGAGACGAAAACGACCGGGATATTGAGCCGCATCGCGGCCATCAGCATGCCGGGCGTGATCTTGTCGCAGTTGGAGATGCAGACCAGCGCATCGGCGCAGTGCGCATTCACCATATATTCGACCGCATCGGCGATAATCTCGCGCGACGGCAGGCTGTAGAGCATGCCGTCATGGCCCATGGCGATGCCGTCATCGACGGCGATGGTGTTGAATTCCTTGGCGACGCCGCCGCATTTCTCGATCTCGCGGGCGACCAGCTGGCCGAGGTCCTTCAGATGCACGTGACCGGGCACAAACTGCGTGAAGCTGTTGGCAATGGCGATGATCGGCTTGTTGAAATCATCGTCACCCATGCCGGTGGCGCGCCACAGGGCGCGCGCGCCCGCCATGTTGCGGCCATGCGTACTGGTCTTGGAACGGTATTGGGGCATTTTGATCTCTTTTCGTGAAGCTGCTGACTTCTAGTTAATACGAACCGGAGGGGAGGACAAGCCTAAGCCCCCGCCTCGCGCCGCTTTTGCGGTTATTTTTTCACGAATATCAACCTTCAGTTGTTATTGACGGTGAAATAGCCACTTGCGGCTATGCCGATGCCGCCACCATCCGAGAGGTCCGGAAAATGCAATGCGAAGGAATAACGCGCGCTGGAAACCGCTGCCGCAACAAGGCGCTGGATGACGAAATTTTCTGCGAGATCCATCTGCGCGTCAACCGCACCTACAATCTTGCGCTGCTCATCCCCTTTGCGACGCTGCTGCTGCTCGCCTACTTCTTCCTGTTCGGGCTTTATTTCGACACGCTGCATTATGGCATTTTCGACCTGCAATATCTGAAATATGCCGGCCTTTCCGACTTCTTTATCGGCATGCTGCGAAACGGCGGCATGCTGACGGCGGTGGTGCTGAAGGCCTGGGCCTTCTATACCGCGATCGTCGCGATCCTTTTCGGCGTCTGGCTGCTGGCGCGGATCATTCACGTGACCTCGGGCAAGCATCTGAAGCCCCTCACCCGGCTGCGCATGATCGGACTCAGCCTGGGCATTTTTACCCTCAACCTGCTGCATATGTTCATTTTCATGATCCCCGAGCGCAACCGCAAATATCCGGCCCAGATCCTGATCGGGCGCGAGCATCTCGCCCTCTCGCTCGATCGGCACAGGAAATCTATGAAAGACAAAAGCGCCCCCGATCCGGCCGAGATTGCCGCGACGCTCTATCGCCGCTTCCTTGCCGTTTCCACTTTCCGCAATCATCGCTTCGCGGTGACGATCCTCCTGATCGGCGCGGCATCGACGGTCTCGATCTTTTACGCCGGCTATGATGCGCGTAAAATGCGCGAATGCGTGATCCTGCTGGCGGAGGGGCGAATCGCGCCCGCCGCCGGGATAGACCGTGACGCGCTCTATCCGGCGCTCAACCTTTCGGGCCTTTGCCGGAGCGGTTCAGGCGTCCCCGGGACCGATATCAGCGTCACCGAGAAATACCGCCATACGCTGATCAATTTCTTCACCTTCCCCGTCGTCCTTTTGAGACAGGGCGAGGCGGCGAAGCCCGTTCTCTATCTCGGCTCGACCGCGCGCTTCGAGCTTTTCTTCAACGGCAAGACGCGCCTGCCCTTTGCGGTGCCGACGGACCATCTCGGACCGCTCTATGATCCGCCGCGCACGGGCGACGAGAGCCGCCTCGCCGGAATGGAGAGCGGGATCAGCGCCCTCGCCAAGCTCGTTGAGCGGACCCGTCACAGCGTCGCGGAGTCGCTCCATCTTGGCCGCAAGAACAGCAAGCGGCTCGAGACGCTCGCGAGCACCACCGAGGCGCGCGCCGTGCCGGATCTGGATGCCGTCAACCGCAAGCTCGCGCAGCTTGAGCGCACCGCCACCGATGCCGAGGCCGCGATTGACGGGTTGCAGGAAGGGATGGGCCGCATCAGCCATGCGCTCAGCGAAATCGAGCATCACAACTCGGCCCGGATTGCCGCGGCGGTGCCCGAGGAATGCTGGGAGATCGAGCCGCATCTGGTCGTCACCTTCAATGTCGGCTCGACGCGGGTGAGCGGCGCGGAGACGCAGGCGCTGATCCGCCGCCTCGCCGAGCATTTCAAGGACCGCGAGCGGCATTTCATTGTCATCTCCGGCCATTCGGACCCGAGCGGCTCGACATTCGAGAATTACCGCCTGTCGCGCCAGCGCGCGCATGAGGTGACCGACCTGATGCTGGAGGCGGGGCTTGCGAAAGAGGCGCTGTTCGTCATCGGACGGGGCGAGGACAACAGCCCGGACCTGCCGCAGCGCCGCGTCGAAATCCGCGATTGCAGCGCCCCGGTGCGGCCCGATTGAGGCGCGCCGCGGCGTGCCTGCGGATATCGGTTGTCTGATCGCGAAGTTTGCGCCATCCTCGGCGTCTCGTATTCTGACATCAGTAGCAGGCATAAATGGACATAATAACAAAAGAGGCGGCTCAAGCCTATTTCGACGCCGGATTCAACAGCTGGATCAAGGCATTAAAACTGACAATTGAAGATATTCGCCCGGGCTTCGTGCGCATGCGCATGCCGGTCACCGACGCGGTACGGCGCAGCGGCGGGATGGTCTGCGGCCAGGCCATTATGGCGCTCGCCGACACCGCGATGGTATTCGCCACCGCCTCCACCGCGGGGCGCTTTATCCCGATGACCAGCGTCAATATGCAGACGACATTCCTCCGCGCCGCGGAAGGCGAGGAGATGTTCTGCGATGTCGAGATCGTGAAGCGCGGCAAGCGGCTCGTTTACGGCGACATCAACATCCATATGGGCGATCCAAAGATCGTCGCGAGCCATATTACGACGAGCGTCATGCTTCTCTAGGCACTTGGGCGCGTCAGCGCCGGTTGGGGAAGAAGTCCCGCTCCGCCGCCTCGTCCATCAGCCGCTCCGGGAGAGACGGCATGGCGAGGCGAAGGCCGGGCTCATTGGCCGGTCTCGGCGCATCAAAGAGATCGACGGGCGGCACACGGCGATCACGCGCCGCGCTCGCCGCCAGCTCCCCCTCGCCCATCACCTGACGCGCCGGCCGGTAACCTTGCGCCAGCAGCGAATGATAGTGCCAGGCGTTATAGACGAATATGAAAACCGGCATCGACAGGCCGAGGGTCGCGATATTCATCAGCGTCATGCCGACGAAACCGAGGATATGGCCCCGATACAGCGCGGGAAATGGTCCGAAGAACAGGCAGGTCCAGGAAATGCCGGCATAGGCAACAGCCCGTTTCCGAAGCTCCGGTTCGATCATCGCAATAGCATAGGCCATTACTCCCTCCCTTGCCGAAATCTCGCCCCATTCCCGGCCCGGCGACAGTCGCCCGGCATCAGGAGGGCATGTTTCACACTTACATAAGCTAGAGGGAATTTATTGACGAATTCTTGCGAAACGCCGACAATTTGCCGAAATTTCGCGCCGGCGCGCGCCGCATCCTTCGCAAACTCCTTTTGAATCAGAGGCTTGAAAACCGCGTGGCAGGGATGCCACAATCTCCCTTTATTTTCCCGCCCCCTTAGCTGTAGCCAGGCGGCGGGGTGAAGGCGCCAAACATCTCCTCGATGAGCTGGCAGAATCGAAGGCTGGTGCGATCCTCCCCATACGGGGCGATCACCTGCACGCCAAGCGGCAGGCCACCCGGCGTCTGACCAATGGGCGCGACCGTCGCGGGGAGGTTGACGACAAGCGAATAGCCGGCCCAGAAAAGCTGGTCCGTGCTCGGCTGCGGCGTGCCGTTGATATCGATCATGCGGTCCTGCCGCTCGCCCTGCTGGTTCTGCAGGAAAGCCGGTCCGGCGGCGGCGGGACAAAGCAGGATATCCCATTCTTCGAAAAAGGCCTGCCATTTCTGCGCCATCAGCATCCGCTCGTTATGGAGCCGCAGCCATTCCTTGTGCGTCATGGTCGCGCCGCGGGCAAGCAGCGTGAGATAGCTCTTATCCCCCGGCTCGGCGGCAGCGACGATGCGCCGGAAGCGCTCCATCTGCGCCTCGCTCGCGCCGGCCATGGTGGCGGCGCGAAGCAGCAGGATATAGGTCTCGTAAGCCTGCCAGATCGGGATGTCGGGGCGCGCGGTGCGATCAACGCGCGCGCCCGCCGCCTCCAGCCGGTCGGCGAGCGAGAAAAGCGCCGCCTGATAGTCGTTATCGACATCGAACCCTTCGGCCGATGTCATCACGGCGATACGATAGTCTTTGAGCTTGCGATGGCGCGCCGGGGCAAGCTGCAACCGCCACGCGGCGTTCTGCGGCGCGATCGGCCCGGCCATGATATCCAGCGCGAGTTCAAGATCAAACGCCGAACGCGCCATGGGGCCGACCACCGACATATCGCTTTCCGTAACGATCCCGGGCGGGCGCTGGCCGATGGCGGGGATAATCCCATAGCTGGGTTTATGGCCAAAGACGCCGCAGTAATGCGCCGGGTTGCGGATCGAGGCGCCGATATCCGATCCCGCCTCGATGCCCGTCAGTCCCGCCGCGAGCGCCGCGGCCGAGCCCCCGGACGAGCCGCCTGGCGTGCGGGCAAGATCCCACGGGTTGTTCGTCGTGCCGTAGTTGTCGTTAAAGCTCTGCCAGTCGGCGAGCATGAAGGGCACATTCGACTTGCCGAAGATATTGGCGCCCGCATCGAGCAGCCGTTGCACCGCCGGCGCGTTCTTGTCGGGGTAGCGGTCTTTCCACTCCGGATTGCCCCAGCTCGACGGGCTGCCAACGAAATCATAGGATTCCTTGATCGTCATCGGCACGCCGGCAAGGGGCCCGAGCCGTTCGCCGCGGGCCCGCGCCGCATCAGTCGCCCGCGCCCGCGCCCGCGCGCTCGCCTCATCCATCCAGATCACCGCATTGACCGCACCGTTATAGCGGGCAATCCGCGCAAGATAGTGATCGAGCAGCTCCTCCGCGCCGATCTCGCCCGCCGCAATCTTCCGCGCCTGCTCAACCGCCGACGCAAAATGTATCTCCGTCATGAGTGTACCCCTCCCCCTCTCGACCTGCGGCCGGATGACCGCTCTTCTTTTAAGTTGAAGTCTAGCCCCGCCGCGCCGCAACGCCCACAGAAAAATTTGCGCTTGAGGTTGAGGGCGAAAACCCGCTAAATGCCGTTTCCGCCGGCGGTTTTGAAAATATCCGGCAACCGATGCGTATCGTCCGAGTAAAGTCAGGGAAAAAGATGTCCGACCAGCCCGCCTCCCGTAATCATCCGATCCTTCTGCTCGTTGTCTGCTACGGCGCGGCGGCGCTTCTGCTCCTCTCCAATTTCACCGGGGCCTATGACGTTGTCTGGAAGGGGCTCGATGAAGGCGTCTTTCGCGCGCTCAATGCCACGATCGGGGCGGGCAAGCCGCTGACCCAGTTCTGGGCCTGGACCAACAGCAAGCTGTTTGACGAGATCACTTTCGTCGTGATGCTGGGGCTCTGCGCCTATCTCTTCTTCTCCGCCCCGCGCGAGGAGAGATTGCGCGTCTGCGGCAAGCTCGGCGCCATCATCCTGCTCATTCTCATCGCGCTCCTGATCTCGAAGCAGCTGTTCAGCGACATGCCGCACCGGAGCCCGGGCTACGCGCTCGCGCCCTTCAACAATCTCAATGACTTCATCAGCGGCTACACGGTAAAGACGGCGAGCCTCAACTCCTTCCCCGGCGATCATGCGATGACCAGCGCGCTCTTTGCGGGCGGGCTTATCCTGCTCTTTCGGGACCGCCCCTATGTGATCGCCTTTGGCCTGATTTTGATGGTTTTCGTCTGCCTGCCACGGCTCGCGGGCGGCGGTCACTGGCTGACTGACGTCCTTGTCGGCGGCGGCGCGGCGGCGCTGATCCTGCTGCCGTGGCTGAAAATCAGCCCGCTCCCGCGCTGGATGGAAAAGCTCACCGCCTGGGCCTGGCGCATGACGGAAATATTCGTGCGGCGATAAGGCGCGGGGCTACGAGAAGCAAAAAGGCCGGAAGCAGAACTTCCGGCCTTTTATCTAGCCCGTGCGGGTGTCTCTTAAAGCTCGCCAAGCCTTGCCGTTGCCTCGTTGAGGCGGGCAAGTTCGGTCTCGGCGGCGGCAAGCTTCTCGCGCTCGCCTGCAACCACATCCCCGGGCGCGTTGGCGACGAATTTCTCATTGCCGAGTTTCTTTTGCAGTCCCGTGATATAGCCCGAAAGCTTCGTCGTCTCCTTGGCAAGCCGCGCCTTCTCGGCCTCGAGATCGACGGCGCCGGCAAGCGGCAGGACGACCGTCGCGCCGCGATGGACGAACTGCAGCGAGCCTTTCGGCACCTCGGCATCGAGAGTTTTGCTCTCAATGCGAGCCAGCCGCGCGATGATATCCCAATGCGTCTCGAGCCGCGCCTTATCCGCTTCGCTCCCGCCATTGAAGAGGAGCGGGATTTTCGCCCCCGCCGGCACGTTCATCTCGCTCCGCACGCCGCGAATGCCGGAGATCAGCTCCTGCACCCAGTCCATTTCCTGCACGGCGGCGGCATTGCCCGCAGTGGGGTAGACCGGCCATTGGGCAAGGATCAGGTCACTCGCCCGCGTCGCTGCGACACTGCCCCAAAGCTCTTCGGTGACAAACGGCATGAAGGGGTGCAGCATCTTGAGGATCTGGTCGAGCACCCAAGCGGCCGTCGCCCGCGTCTCCGCCTTGGCTGCGCCGTCCTGCTGCAGCGGGAGTTTGGCGAATTCCAGATACCAGTCGCAATAGACGTTCCAGATGAAGCTGTAGATGGCGTTCGAGGCATCGTTGAAGCGATAGCCCTCAAGCCCCTCGCGCACTGCCTGTTCGCATTTGATCGTCTCGGCGACGATCCAGCGGTTGATTGTCTCCTCGACCGTGAACGGATCAAAGCCCTCGGGAATGCGCGCCTCATGCATCTCGCAGAAGCGCGCCGCGTTCCAGAGTTTCGTCGCGAAGTTGCGATAGCCTTCCACCCGCTGCTCGGAAAGGCGGACGTCGCGCCCCTGCGCCGCACTGGTGGACAGGAAGAAGCGGAGCGCATCGGCGCCATATTTGTCCATCAGATCCAGCGGATCGACAACATTGCCCTTCGATTTCGACATCTTCGCGCCATGCTCGTCGCGCACGAGGGCATGAATATAGACGGTGTGGAACGGCACATCCTTCATGAAGTGCAGCCCCATCATCATCATCCGGGCGACCCAGAAGAAGATGATATCGAAGCCCGTGACCAGCACATCGGTCGGATAGTAGCGCTTCAGCTCCGGCGTCTCCTCCGGCCAGCCAAGCGTTGAGAACGGCCAGAGTGCCGAGGAGAACCAGGTATCCAGCACGTCCGTCTCACGGGTAAGCTCAACCTTTTTGCCATAATGCGCTTCCGCGGCGGCATAGGCTTCCTCTTCCGTCTCCTCGACGAAAATCTTGCCATCCGGCCCGAACCAGGCGGGAATGCGATGCCCCCACCAGAGCTGGCGCGAGATGCACCAGGGCTGGATATTGCGCATCCATTCATAATAGGTGTTGGTCCATTTCTCGGGCACGAATTTCGTCTTGCCCGACTCCACCGCACGAATGGCAGGCTGAGCCAGCGTCGCGGCATCAGCGAACCACTGGTCCGTGAGCAACGGCTCGATAACAACGCCCGAGCGATCGCCGTAAGGGACCGTATGCGGATGCGGCTCGATCTTCTCAAGAAGGCCGAGCGCCTCTATCTCCGCGACGACTTTTTTCCGCGCCTCGAACCGCTCAAGCCCGCGATAGGCCGCGGGCACGGCGTCATTGAGATGCGCGTTCTCGTCCATGATGTTGATGACCTCAAGCCCGGCGCGGCGGCCAACCTCAAAGTCGTTGAAATCATGCGCCGGGGTGATCTTCACCGCGCCCGAGCCCTGTTCGGGATCGGCGTAAGCATCGGCAACGATCGGGATGCGCCGCCCGACGATGGGCAGGACGGCGAACTTGCCGATCAGATCCTGATAACGCTCATCGTCCGGGTGCACCGCAACGCCGGTATCGCCGAGCATCGTTTCGGGCCGCGTCGTTGCGACGGTGATAAAGCGTCCCTCCTCGCCCTCGATCGGATAGCGGAAGTGCCACATATGGCCCTCCACCTCGCGCTGCTCGACCTCAAGGTCGGAGATGGCGGTATGGAATTTCGGATCCCAGTTGACGAGCCGCTTGTCGCGATAGATCAGCCCCTCTTTATAAAGCTGGACAAACACTTTGCGGACGGCGGCGGAGAGCCCCTCGTCCATGGTGAAGCGCTCGCGCTCCCAGTCGCAGCTTGCGCCGAGCCGCTTCAGCTGCTCGATAATCTGCCCGCCCGACTCCGCTTTCCAGTCCCAGACCCGCTCGATGAATTTCTCGCGCCCCAGATCGTGACGGGTAATATTCTGCTCCGCCAGCTGGCGCTCGACCACCATCTGCGTCGCGATGCCGGCATGATCGGTGCCCGGCTGCCATAGCACATCCTTGCCGCGCATCCGCTCAAAGCGGACCAGCACATCCTGCAGCGTGTTATTGAGGGCATGGCCCATATGCAGATTGCCCGTCACATTGGGCGGCGGGATCACGATGGTATAGGTGCTGTTACTTCTGGCGCGGCCACAGGCAAACGCCCCCTGCTCCATCCAGCGCGAATAGAGCTTACGTTCGACCGCGTCGGGTCGATAAGACTTGTCCAGCATTGCTGAACCTTTCTTTATTTATTAGTCGGCAAAGTTCGGGAGTAATATAGTCGGCTCGCACCCCCGGGGGAAAGACTTAATCGTCGTCGTCCGCCCGGTCGGCGAGCTTGCTCACTTCGCGCTCCACGATGCGCTGCACGATCTGCGGGAGATTCTGATCGAGCCAATCCTTCAGGATAGGACGGAGCATGTCCTTGACCATGTCTTCCAATGTTGCATTCTTACCCATCTGCAATCCTCGTGATGAAGCTACTGCGCCGGCCAGAGTGGCAAACGCGCTTGTCGTTGCGGCAATGGTCGGGTCGGCCAGCAGGCTGCTGGTGACCTTCCCGCTTGCCTCTTCGGCCGCGTCGCGCTCTCTCTCAAGTTCGTCTTCCATTTCCATATCGTCTTCGGCGTCGGCCTCATCGGCCTCCACCGTCTCTTCGCTGTCTGTTTCGACTTCCGGCTCCTCGTCGTCGAGAATATCGTCGAGCGAGAGGACTTCCACCTCTTCTTCCTCTTCCGTCTCGACCTCGATCTCGTCGGTCAGCTCCAGGATGTCTTCGTCCGGCTCGTCGCTGATTTCCGCCGCCAGTTCCTCGGCGAGCGTGTCGATATCCGTCTCCCCGGCATCGGCCTTCGCGACGTCCTCATTCTCCTCGCCGTCTTCGGAGATGATACGGCGGATGGACGCCAGAATTTCTTCCATCGTCGGCTCTTGTTCAGTCGTCGGATCAGTCATCGTCAATTCACCATCGAAGCCGGGGGATGCGGGCATGCGCCCGCCATCCCTGTTACACTCATGGACCCGGATCGGTGTCCGGTCCGCTTAATTCAGACCGCCGTCCGTGCCGAACCACTTATTGCGAACCCGGTTATAGTTCTCGGTCGGGTCGTAATGGTCGACGTTGAGCGCGAGGCTCTGGGCATTCAGTTTGCCGATCGCCGCGAGCACATTATAGATCGCCACATACTGATCGCGCCGTGCGGTGACGAGATCGACGCGGCTCTGCAGCAGTTCCTGCTCGGCGTTCAGGACGTCAAGCGTGGTGCGCGAGCCGACCTGGGCTTCCTGCTCCACCCCGTCGAGGGCGATCTCGTTGGCGCGAACCGCCTCATCGCTGGCGCCGATGCGCGAGCGGGAGGTTTCCAGAAGCTCCCAGCTCTGGATCACTTGTTCGCGGACGGCGCGGACGGTTTCCTCAATTTCCTGCATCCGCTGGCTGTTGACCTGGCGGGCCTGACGCACCTGGCTGTAGACCGCGCCCGACTGGTAGAGCGGTACGGTCAGAACGGCGCCGATGCGCGCCGTATCGGTGCTGGAGCTGGAGGTCGTCTGCTCCCGCCCGGTGGCGACGCGGCCGTTGACGTCAACCGACGGCAGCAGCTGGCCGGAGGTCGCGCGAATATCGTGGCGCGAGCTTTCCTCGTTATAGCGGGCGGCAAGGATATCGGGATGGTTGGCGAGCGCAATCTCGAGCGCGGCGGCTTCGGACTCCGGGAAATCACTCGGGATCGCCGGCTCTTCCAGATCAAGCGGCGGGCGGCCAACGATCCGTTCGAAATTGGCGCGGGTGGAGCGGAGGTTACCTTCCGCCTGGATCAGGTTCGAAATCGAGTCGGCGAGGCGGGCTTCGGCCTGCGCAACGTCGGTGCGGGTGATTTCGCCGACCTGAAAGCGATCATTCGCGGCATCGAGCTGGCGGCGCAGCACGACATTGTTGTTGCGGTTAAGCTCGACCAGCGCTTCATCGCGGAGCACGTTCATATAGGCCTCAACCGCCTGTTGCAGAACCGACTGCTCCGTCGAGACGAGGCCGGCGCGGGCCGCCGAAACGGTTGCTTCCGCCGCCTTGGTGTTGGCAATCGTCTGGCCGCCGCTATAGATCGGCTGCGAGACGGTCAGCGCTGCTTCGCGCGGATTGGTGTTGCGATCGACGTTGGCGAGATTGCTGTCGTTATGCTGCGCGGCGAGCTCGCCGGTGGCGAATACCTGCGGGCGCCAGCCGGAGAGCGCCTGCGGCACCAGCTCGTCGACACTGCGGACATTGGCCCGGCGGGCCTTGAGGGTGGGATTGTTTTCATACGTTGACGCCAGAACATCCTGCAATGTCTCGGCATGACTACCCGAAATCGGCATCATGACGGCCAGCGCGGACGCAATGGCCAAAGCTACTTTTTTCATCAATTCGCCTTTCGCTCCCTGTTCTTGGCCAATCCGGGATTAACCATCGCCGAATTTAGTCCCGATACCCGTTTTTATCAAGATTTTTAACGAATCATATGGCCCGCAAGCGATAATGAAACCTAAATCTTACCTATCCTTTACCCGTCGGCAGAGAATACCGAACAAATCGTGACAAATTTGTTACTCTCGTCCCGGCTCAGAATTCAAATCTTGTGCCGCGCATCAGCTCGGCGAGCGGCGGCACGGCCGCATCGAAAAGCGGGCGCGGATAGAACCTGCCCTCGATCCGCTGATAAAGCGTCGCGACCCCCGGATTGGTGCCGAGCACGCAGATCAGCCGCCCGCCCTCGGCAAGCTGCTCGAGCAGGCTTTCGGGCACCGTGTTGAGCGCGCCGTTGATGTGGATGACGTTATAGGGCCCCTGCTTCGCATTGCCCTCGGCAAGCGGCCCTTCGACGACGGCGACATTGCCAACATCGAGGCGGGCAAGCGTCTCGCTCGCGGCGGCGACCAGCGCCGGATCGCTTTCCACCGCGACAACCGCGGCGGCGAGGCGGCCAAGCACGGCGGCGGAATAACCGGTGCCGCAGCCGATATCGAGCACGACATCATCGGGCGTCACCGCCGCATCCTGCAGCAGGCGGGCGAACACGCGGGGCTCGATCAGATAGCGGCCGGGGGCAACCTCCAGATCCTCATCCAGATAGGCGACGCCGCGCAGCGCCTCGGGCACAAACTCCTCGCGCGGGACAATGTCCATGGCATCGGCAATGCGGTCATCCGTGATCCGGTTCGGCCGGAGCTGGCTCAGCACCATTTGACGGCGCGCCACGGCGTATTTTTGAGCAATCATGATTTTCCGATCATTCCTTTTCGAAAACTTCGCTGGTTATACTGAATTCCCCCTGCCCTGCCAAGCGCTAAGGTGACCCGGCGGCGGCGGGCCGGGGGCTAGAAATGAAACCGCGGCAGGGAACGGAAGGCGTCGCGGAGCGCATCTCCCCAGCCGACGGAAATCAGGTTGAAGTAGGGATCATCGCTCTGGATGCGCTGCTCATGCGCGATCTGGAAACTGTCCGCTTCATAGACCTGCAGATCGAGCGGCAGCCCGACGGAGAGGTTCGCCTTGATGGTCGAATCGAACGACACCATCAGGAGTTTCACCGCATCCTCGAAGCTCATATCCGGATCATAGGCGCGGACAAGAATGGGGCGGCCGTATTTCGTCTCGCCGATCTGGAAGAAGGGCGTCTCCCATGACGCTTCGATGAAATTGCCTTCCGGATAGATCATGAAGAGCCGCGGCGCGCTGCCCCGGATCTGGCCGCCGACGATCAGCGTCGCGTTGAAGGTGGCATCGGCGCTCTCGCCGCCCTGGCTGTTTCGCTGGATTTCCTCGCGCACCGCCTCGCCGACAATCCGCGCCACCTGGAACATCGACGGGGCTTCGAGGATCGAGGGATTGCGATCGGCCGGCGCCTTGGTGCGCTCGTCGAGGACGCTGACAATCGCCTGCGTCGTCGCGAGATTGCCCGCCGTCATGACGGTGAGGACCCGTTCGCCGGGCGTCACCCAGCTGCACATCTTCTTGAAGACGGAAACATTGTCGATACCCGCGTTGGTGCGCGTGTCCGACATGAAGACGAGGCCTCTGTTCAGCCTCAAACCGACGCAATATGTCATCTGTTCAACTACCGGGCTTTCTGGTCTGTTCACTGTTGTTGCACTTGCAAGGTGACATCGAGGCACTCCCCCCCCTCGCCGAGGCGAAAGCCGACGATCGGCGCGGCGTCGCGATAGTCGAGCCCGGTGGCGACCCGGACATAGCGGTCATCGGGCGAGATCCCGTTCGAGACATCGAAGCCGACCCAGCCGAGATCGGCGAGACAGACCTCCGCCCAGGCGTGCGTCGCCTCCTGATCGATGCGGTCGTTCATCATCAGGTAGCCACTGACATAGCGCGCCGGAAAGCCAAGCGAACGGGCCGCCGCAAGAAAAATATGCGCGTGGTCCTGACAGACGCCGTTAGCGGTGGCGAGCGCCTCCTCCGCCGTCGTCCCGGCATGGGTCTCCCCCGTCCGGTAGGGCGCGACTTCGCCGATCAGGGTCGAGAGGCGGTGCAGCAGCGCGACATCGCCGTCAAATGTCTCGTGCTGCAACGCATTGACCAGCCTGCCGATCCCCTCACCGGGGGTCGTGAGCGCGGTCGGGCGCGAAAAGAACCAGAGCGGCGCAAAGCCGCGGGTCACGCCGAGGATGCCGTGCAGGTCCGTCGTCTCCACCTCACCCGTGCAATGGATGGCGATCTCTCTCTCGCCGGGATTGGCGCTGACCAGCAGCACGCGGTTGTTGAACTGGTCAGTGAACTCCGCCTCCTGCCGGCCGCCCTCGATTGTCACATCCCACGCCCGGATCTCCTGACCGGCGCCCGATTTCGGCGTCACGCGAAGCTGTTGCAGGGCATAGCGGACGGGCTGCTCGTAACGGTATCGGGTGAGGTGGGAAATTTTCAAAAGCATACGCGTCTCATCCGCTGAACCGGTAATCCTGCTCGATCTGCGCCGCAAGCTCCATATTGTCACGAATGAAGACGGTGAGAAATTCGTGCAGGCCATAGTCGAAAATCTCGGCGATCGAGCTTTCCTTGAACCGCGCCAGCACCGGCGCCGCCTTGTCATGACAGGGAAGGCGGAGGCCATACTCCTCCTCCAGATAGCCGAGATTGGCGACAATCGTCGCATAGCAGAAGGTCAGCGAGCGCGGCAGGCGGCGATCGAGAATGAGAAATTCGGCGATGCTCATCGGGTTGACATCGCCGGGATTGAGCCAGCGGAAGGCGCGCTGCGCCGAGACCGAGCGGAGGATCGATTCCCACTGCACGTTATCGAGCGAGGAGCCGACGAAGGAGGCGGACGGCAGCAGCACGTAATATTTCACATCGAGAATGCGCGCCGTGCTGTCGGCCCGCTCGATCAGGGTGCCGAGCATCGCGAAATCGAAAATATCGTTGCGCAGCATCGTCCCGTGCAGCGCGCCGCGGACCAGCGTGCTCTCGCGGCGGATCGCCGTCAGCACATCGGGAAGGTCGCGCTCGGAGACGGGGTTGGCGAGGATTTCTTTCAGCGCGATCCAGCAGTCATTGGTCGCCTCCCACACTTCGCGCGTCAGCGCCGTGCGGACAAGCCGGGCGTTGTTGCGCGCCGCCTCGATGACCGAGAGGACGCTCGACGGGTTGGCCTTGTCGCGCAGCAGAAAATCAATCACATACGGGGCGCGGTACTGATCGAACTTCTCCTTATAGGCGCCGCTTACCCCCGCCGTCGCCACGACGGAGGCCCATTCGCTCTCCGCCGCGCTTGAGCGGGTCAGCGCAATGCGAAAACCGGCATCCAGGAGCCGCGCGGTGTTCTCGCTTCGCTCAAGATAGCGGAACATCCAGAACAGGCCCCCTGCGGTTTTTCCGAGCATCGCGCCGCTACTCCTCCAGAACCCAGGTATCTTTCGTGCCGCCGCCCTGGCTGGAATTGACGACGAGCGATCCGGCCTTCAGCGCAACACGCGTGAGGCCGCCCGGCGTGATGCTGACCTGCGTCGGCGAGACCAGCACGAAGGGGCGCAGATCCACATGCCGCGGCACCAATCCCTTTTTCGTCAGCACCGGCACCGTCGAGAGGGCAAGTGTCGGCTGCGCGATATAATTGCCGGGCCGCGCCTTCAGCTTGGCGCGGAAGGCGGCGAGCTCGCGCTTGCTCGCGGCAGGGCCGACCAGCATCCCGTAGCCGCCCGAGCCATGCACTTCCTTCACCACCAGCTCATCGAGATGATCGAGGACATATTTGAGCGCATCCGCTTCCGCGCAGCGCCAGGTCGGCACATTCTGCAAGATCGCCTTCTCGCCGGTATAGAATTCGACAATCTCCGGAATATAGGAATAAATCGCCTTGTCATCGGCAATGCCGGTGCCGGGCGCGTTGGCGATGGTAATCCCGCCGGCGCGGTAGACATCCATGATCCCGGCGACGCCGAGCTGCGATTTCGGGTTGAAGGTGAGCGGATCGAGGAAATTATCATCGACGCGGCGATAAAGCACGTCGATCGGATCATAGCCGCGCGTCGTGCGCATGGCGATCCGCCCGTCAACGACGCGAAGATCATGCCCCTCCACCAGCTCCGCACCCATCTGGTCGGCGAGGAAGCTGTGCTCGAAATAGGCGGAGTTGTGGATGCCGGGGGTGAGGACCGCGATCACCGGCTTGCCCGTTGAGGCGGGCGGCGCGCAGTCGCCGAGCGAGCGGCGGAGGTTTTTCGGATAGTCGCTGACCGCCCGGACCCGGATCTCGGTAAAGAGCTCGGGGAACATATGCAGCATCGTCTCGCGGTTCTCCAGCATGTAGGAGACGCCCGACGGCGTGCGCGCATTGTCTTCCAGGACGTAAAACTCATTCTCCCCCGTCCGCACAAGATCGGTGCCGACGACATGGGTGTAGACATTGCCGGGCGGCGAGAAGCCGATCATCTCAGGCAGGAACGCATCGTTGTTCGCGATAATCTCAAGCGGAATGCGCCCGGCGCGGATGATCTCCTGGCGGTGATAGATATCATGCAGGAAAGCGTTGATGGCGCGCACCCGCTGCTCGATCCCGCGCTCGAGCCGGGCCCATTCACGCGCCGAGATAATGCGGGGAATAATGTCGAAGGGGATCAGCCGCTCCGCCGCCTCTTCGCGGCCATAGACATTGAAGGTAATGCCGGTGCGGCGAAAGAAGGCTTCGGAGGCGGCGGATTTGCGCCGGAGCCGCGCCGGCTCCTCGGTATCCAGCCATTTCTGATAGTCCGCGTAAGGGTAGCGGACCCCTCCCGCCTCCCCGTGCATCTCATCAAAAATCGGTGTCGTTTCTCCCATAGCAGAAAGAGTAATTTAATTATGCTGCGGTGCAAACAAAAAAATGCAGGAGGAGACGCGAGTTATGAGCCGTCGAGCGCGCGCCGCCTGCGCCCCGCCCGCAGGTGACTTAACCGGCAGCCGCCGCGCAAAATCTTTGCATGCAGGCTTGACAGCGGCGGGCATCGCGTTGCATATGAGCGGTCTGCCGGTGCCGCCTTGCGCCCGCCGGTACACCACGAGAGTGAGGCCTGGTGGCGGAGTGGTGACGCAGCGGATTGCAAATCCGTGTACACCGGTTCGATTCCGGTCCAGGCCTCCAATTCTCCCGCCTCTTTCTCCCCCGTATACCAGGCCCTTATGTCAGGCATCCGCCTGCGCACGCAAGGCCGCCCACAACACCGCCGCGCTCACAAAACCGGCCGCTCGCGCGTTTGATGGGGAGAGAGCCTGCCCGCAGGCATTCATTCACCCCGATGGAGATGTCCATGTCCCTCCTCACCGCGCTCCTGCTGCCCGCGCTTGTCTTCTTTCATATCGGAAGAAAGGGCCGCGGCATCGTCGCCCTGGTTCTGCAACTGACGCTGATCGGCTGGCCGATCGCCGCGCTCTGGGCGATTTTCATGCTCTACTGGCCGCGTCGGGCCGCGTCCGCCGACGCGCCGTCTGCGGCGGCCCCCAATCCAGCGAAGCCGCAGGCCAGAAAGCCGCCCGCCGCGGCGCCGAAGCGCAAAGGCAAAAAATAGCCGCCCCGCTCCGCTTCTTCTGGACAACCCCCCGATCCTGATTATATAGGCAGCGATTGCCAGCCGGATCGCGGATGGCTAAACTATAGGCACCATTCGTCATCGGGGTATGTCATGAGACTGATCATTGCGCTTATTCTGCCGTTTCTCGTCTTCTTCACGATCGGCAAGCCGTTTCAGGGGATTCTCTGCCTGATCCTGCAGATCACGCTGATCGGCTGGATTCCGGCCGCGATCTGGGCCGTCTATGCGCTCAGCCAGTATAACACCGACAAGAAGATCGCCGAGGCGCACGGCAAAGGCTGACGCGCCCGCCTCTCTCCCCGCCAGCCCCGCCCGGTGCGGAAATTTTTGCCAAAATGGCAAAACAGGGCTTGGCAGGGTGAGACGCACTTGCTATAAGCCGCCAACCCGCTAAAATGCGGGCCCTGATCCCCGATAGCTCAGTTGGTAGAGCAGCTGACTGTTAATCAGCCTGTCACAGGTTCGAGTCCTGTTCGGGGAGCCAATACGCTAACTGGTTCAACCACTTAGCAACCCGCTTTGTCAAAGGTTTGTCAGCTCATCCGATATGGCTGACAAACTTTGACAAGGTATCCGACGTATCTAGGTCACCTTGGGTTTTGAGTAGCCAGGCGCCGAATCTACATTTTCCCTGCCTTGCGCCACTTTTTCCAAGATTTCCACAACACTCGAAACTTCCCTTCCCGCGAGGAAACCGGACTTTCCCATCAGGGAGTTCACGGCCTGTCACGCCTGCCGGCTCCCAAAATCGCAATGACTTCACACGGTTGATATTAACCGCGACAGAAATGATTATTTAACGGCCGCGGCGCGCAAGCTCCGCACGCGCCGCGCCCGGCCCCGGAAGGCTCACCGGGATAAGGACGATGGCGGAGAAATCGCTTTCGTTGCGTTCGATATCGGTGATATCCGTCGCCGGCGGAAATGCCTCTTTATCCTCGATCATACCCTCAATATGCAGTTGCAGGGCTTCGCGGCCGCCCTTTACGGCCGCATCGACGGTATCTCCCACCGACACGCATCCCGGAAAATCCGGGAACCAGATCCCGTACGAACTGCCTTCGTCTTTGCATACGACGCCTGGATAAACGACCTGTTTCATGTCCTCTCCCCTCTTGCCCTTGTGGCGCTGCCCCTCTTTGTCGATATATATACTACATAACGAAGTGCGCGATCTTTATGTCATCAGCCAAGCCCATCCAGCGCATGTGATTTCGGGCGGCCGCCCTTCCCCTTCAGCTCCTCGACGATCATTTTCAGCAGCACGAGCGCGGCGGGGCTGAGGGGCCAGTCGCGGCGGGTGATGATGCCGACGGGGCGGAGCACATGCGGCGCGTAGAGCGGGATGGCGACAAGGCCGTCCATGTTCACCGCCTTGAGGTAGGAGGAGAGAATCATCCCGATCCCCGCCCCCGCCGTGACCAGCGCGGCGACCGTCTGGATCAGCGATGGCTCCATCACCGGGCGGAAGCTGATGCCGGTGCCGGCCAGCGCCATATCGACACTGTAGCGCACCCCCGTATCGGTCGCGAGGGCGATAATCTCCTCGCCGGAAATATCCTGCCAGGTGAGGCTGCCGCGGGCGGCGAAGGGATGCGCGCGCGGCGCGAGCAGCATGATCTCATCGTCATAGATCTTCTCGAAATTGAGATTATCCATCTTCGGCGGCTGTGATCCGATGCCGAAATCGGCGACGCCCTCGCGCACCTTCTCGACCACCGTCCCCCACACACTGTCGATGACCTGCAGCTTGACGCGCGGATAAAGGCGGCGGAACTCGACGAGGAGCGGCGGCAGCTGGTTGGCGGCGACCGAAGGAAAGGCCGCAACGCTCACCCGCCCCGCCTTCAGATCGGAGAGATCGCGCATATGGCGCACCGCCGCGTCCATCTCGCCGACCGCCTTTTCCGCGAGTGGCAGCAGGATCCGCCCCATGTCGGTCAGGCGCACATGCCGCGTGCTGCGGGTGATCAGCCGGACGTTGAGCTGCGCTTCAAGCTGCTTGATCAGCAGCGACAGCGACGGCTGCGTCATATGCAGCTCCTCTGCCGCGCGGGTGAAATGCAGATGCTCGGCAACCGCAACGAAGGCTTTGAAATGGCGGTACATTCTCGTCTCCGAATTAATACAGAATATCTATTAATAACGCATAAATTATTATTTATCATATCAATCGATGCAAGATAAGGTGCGTCCTGCAAGCGAAATTGAGGAACCGGAAAAACAACAAAACGAATTTACATGGCGGACGGCCGCAAGAAACGGGAGGGCTTCTCGCGATCACCGAACCGGCAGACGGAAACCTGATAATCGCTTTAGAGATAAATAAAAAGACCAGGGGAGAGCGCCGCAAGCGATCTCGAACAGGCAGCATAAAGGGGGCGTAATGCCCCCTTTAATCTTTTATGGGCCCGCCGCCGCCAAGGCGTTTCACGCCGCGCCTTCATCCCCCCGCGCGAGCGCCGCATCGATCGCGGCGCGAAGGCGGCTCCCCTCCTCGCCGAGGCGGGAGAGAATCGCTTCCGCCTCCGCCGGGGTGAGGTGGCCCTTCTCGGCGCGGAGTGCGGCGTTGATCAGAAACGCCCCGCCCTCGATCAGCGCGATAACCGTTGCCGATGTCACTTCCATGTCGTTCCCTCCCTCGCAGCCCTCTCGCGCGCGGCAAGCAGCAGCGCCGACTGATCGGCGAGGCGGCGGAGCGCGGCAGTGAAATCCTCATCCGCCTTGCAGCTTTCCTCAACTGTCAGCGAGGCGGCGCGAAGGCTTTGCAGCGTTGCCGGATCGCGGAGCGTGCCTGCGGCCACCTGGCGCTCCAAATGCCGCATGGTGGTCGCAAGACCATCGCAGGCAAGCAAAAGCTGGTCGCGCTCGGGCAGGCGCGCGAAGGGCGACGCGCAGGCCGCGAGCGCAAGCGTTGAGGCGACCAGCACCAAAGCCGCCCTGCCCCTAGCGCTCATCCTGCACCCCGCCCATCGGATCCTTGTCCGCCGCCGCCGCATCCGTCCGTCCGATGGCGGCGCGGATGGTCATGGCGGTGAGCGCGGCGAAGCAGGCCTCGATCATGTCCTGCAGCGGAATTTCATCGAGCAGGTAGCTTCCGGCCGCAGATATCATGGCGAGCACCGCCGTCACATATGTCTTCTTGCCCTTGAGATAGCTCTTCATTGGGGTCCTCCTTCGGTTTGAAATCGGGCGCAGGCGAGATATTTCGCCACCGTGCCGCGCCCGTGCACGGTGTTGTAGTAGCGCTTCCAATAGGCCGCCTGCCCCGCCCGGTCGGCCGGGATGGGCGCCGGCACGCGCCAATAATGCAGGCGGCAGATGGCGGTCGCGAATTTGAGGTTCCAGACGATCTGCGAAGCATCGGGAAGGCCAGATCCTGCGATCAAAGGGCGGAGCCGCGCGAGGATATCGGGCCGGGCGCGGACATATTCCAGGATATCGGCGTAGGTTGCCGGCTCGCACTGGTAGAGGCCGAGCGCCGGCCCACGGATCTGCCGAAGATGCCTGAGGCCGCTCTCGACGAGCGCGGTGCCGAGCAGCAGATCCTCCGCGGCGCGCCCGCCCATATTGAGCGCGCCGAGCGTCGGGCGAATAATGAGGTCGCGAAATATTTCCGGGTCCATCGTCTCTCCTCCTCTCCCGTTGAGGCACAAAAAAAGCGCCCCTCGGGCGCCCCGTAACCGGCAATAAAAAAGGGCGCTGCCCGCCGGCAAGCGCCCTTTCCCGATGCTCCGCCCGAAAGCGGGGCTGCCTCTCTTTTAGATCACCGGCGTGCCGTCCCGATGCGGGCGGAGCAGCGCGTAGGCCATCTTGTGAACCGGGCTTTCCAGCCCATGCTTCTCGCTCTCGCGCACGATCCAGCCGATGATCGGCTCCAGCTCCAGCCGCTTGCCGCGGTCGAGATCCTCGAACATCGAGGCGCGGGTCTTGGGGCTGGTCGAGGTGCGGGTGATCTCGACCTGCTTCTCGGCGATGCTGTCGGGCACATCTGCGCCCTTGGCGCGGCCGAGCGCCGCGACTTCCTTCATCGCGGCAAGATAGAGCTCCTGCATCTCCGGATGGACGATCCAGCCGCCGACGGGCAGTCGCGTCAGGCTGCACATCGCGTGAAACGGCGCGAGCACGACATATTTCGCCCAGATCTGCCGCATCGGCTCCTCAAGCGCCTGAATATCCGTCCCCTGCCCGCGGAGCGCACCCGCAAGCTCGTTATGGAGCGCCATGTCGCGCGGATGGTACGGCCCGAAATAGGAGCGCGTGCGCGTGCCCGTGCGGCGGATATGCCCGGGCTTATCCAGCACGGCCGGGATATAGGTGACGCCCGGCGAGACCCGTTCCGCGCCGAAGGTCGCGACCAGGTGATCGATGCCGTAAAAGCCGTTCTGCATGCTGATGATTTCGGTTTTCGGGCCGATCATCGCCTGCATGTCGGCGGCCGCCTGCTCGCTGTCGTGGCCCTTGACGACGAACAGCACCGCATCGCAGACGCCAAGCTCCGCCGCCTTGTCGGAGACGGCAGCGAATTTGACGTTGAGATCGCCCTCCTCCGAGGTGATGGTGAGGCCGTTCTCGCGCATCGCCGCAAGATTGGCCCCGCGCGCCAGCACGACGACCTCATATCCCGCCCGCACAAGCTGGGCCGCAAAATATCCGCCGATCGCGCCCGCGCCGACCACTCCGATTTTCAGCGTCATGTATGATTATCCTTTCCGCTTTTCCGCATTTTTATTGTTATCCGCCCATCTGCCGCTGCAAAACGCCGGGGGGCGGCATAGACGCTAGAAAAATTCATGGCCGAGGGCAAGCGGCAATGTCACGCCGGCGCATCCGTCGCCGTCACCTGCACCCGCCCCACCGCCTGCCGGTAGAGCAGCGAGACGAAAGAAATACTGACCGCCAGCACGAACGGCAGGATCAGATAGCTTGAGAGCAGATAAAAGAGCAGCCCCGCCGCCGCCGGCCGCTGCATCAGCACCAGCAGAAGCAGCGGCAGATAGATCAGGCAGTAGAGCCCGACCACCGCGACCAGCCCCAAAAGCAGCACGCCGAGCAGCGGCAGGAACATGTCGATCACGACTTGCGCAAAGCGCAGCGGGCGGATCGGCTGATCGAGCGCAATCGCCGGAAAAATGAACATCAGCGGCAGGTAGCAAAGCAGCAGCAGCGCGATGAACAGAAGCAGCGACGCCCGCGCCTCGCCGCCGCCGCTCGCGGTATAAATTCGCGCCAGCAGATATGTCACAATCGCAAAACCGACCATCGCCCCGGCATATTTTATCTCCCGAAGGCCAAAGCCGAGCCCGAAACCCCGCGCCGCCCGCTCACTCGGGAGCAGCGTGTAGCGGTGCCAGTAGACGGCGAAAATCGCATAGAGAATGTCATTCATGACGAGACGGAAATATTTCGCATCGGCAAGAATATTCGTCTCCGCCCAGGCGATCAGCCCCGCCATCATGATCACCGGCACCGCCCGGATCAGGCAGGCATAGCGATGCGCAAGAACGAATCGAAAGGCCTCAAGCAGCGCCGCCGCCGGCCGTAACGTCGAAAGAGCCTCCATCGGGCCAGCATAGCGGCTTGATACTTAAGCAATACTTAAATAATCGATGGTTTGTGATAACGGCGCGCCGCGTCCCCGCCTGGCGTCAGCCGTCATCCTCACTTGAGCCGCTGCGATGGCGGCTGAGATAGAAGAGCCCGGCAATGGCCACGCCGAACAGAAGGAGCGGCAACGGCGAAAAAGCGCCGATGGAGGCCTCTTTCCGCCGCTCAAGGGGTTGTTCTTCCGCGGCCGCCTCCTGCTCCTTCACGATGCGCGCAAAACGCGTCGATTCGGGCGTCACCATCAGCGCGAGCGACGGCACGGTCGGGGCGGCATGGCGCGCCTTGAGGCAGTCTGTGCGCTCCTGTACAGACAGGGCATTGGCGCAGGAAAGCGGATTTGCCTTGGCGGCGGCGGGGGCCGCCGCGCCTGCGACGAGCAGGGTTGCCAGAATGAAAATAGCCAGGCGTGACCGGTAAGGCTCTGATCCGACAGACATCTGCTGTCTCCAATGAGTAAATTTTTCGGCGCCGATACGCACCAAGAATATAACTGGTTGAAATAAAACAACTATTATAGTGCTGAGAATGGCGCTGATTATACCACAAATTTGTGGAAAATCGAGCGGTTTGTGAAATATATATTCTGCTGACATCGTCGGGCAAGGCCCCCTGGCCTGTCGCTCTTATTGCTCTCATTCGCTGTGTTCCTATGGTCGTTGCTAGCCCGCAAAAGTGGCCCTGCTATGACGAGAATGTGATTATCGAGCCAGTTAGCGGCGCGCCGCAGAGGCATTCCGCGCTAGTCGGCCGCCCCGCCGCCCCGTCCCCTCTCCTCGCCCGCCGAAAAGAGCGGCGGATCTTCATCGAGAAAGCCGCGCGCGCCGCGCCGTTCAGTGCTGAAATCAAGTTCCTTCCAGCGATCCGGCTCGGCAAGGCCGAAGTCCTCGCCCTCGGCCTCCAGCAGGCCGGATTTCTGCCGCACGCTCTCGGCATCGCGCCAGATGCAGCCCTGCAGGATTTCATGGAGCGGCATGAGCCCCTCGCTCTCGCCCTCGCCATCCTCCTCGATGCGCCGGCCGCTGTCGCGGGCAAGCGCGACATATTCGGCGGCAAGCTCATCGGTGATCCCGCGCGTGCGCTCCGGCGTGCGGTTGCGGATCCTCTCCTGTCGTGATGCAGTCATGGTCAAACTCCCTGTTCAGTGGGTGGATGGCTGTCCGGCCCGCGCCGCCAGAGGCGCAGGCCGTCGATATAGGCGCTCATGGAATGGCCGAAGCCCGGCAGGCGGACCGTTCGCCCGACATGGCAGTAGCGCTCGCGCCGCTTTGGATCGCTGCCGCGCGTCTCGCCCGAGATCGGCAGGCGCGCCAGCACGTCGCAGCGATTGACGTAGCGGGTGACGCGGATGCTGCGCGGAAAGGTCTCGGCGAAGGCGCGGTTGCCAAGCCGCGGGCTCGCAAAGGCATGGACGCGCTCCGCCTCCAGCAGCGGCGCGGCCAGGGTGGCGAGCGCCGCGCCCATCGAATGGCCGGTCAGCACCAGCTCCCCCGCCGCGCCGCGCAGCTCGCGCTGGACGGCGGCGAGGATCTGCCAGAGCGCCTGGTAATAGCCTTCATGGACGCGACCCTCGCCGCTCCACGGGATGAGATCCGTCGAGAGGTTGCTGCGATAACTCCGCGCCGCCCGCCCGCTGAGCCGGCTGCCGCGAAAGGCGACGACCGTGATGCCGCGGCGCTGCCCGATCCAGGCGAAATGATCGCCGCGCGCAACCGCCGAATAGCTGTAGCCGAAGCGGGCGGCGAGCGACGCCCCCGCCGCCTCATAGGCAAGACGCGCGCAAAGGGCGGCATCGAGCGGGCTCATACATCGTCCCTGTTGCGGTTGTGGCCGACATTCCCGGCCAGCAGGTTGAGCAGGAGAAAGAGCGGGCGGAGCGGTCCGCGTCGCCAGCGCGCCGGGGCGAGAGCGGTCAGCAGCGTCGCCGCCAGCACGCCGAAGGCGAGCCCCGTCATCGCGCTCCAGAGGGCGCCGCCGATCACCGGTCCCGCCATCGCGATTGCATCCAAGAGAGGCAACAGACATCTCCTCATCGGTTACAGGTTGAAGGGTCGGAAGGTCTGTCCGATCCAGGCGGCAAAGCTGGTTAACGCGGCGATGGCGGTTCCTGTGATGCCGATGAATTTGAGCGCCCCGCGCCCCATGCTGACCTGCAGCGTGAGGCTTTTGACGTCATCGCGAAGCTCGGCCATATCGAGATGCAAATTCTCGACGCGGACCCTGAGGACGGCGATTTCCTCCTCGATCGTGGTCATGGGCGCGGCCCCGCAAAAGCCGGCGCATCGCCCGGCAGCCCGGCCGGCTGCCCGCCCGCCTCGGGCCCCGCGTCCCGCTCCATCTGCCAGTACTGCCCGGCGGCGCGCAGGCAGCTCTGCCCGCTCGGATCGGTTTCCGTCAGCGACCAGCTATCGCCCACCGGATTGACATAGATCTCGATCAGCCGGCCATTGCTGTTCAGCCCCTGACCGCGCAGCCGTTCGTTATATTCTTCCGCCAGCAGCCGCCCCATCTCGGCCCGCGGCAGGCAGCCCGGGACCGTGACGCGGGGCGAGGCGGCGGGCGCAAAAGACATAAAAAAAGCGGCCCCTGCGGCCGCTGCAAACAGATAATTTCTCATTCTCTTCCCCATCATTTTTCGCCTCAAGCGATCACCTGAAGGCTGAACCAGGTGGCGGCGTGGGCTTCAACATTGCGCGCGCCGCCGCTGTCCTGCCAGGCGATGAGCTCGAAATAATCGCCGGGCGTCACGCTAAGAACGGGCGAGACGAAGCCCTGCACCGTCCGGCCCGATTGCGCCTCGATATGCTGAAACGGCCGGCCATCGAAACTCGCCGAGCCGTTCTTGTGCAGCAGGATCTCGCGCGTGCCGCTCGTGTTGCTGTCCCAGCGGATTTGCGCCGACAGGATCACTTTGCTGACGCCCGCCGGCACCGTCAGGCGGCTGTTATTGACCGAATTGTCGTGAAAGCCGTCCGTGTCATAGGCTTCCCCGTCCCAGCCGACGGCCGTGTTGCTGTTATCGGATATGCTCTGATCGGTGCTGCGGGTGAGAAGCGCCCCAGCATGCGCGCCGCCGCCTCCGCCTGTCGCGCTGCTGTCGGAGAGGCCAAGCACATCCGCGCCGTTGCAATAGAAAAGCCGCGTCTCCCCGGCAAGGACCTGCCCCGCCGCGCCGCTTGCCGTCTTGACCGTCGCCGTCGCGTCGGTCGTGTTCGTCACCATGAAGGGGCGGCGGATTGCGGGCACGATAAAATCGAAGGCGCCGGCGGGGCTGCCCGCAATCACATGATGCCAGTGGCCGCGAAACTCCTCATCAAGCAGGGTGATATTGCCCGCGGTCGGATCATGCCCCGTCATCTCATCGCAAAGCGCCGCTTCAAGCGCCGCATCGGCATCGTTCGAGGTGATATGGGCGAGCGCCTGGTTCTCGGCGATCTGCGGCAGGTCAAGTTCAGACATCAGACAATCTCCGTCGCGGCAAAGCCACGGCCAATGGTTTCGGAAAGCTGGTACAGGGTGAGGGTGAGCGGCGGAACCTCCGCCTCGGCAGCGCCAAAATCGGCGTTGAACTCCGCCGCGGAATAGAGAAACTCCCGCTCGTCGCCAACGAATTTGGAGACAAGCCGGCCGTCATATTCGAAGCAGAGCTCATAACGCTCCGCTCTCTCGCCAAGCGGCGGCGAGGTGGAAAGACTACTGCTGCCCAGACGGCTCCGCCGCTGCCAGGAGAGGGTGAGATCGCCGCCCGCGCGCGCCGCCCGGATATGCACGGGTGCGTAAGGGCGCAGATCATTGCCCGAGAGCGCCGCCGTGACGGGAGCCGCCGCCTCGATCGGCTGGCCCGGCAGCACCGCCTTCCAGCGCCGCGGCATATCGATCGAAGCGAGCGCCGTGAAGCCGCCACTGAGGCAGTCCGCGCGGAGCAGGATTGCCCGCTCGCCGACCTTGTGATCCGTCACCGCGCCCTCGGTGCCGCGCCGCCCGCGGAGCAGCCGCGACAGCCGGTAGCTGCCGTCGGGGTTCCCTCCCACCGCGCCGAACTGCACGATCTCGCGCCCGACAAGGATCGCGTTCGCGCCACTGAGGAGCGCCAAATCGCTCACTGATTCAAGGGCTTCCTCGCCACTGATCATGCGAAGGTCGATATAGCCGCTCCGGTCCGTCTGAAACGGCCGGTCGGTCGGCGCGAGCGCGTTCAGCGTGACGCCCCAGACAGCCGGCGCGCCGACGCTCCCCTCGATCTCATAGCGTTCCTCATCGAAGGCCGAATAGAGCGCGCCGCCCGTCTCCCCCCGCCGCGACGCAATGGCGAAATAGAAGCGGCTGCCATTGCCCGCCGTCGCGTCCTGATCGCGGAGCAGCGGCAGGTCGAGCAGGAACAG
This sequence comes from Sneathiella sp., assembly GCF_036844445.1. Taxonomy (GTDB): domain Bacteria; phylum Pseudomonadota; class Alphaproteobacteria; order Sneathiellales; family Sneathiellaceae; genus Sneathiella. The sequence goes on along the minus strand of NZ_DAIUFV010000003.1, from coordinate 314,567 downwards.
CTCCGCCGCCGTCTCGGGCCGCCGGATCAGCACCTGCTGGTAGCCCGAGCCGCCATCGCCCGGAAGCGCCGCCTCATAGCTGAAGGGCTCGAGCGACACCGCCTCCGCCTCAAGCGTCAGATCGGCGCCGAGGCGCGATTGCATCAGCCGCACGCTGCCCGCCGTGCAGCCAAGCTCGACGGTGATGATATCGGCGGGATCGAGCGCGAGAAAGCGGATCGGCAAGGCGGCCGAGAGCGCCTGCCGCTCCGCCCAGGCGGCATAGAGGCTGTTCAGCGCGACGCGGCGCGCCTGATCGGCGGTGAGCGCCATCGGCAACTCGCGGGCGATCTGGCTGCGCCCGAACATGGTGGCGACGGGCTTGAAACTCCGCTTTTCCATCTGCGTGCCGATCTGGTAGCCCGCATCCGCCGCGAGATAGGAGATCGAGACCCGCTCGGGCAGCTCGCTCTCCTGCAGGCGACGAAGCTCCGGCGGCGCGAGCATGTCGCCATCGCTTATGCTGATGCCCGAGGGCGGCTGGTTGCGCGGCAGGAAGCGGAGCACATCGCCGCTCTCCACCGCATCGAAAAAGGCATAGTGGCTGAGCGGTGTCAGCGCCTCGGCGATGGTCATCGCCCGGCCAACGAGATAGCCCGGCACGCGCCCGCTGAGCTTCGAGACATCGATATCCCCCGCCTCCAGCCGGCCGAGCTGCGCCAGGTCGCTGACGATATCGGAAATCAGCGCGCCCTCGCCTGAGCCGCGGCGAAGGTAAAGCCGTTTCAGCCCGAACTCCCCGTTGAAGGCGAACAGGCTGTCGCTGCCGGCATCATAGACGCCGCTGACCGAGGCCGAAACGCCGTCGAATTCATAAAGATCAACCCGCTCCGTCTCGGCGAGGGTCTCGGCGCTCAGATAAACCGCGTAGCGCCCGGCGCTCACGAACACCAGCTCCATCCCGTTATTGCCATCGACAAGGCTGAGGCTGCCGCTGAGATCGCTGACATCACGCGTGGCCGTCACAGTGCGGTGGCGCGTCGACCATTTGAAAAGGCGATAGGCGTTCTGGAAAATAAGCTCATCCGTTGCGGGAAGATACGCCACCAGATATGTGATATTGTTAGCCTCTCCCCCGCCCCCGCCGAGCGGTGTGAGATCCGCGGAAGGAATGGTGAAAATCCCTGAACTCACCCGATAGCTGGTGCCCGCGGGGCTCATCTCGGGCGACAGGCTGACGCGGACGATATCGAGATCGCTGAAAACCGGCCCAGTTGCGCGCCCCGACATGGCGAGCCAGGCAACCTCATCCTGGTCCGTCACCGCGCCGGTGCAGACGCGGGCGGTGGTTTCGATGGTGGCGATGACATCGAGCGCGGCATCGAACACCACGACCTGGTAATTCTGCTGCGATCCCGCCACCTGAAAGCCCGCGCCGTCGAGCGGCAGGCGGATATCGGTGGAGGGGCCGATTGCGCCGACGCCGGTCGGCAGGTCGCTGGAAGCGACAATCTGCAGCGTCTCGCCATCGACGCGGTGGATCTTCCGCCCCGCAAGCAGCGCCGCGCCGGTGCCGATCCAGAAAGCGCCGTCCCGGTCGCGCGAGAAGCCAACGCTCGCATCCGGCAGGCGCGGAAATTCCGTCCCGACAACCGCAACCGCCTGCTCTTCCAGCGTTGCGGCGTCGATCTTGCGCACGCGGTCGACACCGCCCGTCACCTCATAGCTGTAAAGGAGGCCGCGCGCCGCGTCATAGGCGAAGCTGCTCGCCGCGATGCCGGCAAGATCGGCGCTTTGTACGGGCCGCGCCGCGACCGGCTCTGTTGTGACCATCACCTCGATATTGGGCAGGCGATTACCGTAATTGTGCAGCGGCAGATTGTCGAACAGGAGATAGCAGAGCCCGCGATAGCCGGGGACGTTGCCCGCCCCTTCCGCCGCCTCCATGATGCTGTCGGGAAGCTGCGCCTCATCGCCCGCATAGAAGCGAAAGCGCACGCCCGGCGCAATCACCGCGCCCGCCGCGCCGGCATCATAAATCACCTGCCCGTCGGCCCAGATTTTCAGCAGGCGGCTTACCTCCCCCTCGCAGATGGCGACGGCGAAGCTCGCATAGTAGGCATAGCCCGTCGTCTCGGGCGCGCCCGCGCCGCCCTTGCCGCCGCCGCCGCTGGTCACCGCCTCGGCCCGAAGACCGGATGCCCAGATGATATTGCCGCCAAGTCGCATGGTGCCGTAGAGCCGCGGGATCATCGCGCCGTAGCGCGCGCCGGTGACGTTGAGATCGCTGAGCGGCGCGGCGTGGCCTCCCCCCTCCTCGGGAAAGAGCAGACGGCCGAGCGTCGTGCCGACGAGCCAGCCCGCGCCCGCGCCGATCCCGGTCATCGCGCCAAGCCCCGCGCCCGCAATGCCGAATGCCAGCGTCGCCATCAGCCCTCTCCGCCGGGGAAGGAGAAAACAAGAAACGGCGCGCCGTAGGACCCAAGCGCTTCCTCCACCACGCGGCGGCGGCCGGCATGGGCGTGGATCACCGTCGGCACATCGCCATCGCGCGCGAGGATACCGAGATGGATCGGAAATCCGGCCTCCCGAAAAACGCCGATATCTCCATCCTGCCATTCAGTTAGGGATGAAAGCTGAAGCTGGTCATGAAGACGGGAGAGCAGCATCCGCCCGTCCTGCCGGCGCGCGTATCCCGCGACATCTTTGGGCGCAAAGCCGATCTCGCGCGCGATCACGATGATCAGCCCGACGCAGTCGAGCCCGGCCGCGCTCCGCCCCTGATGCACCCATCTTGTGCCGAGGCGGCGCCGCGCGGCGGCAAGAATGGCGCGCCGGTCAACCATGCGCGCCGCCGATCAGGGCATCGGTCCCCGGAATATGCGGATGGCCGCGAAAATTGACGTGATTGGCGAATTTCTCGCGGCAGGTGGCGAAGCGCTTGTCACAGCCGGGAACGACGCTCACCTCATCGCCGGGCGCAACCGCAAAGGGCGCGGCGAGAAAGAGGGTCAGCGTCTTCGTCGCCTGCTCCCAGCCCTGGATTTCATGCGCAAATCCGGCGTTCTCGCCGCTGAGGAAGCGGAGCAGGCCGCCGGTGAGTATCCCGTCTGCGCCGTCATAACCGGTTAAAGTGAATTCTGCGCGCGAGGTGACCGTGGCCACCGTGTCGCTCGTCGTCAGCGCCTCGATATCGACGCCGCAGGCGCTGTCGCCGAGATCGGCGGGGCAAAGCGGGCTGTAGAGCGCGCCGATCTCATAGAGAAGGCCCTGCGCGAGGCCGCGCAGCTCCGCCGCAAAGGCGCCGTCGCGCATGGTGACCTCGCCGATCCAGCCGCGCCGGAGCGGGATTTTGCCCATGCCGGGGTCCTGCCAGTTGACCATGAAGATGCGCATCTCGGCAAAATCATAGCGCCCGGCGAGAAGATCCTCCTCGGTGATCGCCGCGTGGCTGAGATGCCCGATGAGATCGAGATTATCGACGCTGAAACGGCTGGTGCTGGCGATGGCTGAGCGCGAATAGCCGCTCGCGGCGAGATAGATGTCGCCCTCCACCTCGAGATCGCGGTCGAAATCGGTGAAAAACATCTCCGTGCCGTCGCGCCGCTTGAGGCTCCAGCAGGTGGCAAGGCTCGTCACCTCGCCCGCGATATGCGCATCGAGCGCGCTGCCAAGGGTTTTCATAGGCGTATCTCCACCAGTTTGACATTCTGCCAGTGATGAATATCGGGGCCGGGAATGGCCGCCTGCATGAGATCGGTATCAAAGCGGACCGGCACATCGAACTCGCAGGCGACATTGATGACGGCGCCATCGGCGGGCGCGCTCTCGAACGTCAGAATGCCGGTCGTCACATCGACGCTCCAGCCCGTCTCGAGCGGCGTCTCACCCAGCGCGACGCTCACCGTGCCGGCGACGATTTTGCGAAGCGGGCGGGAGTAGGCCGGCGCGAGGTCCTCGGGATCACCGTAGCGTTTGACGATCTGGAACGCCGTCGCCGTCCCGTCGCCCGTCGCGATTGCCTGCACGGGCATCACGAAATCGCCGAAATCCTTCAGCCGGAAGCCATAGGCGCGGCCGCGGCGGGCGTGAAAGAAATCAAGAACCGCGGTCCATTCCGCGCCGCGGCTCGGGCTGATATCAAAGCTGTATTCGCGCCGCGCCTCGGCCCAGTTGATGTTGCGCTGCTCATAGCCGGAATTCAGCACCTGCACCGTTGTCGAAAAGCGCGGGCCGCCGATCGCGCCGTAGGAGATGCGGGTCGGAAATCTCACTTCGTGAAAGCTCATGATCAACCGTTCCTTTTGAGCGCCCGCTGCGCCTGACGGAGCGCCTCGCCCTGGATCTGCGTCTGGCTGAGGCGAAAGCTCGCCGCATCGGGCGTGGTGATGTTGAACGTCATATGAAGTGCCGGCGTCATGGATCCCGCCTGATCGCGGCGGCGGGCCTGCGCCGGCGTCTCCACCGTCACCCGCTCCCCGCGCGTCAGGCGGAGCGGCACGAGGTTCCTGTCCGCCCCGGCCGCGCCGCCAACGGTGAACTCGCCGCCGCTTGCAAAGCCCGGAATGAGGCGAAGCAGCGATGCCGCACCGCTCTGGCCTGAAAACATCCCGCTGAAAAGGCTGCCGAGCGCACCCGCCTGCCCGTTGCCGCCGCCATTGCCGAGCGAGCGGAACGCCGCGCGCGTGCCCATGCGAAGAAGGTCAGCTTCCAGCCCTTTAAGGACAGCGCGCGCATCGCGGCCCGAGACGATAAACCGCTCGAACGCTTTGGCGAAGGCGCGGTCAAGCCCGCCCGCAATCTCGGCGCCCATCTGCTTGAGACCGCTCATATCCCGCCGCGCCGCGGCGAGCGTCGCGGCAAGCTGACCCCCAAGCCCGCCGCCTGGCGCGCCGGCGCGCGCCGTCCCGCGTGAGACTTTCTGAAGCTCCGTCATGGTGCGAAGGAGCGCCCGCGCCTCGCGTTCGGCTTTGCCGGCCTGCCGGCCGAGCTGCCCCAGCGCGCCGTCAAGCCCTGCTATCCCCGTTTCCGTCATCATCATTCCCTATCCCGTTTGTTGTCTCCGCGCCCGCCCGCCGCCGGAGGGCGAAAAGGCGGAGCAGCAGGTCCGTCTCAAAGCCCGTCGGGCCTATCCCGGTGAGCGCCGCGACATCCGCCGCAATCTCGGCCGGCCGGCCGGGCGCCGCCTCGCCGTAGCAGAAGGCAAGCGCGGCGAACCAGCGCCAGACATGAGCGAGCGCCCCCGGCAGCGGCGGCCCATCGTTTAAAAGTGCCCCGCCGCGGGCTTTTGCGACCGCCGCCAGCGCTTCGGCCCGCGTGATAGCGGGGCCGACCGGGGCATTGAGCCAGAGCTGGTGCGCCGCGAACGCCATCAGCCGCGCGGCGCTCAGGGCAAAAAATTGGCCCGCTCCTCCACAAACGCGGCGACCTGTTCGCGGATCCAGAGATGGCCGCGATAAAGCGCCCGCGCCGTTTCCTCGCTCGCCTCGAGCGGGCGGCCGTCCTTCTCGATATTCTCGAATTTGAGCGTGATCGCCGCGAGCCGCTCGACCAGCCGCTCCTCCATCTCGGCGGCGGTCAGCTCCAGCTTGCGCTCCATGATCTGCCGGTCGATCTGGGCGCGGAGCGTGCGGCGGTAATTCTCCGCATCCTCGCCCTGCAGCCAGATGACGGCGGGCAGCGGCTCGCCGGTTTTCGGATGGCGAAGGGTAAGCGGCGCGCCCGCCTCGGCCCGCGCCTTCAGATCGAAGGCGGCGACATCAAAGACGGCCCGGCTCATCATGCCGCCTCAGGCGTGCGGGTCACCACCAGATTGCTTTCCGCCGCCGCGTCATAAAGCGCGCTGAAGGGCAGCGTCAGCGTCACCGGCCCGGCGCCAAGCGCGGGCGCGCCGCCGCCCGTATAGACAATGCGCGGCAGCGAAAAGGCGAGCGATCCGCCCGCGCCCTCGAAGGTGAGATCAAGGCTGCTTTCCTCGGAATTCACAAATTTCGCGAGCAGTAATGCGTCATCGAAATAGCAGGTCATCTCGCCGCCGATGCGCGATGCGCCGGCGAGGATATCGGCCGCGCCCGCAGTGCCGAGGGTGAAGGCTGCCTCCAGTTCGTTGTCGATATCAAGATCAACCCCGACAACGATGCCGATATCGGCTCCGCCCTCCTTGATCAGGCCCTTGAAGCCCGCCATCGGATCATGCAGTGCTGCCGCCGCCACCGCCGCATCGAGCGGGCTTTCGGCAAGGCTCATCGCCTGGCCGAGGATCTGGAATTTTGCCGCAATCAGCCGCTCGGGCCGCACCGTAAGGCGCAGGCGGTTGACGACGCAGCCGGTGAAGCGCTGATAGGCGCCGATATCGTGAAAGCCGCGCTCGAAGGTGAAGCTCGGCTGGCTCGATCCGGCCTTCAGCACATTGTCATCCCAGTCCGACTGCATCAGCGCGGCAAGCAGCGCATCGAACGCGCCGTAGCCGAGCTCGACGTCGATATCGCCCGAGACCGAGATCTGCCCGTGCAGCAGATGCGCAATCTGCCGGTCGGCGCGGATCTCCTCGCTCTCCAGCAGTCTTTTCTCAAGGCCGAGGCTGCAGGCGGTATGGCGAAGCGCTGTCAGCGACGGCGTCTCCGGCGTTACGCCGAACGTCTCCTCGGCGGTAAAGCTGAGCCCGTGGCGGGCTCCGGTCGCGAAGGTCATAACATTCACTCCTTAAAAATAGCTGCGCCAGGAAATATCGAGCCGCACGGCGGTGCGGCGAAGATCGCCCTCCGCCGCCGCCATGGAGGCCCCCTCAAGATGCACGTCGAGGCTCTCGAAGGTGAGAATGCGGCCGCGGTTGAAGTGACTGCGGAGCGCGTCCACCCGGCTCTCCGCCGCGACCGCATCGGGATCATGCAGGGTGAGCCGGTAGAGGCCGCGGTGAAGCTCCGGCGCGCCGGGCCCGAGAAAGATCGCCTCCACGGACGCGGGGCGAAATTCCACCGCCACATAGGCCGCCCCATGCGCGGGACGGTAGGGGCGTCCGGGAAAGGCGATCTGGGTCTCGTTCGAGGTCAACAGCCGGGCATCGAGCGCGGCCTGGATCTTGCGATAGCTCATCGGTAGGTGACCTCATAAAGCGCGCCCGCGCCCGCATCCATCGCGGCGACCTGAAGCAGCGTGAAGCGCACCCCGCCGATCTCGATCTCGTCGCCGGCGCGCGGGGTGAGGCTCGCGCATTCAATAAGCGCATAGCGATGCGGCGGATCAAGCAGCGCCGAGGCGGCATTGTCGCCGGCCCTGAGCGGCCGGGCGATGGGGACGGCGCGGATCAGGGTTTCGCTCACCGTCTCCGCCGCGGCGGCGCCCGGCGCATACGCCCCGGCCGTCTTGCGGCGGAGCTTGGCCGCAGTGGCAAATTCGCCGATGGCGTCAAAAAGCTCCGCGATGACGCGCGTGATATCAGCCTTTCGCATCCTCACCCCCGCACCGTATCGCCGCCGACGCCCCTGGCGCCGATCTGGGCGAGCAGGCGAAAGACGAAGCTGAGGCGCGTCCTGCCCGCGGCGAAGGTGATCTCGATCGGGCCGATCTTCTGGCGGATCGGCAGGCGCTCCTCAATGCGCCCCGCCTCGCGCAGGAAAATCTCCGCCAGCTCCAGCGTCGCGATCCGAAGCGCATGCGGCAGCCCGGCAATCGGCCGCCCGTCGCGGTCCGCCGCGCCGCGCCGCGGCCATTTCAGCCCCTGATCCCAGTCGAGCACGGTGCCGGGATACTGGTAGCTGTCGATATGCAGCGCCGCGCGCATCAGGGCGAGCTCGCGCGCCGCTTCGCTCGCGCTGCTCCATTCATCAAGGCCAAGCGCGGCGAAATGCCCGTCCGCCTCGGCGAGCGAGACATAGCTCGTCGCGCCCGCCACCCCGCTGCCGGTTTCGGTTATCAAGCTCATGAAGTTTTCCTGCACAAAGGTTGCGAGAAAAGAAACGGGGAGCGGACCCGCCCGCTCCCCGGCGCGCACTCAACCGGCGAGACGCACGGCAAGCTCCGGACGCACCAGCCGCACGCCCCAGAGGATGTCAAACTCCCAGACCACCTGCTTGTACTGGCGCGCCACCTCGAGGCGGAGCGAGAGGCCGGTTTCCGGGTCGGTCATCGACATGATCTGGTTGCCAAGGCCGAGATCCTGCGTGCTGTGGGCCAGCGGCCGATTGGCGAAGGCGAAGGCATCGCGGTTAAAGACGAGATTGACCACATGGCTCGCCGCGAAGGTGAGCGGATCGTTATCCGTCGGCGCGACAAGGATGGCCGGCGAGATGGTGAGCACCGATTCCGTGCCGTCGAGATCGCTCGCCTCCAGGACCACATACTGCTGCGGATCGCCCGAAATGGTGAAGATATCGCCAACCGACGGCTTCGTCGTAAAGCCGTCAACGATCAGGCTCAAACCGGTCTGCCCGGCGCCCTTGACAAGCGGCGTGCCCGTGGCCCCGGTCGTGTGGGTCGCCACATGATCGTCGCTGTACCAGTCGATACCGTATTTGCGGCCGATCTCGCCTTCGATCTTGACCGAGCTGCTGCCGGCCTGATTGGCGTCGGCGAAGGCGGCAAGGTCGAGCGCGTTCGATTCCGCATCAAAATCGAGCACGCCATAGCGGTTCTCCTTCGGCGCCTTCTGCTGCATCAAGAGCTTGCGCGCCGCCGTCGCAACGGAGGCGTCGCTGTCAAACGGCGTCGACCCCGGCGTGCCGACAAGCCCGTAGATGCCTTTATATTCGGCATGGATCGACTGGTTGACGGCATTGGCAAGGGCGCGGATGGCGGCGCTTGCCTGCACCGGCATGAAGCTGTCGCGCGCATCGACCTCCATCATCTCCTTGTCGGTGAGATAGAAATCGGCTTTTTTCCAGTGATTGAGCTCGATCTGCACTTTCTCGAGCGTCGAGCTGGTCGGCGTCGGCGCCGTCACCGCCGGGGTTACGTCCGTCGCCGTGAGGTCGGACGGCAGGATAATATCGATGGTGTCGCCCTTCTGCGCCGCCTCGGCGCTGAAATCGCCGTTTACAAGGCGCGGCATCACGGTCTGCTCGCGAAGGGCCATCAGCCCGCGCGCGAGAATCTTCGGCATCGCGGCCGAAATATCATTTGGCATAGGTTATCTCCAGAAAGAGGGGTTGAGTGTGAGAGTGGGCGGCCCGTCCCGGACCGCTGCCGCATCCCGCGGGCTTTGCCTAGAGCGCGACAGTCACCCTGCCGCGCGCGATATCTTCGAGGCGGGCGTTGAGCGCCCCGGGGTGATGGCCGCTGACAACGCCGCGGCCGGGAATGAGGCCGCCCGGATCCATGCCGCTGCCGCGGTGGCCGGTCGGCGCGAAGGCGCGGGCGAAAACGGGAGAGTTCCGCATCTCGCTGACCAGCGCTTCAAGGGTGAGCGGCGCGCCGTCCGCATCGCTGCGCACCGCGCCGTCCGCCCCGAGGATACGGATCGCGGGCCGCCCGCCCACCGCCGCCGCCTCCAGCCTGACGGCGGCGCGGATATGCGGCATCAGCAATTCGACACTGCCGCCCGCCTTCAAAATGGCCTCCGTCGCCCGCGTCTCGATGAGAAACGCGCCGTTCTCGGCGGCGAGCGCGGCGATTTCCGCGTCCTTGAGGGCGAGCCGCTCCTCGAAGGCGGTGCTGAGCGCGCTGCTGATGGCGGTGCGCGCTGTATCGGGGTCGGGGCCGAGGCTGCGCCAGGCTTTCAGCTCTTTTTCAAAGCCTTGGGCCGCGCCGCGCTCTTTCTCGAGCGCCGAGACGAGGCCCGAAACATCGAGCTTTTCGGCAAGCTGGGGATCGAGCGCGAAGGGCGCCGCCGCCTCTTCGCCCGGCTGGTAGAGGCCGCGATAGCATTCCGGCACGTCATCCAGCGCCGCCACATGGAGGGGAAAATCAAACATCGGTTACCTCATAAAAAAAGCCCCTTCCCGGGGCCTTGTTGACAGGAAATGCGGTGACAGGCGTCATTCGGCGGCGTTGGCCTTCAGGCTGTCGGTCAGCAGGCCGCGCGTTCGCGCCTCGCGCAGGAGTTCGTCCGGCGTGATATCGCCAAGTTTTCGCGCTTCCAGCAGGAAGCTGAGATCCTCGCTCTGGCCACGCCCGGCGCCCGCCTTGGAACTCACCGCGATGCTGCCGGGATGGGCGATATCGAGCCAGTCGGCGAGAAGGCGCAGCAGCGCGTTCAGGCTGTCCTCCAGATTCATCGCCATGGCCGAGAGCGGCGAGAGCGCATCAGCGGCATCGAGCGCGCGGCCCGTCGCCGTCTCCATCTGCTTCGGCGCTTCAAACTGCAGGCCGAAAAGCAGCATCGCTTTTTCAAGCGCCTCAAGCTCGCGCGCCCCCGCCTCCAGCGCCGCGCCGCTGCTCTCCACATAGTAATAGCGCCCGTCGCTCTCGCTCGTCGTCAGCACCTTGTTGGGGCCGACCTCGATGGGGCCGTCAATCTCGGGGTTGTAGCCGCTCGCCGCCAGGATCGGGAAGGACGCCACATTCAGCGCGTTCCGCTGATCGGAGCGGATCTGGTAATGTTCAAGATTGAGAAAGGCGAGATCCTCGAGCGGCGGCTCGGCCTGCAGGAAGCCTTTTCGCGCCGTATAGAGCGTCACCAGCGGAATGCGGCCGAGCGTGTTGTCGCCGGCCGCGATCTCCTGCCATTTGCCCTTGTCATCGGCGCGGTAGAGCCGCCAGTGATCGGGCTCGATGACGCGGATGCGCTCCTCCTCGCGCTCCGCGAAGCCGTGCCAGGCAAGACCGCGCTCGCGGATGCGGATTTGCGTCAGCAGCCGCTCCCGCCCGTGGCCGTCCCACTGCGCGGCGATGAGCTGATCGGCGCGGATATGAACGAGATAGGGCCGCATGCCCCGCTCGCGCTCCTCGGCGAGTGAGGCGGCCTCGCTGCCGGCCGGAAAATCCACCAGCACATGCGAGAGGCCAGAGACGAGCGCATCCTCGAACCAGTCGCGGGCAAAGACATTGAGGCCGCGGCCCATCAGATCGACATTGCGAAAGAGCGCCTCCAGCTCCTCCGGCATATCACTTGAGAAGGCGAGCGGCTCGGCAAAGACGCGGCCGGTGAGCTTGCTGACGGTGCGGCGGAAGTAATTGCGCAGTACCGCGCGGCGCGCCCGCTCGGCATAGACGGCGGCATTTTCCGCCGGGTGGCGCGGCAGGTAGCGCGCGCCCGCCGCCCGCATCGCGAGGGTGCCGCCCATCAGCGCCTGCGGCAGCGCCCAGCGCGCGGCCATCGCCTCATAGAGCCGGGAGGGGAGAGACGGATCGTTCATGAATACATATCCTGTTGCAATTTCTGACTGACATCGGTGAGCGCATGAAAGGCTTCACACGCCGCATCAACCTGATCGTCGTGACGACCGGTCGGGAAATTCTCCAGCTCATTCAAAAAGCCCGCGTTCCACGGCCCCGCGACGAGCCGCACATTGCCCGCCTCGCATTGCGAGGAAAAAGGCATGGCGCGGACGACCTTGCTGCCCGTCACCGGCTGGCTGCGAAGGCGAAAACCGGCGAGCAGCCGGGCCAGCGCCTGCGCTTGCGCCTTGCCCGCCTGCCCCGGATCCTGCGGCAGCGCGATCAGCGTCTCGCGCCCGTCGCTGCTCGCCAGGTTGAAGATCGCGCGGTCGACCTCGTTGGGCGTGCCCCGCAGCCGCTCGACATGTTCGATATAGAATATGCCTTGCGGATCGCGGGCAATGCGCACGCCCGCCGTCCAGTCCGGCTGGCCGCCCCCGTCCGCCGCGCCCGCCGCAAGGTCCCAGCCGCGCACCCGCCGCGCCGCCGCCGGCGCCGCCGCAACCACGGGGAACCAGCCGCGGCGGAAATAGGCGCCGGCCGCCGGGCGGATCTTCCAGTTGCCAAAAAGCAGCCGCTCGCGATCGACGGTGGCGAGCGCCAGCAGATTGGCGCGGTAGCCCGGATCGCGCGCCATCAGGATGCGGTTATCCTCGATGGAGGCGGCGATAAAGGTGAGCGATTTGGCGATTCGCCCGGGGTGCGCCGCTTCGAGCGCGTCTTTCTCATCGCCCCAGATCAGCGCCTCCTCATCGCGGATGAACCAGCGGAGGACGCCCGAGCGGTCAGCAATCGGATAGCCCGTCTCGGGATCGATCCACCACCGGATCAGATCGGCGACCCAGCTATCCGCATCCGGGTTGCAGGTCGCCCGCACATAAGGCCGCGCCGCGCCGGTCGAACGGTTGCGGCTGAGGAGATAGAAAAACTGCGACTCGCTGAAATGCGTCAGCTCATCGAAGCCGATGAAGGCGAGCTCCGTCCCCTGCCAGTCGAGCTTGTTCTTCTCATGCTCCAGATGCGCGAAGCTGATCGAGCCGCCGCCCTCGAACTTCCAGGCAAGCTCGCTCTCCTTCGGCGTGCCGCCAACCGCGCCATAAAGCGCGAGTGAGGCATCCCAGAGGCCACCCTCGTTTTTCACCTGCTTCGCGGTGCGGCGGAAGATCACCGCCTTGAAGTCCGGCCGCATCATATGGCGGAGCGGCTCCATCAGCAGCGCGAAGCTTTTCCCCCCGCCCGCCGCGCCGCCATAGATGGCGATATCGGCGGCGGTGCCGAGGAAGCGCTCCTGCGGCCCGGCCTGCGGTCTAATCGCGGCCATTTTCAGGCAGGTAGAGTTGCGGTGCGATCAGGTTGCGCCGGCCCGCCCGGTCGGCCATCGCCCCGTCGCCATATTGCGCCGGCGCGAAATGCGCCATCAGCCATTTGCGCGTATCGATGCGAAGTTTCGAGCGGGTGACATCTTCGCGGCACGCCGTGTCCCCCGCTCCGTCATTATCGGCAATGGCCAGGATTTCACCGGCGAACACATCGGCGATGAAGCGGCGCACCGTCTCCTCCTCTTTCTTCAGGAAGACCGACCCCAGCAGCGCGACGATATCGTTGATCCGTCCCGCCTGCTTGATCTCCTCGAGCAGTGGAAGCGCGAGCGAACGGCGCCAGATCTTGTTGGAAAGCGCGGATTTGATCAGCTCGATAGTGCTCATTTAGCTCCTTTCTCATTTACGTAAAATTTTATAAATTTCGTCTTATACGAGTGTATCCCGACAGGACGAACAGAGGCGGCGCGACCTTTCCTTCGCGCTTTCAAGAGGGTTTACATGTCAGGTAATTGATTAGAGTTGCGTCGTATTTTATTATTTATGCTGATAAATCATAAACAATAAAAAAAGCCCGCCGGAAATTTCACTTTCCTGCGGGCCCATTTCTCGACCATGGGAATAATGTTAAAGCAATGATCCCCACATGTCAATAATTTTCTATCTTAAGGTGTTTTTTTCAGAGTTGGAGATAGAGATCGAGGCTGCCCAGCAGATTGTCGCGGGCAAAGCCGGCGCGCCGCCGCCGCTCGCGATCGACCTGCCGGCAGCTCTTGCCGAACACGATCACATCGAGGGCGGCAGCGACGGAAAGCCCCTCGCCCTGCGCCCGCACCGCCCAGCCGAGAAAGCGCCGCATCACCTCGCTCTCCCAGCGCTCGTTTCCGCCGCCGCTGCCGCGCGGCTGCCAGCCGTAGCTTTGCGTGCGCATGCCGAGCCCGTCGGTGCGAAGATGAAAGCCGCGCATGATCATATCGGCGGCGCGGAGCTGGTCGGCGCTGAGGTCAAGCCGGAAACCGCTGGCCTGCGCCCGCTTCTGCCGCGCCTGCCGCGCCTCGCCCGCTCCCGTCGGGGCATCGGCCGGGACGCTGCGCGCCGCCCCTCCGCAGCCCCGCGGATCGGGCCGAAAGCCCGGGGTTTTCTGCCCCGGCTCGGGATGCTGTTGCCGGGCGCCTTGCGGCGGCGCGCCCGGCACGCCTTTCTTGGCCGCGGATGTCCCCCGCATACGACGGGTATCAATACTGTCAGATGTCATGTTACCTCTCATTCGGTGGTGGTTGGAGTGACGGCGTCAGCCGCGCACAACATGCGGCACGACGTCGTTAAAGGCGCCGCGCCCCCGCGCGGCAGGGTCCGGGACGCCGCCTCAGGCCGGAGATGGTGAGGGCGGAAAAAAGATCGTTAATGATCATTAACAATAATAATTGCGCTACGAAAATTTATAAATGCTGGTTATATTATAAAACAAGCATGTTTGTTCGTCAATCCACGGTTGCACCATTCGAGAAAATTCCCCGCCGGAAAAATCCGTTCGTATGCGTTATATTTTGCCTCCGCGCTTGACTGGCGCGCGGCAAATTGCCAGATTAACAGGAATACAATGGGAATTAGAAAGAACCACATCTCGCCATGGAAATCCGCAAGAACTTTATCGACAGCATCGGCAACACGCCGCTCATCCGCCTCACCGCCGCCTCGGAAGTCACCGGCTGCGACATCTACGGAAAGGCCGAATTCCTCAATCCCGGCGGCTCGGTGAAAGACCGCGCGGCGCTCGCCATCGTCAAGGATGCCGAGGCGAAGGGCCTGCTCCGGCCCGGCGGGCTGATCGTCGAGGGGACGGCGGGCAACACCGGCATTGGCCTTGCGCTGGTCGCCAATGCGCGCGGCTACAAGACCGTGATCGTCATGCCGGAAACGCAGACGGACGAGAAAAAGGCGCTGCTGCGCTATTGCGGCGCGGACCTGCGCCTTGTCCCGGCGAAGCCCTATCGCGACCCGGACAACTATATCCGCTATTCCGGCCGGCTCGCGGAAGAGCTGGCGAAAACCCATCCGGGCGGCGCCATCTGGGCCAACCAGTTCGACAATGTCGCCAACCGGCAGGGCCATATCGACACCACGGGGCCGGAAATCTGGAACCAGACCGATGGCAAGGTGGATGGCTTTATCTGCGCGGTGGGGAGCGGCGGCACCCTCGCCGGCGTCGCCCTCGCCCTGAGAGAACGCAATCCCGATATCAAGATCGGCCTCGCCGATCCTTTGGGTGCGGCGCTTTACAGCTATTACACCACGGGCGAGCTCAAATCGCACGGCGATTCCATCACCGAAGGGATCGGCCAGGGCCGCATCACCGCCAATCTCGAAGGGCTTGACGTTGACTTCCCCTACCAGATCGACGATGTTGAGGCGCTCAACACGCTCTATGATCTCAATATCCATGAAGGGTTGCAGCTCGGCCTCTCGACCGGGATCAACGTCGCAGGGGCGATCCGCATGGCGAAGGAAATGGGCCCCGGCCATACGATTGTGACCGTTCTCTGTGATACGGCGCAAAAGTACTTTAGCAAACTGATGGACATTGATATGCTTCGGAAAAAGAACCTGCCGGTTGCCCCCTGGCTTACCGGCGATTGATTACGACCCGGAGTTTTATCATGACGACAGCCCTGTTTCGCGACGACGCCTATCTGACCCGGACGGCGGCGCGGGTGACAGGCGTGACGGAACGCGGCGGCATCCTGCTCGACCGGACGGTGTTTTACCCGACCGGCGGCGGGCAGCCGGGCGACAGCGGCTGGCTGACCCTCGGCGATGGCCAGCGCATCACGATTGCCACCACGGTCAAGGGCGACACGCCTGACGAGATTATTCACGTCCCGGCAAGTGCGGACGTTCTGCCGGAGGCGGGATCGGAGGTGACGGCGGAAATCAACTGGGATGTGCGCTATCGCTATATGCGCATGCATAGCTGCCTGCATATCTTGTCGGCGGTGCTGCCCTACCCCGTCACGGGCGGGCAGGTCTCCGACGGCAAGGGGCGGCTCGATTTCGATATCCCCGAGGCCGTGCTCGACAAGGACGAGATTACGGAAAAGCTCAATGCGCTGATCGCCGGCAGCCACCCGGTCGGCAGCGACTGGATCACCGATGCCGAGCTCGATGCCCGCCCGGAGCTGGTGAAAACCATGTCCGTGCAGCCGCCGCGCGGCGCCGGGCGCGTCCGGCTGATCCGCGTTGGCGAGATTGACCTGCAGCCCTGCGGCGGGACGCATGTGCGCAACACATCGGAAATCGGCGCGGTCCGGGTTAGGAAAATTGAAAAGAAGGGGCGGCAGAACCGCCGCGTCTCGCTGGAATTTGCGGACGAGGCCTGACGGGCCCGGCCGCAGCGATGTTTATATTCAAGGTGATTTGAAAATATGGCTTATGTGAATTCAGCTTCTCTCGTCTCCACGCAGCAGCTTGCCGACTATATGCGCGCGCCCGACGTCCGCATCGTCGATGCCTCCTGGCATATGCCGGCGACAAAGCGCAACCCGCGCGCCGAATATGACGCGGCGCATATCCCGGGGGCGGTGTTCTTCGATATCGACGAGATTGCCGATCTCGACAACCCGCTGCCGCATATGGTGCCGAGCCCGGAGAAATTCTCAAGCCGCATGCGCAAGCTCGGCCTTGGCGATGGCAACCGCATCATCATCTATGACACCAACGGAACGGTGAGCGCGACCCGCGCATGGTGGATGCTGCGCCTGTTCGGCCATCAGGATGTCGCGGTGCTGGACGGCGGCCTGCCGAAGTGGATCGCAGAAGGGCGACCGGTCGAGGATACCCCGGTGCTGCCGACGGAGCGGCATTTCACCGCGCGCATCAACAGCTTCCTGCTGCGCGAGAAGGATCAGGTCGCACGCAATATCGAGACGGCGCGCGAGCAGGTGCTGGACGCCCGCTCGCCGGGCCGCTTTACAGGCACCGAGCCGGAGCCGCGCGAGGGGCTTCGCGGCGGCCGCATCCCGGGCTCGAAAAACCTGCCCTTTACCGATCTCTTCAAGCCGGACGGCACCCTTCTGGACGCGCCCGCGCTGCAGGCCGCCTATGAGAAGGCGGGGATCGATCTGAAAGCGCCGGTCATCACCACCTGCGGCTCCGGCATTTCCGCCTGCGTGCTTGCCTTCGGCCTGCACCTCCTCGGCCACAAGCGGGTCGCGGTCTATGATGGATCCTGGACCGAATGGGCGAAGGACGAGAGCCTGCCCGTCGCGACCGGATAAGCCGATGCCGATCAAACGCCCACCCCAGCCGACGGAAGAAGGTCTCTGGCCGGTCACCGTCACCTTCCTTGAGATGCGCGAGAAAGCCGCGACGCCGGCGCCGCCGCCGCCCGCGATGTCGCATGCGGTGATCCGCGCCGAAGCGCCGACGCTCTCTTTCTATCGCTTCCTCTATAACACGACGGGGCGCGACTGGGGCTGGATGGACCGGCGCAACATGTCCGATGTCGAGCTCGACCGCATCATCAACGCCGCGGCGACGGAGATTTACGTGCTCTACTTGCGCGGCGTTCCGGCGGGCTTTGCCGAGATCAATACCGAAGACATGCCGGACGTGATCGATCTCGCCTATTTCGGCATTTTGCCGGAATTTATCGGCATGGGCCTCGGGCCGTGGCTGCTCGATAACATCGTCGACCTCGCCTGGTCGAAAGGGCCGGCGCGCCTCACCGTCAACACCTGCACCCTCGACCACCCTAAGGCGCTGCTGATGTATCAGCACGCCGGCTTCAAGCCGATCCGCCAGCGCCACATCGAAATCGAACCGCTCCCCGATCTGTGAGCCGCATTCTGCGCAAGGGGACGGCGCGGGGCGGCGGCTCCTCCCGCTTGGCGGAAATTGACCGCCGCCCTATATGAGAATATACTAATTCAGGACATTCTCGGACGGGAGGACTATCCCATGCGCACTGCCGCCGTCTCTCGCTATCTCTTCTATCCGCTCGCGCTGATCGGGGCCAGTTTGGCGGCCCCTGCCCTCGCCGCGCCGCAGATCCTTGCCGTTGCGGCGACGGAGCTGCCACTCCCCCTCACGTGCGAAGCGGGCGAATGCCGGGTCGAGCTGACCACCATCTGCCTGCAGGAGGAGCGCGCCTCGCCCAATCCCGGCGCGGGCTATTACGTGCATGGGGAACGGTTTTTCGAGATCACCGGCCTGACCGAAACGGGGCAGGAAATCTCGCTCGCGCACCTTCCCGTAACAATCACCGCCGCGCGCGGCCATAACGCCGTCCGCGTCGCCTTCCGCGCGCAGGAGCTGAAGAAATATGGCCCCCTGGAGGTCAGCCTGAAAGTGCCGGAAAATCTCTCGCTCGTCCCGCTTCCCATAAGAAATGACCGGCGGCCGCAGACGGATGCGGATATCGAGCTTGCGACCGGCCCGAACCGCGCGCTCGCAAAGCTCTATGTCGAGGAGGCGGGCGATCCCCGCGCTGAGGCGGAACTGCTCAGCCAGGCCATCAACCGCCTGCCCGAGCGCGGCCGGGCGAGCGATGCGGAACGCGCCGCCGTCCGTGACGCCTACCCGGGCATCGCCGCCCACGCTGCAATGCCGGCAAGCGCCAAGGCCGGCGCAGCCGCGCATTTTGAGGCGTGCTACCGCGAGACCATCGCCGGCAGCCTCAGCCTCCGCGCCTGCCTCTCAAGCTGGCACGACCGGCTGATCGGCAAACTCAACACTCACTACTGGCACGCCATCAGAGCGGGGAGTTGAGGGGAAGTTAGCGGGAAAATTCAATAAGCCGCATTACTCTTGCTGAGGGATAATTTTCAGGGCATCCAATGCACTTAAAATAGGAATGAACAAATTGATTCCTTCCGCCGCTTTTCCTGTAACTTTAGCAACGCTTATGCCCATAACATTACCGTTCTGATCTAAAAGAGGACCACCGCTATTACCGGGAGAAGTGGCGGCGTCCGACTGGATATAAGATGTAGCAGAATCAGACGAGTTTCTATGAGCACTCACAATGCCTGCAGTAACTGACGATTGAAGGCCTTCCCGAAGAGGGCTGCCTATAACATAAATTTTCTCAAGAAGTTCTGCTTGTTTTTTACGAATGGGTAAAGGTGCCGATATTCGTAGTGGAACCTTAATGAGTGCTACATCACGCTGTTCGCTTACCCTGATCACGTCGCCGATTACTTCTAATCCGTTATTCAAAATAATTGCTGCTTTGGAAGATTCATTCACGACATGTGCATTCGTCAAAATATATCCATCTTCATTGATAATAAATCCGGAACCATGCCCCATCCCAGAGCGGACAGTAACGACTGCCGCAAGGACAGTATTTAATTTGCTCTCTATTGAATCTGCTGAAACTACAGGAAGGCTTAACGGCAGTGCGTTTCCCTGAAACCCCTGTAACATCGAAGTTGCACTATCCTCTTTCAAGGCCACTTTTCTAAATTCGTTCGAGGCAATAAAAGACTCAACGGCTCCAGCAAAAGCATTATGGAAGGTCAAAATTACTGTATCTTTCTTAGGCTCAACCTGTTTGTAATACCCACTCGTTTCAACCTTCATCACCTCCCTTTGAGTGAGTGTCGAGAATACGGTCCAGTCCACATCTACAAACATTTCTCCACTATACTCATCCAACGGACGTCCATCCCACCAATGATGAACCTGACAGAAATTACTGCTTATCTTCGTAATGCTGGCACCAACCAGATATTCCGCCGACGAAACTGACCTACTCTGACCAAACAAGTCTCTGGGATCTCCTGCGACATTGAAGCCATTCGTATTCAAAACTTCATAAAAAATCTCCCCAAGCTCCGTGCTCCAGTTCCCTAAAACAGAGGAGCCTGCCCCCCACTCCATGGTGGATTTACCCGAATGACTGTCGTTGCAAAGGAATCCGTCTACACCCACCGCATCCATATTGCCTGAGGCCGGAAAGTGACCAATTATTGTACCCCGCTTGATATTAGCCACCACCTTCTGCAAAACAAATGACGATTGCTGCGAAAGTGGAATGGTAACGGGATCGACATGAGCGGGCGGCACCTTGGAAACGGCCATAATCCCCGTTGTGTTACACGATACGAGCAACGGGAACAAAAGAAGCAAAAGGTTGTTTCTCAAGGACAGGATTTTCATTTTTCTATTCCGTTTCTTGAATATCTTTCCATATTCTAACTATAATTGATACAATCTATCATATTAGTAGTCCATCAAAAAAACCCGGCGTTTCCACCGGGCTTTTTAGTTTTTTTACAAAGGCTTGTCAGGCGTTATGGAGGATCTGGCTGAGGAACAGCTTCGTGCGGTCGCTTTGCGGGTTGGTGAAGAATTCCTGCGGCGGGGCCTGCTCGATGATCTCGCCGGCGTCCATGAAGATAACGCGATCGGCGACCGTCTTGGCGAAGCCCATCTCATGGGTCACGCAGATCATGGTCATGCCCTCTTCGGCGAGGCTGATCATGGTGTCGAGCACTTCGGAGATCATTTCCGGGTCGAGCGCCGAGGTTGGCTCATCGAACAGCATGATGCGCGGGTTCATGCAGAGCGAGCGGGCGATGGCGACGCGCTGCTGCTGCCCGCCCGAGAGCTGGCCGGGGTATTTATGCGCCTGCTCGGGGATTTTTACCCGCTCGAGGAACTTCATCGCGGTCGCCTCGGCCTCGGCCTTCGGGACTTTTCGCACCCAGATCGGCGCGAGCGTGCAGTTCTCCAGCACGGTGAGATGCGGGAACAGGTTGAAATGCTGGAACACCATCCCAACCTCGCGGCGGATCTCGTCGATCTTTTTGACGTCGTTGCTAAGCTCGATCCCCTCGACGATGATCTGCCCCTGCTGATGTTCCTCCAGCCGGTTGATGCAGCGGATCATTGTCGATTTGCCGGAGCCCGACGGGCCGCACACAACGATCCGCTCGCCCCGTTCGACGGTGAGATTGATATCTTTCAGGACATGGAATTCGCCATACCATTTATGCATTCCGATAATCTGGATGGCGATATTCATCCCTGATTGTTCAGCCATGGCAGCATCACTCATAATCCACCCTCCTTCTATCTTTTATGTCCGGTATGGAGCTTGTTCTCCAACCAGATGCTGTAACGGGACATGCCGAAGCAGAAAACCCAGAACACCGCGGCAACGAACAGATATCCTTCCTGCGACATGCCGATCCATTCCTTGTCGGTGGTGCCGCTTTTCACGATGCTGAGCAGATCCAGCAGGCCGATGATCAGCACCAGCGTCGTATCCTTGAACAGGCCGATGAAGGTGTTGACGATGGCCGGGATGGAAATTTTCAGCGACTGCGGCAGGATGATCAGCCCCATCGACTGCCAGTAGCCGAGGCCGAGACTTTTCGCCGCCTCCGACTGGCCCTTGGGGATGGCCTGCAGGCCGCCGCGCACCACCTCGGCCATATAGGCGGAGGCGAAGAGCGACATGCCGACGAGCGCCCGCACGAGCTTGTCGAAATTGACGCCCTCGGGCAGGAACAGCGGCAGCATCACCGAGGCCATGAACAGCACGGTAATCAGCGGCACGCCGCGCACGAACTCGATAAAGCCGACGCAGATCATGCGCACCACCGGCATGCTTGAGCGCCGCCCGAGCGCCAGCACGATGCCGAGCGGCAGCGAAACGAAGATCGAGACCGAGGCGAGAACGAGCGTGAGGAACAGCCCGCCCCAGAGCGGCGTCTCGACGACGGGGAGCCCGAAGGCGCCGCCGTAGAACAGGAAGTAGCAGGCGACCGGCACGAAGCCGAAGAGATAGATCGCCGGCCATTTCTTGTTCTTCACCACGTCCGAGAGGACGAAGAACAGCCCGATGGCGACCAGCACATAGCCGACATCGACGCGCCAGCGCTCCTCAACCGGGTAGAAGCCATACATGATCTGCCCGAAGCGCATCTTGATAAACACCCAGCAGGCGCCGCTGCCGGTGCAATCCTCGCGCGTCGTGCCGGCGAAATTGGCGTCGATGATCGCGTAGGAGATCAGCGAGCTCAGGGCTTCCCAGCTGATGTAGACCGCAACCACGGTCAGCACGATGTTCAGCGGGCTTGAGAATAAATTCTCCCGCATCCAGCCGAGGATACCGGACTGGCTGGCCGGCGGCGGCAGGGTCGGGTGGCGGTCGGTTTTGACGATTGTGGTCATCTTATCTCTCCACCAGGGCAATTCGTTTGTTGTACCAGTTCATGAACATCGAGATCAGCAGGCTGACGCTGAGATAGAACAGCATCGCGATCAGGATCACCTCGATCGCCTGCCCCGTCTGGTTCAGCGAGGTTCCGGCGAAGATCGATGTCAGCTCCGGATAGCCGATCGCGGTGGCGAGCGAGGAGTTCTTGGTGAGGTTCAGATACTGGCTCGTGAGCGGCGGGACGATCACGCGGAGCGCCTGCGGCAGGATAACGAGCCGCGTCGTCATGCCGGGCCGGAGACCCAGCGAATGCGCCGCCTCCGTCTGGCCGTGGCTGACAGCGTTGATGCCCGATCGCACGATCTCGGCGATAAAGGCGCCGGTATAGATCGAAAGGCCAAGCAGTAGCGCGAGGAATTCCGGCTTCAGCGACCATCCGGCATTGATGCCGAACCGCCCTGCAATCGGATATTCGACGGTGAAGGGCACGCCCGCGAGCACCGCGGCGAGCACCGGCAGTGCGATAATGAGGAGCAGCCCGACCCAGAAGGACGGGAACGGCTGGCCCGTCCGGTCCTGGCGCCGATGCGCCCAGCCGCGGACGAAAAGGGCGGCGATAATGCCGACAACGAGCGCCACCGGAATGACCCAGAAGCCCGCCTCGGGGATGATCGCCGGGAAGTTCATGCCGCGGTTGTTGATATAGATATTTTCGCCGATGCGAATACTGTCGCGCACCACCGGCAGAACCGACAGCACGGCGAAATACCAGAACATCAGCTGCACCAGCAGCGGAATGTTGCGCACCACCTCGATATAGACATAAGCGATCTTGTTGACGACCCAGTTCTTCGAGAGGCGAAGCACGCCGACAATGAAGCCGATGATGGTCGCCAGCACAATGCCGGCGAAGGAAACGACGAGCGTGTTGATGATGCCGATAATCAGCACATCCATATGCGTCGATGTCTGGCTGCTGTAGCTTTTGAAAAGAACGATGCCGATATCGAAACCGGCGGGCTGGCTCAGGAACCCGAATCCCGAGGCAATGCCGCGCGTTTGCAGATTGATCGCGGTATTATGCGCGATATACCAGGCAAACAGCACGACGGTGACGATAACGAGTATCTGAAAAAATATGGCCCGGACCCGCGGGTCCCTGAACATATTAACGCTTGCCGGCGTTGTTTGTACATCCGTGGTCATACACTGTACCTCCCCAGGCGTAGCTATTACTGCGACGAGAAAGGGCACATATTCAGTACCGAGAATATGTGCCCCCTCTTTCTGACTAGCTCATCAGTGATCGACCTTAACGCAGCGGCGGTGCGTAGAGGATGCCTCCCTTGTTCCACTGTGCGTTCAGACCGCGTTCAATGGCGAGTGAGGTGCCCTGACCCAGGTTGCGCTCGAACACTTCGCCGTAGTTGCCGACCATTTTAATGATGTTGTAGGCCCAGTCGTTGGTGAGGCCGAGCGCCTGCCCGAGATCACCATTGACGCCGAGAATACGCTGTACGCTCGGGTTCGGGCTTTCCGCCTTCAACTGGTCAACATTGCCGGAGTTGATGTTCAGCTCTTCGGATTCGATCATCGCGTTCAGCGTCCAGCGGGCGATGTCACCCCACTGGTTGTCGCCGTGGCGGACAAGCGGGCCGAGCGGCTCTTTCGAGATCACTTCGGGCAGGATGATATGCTCATCGGGGTTGGCGATCACGGCGCGCTGCGCATAGAGGCCGGACTGGTCCGTCGTGTAGACGTCACAGGTATCCTTCAGATACGCCTCACGCACCTCGTCGGCAGTGTCAAAGACGACAGTCTCAAGCTTCATGTTGTTCGCGTTGAAATAGTCGGCGAGGTTAAGTTCGGTCGTCGTGCCCGACTGTACGCAGACCCGGGCGCCGTCCAGCTCAAGGCCGGATTTCACGCCGAGCGCCTTTTTCACCATGAAGCCCTGGCCGTCATAGTAGTTGACGCCGACAAACTCGAATCCGAGGTTGACGTCACGGCTGAAGGTCCAGGTCGTGTTCCGGGCCAGCACGTCGATTTCACCCGATTGCAGCGCCGTGAAACGCTCCTTCGCGGTGGTCGGGGTGTATTTCACCTTTTCCGGATCGGCGAAGATGGCCGCTGCCATGGCGCGGCAGAAATCGACGTCAAATCCTTCCCACTGGCCAGCGTTGTTGGGCGCGGCAAACCCCGCAAGGCCGGTGGTGACACCGCATTGGATGAAGCCCTTGGCCTTCACGTCATCCAGCGTGGCCGCGCTCGCTGATGCGGCCATAAAAGTGGCAGCCGCCGCAACGGCAATAAAACTCGCTTTGCTCATAAATTGTACCTCCCTGTCCGATATTCCCAATTCAATATCTTCATTGTAATTCACCCCTTTCTTTTACCGACTTCGCTCAGCCTGTGAAGGTTTACGTGAGTTACATTTGAAAATCACAATCTGAATTATCGTGACCTTCTAATTATTTGACGATAATAGTTTTGTTCTCGGCGTCAACGCAAAAATTTGCGGCGTCGCGAGAGCGGCCTGTTCCCGTCCTGCGCGAGATGAAATTTTGACTTTAAACTTGAAGTCTCTTCCTATATGCAACTGGATGAGGGAAATCCGAGGAAAATCAGGGTGATCAAGCTATGAAAGACGAAACAAAACTTGTCGTTGCCGGACGCGATCCAGAGGCCAATTTCGGGATCGTCAATGTACCTGTCTATCATGCATCGACCATCCTGTTCCCGACAGTGGAAGCGCGCGAGAAGGCCCATGCGGCGCGCGCGGGCGGGGAGCGCCTCGTCTCCTACGGCCGCCTCGGAACGCCGACCACCTGGTCGCTCGAAGATGCCGTCGCGATGCTCGAAGGCGGCTACCGTGCGCAGATTTTCCCCTCCGGCATGGCGGCCTGCGCGGGCGCCATCCTCGGTTTCGTGAAGGCCGGCGATCATGTGCTGATGACCGACAGCGTCTATGGCCCGGTGCGGAGCTTCTGCGACAAATTCCTGAAGCGTTTCGGCGTCGCCGTCACCTATTATGATCCGCTGATCGGCGCCGGCATCCGCGAGCTGATGCGCCCGGAGACGCGCGTCGTCTATGTCGAGGCGCCGGGCTCCCTCACCTTCGAGATGCAGGATATTCCGGCCATCGCCGAGGTTGCTCATGCAGGCGGCGCCAAGGTGATCATGGACAACACCTGGGCCTCGCCCCTCTTCTTCAAGCCGTTCGAGCATGGCGTCGATGTCTCGGTGCAGGCCGGCACGAAATATATCGTCGGCCACAGCGATGTGATGATCGGCGTCGTCACCACCAACAAGGAATCGTGGGATCCGTTCATCTTTAATGCCAATATGCTCGGCCAGACGGCGGGGCCGGATGATGTTTATCTCGCGCAGCGCGGCCTTCGCACCCTCTCTGTGCGGCTCAACCAGCATATGCAGAATGCGATCGCCCTCGCCGAATGGCTGAAGGGCCGCCCGGAGGTGCATTCGGTGCTGCACCCGGCCCTCCCTGATGATCCGGGTTACGCCATCTGGAAGCGCGATTTCCTGGGCGCGTCCGGTCTTTTCTCCTTCCGGCTGAAGGCCGTGCCGAAGAAGGCCATCGCCGCCTTCCTCGATGATCTCGAGCTGTTCGGCATGGGTTCCTCCTGGGGCGGGTATGAGAGCCTGATTCTCCCCTCCGATCCGACGCATTACCGCACGGCGACGAAATGGGACGATACCGATCCGCTGATCCGCATTCACGTCGGCCTTGAAGCGGTTTCCGATCTGATCGATGATCTTTCGGCCGGATTCGACCGGCTTCGGGCCGCAACCCGGTAAAATTTTACGAATCGGTGCCGGCCCGCCCTGATATCGGGAGTTCCCTGATGCGCGATATTCTTGAGAAAATCACCTTCGATGCCAACGGCCTCGTCCCCGCCATCGCGCAGCAGCATGACAGCGGTGAGGTGCTGATGATGGCGTGGATGAATGCGGACGCGGTGCGGGAGACGCTCGAAACGCGTCAGGTCTGCTACTGGTCGCGCTCGCGCGGGAAACTGTGGCGCAAGGGCGAAAGCTCGGGCCATGTGCAGAAGCTGATCGATTTTCGCATCGACTGCGACGGCGATACGCTCCTGCTCCTCGTCGACCAGACGGGCGTCGCCTGCCACACGGGCCGTCATAACTGCTTTTTCACCAGCGTGCGCGAGGATGGCGCGCTCGAGATCATCAGCTACGTCGTGGTCGATCCCGAAACGATGTATGGCGGGGATACGCCGAAGAAATGAGCCTCACGCCGCAGGAAATCGACGTCATCCTCCTCTCGCTGAAAGTGGCGATCTGGTGCGTCGGTCTCTCGCTCCTGCCGGCGCTTGGCATCGCCTGGTTGCTGGCGCGGCGGGATTTCTACGGCAAAAGCCTCCTCAACCTCGTCATCCACCTGCCGATCGTGCTGCCGCCGGTTGTCGTCGGTTATTTCCTCCTCGTCACCCTCGGGAACCGGGGGATCGTCGGCGGCTGGCTCCATGAGCAGTTCGGCCTCTCGCTGATCTTCAACTGGAAGGGCGTCGTCGCGGCGACGGCGGTCATGGCCTTTCCCTTCATCACCCGCGCCATCCGCCAGGCGATCGAGGCGGTCGACCGCAATCTGGAGGTGGCCGCCCTGACCCTCGGCCGCTCGCGGCTTACTGTCTTTCTCACCATCACCCTGCCGCTCATTCTCCCCGGCATCCTCGCCGGCGCGACCCTCGGCTTTGCCCGCGCACTTGGCGAGTTCGGCGCGACCATCACCTTTGTCGCCAATGTCCCGGGCGAGACGCAGACGCTGCCGCTTGCCATCTATGCGCTGCTGCAGGTGCCGGGAAGCGATGCGGCCGTGCTCCGCCTCGTCCTCCTCTCGGTGCTGCTCGCCTTCGCCGCCATCGCCCTTTCGGAATGGCTCGCGCGGCGCACGGCGCGGAAAATCGGTCTCGGCTGATGCTGGATGTTTGTCTTACAAAAAAGCTGGGTGACTTCCGGCTGGAGGCGGCATTCAAGGCGCCCGCGGGCGTCACCGCCATCTTCGGCCCGTCGGGCGCCGGCAAAACGCTGATCGCGAAAATGATCGCGGGGCTCACCCGGCCGGATGCGGGACATGTCCGCTTGGGCGACCAGGCGCTGTTCGATGCGGCGGCAGGCGTCGATATCCCGCCCGAGCGCCGCGGCATCGGCTTCATCTTTCAGGAGCATCGGCTGTTCCCCCACTACAGCGTTCGCGGCAATCTCGCCTACGGCGCCGGACGGCGGGGCGACGGGGAGAGCCGGGTCGCCTTCGACAAGGTGGTCGACATCCTCGGCCTCGCGGCGCTTCTTGAGCGACGCCCCCGCGATCTCTCGGGCGGGGAGCGCCAGCGCGTCGCCATCGGCCGGGCGATCCTCAGCAACCCCGAGATGCTGATCATGGACGAGCCGCTTTCCAGCCTCGATGACGCGCGGAAGGCGGAGATCCTGCCGCTGATCGAGACGTTGACCAGCGAGTTCGGCCTTCCCACCCTCTACATCTCCCATTCGATCGAGGAGATCGCCCGCCTTGCCGAGACGCTGGTGCTGATGGACCGGGGCGCGATGAAGGCGGCGGGGCCGGCGCGCGAGCTGCTCTCCCGCCTCGACCTCATCCGATATACCGGCGGCGATGACGCCGGCACGATCATCGAGGCGACGGTGCGCGCCTATGATCCCGCGCACAGCCTGCTGGAGGTCGAGACCGAAACCGGTAGCCGTCTTTACCTCACGGGCGCGGAGATGGCGGCGGGCGCAACGCTCCGCCTTCGGATTCGCGCCCGCGATATCGCCCTTGCAAGCGCGCCGCCCAAAGAGCTTTCCATCCTCAATTATTTTGAGGGCGCCATTCGCGACCATTGCACGGGCGCGCAAGGGATGGAGGAAGTGCTGCTCGATGTCGGCTTTCCGCTCGCCGCGCGCATCACCCGCCGCTCGTTCGAGGCGATGGCGCTGAAAAAAGGAAGCCGCGTCTATGCGCTGGTCAAATCCGTCACCTTGAGCCGCCTCTGACAGAAGAGCGCGGCCGCCGCGTTCCTGCTAGCGGCTCGCCGCCTGGCCTGAGGAGGAGGCGAAGGCGAGCGTGCGGATATATTCCTCGATCCCGGCGCGATCACGGAGATAGAGCG
Source organism: Sneathiella sp. (assembly GCF_036844445.1). Classification (GTDB taxonomy): domain Bacteria; phylum Pseudomonadota; class Alphaproteobacteria; order Sneathiellales; family Sneathiellaceae; genus Sneathiella. The sequence goes on along the minus strand of NZ_DAIUFV010000003.1, from coordinate 286,641 downwards.
TCTTGCCCTTTTTCGCGACCATCCCCTCCTGCGTCAGATGGCCGAGCACGCGGGCGACCGTCTCGCGCGTTGTCGAGACGCGGCTCGCGATCACGCTCTGCGTCGGCATCGGATAGATCAGCCAGCTTTTCGGCGTGATCGGATCGGGTTCGGCCATGCGCAAAATCTCCTGGCAGACACGCTGCACCGCGCCGAGGGTGGAAAGGTCGAGAATACGGTCATCATTGACGCGGATGATCCGCACCAGCCTTTTGAGCACCTGCATCGTAATGTCGGGATGGCGCATCAGGAGCTCCTGAAAGCGCGATGGGCTGAGCCCGGCGAGAAGGCAGCGGGCGTTTGCCACCACATTGGCCGAGCGGGCCCGCCCGTCGATCGCCGACAGCTCGCCGAAATACTCCCCCGCCTCGATCGTCGCATAGGTCACCTCGCGCCCGGAGACGCCGTAATTGACGATATTGACGCTGCCCTCGACCACGAAATAGACATCGCGGCAGTCACCGGAGCGATCGACAATCTGCTCACCAGGCGCAAAGGTCCGCCACGCGCATTGCGCGGCGAGCGCGACCCGCTCCTCCGCCGGCAAGCTCTGTAACAACTCTATCCTGTCGAGATTCTGCATGTCCCCCTGCCCGTCAGCCCCTTGCCTTCCCTGGCTATTGTAAAGGATTGTCAACCATACAGAATATCGTAAATAAACAAAACATAAAGCAGCGCACCGCCGGCCAGGCCCGCGCCCCTGCCATGGTGATGAACGCGCCGCCGCAAAAAAATGTTTCAAATTCCGCGCGCCGCCGTGCATGATGCGGGCGGAGGCAGGCCACGTTGCAAAAGACAAAGGACGAGAGGCCTGAAGGGGGGAGTATGACGACAGGACTTAAAGTATGTATTGTCGGATCGGGGCCGGCGGGGATGTATGCGGCCGGCGATCTCGTCAAGAAGGCGCCGGACGCGCGCATCGACATTCTCGACAAGCTGGCGACGCCTTACGGGCTGGTTCGTGCCGGGGTCGCGCCCGATCACCAGACGACGAAAAATGTCACCCGCGCCTATGACAAGGTGATGGAGAATGCCAACGTCCGCTTCGTCGGCAATATCCGCCTCGGCGAAGATATTCCGCTCCATGAACTCCGCGCGCTCTACGACGTGGTGATTATCGCGACCGGCACGCCGAAGGACCGCAGCCTCAATATCCCGGGCGAGGACAAGCAGGGCGTTTACGGCGCACAGACCTTCGTCTACTGGTATAACGGCCATCCCGAATTTCGCGACGCCGTACCCGATCTTGATATCGAGACCGCTGTGGTTATCGGCAATGGCAATGTCGCGCTCGATGTCGCGCGCATCCTGATGCGGACGGCGGATGAAATGTCGACCTCCGACCTCGTCGATCACGCGGCGCGGGAGATTTTCAAAAGCCCGCTGAAGCGCGTCCATGTGGTCGGCCGCCGCGCGCCGGAGAATGCGCAGTTCTCCTCGAAAGAGCTTGGCGAATTCGCCGAGCTTGCGGCCGCGACCGCCTATACGGACAAGACGCTGCTGCCTGACGAATATATCTCGGACGACAAGAAGCAGGAGCGCGTCGTCAACACGAACCTTGAGCTTCTGCGCAGTTTCGAGCAGATCCGCGACGGCGTCGACGGGCGCTCGATCCATCTCGACTTTCTCGCAAGCCCCATCGAGATCCTCGGCGATGAGCGCGTCACGGGCGTCCGCTTCGAGCGCAACCGCATGGAGGACGGCAAGGCCGTCGGCACCGGCGAGACCTATGAAATCGACTGCCAGCTTCTCGTCTCCTGCATCGGCTATGAGATGGGCGTCCTCGAAGGGCTGCCGGTCGAGCGCGGGATCGTCAAAAATGACGCGGGCCGCGTCGCGCCGGGACTTTACGTCGTCGGCTGGGCGAAACGCGGACCGTCAGGCACCATCGGCACCAATCGCCTCGACAGCCAGGAGGTGGTCGACCTGCTGCTCGCCGATAATTTGCGCGGCGGCGATCCGGCAAAGCGCGGGCCCGACGGGCTGGATGCGTGGTGCCGCGAGAAGAATATCCACGTCGTCTCCTTCGATGACTGGAAGAAAATCGACGCGGCGGAGGTCGCGCGGGCCGGCGAAAAATCACCGCGGCGCAAATTCGTCCGCACCCGCGACATGCTCTCCCTGATCCGCGGCGAAGCCTCAAGCTGATGGGAAAGAACTCATGCTGATTGCGCAGCTTAGCGATTGCCACATCACCTCGCCCGAGGATGATTTCGCCAAACTCTACCATCCCGCCGAGCGGCTCGAAGCGGCAATCGGCCATCTGCATGAGAGCGCCAACCGGCCCGACCTCGTCGTTATGACGGGCGACCTGGTGAACAGCCGCAAACCGGCCGAATACGCCATCCTTCGCGATCTCGTCGGGCGAATCCAAATGCCCGTCTATCTGCTGCCCGGCAATCATGACAGCTGCGAGGAGCTTCGCGCGGCCTTTCCCGAGCATAGCTATCTTCCCGCGTCGGGGCCGCTGAATTATGTGGTGGAGGGCTGGCCGCTCAAGCTGATCTGTCTCGACACCAACGTTCCGGGCAAGCCGGAGGGCCATCTTTCGCCCGAGAGCCTCGCGTGGCTCGACAGCGAGCTCAAATCCGAGCGCGAGCGGCGCGTCATGATTTTCATGCATCACCCGCCGTTTTTGACGGGCCTTGAGCTGATGGACAGCATGGGGCTTCTCAACCGCGACGCCTTTGTTGAGGTCATCGCCCGCCATGACCATGTGGAGCGCGTAGTCTGCGGCCATCTGCACCGGTCGATCCAGACGCTCGCAGGCGGCACGCTGATCCAGACCTGCCCGTCCACGTCACATTCGGTGTTGCTCGATCTCGGCAGCGGCGGCGAGCTTGCAACGGTATTCGAGCCGCCGGAGTATCTTCTGCATTACTGGACGGGCGCGGGCGGCCTCGTCACCCACACGAGCTATGTGACGTGCTACAATACGGCCTGGACCTTCACGAACGGCGTGACGGGCGAAAAAGGATAGCGGCGGTGGATGCGGCGTTGGGGTGCGCGCCTAGGCCATCATATTGTTGGATTCGGCCGGCAGCGTAACGACGAGGTTATCGAGCTCCTCCGTCATTTCGATCTGGCAGCCAAGGCGCGAGGTGCGCGTCAGCCCCCAGGCAAGGTCGAGCATATCCTCCTCGTCCTCGGTGGGATCGGGGAGGCGCTCGAAATCCTCTTCGGAAACGACGATATGGCAGGTCGAGCAGGCGAGACTGCCCTCGCAGGCCCCCTCCAGACTGATGTTATTCTGATGCGCAATTTCAAGGATTGTCATACCGAGCGGCGCCTCGACAACCTGGCGGCTCCCGTCGGGTTTGATGAAGGTCATTTTCGGCATGATAGTTTTACGCTCCTGATGAACATCTCGCTTAGTTAACCCTGTTCCGCAGCTTCTGTCCAGACGCCAAATTGAGGCGATTTTCGGGCATGGAGGCGCTCCCAGCTGGCGGCGCAGCGCGCGATATCGGCGGGCGTCGTCGACCAGCCGAGGCTGATGCGGATCGCCGATCCCGCTTCCTCCGCCGCCGCGCCCATCGCCGTCAGCACATGGCTCGGCCGCACCTTGCCGGACGAGCAGGCCGAGCCCGCACTCACCGCGATGCCGTCAAGATCAAGGCTCATCACCTGCAGCTCCGAGGGGACGCCCGGCATGGAAAGGGTCGTGGTGTTGGGAAGCCGCGGCGCACGCGCGCCATAGACCCGGCTCGCGGGCGAGGCCCTCAGGAGCCGCGCCTCAAGCTGATCGCGGAGCGCGCCAAGGGCGGTATAGGCGGCAAGGCCGTCTCTGGCAAGCCGCGCCGCGACGCCAATGCCGACGATGCCGGCGACATTCTCCGTACCGGCGCGCCGGCCCAGCTCCTGCCCGCCCCCCTTTATAAGCGGCGGCACGACGAGCCCGTCGCGAATGAGGAGCGCACCCACCCCTTGCGGCCCGCCGAACTTGTGGGCGGAGATGGATATCATATCCGCGCCGAGGCCGCGAAAATCAACATCGATCTTGCCGGCCGCCTGGATGGCGTCGGTGTGCAGGATCCCGCCCGCGGCGTGGACGATCGCGGCGATCGCGGCAATATCCTGAATAACGCCTGTCTCGTTATTGGCCAGCATCACCGACACAAAAGCGGGCGCGGGCGCGGCAGCAAGTTCCGCTTCGAGCGCCGCATGATCGAGCAGCCCGTCCCCATCGACGGGGAGGCGAACGGCGTCCGGTGCGGCGGCGAGGATCGAGTCATGCTCAATCGCCGAGACGAAGCGCGGCCGGTTTGCGAAGGCGGCAAGGGCGAAATTGTTCGCCTCCGTCCCGCCCGAGGTGAAGACGATTTCGGCGGGCTTGCAGCCGACAAGGGCGGCGAGCGCGCGGCGCGCATCCTCGACCCGCGCCCGGGCCGAGCGCCCGGCGCGGTGCACCGAGGACGGATTGCCCCCCGCCGTCATCACCTCCGTCATGGCGGCGATCACTTCGGGGCGCACGGGCGCCGTCGCATTGAAATCGAGATAGACGGGATCGGCCATAAGCGGCCCCTCTCCGGCGTGGCGTAACTATTCGGGCTTGGTCTTGCCGCCCACGCGCCGCGGCGCCCGGCCCGTTCCGGAGGGGAGCGGGACCGGCGCCTCTTCGGCGGCGCGGCGCTCGTTCTCCAGCTCCTCGACCCGCATCGAGAGCGACTGCACCTTGTCGAGCAGGCCGTCCAGAACCTTGAACACGGGATCGGGCTGTTCATGGCCGCCGACGGCATAGGCCGCAAAGCCTTCATCGAGCGAGGTCGAGCGGCTGCCGTTCACGGCCCGCGCCGGAACGCCGACGACGGTCGCGCCCTCCGGCACATCCTTCAGCACCACGGAATTGGCGCCGACGCGGGCGCATTTGCCGATGGTGATGGGGCCGATGATCTGCGCGCCCGAGGCGATAATGACGTTATCTTTCAGCGTCGGATGACGCTTGACGCCGCGCTGCTTGTCCGAATCAATAGACGGCGAAATACCGCCGAGCGTCACGTCATGATAAAGCGTCACATTGTCGCCGATCTCCGCCGTCTCGCCGATGACGACGCCCATGCCGTGGTCGATAAAGAACTTGCGGCCGATGACGGCGGCAGGATGGATTTCGATGCCGGTCATGAAGCGGCTGAGCTGCGACAGCAGGCGGGCAAGAAAGTACCATTTGCGTTGCCACAGGGCATGCGCGGCGCGATGCAGAATGACCGCATGGAAGCCCTGATAGAGCAGAGCGACCTCAAGGCGGTTGCGCGCGGCGGGGTCGCGTTCCATGACGCAGGTAATTTCTTCGCTAATATGCTTGAACATTTACCCCTACCTTCTGTATTGTGCCGCAACTGTAGCGGAGTTCACCAAGGTCCAACGCGTTCATTGGACACTGATATATGTATATCGGGGGTACCGTCAAGGACGCCGCGTGCGGCCCGAAGACAACATCTTCCCGGCACTGAGTGCAAGTGGCGGACCTTTAAACGCAATTTCCGCAATCAACCGATGAATTTTAGGAATAATAATACGAATGCCTGATATTATTTTTAATGGTCCCGAGGGTCGTCTTGAAGGTCGCTATCATCATTCCGAAGATCCCAATGCGCCGCTTGCGCTGATCCTGCATCCGCATCCGCAGTATGGCGGCACGATGAACAACAAGGTGGTCTACAACCTGTTCACCGCCTTCAAGAAGCGCGGCTTCTCTGTCCTGCGCTTCAACTTCCGGGGGGTCGGCCGCAGCCAGGGCGATTATGACCAGGGTATCGGGGAATTGTCGGATGCCGCGGCTGCGCTCGACTGGATGCAGATGCATAACCCGAACGCCCCGTCGGTGTGGGTCGGCGGCTTCTCCTTCGGCGCGTGGATCGCCATGCAGCTGCTGATGCGCCGGCCGGAGATTGCGGGCTTCATCTCGGTGGCGCCGCCCGCCAATATGTATGACTTTTCCTTCCTCGCGCCCTGCCCGTCTTCCGGCATCATCATTCACGGCGACCGCGATGTGCTGGTGCCGCGCAAAGATGTCAAGAAGCTGGTCGAGAAGCTGAAAGCGCAGAAGGGCATCACGATCGACTATGACGAGATCCCGGCAGCCGACCATTTCTTTGAAAACAGCCACGAAGCGCTGATGAGCTCTGTCGATCGCTATCTCGACAAGCGGCTCGATGGCGCGGATGACGACTGATCCCCGCCCCACCCGCGCGCGGGGTTATTTCGGCGCGGCGTAAAAGACGCCGCCCGGCATCGGCTCCGGCACCCCTGTCGTTGACGGCAGGCTGAGCGGCAGGCCGTAAAGGCTCCGCACCGCGAGAAAGGCGAAAGCCTCCGCCTCCAGATCATCGCCGCGCCAGCCAACCGCTTCCACCGGATCGACAGGCGCTTTTGTCACCTCCGCAATTGCCCGCATCAGCGCGACGTTCCTGCGCCCGCCGCCCGTCACCAGCCAGCGCCGGGGAGCGGCGGGCAGATGCGCCATCGCCCGCCCGATGCTGCGCGCGGTAAAGGCAAGCAGCGTCGCCGCGCCGTCCTCAAGCGACAGGCCGCCAAGCGCCTCGGCAACCGGAAACTGGTCGCGATCGAGACTTTTGGGCGGCGGCTGATCAAAGTAAGAATGCGCGAGCAGCCGGGCGAGGAGCACCTCATCGCACCGCCCGCGCGCCGCAATCTGCCCCTCCGCATCGAAGGGCGCGCCGGTATGGCGGAGGATCCAGTCATCGAGAAGGGCATTCGCCGGGCCCGTATCGAAGGCGATCACCTGTTCGCCGTCGAGATAGGTGACATTGCCGACGCCGCCGAGATTGAGCACGGCGAGCGGCCCCGGCAATGACGCGGCAAGCGCGCGGTGATAGAGCGGCGCGAGCGGCGCCCCCTCGCCTCCCGCCGCGACATCGGCGAGGCGAAAGCCCGCGACGGTATCAATACTGGTCAACGCGGCCAGCAACGCGCCGTCACCGATCTGCACGGTGAGGCGGTTCGCCGGATCGTGAAAGATGGTCTGCCCGTGAAAGCCGATCACATCAATCTCACCGGCGGCAATGCCCGTGTCGGCAAGGAAGCGGTTGACGAAATCGGCCTGCAGTTTGGTGAATTCATCAATGAGCGCCGATGGCGCGGATCGCCGGCCGAGCAGGCTACGGAGCTTTTCGCGAAACTCGGGCGTATAGGGGAGCGACCGCACGGGACCATGCGCCAGCACCCGCTCCCCGTCGGTTTCCAGCACCGCCGCGTCCATACCATCGAGCGAGGTGCCGCTCATCAGCCCGAGCGCGCGGCGCAGGCCCTGCGGGCGTTTATCCGGGTTTTGCGAGCGCACGACCAATTCCTCCATCTCCTCTTTTACAAGCCGCACCGGGTATGCTAAACGGGGCGCACAATTCATTCCTGAAACAGAAATTCGCCCGATGACTGATTTTAAATCCGAGTTTATGCAACTCTTCGCCGAACGCGGCTACCTGCATCAATGTACAGATCCCGAAGCGCTCGATAAAGCCTTTGCTGACGAGATTGTCACGGCCTACATCGGCTTCGACTGCACGGCGAAAAGCCTGCATGCGGGCAGCCTCACCCAGATCATGATCCTCCACCACCTGCAGCAGTGCGGGCACAAGCCGATCGTGCTGATGGGCGGCGGAACGACCAAGGTCGGCGATCCGACCGGGCGCGATGAAAGCCGCCCCCTGATCAGCGATGAGACGATCCAGGAGAATATGAACGGCATCAAGAAGGTGTTCGAAAAATTCCTCACCTTCGGCGACGGCCCGACGGATGCCATCATGGTCAATAATGCGGACTGGCTCGACAAGCTCGAATACATCCCGTTCCTGCGCGAATACGGGCCGCATTTCTCGATCAACCGGATGCTGGCCTTCGATAGCGTGAAGCTGCGGCTCGAACGCGAGGAATCCATGTCATTCCTCGAATTCAACTACATGATCCTGCAGGCCTATGACTTCGTCGAGCTGAAGAAGAAATATAACTGCTCGCTGCAGATCGGCGGCTCCGACCAGTGGGGCAATATCGTCAACGGCGTCGAGCTTGGCCGGCGCACCAACGGCTTCTCGCTGTATGGCCTGACCTCGCCGCTGCTGACCACCGCCTCGGGCGCGAAGATGGGCAAGACGGCGGGCGGCGCCGTCTGGCTGAATGCCGATATGCTGAGCCCGTATGACTACTGGCAGTTCTGGCGCAATACCGAAGATGCCGACGTCGGCAAGTTCCTGCGCCTTTTCACCGAAATCCCGATGGATGAGATCAGACGGCTCGAAAAGCTGGAAGGGGCGGAGCTGAACGCAGCGAAGAAAATTCTCGCCGACGCCTGCACCAGCATGGCGCATGGCAGGGACGCCGCCGACGCCGCGGCGGAAACCGCGCGCCAGACGTTCGAGATGGGCCAGACCGCCGAAGGGCTGCCGACGCTGACCATCCCGCGCGCGGAACTTGAAGCCGGCATCCCGGCCGCAACGCTTTTTCACCGCGCCGGCCTTGCCGCCTCAAGCTCGGAAGCGCGCAAGCTCATCAAGGGCGGCGGCGCGCGGCTCAATGATGAGCGGATCGAGGATGAAAAGGCGATCCTCGGCGTCAACGACCTCGCCGCCGATGGCCGCCTCAAGCTGTCGGCCGGGAAAAAGCGCCATTATCTGATCCAGCCGGTCTGAGGCCGGAGCAGGCGCGCGCCGGCCTACCGGCTCGGCGCCTCGCCGCCGCGGGTCGTCGAGGGCGGCTCGACATCACCTTCCCAGGGCTCGAAGAACATCCGCCGGAGGATGCCGGGCGCGAGCGCCGAGACGGGATTGACGGTCACCTGAGGATCTTCGATGCCGCCTGCAACCTTGTAGGAAAAGCCGAAGATCCCCTCCCCCTGCCGGCCGACCAGCAGGGTGCCGATGATAGGTATATTCCCAAGAATTGAATTCAGCGTATAGGCCGGAATGACGGTCCCGAAGGCGTCGATCTTGTCGGCGGGCTGGCTGAAGGTCCCGGTAAAGGTGATGCCGATGGAGCCGACGGCGCGGAAGTCCTTGGTGGAGAAAATGCCGTTTTCATAAGCAAACGGGCCTTCGACCTTGGCGAAGGTGATCCCCTCGCCGCTGAGCAGTTCGACAATCCCCGTGAGCGAGCCGAGCGTCAGGATCTTGCCGAGCGTCGGCGCATTGACGAGGCGGACATTATCGATGGTGATGGTCCCGCTCGCCGGGCGGGACGGCCGGGTATCGTCGATAATGGCACTCACCTTCAGCGCCCCTTCGCGGAAGTCGTCATAGACATCGAGCCCGCGAAAGAGCGAGCCCGCATCGTCCGAGACAAAGGAGGCATGCCGCGTGCTGCCCTGTGGCTCGATGCTGAACTGGAAGATTTTCTCACCGTCGAACTTTGCCGTCGCCTCCCCTGCGCGGATGAGCATCCCCTCCATTTTCATTTGCGCGACAACATCGTCGAGGACGATCCCCTCATCGAGCAGCGCCTTGTCGATATGAAGATCAAGATCGATAGCGGGCCGCGGCTCCTGCACAGGCGGCGTCTCCTCTGCGGCGGGCGCGCCGTTGCCGTGATAGGCGGATTTGATAAAGGGCACGAGATCGAACTGCCGCCCGCGCAAGGTGAGCTTCATCTCGTTTTTCTTCGCCTGGGTGAGATCGAGGCTGAGATCATTCTCGCCATAGCGAAGATCTGGAATGGAGAGCCGCGTCAGCATATCGCCCTCGAGCGTCGCCGAGCCCGTAGCGACGAGATCGCCCGCGTTGACGGCGATATTGGAAAGGGTCGTGACGTCGTCCTTCGTCATCCGCAGGTCGGCGCTCATTTTGGCGGGCGTGCCCGCGGGCTTGCTCCAGTGCAGATCCTCGACGGCGATCACCGTCTCCGTCATGTCAACCTGCACCCGCCCGCTCGCGGTGCCGTCCGGCACCGTCTCCAGCAGCGCAAGCGCCTGCATATTGCCCTTGAGATAGAGCGTCTCGATCCCGAGTGCTGTGCGCGCCGCATCGCCAAGAAGCGAGGTCAGCTCATAGCGGCGGCGGCCCTTCTTGTCGCCGCTGAACCAGCTTTCCGCGCGGATATCGGCCGGCACCCCGTTGAGGAGCGCCGCACCCTCAACGCGGACGCCGGACGGTTTCACATCGACCTTCAAATCGCCGCCCGTGAGGTCGATATCCCCGGCCACGTCGGGAATGCTGGCATCGGTAAACTCGCCTTTCGCCTCATAGGCGACTTTCTCAAGCACCAGATCGAAGCGGAGCGGGAATTTGAAACTCGCATGTACATCGCCGGTCCCGGTCATGGCCTTCGGGACAATGCCATAGGGCGAGGCGAGGCCAAGCGGTTCGAGATCGAGAAAGGTGAAGATATCCCGGCTCGGCCCCGTGACGTGAATGTCGATATCGGCGAGCTGGTCGAACTTGTCGAAATCGGAGATGATCACCTTGTCGGAGGAAACACGCAGCTCGCCGAGCCGGCCGGTCAGGCCGGTGATGGTGATATCGCGCTCGGTGAGAACGGCATGCCCGTCGATATCCGTCACCTTCGGCAGCGGCGCGTAGTAGTCGGCGGAGGTGCCGCGCAACTCAAAATTGAGCTTGACGGCCTCCTCCGGAATTTCATCGCTGCCGAGCGCGCCGGGCGGGAGATTGATCGTGAATTCGCCGCTTGGCACCGTACCGGCGCGGATATTTTTCGTCACCCAGTCATAGCCGTTGCTCGCCATCGAATAGGGCCAGAAGCGCGCGAGATCATCGACCTGCAAATCTTTCAGCGTGCCGTCAAGGGTTAGGCCCAGACCCACCTCGGCAAGCTCGATGCGCCCCTCCAGCTCCACCGTCGCGCCGAGGGTTTCGGCGTGAACCTGATGCAGCGTGATCGAGGTGAAGTCGCTCGCGACGCTGCCGCGCGCCGTCAGCCGGTCGAGCGGCAGCGGCTCATGATAGAGTTCGGGGCGATTGACCTCGCCCGCGCCCGCCTCCACGGCAAATCCGAGACTTTCCAGCCGGAATTCGGCATCGAAATGCGTCGTCACATGGCCGGAGACGGAAAATTCGAGCCCCTGCAGCTCGGCAAGCTCGCCCTGCGCGGCGACGAGCGGCAGCGGCAGATCGGAAAACTGCCCGCTCAGCGACGTCCGCTGCCGGGCGCGATCATACTCGCCGAGCACCACGAGGTTGACGTTTTCCGCGCCGATTTTCAGCGTCCCGCTCGCCTGCCCGCTGAGACCGCCCGGCTCGCGCCAGACAAACATATCAACATCGCTCATGCGCCAGAAGCGACCCAGCGTTTCATCCTCGATAAAAAACGCGCTGTCATAGGCCTCCACCCGGCGCAGATAGCCGGTCAGGCTGTCCGGATCCGGTTCGCGGCTGAATTCTGCAAGAATGGCGAGATATCCATCAATCGCCGCCGCGGCGGCCGCCGCGTCCTCTTCCGTTGGCGCCTCCGCCGCCTCCGGCAGGGCGCCGGCAGGTCGCAGCCTGTTTTCATAGCCGAACTCCACCCGCCCCTCGACTGTGCGCGTGAGGCGAAGGCGAAGGCCGGTAAATTCAAGCTCCGCCGGCGCAATGCGCCCGCGCAACAGCGCCTCGCCGCTGAACACGAGATTGACATCGGGGATCATGGCGACGCGCGCGTCATGCTCGGTAATCACCAGATCGTCAATGGCGACCATCAGGTTCTTGTCGCGCCCGTTCCATTCCAGCTCCAGATTGTGAAAATCCACTTTCACATCGGGATACTGGCTGTTGACCATCTGGACGACATAGGGCTCAAGAAAGGCGAGCGAAACCGGCCCGCGCGCCAGCGCCGCCACCAGCCCAAGCCCCGCCAGAAACAGGAGCACGAAAGCCCCCATAAAAATGCGGATAACCAATCTGGAGGTTTCTCTGACCAGTTTGGGGCCAGCACTCATTACTCTGCTCCATTCTGCGGGGCCTGCGGCTCACGCCCCGAATTCGCCGTCAACAAAGACTTGTATTAAAAAAACTCTGTCCCGATAATCGCTCCCTTAATGTAAACCATGCAACCCGGATTAGGAATGCAGGAACTCGCCGACAGCCAAATAAACTCGCTTGCCGACTTCGCCGGAAACTTCCCCTCTCCCGGCGATGCGGATCTTTTAACGATCGGCCTTGAGGACTGGCACGCGGCGACCCGCGCCGACCCGGAGCTTGCAGACTTCGCCGATCGGCTTCGCGCCTCGGACGCCGGCGCCCGGCTGCTCGGCGGGGTGTTCGGCAACAGCCCCTTTCTCTCCGCCTGCCTGAACGCGGAGCCGCAACTTCTGTGGCATCTGCTGGAGGATGACCGGCCGGAGGAGGGGGCGGAGGCGACGCTTCGCTGGATCTATGAGAGCCTTGCCGCGGCAGCGCCCCTCGATGCGGATAAGGAAACGGTGATGGCGGCGCTTCGCATTGCCAAACGCCGCATCGCGCTTCTCACCGCGCTTTGCGATGTGGGAAAGCTGTGGCCGCTGATGCGGCTCACGGGCGTTCTCTCCGACTTCGCGGGCGCGGCCGTCGAGATCTGCTGCCGCCATCTCCTGCTGGCGGGTGCGGCGAAGGGCGATATCACCCTGCCCCACCCGGACGATCCGACGCGGGACAGCGGCCTGATCGTCATCGGCATGGGCAAGCTCGGCGCGCGCGAGCTGAACTATTCCTCGGATATTGATCTGATCATCCTGTTCGAGGCGGAGAAAGTAAATTACACGGGGCGGCGCAGCATGGGCGATTTCTTCGTCCGCCTCGCCCGCAATCTCGTCGCGATGATGCAGGAGCGCACGCGCGATGGCTATGTGTTTCGCACCGATCTCCGGCTCCGCCCCGACCCCGGCGCGACGCCCATCGCCCTTTCCGTCGCCGCGGCGCATGTCTATTACGAAAGCCAGGGCCAGAACTGGGAGCGCGCCGCCATGATCAAGGCCCGCCCCATTGCCGGCGATATGGCGGCGGGCCAAGAGTTCACCCGTTTCCTGATCCCCTTCATCTGGCGCAAATCGATGGATTTCGCGGCGATCGAGGATATCCAGGCGATCAAATCGCAGATCCATGCCTTCAAAGGCTTTTCGAAAATCGCGCTGGAGGGACACAATATCAAGATCGGCCGCGGCGGCATCCGCGAGATCGAGTTTTTCTGCCAGACGCAGCAGTTGATCGAGGGCGGGCGCAATCCGCACCTGCGCACCCCGACAACGCTCGCGACGCTTGGCGAACTCTGCAAAGCGGGCAAGATTTCCGCCAAAGTCGAGCGGGAGCTGACCGACGCCTACTATTTCCTCCGCGCCCTTGAACACCGCCTGCAGATGCTCAATGACGAGCAGACGCAGCTTCTCCCCGAAGATGCGGCGGGTTTCCGCCGCCTGGGCGTTTTCTTCGGCTATGACGATGCGGCCGAATTTCGCGCCGCGCTGCAAAAAACGCTTGAGACCGTGCAGGGGCATTATGACGCGCTCTTTCATTTCGAGGAACGGCCCGACCGCAAGGCCGGCCGGCTCGTCTTTACCGGTGCGGAGGATGACCCGGAGACGCTCAACTCGCTGGCCGAACTTGGCTTTGGTGCGCCCGCGATGGTCTCGCAGAAGGTGCGTGAATGGCATCACGGACGCTATCGCTGTACCCGCACCGTGCGCGCCCAGCAGACGCTGACAGCGTTGATGCCGCGCCTTCTCGAAGCGCTGGGGGAGACCGCCAACCCCGATAGCGCGTTCACCCGGTTTGACATGTTTTTGCAGCAACTCCCCGCAGGCGTTCAGCTTTTCTCGCTGTTCAAGGCCTATCCCAGCCTCTTGAAGCTGGTCGCCAAGATCATGGGCACCGCGCCCGATCTCGCCGATCGCCTCGCGCGTGACCCGATGCAGCTCGACAGCGTGCTGGAGCTGGATTTCCTGGCCCCGCTTCCGCCCGCCGATGAGTTGCAGGCTGATCTTGAGCTTATCCTCGGCACCGCGCAGGATTTTCAGGATATCCTCGATTATACGCGGCGCTGGGCCAATGACCGCAAGTTCCGCCTCGGCGTGCATATCCTCGACAATGTCGATCACGGCTGCGGCGTCGGTGCGACGGTGGCGGCCGGCCCCGGCTTCTCCGATGTCGCGGAGGTCGTGCTCAGGAGCCTCTTCCCGCGCGTCCGGGCCGAACTTGAAAAAGCGCATGGCGGCGTGCCGGGGGCGGAGTTCGCGGTGATTGCCCTCGGCAAGCTCGGCAGCCGCCAGATGACGCCCGCTTCCGACGCCGATCTCATGTTCACCTTCGAGACGCCGGAGCCGGACATGGTGACGGACGGGCCGAAGCCGATCCCCGCCGGGCTCTTCTTCACCCGCCTCAGCCAGCGCTTCATCAATGCCCTCAGCGTCCACACCGGCGAGGGGCAGCTCTATGAAATCGACATGCGCCTGCGCCCGCATGGCAAGTCCGGGCCGATCGCCCTGCCGCTTGAAAGCGTCGTGAAATATTACCAGGAGGAAGCCTGGACATGGGAGCATCTCGCCCTCACCCGCGCCCGCGTCGTCGCCGGGGATAACGGGCTGATGCAGCGGACCGCCGCGGCGCTTCGCGAGATTAATGAGACGGCCCGCGACCGGGAAAAGATCCGCACCGACACGCTCGACATGCGCCGGCGCGTGCTGAAGGAGTTTGGAAGCGACAATCCCTTCGCGCTGAAGCATGCCCGCGGCGGGATGATGGATCTCGAATTTCTCTGCCAGTATCTCCGGCTTGCGCACGGCCCGGCGCATCCCGCCGTCCTGCTGCCGAACTCCATGGACAGCCTTGCGAAGATGAAGGAGACGGGCATTCTGCCGGCTGCGGAAGCCGACCGGATCGTTGAAATTCTTGGCCTTTATCTCAATGTCAGCGGCCTGCAACAGCTCAGCCTCGGCAGCACGCCCATCGACGAGACGATCCCGCTCGCCCTGCAGGAAGCCCTCGCCGCCGCCGCGAAGGTTGATAATTTCGCCCTGCTTGCTAAAAAGCTGCAAACCGCGCAAGGCGAGATCGACGCGCTGCTCGATAAATACCTTGGCGATGCGTGACGGATGTAAAGGAGAGAGACATGCCCGATATCGGAGACAAAGCCCCGGACTTCACCCTGCCGACGGACGGCGCCGAGGGCGAGGTGAGCCTTGCCGCGCTGAAGGGCAGGAAAGTCGTGCTCTACTTCTACCCCAAAGACAACACCCCCGGCTGCACGACGGAGGCGATTGACTTCTCCGCCAAGATCGAGGCCTTCACGGCGGCGGGCGCGGTTGTCATCGGGGTGTCGCGCGATTCCGTGAAGAAGCACGCGGACTTCCGTGAAAAGCATGACCTTCGCGTGCTGCTCGCGGCCGATGAGGACGGCAGCGTCTGCGAAGCCTATGGCGTCTGGGTCGAGAAGATGAATTATGGCCGCAAATACATGGGGATCGAACGCTCCACCTTCCTGATCGACGGCGCGGGCGTGATCCGCGACGTTTGGCGCAAAGTCCGCGTCAAGGGCCATGCCGAGGCGGTGCTGGACGCGGTGAAAGCGCTTTCGTGACCGATCTCGCCACCCTTGCCGTTGCCGTCCTCAGCGCCGCGGAGGCGAGCGAGAAAACCGCGCTCGCCCGCGAGGCGGCGCGCCTCTGGCGGCAGTCGGAAGGCGCGATGGCGGTAGGTTTTTCAGCCCCGCCCGATCGTCCAGCCCGCCCCGCAAGGCCCGATCTGCTGCCCCCTGCCGCGATGCCGCGCCGGCGCGGCTACACGGAGAAGGCGCGCGCCGCCCTCCTCCATGCGGTGCAGCATATCGAGCTCAACGCCATCGATCTTGCCTTTGACATGATCGCGCGCTTCACGGACGCCGACCTGCCGTGCGCCTTCTATGACGACTGGGTGCGCGTCGGCGAGGAGGAGGCGCTGCACTTCACCCTGCTCGCCGGCCGCATGGCGGAACTCGGCTATCAGTATGGCGACTTCCCGGCCCATGACGGGCTGTGGGAGGCGGCGGTTGCGACGCAGCGTGATCTGACCGCGCGGCTTGCCGTGGTGCCGATGGTGCTGGAGGCGCGCGGGCTTGATGTCACGCCCGCGATGATTGATCGATTCGCCCGAATCGGTGACGAAAAAAGCGTAATCATCCTTAACAGAATATTGACGGATGAAATAACGCATGTCGCGACCGGCAACCGCTGGTTTCAATATATCTGCGCGCGCGAGAATATCGAGCCTCGGGCGACCTGGCAGCGGCTTGTGCAAAAAAACTTTAAAGGCCTTTTAAAACCCCCGTTTAACAGCGCCGCCCGCGACAGGGCCGGGCTCACTGAAGATTACTACGTCCCGCTCGCCGCGCCTTTGCCCGCTTTGAAACCGGAAAATGGTTAATTTGTGACGGCCGTCCTTGCGGTTGATGTTCGGGAAAAAATCGGTTTCTATTATGCCCGCTCCCGGCATTGGAAAAGGCACAGAAATCGGACCAGGATGACCAGATGAGGCTGAAAGCCACCGCCCATAAAATCCTCAAGGAACGCCAGGTAATCGTCAGCACGCGCGGCGAATTGCGCTACCTGAAGCTCTCCGTTCCGGCCCAGGCGACGGCTCTCCTCACCGGCATCGGCTTTCTCGGTGCGTTCGGTTATTTCCTCGTCAACGGGGCGCTGCAATATCAGCAGATGACCAGCGCGAAAGCGGAGATCCTCTCGCTGCAGGCAAATTACGACGCGCTGAAGGCCGATTACCGGCTCGCCGAGGCGACCATCGCCGCGACGCAAAATGAACTCGACCAGCAATATGCCCGCCTTGAGGATGTGCTGAGCGGGCGCGAGGCGGCGGAACTTGCGCTCGATTTCTCAGGCCTCGTCAGCAAGGACGCCCCGCCGGACTCGCTTGAGGACCGCATCCGGATGCTCGGCGAAACGCTCCAACAGGCAACGACGCGCCGCGAACAGCTTGAGCTTGAAGTCATGCAGCTCAACAAGGCGATGTTCCAGACCGCGCGCATGCGCGACGAAGCGAGCGCGAACAGCGCCAAATCCGAACAGAAACTCGTCACCCTCCGCAATCTCCTCAATCTCTACGCCTCCACCCGTGACGAAATCTACCGCGAGCTGGAAGACACGCGCCGCCAGTATGTCGGCCTGAAGCAGGAAATCGGCAACCGGATCGAGAAGGAAAGCCTGCTCACTGCGGAAGTCACGGACTTGCGCGGGCGGCTCAACCGCATGTCGGTGGAGCATACCGAACTGCTGACGCGCATCCACGACAGCACCAACGAGAATGTCGCTGCGCTGCATGAGATCGTCGTCCTCGCCGGGCTTGATCCGAACAAGCTGCTCGGCGATCTGGAGAATAGCGGCAACGGTCAGGGCGGGCCGTTCGTCGCCTATGCGCCGCAAAGCCGGCTGCTGGAGACCGAGCAGGGCTTTTACGCCCAGACCCGCAAGATGGAGGCAAGCCTTGCCCGCTGGCAATCGTTGCAGACCCTGCTGAAGCAGCTGCCGCTCGCCCGCCCCGTCGATGTCGGCTATGTGACCTCAAGCTTCGGCAAGCGCCATGATCCGATGACCAAGCGCTCGGCCTTCCATTCGGGCATCGATATGAGCGGGCCGAAAAACGCCTCAGTCATCGCCACCGCACCCGGCGTCGTCACCTTCTCGGGGCGCAACGGGGCCTATGGCATCATGGTCACCGTCGATCACGGCTATGGCTTCCAGACCCGCTATGCGCATCTGCAAAAGGCGCTGGTCAAGAAAGGCGACAAGATCGACTATCGCAGCAAGATCGGCGTTATGGGCTCGACCGGGCGGAGCACAGGGCGCCATGTGCATTATGAAGTGATGTATGAAGGCAAGCATCTCGATCCCGCCAAATTTATCCAGGCGGGACGGTATGCCTATAAGGCGACGCCGAAACTCGAAGCGGCGGCGGCCGACAGCGAAGAGTGAGGAGAGCCATGTTTTCCGGTAATCGCAAGGACGATGCGGGCGCCAAGAGCAAACCCGCCCGCTCGAACGCCATGCCCTCCATTCTGGCGGAAAATCTGACGATCGAGGGCAACCTCGTCTCGGACGGAGAAATCCAGATCGAAGGTCAGGTGAATGGCAATCTGCAGGCCGCAAGCGTCATCATCGGCGAAAAAGCGATCATCAGCGGCGATATCAGCGCCGGGAAAATGATCATCCGCGGCGAGGTGAACGGCACCATGCGCGGCGATGAGATCACCGTGACCGCC
Source organism: Sneathiella sp. (assembly GCF_036844445.1). Classification (GTDB taxonomy): domain Bacteria; phylum Pseudomonadota; class Alphaproteobacteria; order Sneathiellales; family Sneathiellaceae; genus Sneathiella. The sequence goes on along the minus strand of NZ_DAIUFV010000003.1, from coordinate 268,449 downwards.
ACCGCCGTCATTCACGGTGACATTCTGCACGCCTCGCTCAGCATCGAGCCCGGCGCAAAGATCGACGGGCGGCTGAAATACAGCGAGGCGCCGCTGAGCCGCAGCGATGCAGCCGGCAACGGCGATACGGTCACCTTCATCGGCAAATCCGAAAGCGCGCGCGCTGATCTTTAGGCCGGTTTTTCGCGAAGCAGAAGCGGAGACAAAAAAGGCTCGCAAAAGCGAGCCTTTCTTTTTTAGAACGCGGCGCGGTTCAGCCGACGATCTCGGCGCCCGAGAAGAAATAGGCGATCTCGATGGCGGCGTTGGCCTGGCTGTCGGAGCCGTGGACGGAGTTCGCTTCGATGTTTTCAGCAAATTCCTTGCGGATGGTGCCCTCGGCCGCATCGGCCGGATTGGTCGCGCCCATGATCTCGCGGTTCCTGGCGATGGCGTTCTCGCCTTCCAGAACCTGCACGACGACGGGGCCGGAAATCATGAAATCGACCAGTTCACCGAAGAAGGGACGTTCCTTATGGACGGCGTAAAAGGTTTCGGCGTCCTTGCGGGACATCAGGATGCGCTTCTGCGCAACGATGCGAAGGCCGGCCTCTTCCAGCTTGGCGTTGATTTTACCGGTCAGGTTGCGGCGGGTTGCATCCGGCTTGATGATTGAGAAGGTACGTTCCAGGGCCATGGGTTCACTCACAGTTGTGACGAGGAAAAAAATTATGTCGCGCGCCTTATAGCGGGGATGCGCCCGCCGGGCAAGGGTTTGATGCGGAAAGGACCGCGAAAACCCGCGTTGCAACGCATTTTCCGCCTTTCGGGCGCGGCCGCTTTCTGTTAGAGAGGGCGCATGCTGCAAATCAAGGATCTGACATACCGCATTGCCGGGCGCACACTGCTGGACGGCGCGTCACTGCATGTGCCGGTCGGCCACCGCTTCGGCCTGATCGGGCGGAACGGCACGGGCAAGTCGACGTTGCTGAAGCTCATCACCGGCGAATTGCACCCGGACGGCGGCGTGATCGAGCTTCGAAAAGGCGCGCGCCTCGGCGTTCTGCCGCAGGAGGCGCCGGGCGGCCCGGAAAGCCTTCTGGAAACCGTGCTCGCGGCCGATGTGGAGCGCGCGGCGCTCCTGCAGGAGGCCGAAAGCACCAGCGACGGCATGCGCATTGCCGAAATTCACACCCGCCTTGCCGATATCGATGCGCATACCGCCGAAGCACGCGCCGCCAAGATCCTCTCCGGCCTCGGCTTCGATCATGAGGCGCAGCAGCGCCCCTGCTCCTCCTTCTCGGGCGGCTGGCGGACCCGCGTCGCGCTCGCCGGCACGCTGTTCGCCGAGCCGGACCTCCTGCTGCTCGACGAGCCGAGCAACTATCTCGACCTTGAGGCGACGCTGTGGCTGGAGAATTTCCTCCGCAATTACCAGCGCACGCTGATCATCATCAGCCATGACAAGGACCTGCTCAACAATGTGGTGACGGAAATCGCCCATCTCGACCAGAAAAAGCTTGTCAAATATACCGGCAACTACGCCTTTTTCGAAAAGACCCGCCGCGAACAGATGGAGCTGCTCGCCGGGATGCAGCGCAAGCAGGAGGCGCAGCGCAAGCATCTGCAAAGCTTCGTCGACCGCTTCCGCGCCAAGGCATCGAAAGCGCGCCAGGCGCAAAGCCGCGTCAAGATGCTGGAGAAGATGCAGCCCGTCGTCGGCATCGTGGAGGAACATACCGCGAGCCTCACCTTCCAGGCGCCCGAGCCGCTATCGTCCCCCATCATCACGATGGAGCAATGCGCCGTCGGGTATACGCCCGGCGATCCGGTGCTGCGCGGCCTTGACCTTCGCATCGATATGGATGACCGCATCGCCCTGCTCGGCGCCAACGGGAACGGCAAATCGACCTTCGCCAAGCTGCTCGCCGGCCGGCTCAGGCCCGAAAGCGGCCGCCTTGCGAAATCAGGCAAGCTCAAAATCGGCTTCTTCGCGCAGCATCAGCTGGACGAGATGCATGCCGATGAGACCGCCTACCAGCATCTCGCCGCCAAAATGGCGCCGGCGCCCGAGCCGAAAGTGCGCGCCCGCCTCGGCCAGTTCGGTTTCAGCCGCGAGAAGAGCGACACGCTCGTCAGCCAGCTTTCCGGCGGCGAAAAGGCACGGCTCAACTTCTGCCTCATCGCCGAGGAGAGGCCGCACCTCCTGATCCTTGACGAGCCGACAAACCATCTCGATGTCGACAGCCGCGAAGCCCTGATCCAGGGGCTCAATGCCTATGAGGGCGCGGTCATGCTGATCAGCCATGATCCTCATCTCGTCAGCCTCGTCGCCGATCGGCTGTGGCTGGTCAAAGACGGTGCGGTGCGCGCCTATGACGGCGATATCGAGGATTACAAGCGCGAAATACTTGACGGCGCGCGGGGCAACGGCCATAACCGGCGGAGCGAGAGCACCGCCGCATCGGCGCCGCCCGCCCGACTTTCCGGCAAGGAAGCGCGCAAGGCCCGCGCCTCCGCCCGCGCCGCGCTTGCCCCGAAACGGCAGGAAGTGAAGCGGCTGGAAAAAACAATGCAGGATCTGACGAACCGGCGCAAGGCGCTGGAGACGGAGCTTGCCGATCCTGCGACCTACGACAAGAGCGCCCAGCATCAGGCGGGCCTCATCGACCAGATCGGTCGCCTCAAAGCAGAGCTTGGCGAGACCGAGGAGAAATGGCTTGCCCTCACCGAGGAGCTCGAAGCCGAAGGAGAAGTCTGATTCACGACCTCAGGATGACGGCGAAAGCCGTATAACCGTCCTTGCCTTTGGCGCGCCTTCGGGCGTAGTTAATGGCGGGATATATTCACGCGTCGATTTAGGCGTAAATTCATAACATTTTTTCATAAAGGAAGACAGGCCATGTTGGACTGGGTAGAATATCACGACGAACTTATGGGCCGTATCGGTGAGGTGGGCAAGCTGAGCCCCGACACGCTGAAAGGCTACCAGACGCTGTCCGGCGCCGGCGCCAAGACCGGCCGTCTGGATGCGAAAACCCGCGAACTGATCGCGCTCGCCGTCGCCGTCACGACCCGCTGCGACGGCTGCATTGCCGTGCACAGCAAGGCCGCGCTGAAGCAGGGCGCAACCCGCGAGGAAATCTCCGAAGCCCTCGGCGTTGCCGTCGCCCTCAACGCCGGCGCAGCGCTCGTCTACTCCGGCCGCGTCCTCGACGCGCTCGATGAGCAGGAAGAAAAGTAACCTCGGATCCGGAGGGAGTGCGGCGGCCCTGCCCCTCCCTCCGGCACCTCGATAGCGGGCCGCGCATGGCCTGCATCAGCAACACTGAAAGGAAGGCAGGATGAACGGACCGAAACTCTTTGAACCCCTCGACGTTGGCGACCTGCGCCTCAGTAACCGTATCGTCATCGCGCCGATGTGCCAGTATTCCGCCGTCGATGGCTGCATGACCGACTGGCACCTCATTCATCTCGGCCAGCTCGCCCTCTCCGGCGCCGGGCTCCTCACCATCGAAGCGACGGCCGTGCTCCCCGAAGGGCGCATCAGCTACGGCGACGTCGGCCTCTGGGATGATGCGACGGAAGCGGCAATGGGCCGCGTGGTCGAGAGCATCCGCCGCTGGTCGGATATGCCGATCGCGCTGCAGCTCGCCCATGCCGGGCGCAAGGCCTCGACCGATCTTCTCTGGAAGGGCGGCAAGCAGTTTGCGCCCGATCACCCGCACGGCTGGCAGACCGTCGCCCCCTCGCCGATCCCCTACTACCCCCACGACCACGCGCCCGAGGCGCTGGATAAAGCGGGTATAGCGCGCGTCCGCGACGCCTTTGCCGAGGCCGCACGGCGCGCCGGCCGGCTCGGCATCGACGCGATCCAGATCCATTCCGCGCATGGCTATCTGTTGCATGAGTTTCTCTCGCCGCTCTCCAATCTCCGCACCGACGAATATGGCGGCAGCTTAGAAAACCGGATGCGCTTTCCGCTCGAAGTTTTTGATGCGGTACGCGACGCCTTTCCGGCCGGACGGCCGGTCTCGATGCGTCTTTCCGGCACCGACTGGGTGGAGGGCGGCTGGGATATCGAGCAGACGATTGAATTTGCAAAAGCGCTTGAAGCCAAGGGCGGCGCGGCCATCAACGTCTCGAGCGGCGCGCTCGATCCGCGCCAGAAAATCTCCATCGGGCCGAGCTATCAGGTCCCGCTTGCCCGCGCCGTGAAGCAGGCAACGAAAATGCCCGTGGTCGCGGTCGGCCTGATCACCGGCTTCGAGCAGGCGGAGGGAATTATCCGCACCGGCGATGCGGACCTCGTCGGGATCGCCCGCGTCGCGCTCTATAACCCGCGCTGGCCCTGGCACGCCGCCGCCCACCTCGGCGCCCGCCTCACCATCGCCGACCAGTATATCGCCGCCCCGCCCCAACCCTACCGCGCCCTCCTCGCCCGCAAGGAAAGCGCCGAGGGGTGAGGGATGAGGGGCGATAGACGTATCTCAAACGACTAAATTCTATTTTTCCTAGAATATTTAAATATTAGCATTGTATGTCCAAGCGGCGTTAATGAGTATGGACATTGTGCAATGAAACCGAGTGATACATTAATAGAAAATTTGCAGCACTACAGTGTTCGCTTGAACGACGTATTCATACCCGTCACCAGCATTGAGTCAGTGTTGGCCAACAGTACTCAACATCTCGTTGCGGCTACAGACCATAATGATTTCCCTGTGTCATTGGTAGGATCTTGCGTTGCTGTAAATTATCGTGACCGATTTTTAGTGTTGTGCACTAGGCATCAGTTAAGCGATTGGAGTTATGAACGAATTTCGTTAATGATCGACGATGGGCGTAATGCAATCTCGTCTTCCGGCGCACGGTTCTTCGAGAAGAATATCAACGATAGCGATTATCATGATCTCGTGGCTTTTAACTTCACTGACCCGTGTGCCGAAATACCCAGATTGCGAAATTTGTTCTTTAATCTAAGTACGTTTCCGCCTGACACATCTAGTGACAATGTTGTCGGGTTCATTATATCGGGCTTTCCTTCCGCTGCGCAAAACTACGATCTCGCTAGTGAACGAAAACTAGATGTTGTCAAAGTTATCGCAACTTGTCAGCTCGACGGGCCAAGACAACCGGCGGATGAAGCACTATTGCGTTTAAAGCCTTGTAGACCAATTCCTTTTAATCCTGACGGTATGAGTGGCGGCCCCGCATATGTCATTCAATTGATCAATAAACAACCGCACGCGTACTTTGCTGGTATAGTTGTCAGGGCGAACGAAGACTATGTGTATATCGTACGCAGCGGTTTCGTTCGAAAGTTTTTGGAGTCCTGTGTAGTTCCGACAATCACGCCAATAGCATACGATTAACTCATCCCCTCACGCCTTCTTTTCCCACCCTCCTCCAGTCTGCTGGTAGTAGGTGACGGGTGTGCCCTGTTCCTTGAAAAATTTCCAGCGGGCGCGGGCGGCGAGGAGGGCGGCTTCGTCATTGCCGTCGAACATATAGAGGCAGCGCTCGAAGTCACCCACATCGGGGGCGTCGGCGTCTTCGGTGAGGACGAGGAGGGTGGCGCCGTTCGGGTTGCCGGCCGGCTCCAGGGTGAGGAAGATCGGCTGCTGCGCCGGATCCACGTCAAGGCCGTCGCCGGCGCGCGCGTGGGCGAGGAAGGAGGTGTCGCGAAAGCTCCAGAGCGCGTCACCCAGCGCTTCCAGCCGCGCCTCCGTCCGGCCGCGGATCAGCACGCGAAAGCCGAGGCTGCGCACCTTTTCGAGCAGCCGCGGCAGGGCGCTTTCCACCGGTTCCGCCTGCAGGTGATAGAATCCCGTCTCCTGCACCGTCACGCCCGCTTACTTCCCTTCGTAATGATCGCGGATCAGCCGATCAAGGAGCCGGACGCCGTAGCCCGTGCCGCCTTTCGGCGTCGTCGGCGTATCGGCTTTCGACCAGGCCATCCCTGCGATATCGAGATGCGCCCACGGCACATCATTGACGAATTTCTGCAGGAACTCCGCCGCGACAATCGAGCCCGCGCCGCGCCCGCCCGTGCCGATATTCTGCATATCGGCAATCGGCGATTTCAGCTGCTTGGCATAGGCCTTCGACATCGGCAGGCGCCAGACCCCCTCGCCCGTCTGCTTGCCGGCATCGAAAAGCCGCTCGGCAAGCTCGTCATTGTTGGAGAAGAGGCCGGCATTCTCATGGCCGAGGGTGACGATGATCGCGCCCGTCAGCGTCGCGAGATTGATCATAAACTCTGGCTTGAAGCGATCCTGCGTGTACCAGAGCGCATCGGCGAGCACGAGCCGCCCTTCGGCGTCGGTGTTCAGCACCTCGATCGTCTGGCCGGACATCGAGGTGACGATATCGCCGGGGCGCTGCGCGTTGCCGTCCGGCATATTCTCGACCAGCCCGATCACGCCGACCACATTAACCCTCGCCTTCCGCCCGGCGAGCGCCTTCATCAGCCCGGTGACGGCGCCCGCGCCGCCCATATCCCATTTCATTTCCTCCATGCCCGCGGCGGGCTTCAGCGAGATGCCGCCGGTATCGAAGCAGACGCCCTTGCCGACGAAAGCGAGCGGCTTGCGCCCGGCTTTGCGGCCCGTCGCGCCGTTCCACTGCATGACGACGAGGCGGCTTTCGCGCGCCGAGCCCTGACCGACGCCGAGCAGCGCGCCCATGCCGAGGCGACGCATCTTCGCTTCGTCGAGCACCTCGACCTCGACGCCGAGTTCGGTCAGTTCCTGACAGCGCGCGGCGAAGCTTTCGGGGTAGAGCGCATTAGCGGGCTCGCTGACCAGATCGCGCGTGAGAAAGACGCCTTCGATGGTCGGCTCGATCTCCGCGAAGGCTTTGCGGGCGCTCGCCGAGCCTTTGCAGGAGACCGTCATGCGGGTCAGCGTCGGCTCCGTCTCCTCCTCGGCTGCGGTCTTGTATTTCCGGAAGCGGTAGGAGGCGAGCATGGCGCCCGCGGCAATCGAGGCGGCGGCATCGCTCGTGCGCACATCGGCCTTGAAGTCATCGAGGATGACGGTCACGCTCCGCGCGCCGGAGCCGTTCAGCTTTTTCACCAGCGAGCCGCCTAGTTTTTCCATATCGAGCGGCGTGACCTTCGCCGCCTCACCCATGCCGAACAGGATCACGCGGGAGACCTCAAGCCCCGTCGGCGCGATGATTTCCAGCAGATCTCCCGACTTTCCCTTGAAGCGGCTGGTCGTGATCGCGCGGCTCAGCGCGCCGTTCGTCAGCTTGTCCACTTCCTTCGCTGTCGCGGAGAAATGATTATCGGCAAAAACCGCGACGGCGAGCGAGCCGCGCTTGGGCAGAGAGATTTCGGAAAATGCGAGCTTCATAGAACTTTCCTGTTGTGTTTAAAGCTCCGATCAGGGAGACATAGGGACTGACGCGGGACGACCGCCGAAAACCGTTGTTAATTTTCATAGCGCGTCCTTTCCTGACTGGCAACTGGCAAAACTATGGCTATACTCCCGGTATGAAGAATGTAAACCGCTACATCATGAGGCAACTTGCCGTTCCCGGGCTCTTCATAACCTTTTCCCTGACCGGGGTGATCTGGCTGTCGCAGTCGCTGAAATTCGTTGAACAGTTGATTAATGGTCTGCCGGTTTCCACCTTTCTCTACCTCTCGCTGCTGCTGCTGCCGGAGATCTTTCGCTACACCCTGCTGCTCGGCGTCTTTTTCGGCACGCTGTTCGCCTTCAACAAGCTCTATACGGACAGCGAACTGATCGTGATGTGGGCGGCGGGTCTCAGCAAATGGGCGCTGGCGCGGCCCGCGCTATATTTCGCGCTGATCGTGATGATGATCCTTTATATCCTCAACTTCCTGCTCGTGCCCTTCGGCGGGCGGACGGTGAAGGAGCTGCGCGTCTCGTGGGAGGATAATATCGCCGCGATCGTGCTCCGCGAGGGCGTCTTTAACAAGCTGGCCAACGGCGTCACCGTCTATATTCGCGAAAAGACGCCAAGCGGTGAGATGCTCGGCATTCTTGTCCATGACGAGCGGATTGTGGAAAAGCCCGTCACCTATATGGCCGAGCGGGGCGCCTTTGTGAAAACCGATGCGGGGCCGCGCTTCGTGATGCATGCCGGCAACCTGCAGGAGGTTTCCAAGGATGACGCGAAGCTCAGCCTGCTTTATTTCGATCAGTACACCCTCGATATCAGCCAGTTCCAGAAGACGAGCGGGCCGCCGTTCCTGTCGGCCGATCACCGCTATCTCTCTGAGCTGCTCAACCCCGAACCGGGGGAGCGGACGGAGCGGGAGCTTCCCAAGCTGAGGGCCGAGCTGCACCAGCGCTTTATCCTGCCGCTCTATGCGCCGGCGCTCACGCTGATTGCGCTTGCCGGGGTGATGGGCGGTGAATTTTCCCGCCGCGGGCGCACCCGGCGCACCCTTGCCGCCTCGGCGAGCGGCGTGCTGCTGCTGATCGCCGGCATGGCGCTCTTCCGCGTCACCGACAATCCGATGCTGATCATTCCGCTGCAGTATCTGCTGCCCATCGCGGGCGGGACGCTCGGCGGCTATATCGCCTCCGGCGGGCGCTTCCGGTTTCTTGAGAACCTCTTCAGCCCCACCGCGCGGGCGGAGGGCAACGCGGAATGAGACTGTTGCCGGCCACCCTCAGTATTTACCTCGGCAAACAGTTCATCAAGAATGTCCTGATTATTTTCGGCGTTCTGATGACCATCATCTTCCTCGCCGACTTTATCGAGGCGCTCCGCCGCGGCGGCGACCGGGAAGATATGACCATCGGCATCCTGATCCAGATGGTGGTGCTGCGCCTGCCGACGCTTTCGATGAAGCTGCTGCCCTTTATCGCGCTGTTCGGCGCGATGCTGACGTTTTTCCGCCTCGCCAAGACGAGCGAGCTTGCGGTGATCCGCGCGACCGGCGTCTCGATCTGGCAGTTCCTCTTCCCCGCGCTCGCCATTGCCTTCGCCTTCGGGCTTCTCGTCCTGACGGTCATCAATCCGATCGCCGCCGCGATGCAGGCGCAGAACGACCGGATGGAGGCGAAATATTTCGAGCGGCATTCGAACCTGCTGACGCTGTCAACGAACGACCTGTGGCTGCGTCAGATCGATGACGACGGCCTGTCCGTGATCCATGCGCGCGGCGTCGTCAACCAGGGGATCGACCTCGCCGATGTCATCATTTTCCAGTATGAGGGCGACAGCGAGATTTTCACCCGCCGCATCGATGCCGACAGGGCGCGGCTGCGCCCGGGTTACTGGGAGCTGCATAATGTCGTTGTGACGGGCCCGAACCGGCCGGCCGAGCGGCATACGCGGCTTGAACTGCCGACCTCGCTCACGGTGCTGCAAATTCAGGAGAGTTTCGCCTCGCCCGCGACCCTCAGCTTCTGGGATCTGCCGGACTTCATCGCGACCCTTGAACATGCCGGCTTCTCGGGCGATCGGCATCGGCTCTATTTCTACAGCCTGATCGCCGGGCCGATCCTGCTGCTCGCCATGGTGCTGGTCGCCGCGACCTTCTCGCTCCGCTCGCTCCGCCAGGGGCGGACGGTGCTGATGGTGCTCGGCGGCATTATCACCGGTTTCGTATTTTATTTTATGACCGACATCATTTACGCCCTCGGCCTCGCGGGCAATCTGCCGGTGCTTCTCGCGGCCTTTATTCCGGCCGCCGCGATTACGCTGTTCGGTCTTGCCATGATGTTTCATCTGGAGGACGGATAACCGATGCAGCGTATCCTCTTGTCCGGCGTCAGTGTGATCGCCCTGCTGGTTGCTGCGGCGAGCCTCGGGGCACTGCCGGCGCGCGCGCAAACGCCGGCCGCCACGTCATCGGGGAGCGATTTTGCGCAGGAAGCCCTCCTCAGCGCCGAAGAGGTCGTCTATGACAACGCCGCCCAGCGCGTCGAGGCGCGCGGCAACGTCGAGATAGTGCAGGCGGGCCGTATCCTGAAATCCGACCGCGTCATTTATGATATCCAGGCCGACCGGGTGATGGCGATCGGCAATGTCGTGCTGCTGGAGCCGTCGGGCGATGTGCTGTTCGCCGACGAGATGGAGCTTCAGAGCGAGCTCAAGACCGGGGCGATCCGCGACCTTCGGATTCTCTTCTCCGACAACTCCCGCCTCGCCGCCCATGACGCGGTGCGCGAGGATGAAAACCGCACCGTGATGACCAAGGCGGTCTTTACGAGCTGCGAGGCGTGCGAAGAAAATCCCGACCGCGCGCCGATCTGGCAGGCCAAGGCCGAGAAGGTCATTCATGACCGCATCGACAAGACCATCACCTATCGCAATGCGTTTCTCGAATTCTTCGGCGTGCCGGTCATCTACACGCCCTATTTCTCGCATCCCGATCCGAGTGTCGATCGCCAGAGCGGCTTCCTCGCGCCGACGGCGTTCAGCAGTTCGACCCTCGGCTACGCGGCGCAGATTCCCTATTACTACGTCATCTCCGAAGACAAGGACATGACCATCACGCCGACCATCACCACCAAGCAGAATATCCAGATGGCGGCGGAATACCGGCAGGCGTTCGCAAGCGGCAATTTCAAGATCGACGGCTCGCTGACCTATGTCGACCGGCTCGATCGCAACAATAATACGACGGGCGGGCAGGAATTTCAGGGCCATATCCGCTCGAACGGCAATTTCCGCATCGACGATAGCTGGGTCTGGGGCTTCAACGTCTTTCGCACCACCCATGACACCTACCTCCGCAAATACGGCATCAGCAGCGAGAACACCCTCACCTCCACCGCCTGGCTGCAGGGCCAGCGCGGGCGTAACCTCTCGGTGCTCAGCGCCTACAGCTTTCAGGGCCTGACCGAAGCCGACGTGACGGGTGAGACGCCGATCGTTCCCGCCTGGTGGACCTATTCCTATGTCGGGGAGCCGAACGACATCGGCGGGCGCTTCAGCGTCGATGCCGACGCGCTCTCGATTTTCCGCACCAGCGGGCAGGACACCAACCGTGTGTCGCTGCAGAGCGGATATTATATTCCCTACACCACCTCGAACGGGCAGGTGATCAGCTTCAACACGTCGCTGCGCGGCGATGTCTATTATGCGCATGATATCCTTGCCGATCCGGCTGATCCGTCAAGCGCGACCGATGAGAGCGACGTCTTTGGCCGCGTCGTGCCCTCGGTCTCGGTCAAGTGGCGCTATCCGTTCGTGCGTCAGGCCGGCAGCATCCGCCAGACGGTGGAGCCCATCGTCGAGGGCGTCTGGTCCGATGTCTATGGCGATGACGATACGCCAAATGAGGACAGCATCAGCTTCGAATTTGACGACACCAACCTGTTCGGCTCCAACCGCTATTCGGGCCTCGATGAGGTGGAAAAAGGCGCCCGCATCAACTACGGCGCCAATTTCGGCTTTTACGGCGAATCCGGCGGCTACACCTCGATGCTGGTCGGCCAGACATTCCACTTGCGCGAAAATACGGGCTTCCAGAACGGCACCGGTCTTGAAGACAAGCTCTCCGATTATGTCGCACGGCTCGAAATCCGCCCGACCGAGCAGATCCAGCTCGTCAACCGCGTCCGCCTCGATCATGACACGCTGCAGCTCGCGCGCAACGAAGTGACCGTCAAGCTCGGGACGCCGCAGAACTGGTTTGATCTTGGCTATGTTTACCTGCAAGATGACATCAACGGGCTGACACAGTCCAAGCGCGAGGAAATTTATGTCGCGGGCAAGGTCCAGGTCGCGGAGCATTGGAGCACCTATGGCAGTTACCGGCGCAATCTGACCGGCAACGGCAACTCCATCGACGGCCTGCTCGGCATCGAATATCTCGATGAATGCTTCGGGTTCGCGTTCGAGGCGAAGAAATCATTTACCTATGACCGCGATATCGAGCCGGAGACCCGCTTCAGCGTCAAAATCCGACTGCTTCCTTTCAATTAGGATCGGAGACGGTTATTCTCCCCTCTGCGCTGATATAGACAACACATGGATACTTTGGATCAAAGACTTTACACATGCTGATGCGCCCTATGTTCAAGACCCTGCTGTCTGCCGCCCTGTTGATGCTGGCTGCGGCGCTGCCGCCTGTGGCGCGCGCGCAGAATGTCCAGAGCATCGTCGCCGTCGTCAATGACGAGGTGATCTCCGGCTATGACGTGCGCCAGCGTATCGCGCTCACCATTGCGCTCTCGGGCTTTCCCAATACCGACGAGACCCGCCAGCAGCTTCTCAACCCGACGATCGCCCGGCTGATCGACGACAAGCTGAAAATGCAGGAGGCGGCGCGCTTTAACATCATGGTCGGCGACGAGGAAGTGCTCGAAGCCATCCGCTATCTGGAACGCAGCAACAATATGCCTGAGGGCCAGATCACCCGCGTCGTCAACGCCAATAACATCGATATTGAAACGCTCATGATGCAGGTGCGCGCCAACCTCATCTGGAACCGCGTGATCCAGACCCAGATCATGCCGCGGATCATCGTCTCCGATGAAGAGGTGGCGGCCGTCCAGTCGCGGCTCGAGAATAACAAGGGCAAGACCGAGTATCTGCTGAGCGAAATCTATATCCCGGTGGAGAGCGCCGCCAATGAGGAGCAGATCCGCCAGGGCGTCGCCAACCTCGTCCGCCAGATCCGCGCCGGGGCGCCCTTTCCGCGCGTCGCGGCGCAGGTGAGCCAGGGCGCAACCGCGGCCTCGGGCGGCGTCATTGGCTGGGTGCTGGAAAGCGAAGTCGAGCCGGAGATTGCCGCCGTTCTGCCGCGCCTTCGCCCCGGTGAAATCTCCGATCCGATCCGCAGCGCGTCGGGCTATTTCATCATCGGCATGCAACAGTCGCGCACGATACTTGCGAACAACCCCGACGATGTCAGCCTTGACCTGACGCAGATCATCGTGCCGCCGCCGTCCGGCAACGGTGATGCGGCGACGCAGCAGAAGCTCGCCATGACCCTCAGCAATGTGATCGAGGGATGCGCCGACCTGCCCGCGTTGCTGACCGAGCTTAACAGCCGCGACAGCGGCCAGATCGGTCTCCTGCGGCTTGGCGATATGCCCGATCATATCCGCGCGCTGGTCGAGAATCTGCAGCCGGGCCAGGCGAGCGCCCCCTATAAGGATCAGGATATCTACCGCATCTTCGTCGTCTGCGGTCGCAACGATCCGCAGGCCCGCACCAACGACCCGGAAGAAATCCGCAACGAAATCATGCTCCGCCGGGCGGAGAACCGGGCCCGCGGCTATCTGCAGGATATCCACAATGCCGCAACAATCGAAACCCGCTGAGGACGCGCCCGCGCCGCTTCTCGCCGTTACCCAGGGCGATCCGGCGGGCATCGGCATCGAGATTACCGCAAAGGCGTGGCGCGAGCGCCAGAGCGCGAGCCTCGATCCCTTCTTCCTGATCGGCAGCGCCCGCGAGATCGGGACGCAGCTCGGCGCACTTTTTCCCGATATCCCCATCGCGGAAATCGATGCGCCCGAAGCGGCGCGCGCCGCTTTCCCCCGCGCCCTGCCCGTTGTCGCGCTTGATCCCGAACTCTCCGCCCCCCATGCGACCATCGAGGCGATCCGCCTTGGCGTCCAATTCTGCAACAAAGGCGCCGCCGACGCTATCGTCACCAACCCGATCCATAAAAAGCGCCTCTATGAAGCGGGCTTCGATCATCCGGGCCATACCGAATATCTCGCCGCGCTGACCGGGCGGCCGGGGAAATCCGTGATGATGCTCGCCTGCACGGAGCTTAAAGTCGTACCCGCAACCGTCCATGTCCCGATCCGCGACGTGCCGGACCGGCTAAGCAGACCGCTGCTTCGCCATGTGATCGGGACGACATTGGCGGACCTCCGCTCCCGCTTCGGCCTTGAAGATCCGCGCCTGACGGTTACCGGCCTCAACCCGCATGCCGGCGAAGGCGGCTCCATCGGGCGCGAAGAGGTCGAGATCATCCGCCCGGTGGTTGAGGAATTTGCCGCGCAGCGCGTCAAGATCACCGGCCCCTTCCCCGCAGACAGCCTGTTTCATGCGGCGGCGCGGGCGCAGTATGACGCCGTCCTCTGCATGTATCATGATCAGGCGCTGATCCCGCTGAAAACCATTGATTTTGACGGCGGCGTCAATGTCACGCTCGGCCTTGATCTCATCCGCACCTCGCCCGATCACGGCACCGCCGATGATATCGCCGGAAAGGGCATCGCCAATCCGTCGAGCCTGATCGCGGCGCTCCGCATGGCGGGGGAGATGGCGCGGGCAAGCCGGTTGCACTCCCATGACTGACGGCGCCCGCCTGCCGCCGCTTCGCGAGGTGATTGCCCAATATGGCCTCAATGCCGACAAGTCACTCGGGCAGAATTTCCTCCTCGATCTCAATCTCACCGGGCGCATTGCCCGCTCTGGCGGCAAGCTTGACGGCGCGACGGTGATCGAAATCGGCCCCGGTCCCGGCGGCCTCACCCGCGCCATACTGGATTCTGGCGCGGCGCGCGTTATCGCTATCGAGAAGGATCGCCGCTGCCTGCCCGCGCTTGCCGATATCGCGAACGCCTATCCCGGGCGGCTGGAGGTGGTGGAAGGGGACGCGCTCAGCATCGATGAGACGGCGCTCTTTGACGGCAAGGCGCGGATTATTGCCAATCTCCCCTATAACGTCGCAACGCCGCTGCTGATCAAATGGCTTCGTAGCCGCGAACGCTTCACCGCCCTCACCCTGATGTTCCAGAAGGAAGTCGCCGACCGCATCACCGCGGCTCCCCGCAGCAAGGCCTACGGGCGGCTCAGCATCCTTGCGCAGTGGCTTTGTGAGACACGGCACGAGTTTGATATCTCGCCCCGCGCTTTCACGCCGCCGCCCAAGGTGACGAGCACGGTGGTGACGCTTATCCCGCGCGCCGAGCCGCTCTATCCCGCCGACGCGGAGATGCTGGAGAAAGTCGTCGCTGCCGCTTTCAACCAGCGGCGCAAGATGCTCCGCGCCAGCCTGAAAGCGCTTGGGTCTCCGGCAGAGGAGATGCTGGAGAAAGCCTCAATCGCGCCGACCCGCCGCGCCGAGGAACTCTCGGTCGCGGAATTCTGCGCCCTCGCGCGGGTCTACGCGTCTGCGGCGGCGCGCGGCCGTTAATATCCCTGGCGGAGACCGCTCACGAAATCGATCAGCCCGATGCGGCGGGTGCGGCGGACGCGCTCGGCGGTCAGGATGGCTTTCACTTCCGCAAGGCAGCGCTCGAGATCGTCATTCACCACCACATAGTCATACTCGCTCCAGTGGCTGATTTCCTCGGCGGCCTTGGACATGCGGCTCGCAATCACCTCGGCGCTGTCCTGGGCGCGGGTTTTGAGCCGCTGTTCGAGCGCGGCGGTCGAGGGCGGCAGGATAAAGACGCTGACAAGATCGGCGCGCGCCTTGTGAGCCAGCTGCTGCGTCCCCTGCCAGTCGATATCAAAGAGCACGTCCCGCCCCTCGGCGAGCGCGGCATCGACCGGCCCCTTGGGCGTGCCGTAATAATGGTTGAACACCTTGGCATGCTCCAGCAGCTCGCCGCGGTTGATCATCAGGTTGAAATCAACAGGCTCGACGAAGAAATAATCCTTGCCCTCAATCTCGCCGGGGCGCGGCGGGCGGGTGGTGGCGGAGACCGACATCACCAGATTATGATCTTCCTGCAGCAGCGCGCGCGAAATGGTCGTTTTGCCTGCGCCCGACGGGGAGGAAAGCACAAGCATCAATCCCCGCCGCTTCAGCGTTTCTCCGTCCCGTTCGCCCGCCATATATATTTCCCTATTCAATGTTCTGAACCTGCTCGCGCAGCTTGTCGATGACAACCTTGAGATCGAGGCCGATCTGGGTCAGCTCCTTCTCGCTCGCCTTGGAGCAAAGGGTATTGGCTTCGCGATTGAATTCCTGGCAGATGAAATCGAGCCGCCGTCCGACGCTGGCTTTCGTCTTTGCCGTCAATATCTCGCGGGTGGCTGTGATATGCCCGCGCAGCCGATCAAGCTCTTCCGAAATATCGGCTTTCGTGGTGAGGAGCGCGAGCTCCTGCTCCAGCCGCCCCGCATCGAGATCGCCCGCCTCCAGAAGCTGCGCCATCTGGCTCCGGATCTTCTCACGGGCGCGCACCGGCCAGTCGGCGGCAAGCGTTGCGGCGCGGCCGACCAGCGCCTCGATGGCGTCCAACTGGGCGAGCAGAACGGGGCGAAGCTGCGCCCCCTCCTCCGCCCGCGTCCGCGCCATCTCGCGCATCAGTGTCTCGGCGGAGGCGAAAAGCGCTGCTTCCAGCGCCTCGCTCGATGCGCCGGCAAGCGGATCGCCCTTCGGCTCAATCACGCCGCGAAGCGCGAGCAGCCCGTCGATCCGCGGCGGCGCGACCTTGCCGTCCGCGACATATTTCTCGGAAATCGCGATGAGCTCGGCGAGAAATTCTTCATTGACCTGCTGCGCACCGGCGGCGCTGCGGTTTTCAAACTGCAGATGCAGATTGATCGAGCCCCGCTCGAAATGCGCCTTCACGAGTTTGCGCAGGCGATCTTCAAGCGCATCGAAACCGATCGGCAGGCGGCAGCGGACTTCAAGCCCGCGCCCGTTGACGCTTTTCATCTCGAAGAGCCAACTGATCCCGTCATGGGCGCCGCTCGTCCGGGCAAAGCCCGTCATGCTGTTTATGCTCATTGCCGCCCCTCGTTGCGATGGATAAATGACCGCCTTTGTATAGCTTTATCCACCCCATGCGGCAAGCGCGGGCGTGGTTATTTTTTCGGGCGCTGCGTTGCGGCCGGCTTCGGATCGGCGGGGGTAAAAAGGCCCTCAAGGAAGCTGATCAATGATTGCAGCAGGGCGAAAAGCAGCGTCGAGAGAAGGCCGCCCGCGAACGCCGCCATATCCAGCATGAACTCCGCCGCCGCGCTCGTCATGGGGAGGACAAACTCAAGTCCCAGAAAGATCAGCGCCCCCGTCATCCCGCCAAGCCCGGCGCGCAGAAAGGGCGAGTGACGAATACCGCCATCGAAGCGGCGACGGAAGACCGCCAGCGCGACATTGAGCGCAATCTGTGTCAGCGCTCCCACCGCGCCCCAGAGAAAGCCCGCCACCGCGCCGATCGACCAGGTGACATCGGCGGCGAAATCAGCCGTGAACATCTCTCCCGCCAGCGTGCGAAGGAGAAGCAGCAGCGGAAAGGCGATCAGGATCAGGAGCGAGAGCGAAAACGGCAGAATCCAGAGCAGCGGCGCGCCTGCGGCGCTGTCTTCCAGCGTCGTGCCGGTAACACCGCTCACGGCAAAGCTTTTCGTCGCCACCTTGCGATAGGCGGCGCGCAACTCCTGATAGGCGCGGCCGCGCGCCGCTGCATCCGCAGAAGCGGCGGCAACGATGGCCGTATCGAGCGCGGCGAGATCCGCCTCATCGACCCGCGAGGGATGCTCGGCGAGATAGGCCGAGAGATGCGCCGCCTTTGTTTCCAGCGCCCGGCTGAGCGGCTCCGGAACGTCGGGAGGCGTTATTTCCACGGCACTCGCAGCCGCCGGCGCATCCGGGGGGCTGTCTGGAAGAGCGACCCCCTCCGCCGGGAGCGGTTCTGGATCCGGCGCGGGCAGAGGGTCCGGCGCAGCCTGCGGCGCAGCTTCGGCGGCCGCTTCCGAGGCCGCAGACGCGGGTGGCGGTGCGACTGGCTCGGCAATCTCCGCTGCGCGGGGCGCCGGCGCGGGCGGCGCGACGGGCGTCTCGGCTATCGCCTCAACGGGTGCGCTCACCGCTGCCTCCAAATCCGCTGCGGGGGCATCGGCAGGCGCCGCCGGGGCCGCCTCGGGCTCGCTCCGGTGCGGCGGGAACACGTCGGCTGCCACCGGCGGCGCGGGATCGCCGTCGGGATGCGTCGGGCTTTCCGGAAAAGGCGGCGGCGTCACTGTCGTTGAGGGAGAGGACGCGGACGCCGCCGCCGGCGCAAGGGGCGCGCCGGAAGGATCATTCAGGGGGGTCTGTTTCGGGATATTCTTCTCGACCAGCGTGCGGGAGTTCTCATCGAGGCTTGCGATATCGCGGCGGAGCGCCATCAGGCTTTCGCGCAGCTCCTGGCGCTGTTTCAACAGTAATTGAATGGTATCCGTACTGACCATCGCGCGCCCACTCCTCTCATTGCATTCGCTTGAGAGAAGACGGCTCCGGGCCGGAATTTGTGTCGGAAGATGGCGGGCCGCGTTATTTCTTCTGGTTGAGCTGGCGCCAGTTGCGGACGTTGCGGTTATGCTCCTCCAGCGTCCGGGTGAAGGCATGCCCGCCGGTCCCGTCCGCGACGAAATAGAGATAGTCGGATTTCTCCGGCTGCATCACGGCACGCAGGCTTTCGATCCCTGGATTGGCGATCGGCCCTTTCGGCAGGCCGGCCATCTGGTAGGTGTTGTAGTCATTGACCGTCGCGAGGTCCTTGCGGCTCAGCAGCCGGCCGAGATCGTCGCGCCCCTCTGTCAGGCCATAGATCACCGTCGGGTCCGATTGCAGCATCATGCCGATGCGCAGGCGATTGAGAAAGACCCCCGCAACGAGCGGCCGCTCCGCTGCGACCGCCGTCTCCTTCTCGACGATGGAGGCGAGAATGACCAGCTCTTCGGGCGATTTCAGCTCGGGCGGCAGCGGCGCTTCGGCGAGCACCGTCTCAATGGCGCGCTGCATTGCGCCCCGCATGCGGTCCAGCAGCTGATCGCGGGTATCGCCAAGCCGGTACTGATAGCTTTCAGGCAGGAACGCGCCTTCCGGCATCTCGCGGGTGATCTCGCCTTCAAGCCCCTCCGCCGCCTCGATGAGGGCGCGGATTTCCCGGCTCTGCAACCCTTCGGGGATGGTAAGCAACCGCTCGATCACTTTACCGGACGCGAAAAGATCCATCAGCTCGCGGCCCGAAATGCCCGCGGGCAGGCGATATTCCCCGGCCTGCAGGCGGCCGGCCTTTTCTTCAACCCTTACACCAAAAATAAAGGCGTAGTTATTGTTAATAATTGAGTTTTTCTGAAGGTCCTCGGCGAGCGCGCGCAGCCCCGTGCCTTTTTTGAGGATATAGACCGTCTCGGCTGAAAGCGGTCCGGGCGCGGTAAAGAGGGACCAGCCGTAGGCGGCGATCCCGCCCGCGGCGATCAGCCCAAGAAGGAGAAGCGCAAGCAGGCCATAGATAAATTTTCGCACCGCCCCGCCTCCGGCCCGAAGGTCAGACGCGCTTCATGACGAGGCTGGCGTTGGTGCCACCGAAGCCGAAAGAGTTGGAGAGAACGGCCATCAGCTTCTTTTCCTGCGCCTTGTTCGGGACAAGGTTGATATCGAGCCCGTCGGACGGATCGTGAAGATTGATCGTCGGCGGCAGGATGCCGCTGTTGAGCGCGAGAATGGAGAAGATCGCCTCGACCCCGCCGGCGGCGCCGAGCAGATGGCCGATGGAGGATTTCGTCGACGACATGGCGAGATTTTTGGCATCCGCGCCGAACAGCCGTTTGACCGCGCCCACCTCGATCTCGTCGCCGAGCGGCGTTGAGGTGCCATGCGCGTTGACATAACCGATATCGTCGCGGCTGAGGCCGGATTTCTTCAGCGCCATCTGCATCGAGCGATAGCCGCCGTCGCCGTCACTGGCCGGTGCGGTGATATGATGCGCATCGCCCGAAAGGCCGTAACCGACGACTTCGGCGTAGATTTTCGCGCCGCGCTTCTTCGCATGCTCATATTCTTCGAGCACGACAACGCCCGCGCCCTCGCCCATCACGAAGCCGTCACGGCCCTTGTCATAAGGGCGCGAGGCCGTTTCCGGCGCATCGTGGTAATTCTTGGAAAGCGCCTTGGCGGAGGCAAAGCCGGCAATGCCAAGACGGCAGATCGCGCCTTCGGCGCCGCCCGCCACCATCACATCGGCATCATCGCAGGCGATCATGCGCGCCGCATCGCCGATGGAATGCGCGCCGGTCGAACAGGCGGTAACGACCGCGTGGTTCGGCCCTTTATAGCCATGCCGGATGGAAACCTGGCCCGAGACCAGATTGATCAGGGCGCCCGGAATAAAGAACGGGCCGATACGGCGGGGCCCGCGTTCATGGAGAATGATGGCGTTCGCCTCGATCGAGGGCAGACCGCCAATACCGGAGCCAATCGAGACGCCGGTGCGGCACCGCTCTTCTTCGGTCTCGGGAACCCAGCCGCTGTCGCGGATGGCTTCGTCGGCCGCAGCGATGCCGAACAGGATAAAACTGTCGACTTTTCGTTGTTCTTTGGGTTCAAGCACGTCATCGGCGATAAAGGCGTCCGGATGCGCCGGATCAACCGGCACCTCGCAACCATAGCGGACCGGCAGATCGGTCGTATCGATCTTCGTGAGCATCCCGGCTCCGGATTCGCCATTGATCAGACGTTTCCAGGTCGCCTCGACTCCATTCGCCAGCGGGGTCACAAGCCCCAGCCCGGTTACCACCACTCGTCGCATGTCTCACCCAATTGATAAGTGCCAAAAAATAGGGATCGGGACCATTGGCCCCGATGGATCACGCCGCTGCCGAGATATGCTTGATCGCGTCTTCAACCGTCAGAATCTTTTCTGCGGCGTCATCAGGAATTTCAATTCCGAATTCTTCTTCAAATGCCATGACAAGTTCAACCGTGTCCAGGCTGTCAGCCCCCAGATCGTCGATAAAGCTCGCTTCCTCAGTTACCTTGCCTTCATCAACACCGAGATGCTCTACAACGATTTTTTTTACGCGCGCTGCGATATCACTCATAGCTGTATCCTTAGAAAATCCGACAGTCCAAATGTCAATTGCTTTTCATTACCCTCAGGGCGCTTCAAATTCAAGCACCTTCGGAAGGCGTTCAGGTGCGGTTACCTAACACACTTTGATCTTCTTGCAAAGGAAACCTCGTCTGCACCAGTTTATTTTTGACCCGGGGCAAATCCGCCGCCTCAGATCATCACCATGCCGCCGTTGACGTGCAGCGTCTGGCCGGTGATATAGGCCGCCTCATCGGAGGCGAGATAGACAACCGCCGAGGCGATATCCTCGGGCCTGCCGAGCATCCCCGCCGGCACGCCGGCGAGCAGCGTTTCCTTCTGCGCATCGCTCAAGGCATCGGTCATCGCGGTCTCGATAAAGCCGGGCGCAATGCAGTTGACCGTGATGCCGCGGCTCGCCACTTCCTGGGCGAGCGATTTCGACATGCCGATCATCCCGGCTTTCGAGGCGGCGTAGTTCGCCTGCCCCGGATTGCCCGTCACCCCGACGATGGAAGTAATGCCGATGATCCGCCCGAAGCGCCGCTTCATCATGCCGCGAAGGGCGTTGCGCGAGAGCTTGAAGGCCGCCTTCAGATTGACATCCATAACGATGTCCCAATCCTCATCCTTCATCCGCATGGCAAGGCCGTCACGCGTGAGGCCGGCATTGTTGACGAGGATATCAAGCTGCCCCATGGCGCCTTCCGCCGCACTGATAAGGCCATCGACGGCCGCCGCGTCGGAAAGGTTGCAGGGCAGCACATGCACCCGCTCTTTAAGGCTCTCGGCGACTTCCTGAAGCGCCTCCTCGCGGGTGCCGGAGAGGCCGACAGTTGCCCCCCGGCCATGTAACTGGCGCGCGATGGCGGCGCCGATCCCGCCGGATGCGCCGGTCACCAGCGCGAATTTCCCTGTCAGATCAAACATTATACGCTCCGTCCCGTTGATCAGAGTTTCGCCAGAAAGGCGTCGATTTCGGCCGGCGTCTGGATGGCCGAGCCGGTCATATCGCGGTTGATGCGGCGAACCATGCCGGTCAGGATCTTGCCGGCGCCAAGCTCAACAAGCTCGCTGACGCCCTGCTCCCCCATATAAAGAACGCATTCGCGCCAGCGTACCCGCCCCGTCACCTGCTCGACCAGCAGGCGGCGGATGGTGTCGGGATCGCTCACCTCGCGCGCCGTCACATTGGCGATCAGCGGCACTTTCGGGGGCGCGATGGCGACATCTTTCAGGCGCGCTTCCATTTCATCGGCGGCGGGCTGCATCAGCGGGCAATGGAACGGCGCGCTGACGGGGAGCAGCATCGCCTTCTTCACGCCCTTCGCCTTGGCGATCTCGATCGCCGCCTCGACCGCGCCGACATGGCCCGAGAGCACCACCTGCCCGTCGGCATTATCATTTGCCGTGCTGACAATCTCGCCATTCTTTGATTTTGCCGAGGCTTCGGCGACAACTTCCTCGACCGGACCGATATCGAGACCGAGCAGCGCCGCCATCGCGCCGACGCCGACCGGCACCGCCTGCTGCATCGCCCGGCCGCGCGCCTTCAGAAGCGTCGCCGCATCGGCAAGGGTGAGCGCCCCCGCCGCCGTCAGCGCCGAATATTCGCCGAGCGAATGGCCGGCCACGAAGCGGGCGGTTTTTGCAAAATCCATGTTACCGTCTTTTTCCAGGATACGGACGACGGCCATGCTTACCGCCATCAGCGCGGGCTGCGCATTTTCGGTCAGCGTCAGCTCCTCGATCGGGCCCTCAAACATCAGCCGGGTGAGATTCTGCCCAAGGACTTCATCCACCTCTTCAAAGACTTCGCGGGCAACGGCGTGCGACTGCGCCAGCTCCTGCCCCATACCGACAGCCTGGCTGCCCTGGCCGGGAAATACAAATGCACGTGTCATGTTTTGGGTCCGTATCTGATAAAACTCCAGAGACAGTCATATTGAAGCAAAATTTCATGTCAAGCAGACTTGCATCCTTTGCCAAATTCTGTATAGTCCGCCGCCTCGATAACTCCTTGCCGACGGAGGTCGGCTAAGTCCGGTCGGTTACAATTTCGTAACTCCGGACACTCAAGAGCCATAAGGAGCTTTACATATGCCGCTGTATGAAACAGTGATTATTGCCCGTCAGGACATCTCCACCCAGCAGGTGGACACACTGACAGAAAACATGTCCGCCTTCATCACGAACGGTGGCGGAAAAGTCGCCAAGGTCGAGAACTGGGGCCTGCGCAATCTTGCCTACAAGATCAAGAAGAACCGCAAGGGTCATTACGTTCTCCTCAACATCGACGCCCCGGCCGTCGCCGTCAAGGAAATGGAACGCAACCTGCGTCTCAATGAAGACGTGCTGCGTCACATGACCATCAAGGTCGAGGAGCTGGAGGAAGGCGATTCCGTGATGCTGCAGAGCCGAAGCGCCCGTCCGGACCGCCGCCGCGACTATGACGACAATGCCGATTCCGACAATGCCGCCGATGACACGTCGGCCGATGACAGTGAAGGGGAAGAATAATGGCTGACGCACAACGCCGCCCGTTTTTCCGCCGCCGCAAGACCTGCCCGTTTACCGGGGAAGGCGCGCCGAAGATTGACTATAAGGATGTCAAGCTGCTGCAGCGCTATGTGTCCGAGCGCGGCAAGATTATGCCGAGCCGCATCACTGCGGTTTCCGCCAAGAAACAGCGCGAGCTGGCGACCGCCATCAAGCGGGCGCGTCACCTGGCCCTGCTGCCGTTTCTGGTAAAATAAGAAAGTCCCGTGCCGGCCCGCGGCCGGCATTGGAATAATCGGATGGTCAGAGAAATCGTTGTCGCCGTCGCCCTCGGAATTCTGAATACTGCTTTTGTTACATTGTCCATCCTCGGGCATTCAGGCAGCACAGGTTTCGGAACGGCGCTCGCTACTCTGGTCTTCTGGATATTGTCACTGGTGCCGCTGTTTGTCTCCGGTCTCGGTTTCGGCCTGAAAAGCGCCGTTATCTCGGTGGCAAGCAGCGCGCTGATCGCCGCGCTCGCGATCAACACGATGTTCGCGCTGGCGTATGTCGCGGTTGCCGGGCTGCCGATCCTGCTGCTGGTGCGGCAGGCGCTGCTGTGGCGGCAGAGTGACGGCGTTACATATTGGTATCCCGCCGACCGGCTGCTGCTGTGCTGGGCGGGAATTTGCGTTGCGCTCACCGGGCTGGTTATGGCATTGCTCGGCTGGGACGATGCGGTGCGCCAGGGGCTGATCGACGGGTTCGACCAGATGATGGCGCAGGTTGACGAGATGCAGGGCGTCCAGCCCCGGATGACGGGCGAGGCGTTCATTGCTCTGATACCGCAGTATATGGGCCCGATGTGGGGGCTGTTTATTCTGCTGAGCGGCTGTCTGGCGCAAGGGGTGCTGGTCCGCTTCAAAAAGAATATCCGCCCGACACCGGAGCTGTCGAAGATCATGCTGCCTTCGTGGCTGGCGATCGCCTTTATCGGCGCGACGGCTCTCAGTGTCATCCTTGACGGCCCCACCCCGCTTCTCGGGGCGATGGAGATCACGCTGGTGATGCTGTTCTTCCTGCAAGGAATGGCGGTCATCCATGTGGTGTCGCATAGATGGAACGCCCGCCCGGCAATTCTGGGCGTGATCTATGTGGTGACGATAATGATGGTTTGGATGGTCCTGCTGATCGCGATTTTGGGACTGATGGAAACTTGGGTCGGGTTCAGGCGCCGCTTTGCCGTTCCCCCCCGCCAGGAGGAAGACTGATGGAAGTAATTTTGTTGGAACGGGTCGAAAAACTCGGTCAGATGGGCGACGTTGTGAAAGTCCGGGACGGCTATGCCCGTAATTTCCTGTTGCCTCAGAAAAAGGCGCTTCGGGCGAGCAAGGAAAACCTCTCCATGTTCGAATCCCAGCGCGCCCAGCTTGAGGCGGAAAACCTGAACCGCCGCGAGGAAGCAACGAAGGTCGGCGAGAAGCTGGACGGACAGACCGTGGTGGTTATCCGCGCGGCCTCCGATTCCCAGCAGCTTTACGGCTCGGTCAGCACGCAGGATATCGCCAAGGCGATTACCGCCGCGGGCTTTACCGTGAACCGCAAGCAGGTCATTCTCGACAAGGTGCTGAAGACCCTTGGCCTGCATGACATTCGCGTCCGGCTTCACCCGGAAGTCACCGTCAGCGTCACGGTGAACATTGCCCGCTCGCCCGAGGAAGCTGAAATCCAGGCTCGCGGCGAATCCGTTGCGGAGGTCGCCGAAGCGAAACTCGACGCCCGCGATGAAGCGGTTGTCAATGTCTTCGAATCCACCGCCGACGCGGACGAGGAAGACGCAGGCTGACCCTCCTCGGCCCGTGGATCATTCCCGGCCGAGTGGAGAGCAGAGAGATTGGAAAACGGCGCCTTTTTTGAGGCGCCGTTTTTTATCCCCGTCTTTCACAGCCTGTGCATGAAACTTGTCCACAGATATCCGGCGCGGCCGCCGAAAACGCGATTGGCTATCAAAAATCGCCTATGCTAACATCGCCCCCATGGAAACCCTCTCGCTCAGTAACACTCCCTTTTCGGACGCAGATCAGGAAAGCCCGCGCTATCGCAGCGCGCCGCACAATATCGAGGCGGAACAGGAACTGCTGGGCGCCATCCTGATCAATAATGATGCCGCTATGAAGGTATCGGGCTTCCTCCTGCCCGAGCATTTTTATGAGCCCGTCCATCAGCGCATCTATGCCTCCGCAACGCTCCTGATCGAGCGCGGCGAGATTGCCGATCCGGTGACGCTGAAATCCTATTTCGAGCGCGACGATGCGCTGACCGATATCGGCGGCGCGCAGTATCTCGCCCGCCTCGCCGCGAGCGCTACCACCATCATCAACGCCGAAAACTACGGCCGGCTGATCTATGACCTTGCCATGCGCCGCGAGCTTATCCGGCTCGGCGAGGAGATCGTCAATACCGCCTATGATGCGGAGCTGGACGAGACCTCGCAAAAGCAGATCGAGAACGCCGAGCAGAAGCTCTTTTCGCTGGCCGAGAACGGCGTCCATGAAGGCGCGCTGATGCCGATCCGCTTCGCCGTTGACGAAGCGCTCAAATCCATCGAGGAGGCGTTCCAGCGCGATGGCAACCTCGTCGGCGTGACGACGGGGCTGAAAGACCTCGATGGCAAGCTTGGCGGTCTGCACCGCTCGGACCTCCTGATCCTCGCCGGCCGCCCGTCGATGGGAAAGACCTCGCTCGCCACCAACATCGCCTATAACGCCGCCAAGGCCTATCACGCGAGCGGCGGCAAGGAAGGCGCGGTCGTCGGCTTCTTCTCCCTCGAAATGTCGGCCGAACAGCTTGTCGGCCGCATCCTCGCCGAGGCGACGGAGATCAGCTCCGAAAAACTCCGCCGCGGCGATCTCAGCGATGATGAGTTTGCAACGCGGTTGGTCCCGCAAAGCGCGATCCTCTCCGAGCTGCCACTCTATATCGACGACACCCCGGCCCTCTCCATCGCCGCGCTCCGCACCCGCGCGCGCCGGCTGAAGCGGAGCAGCGGCCTCGGGCTTATCGTCGTCGACTATCTCCAGCTGATGCGCGGCTCCGGGCGGCGGCAGGACAACCGCGTGCAGGAAATCTCGGAAGTGACGCAGGGGCTGAAGGCCGTCGCCAAGGAACTCGATATTCCCGTCATCGCCCTCTCGCAGCTCAGCCGCCAGGTTGAGAACCGCGACGACAAGCGGCCACAGCTCTCGGACCTTCGCGAATCCGGCTCGATCGAGCAGGATGCCGACGTTGTCATGTTCGTCTACCGCGAAGGCTATTACGAGGAACGGAAGGAACCCGCCGAAGGCACGCCCGAGCATGCCGACTGGCAGGAGCGCATGTCGCGCCTGCATAACCTTGCCGAGGTGATTATCGGCAAGCAGCGACACGGCCCCATCGGCATTGTCAAGCTGCACTTCAAACCCGAGTTTACCCGCTTCGGCAATTACGTGTCGGACGACTACCTGCCCGAGCATCATTAGGGACGGTATGAATGGATCGTAATTTGGCCGGGGCGCATCTCTCCATCGACCTCGGCGCGTTGCAGGAGAATTATCGCACCCTCAGCTATCGCGCCAATTCGGCGGCCTGCGCGGCCTCGGTGAAGGCGGACGCCTACGGTCTCGGAATCGAGGCGGTCGGCCCCGCCCTTTATGCCGCCGGCTGCCGCCGCTTCTTCGTCGCCCTGCCCGAGGAAGGCATCACGCTCCGCGCCCTGCTGCCCGAGGCGCAGATCCATGTTCTGGCCGGCGTGCTGCCGGAGACGGAGGCGGCCTACCTTGACCACCGGCTCGATCCGGTCCTCAACTCGCCGGAAGATATCGTGCGCTGGACGGCTGTTGCGAAGACGCGCGGTGAGCGGCTCACGGCGCTGTTGCATGTCGATACCGGCATGACGCGGCTCGGGCTCTCGGAAGCCGAGATCCGCGCCCTCGCCGATGATCCCGGCGGGCTCGATATGCTCGATATCACCGCCGTCATGAGCCACCTCGCCTGCGGCGATCAGCCGGACCATCCGATGAATGCGGCGCAGCGTGCACGGCTCCTGCAGCTGCGCGCCCTGCTGCCATCCGCGGCTGGAAAAGCGCCGCTGTCGCTCGCCAATTCGGCCGGCGTTTTTCTCGGCCCCGCCTATCATTTCGATATCGTCCGGCCGGGCATTGCACTCTTTGGCGGCAACCCGCAAAGCGGCCGGCCCAATCCGATGCGTGAAGTGGTCCGCCTGCGCGCCCGGATCCTGCAGTTGCGGGACGTTGACAGCGAAATTCCCGTTGGTTATGGTGCCACCTACCGCACCGCGAAACCGTCACGGATCGCAACGGTTTCGGTCGGTTATGCAGATGGCTATCTTCGCGCGCTCGGCAATCGGGCCGAAGGGGCGGTCAAGGGTATCAGGGTTCCGGTAATAGGGCGCGTTTCCATGGATATGATCACCATCGACGTCAGCGAGGCCCCGGCTGATGCGTGCAGGCCCGGCGATTTTATCGATCTGATCGGCGGCGCAATCCCGCTTGACGAGGTGGCGGAGCGCGCGGGCACCATCTCCTATGAAATTCTCACCTCTCTCGGTCGGCGCTACTATCGCGACTATGTGAGCGCGACGGACTGACAATGGATCGTAATTTTCTCGCCACCATCGGACGGATTTTCATCGGCTTCATGGCCGCGGTCGGCCGCATCGCCCTGTTTATGGCGAAAAGCCTGCGCCACTGCGTGGCGCCGCCCTTCTACTTCCGCCTGATCGGCAAGCAGATGATGGACATCGGCTATTATTCGCTGCCGGTCGTCGGTATGACGGCGCTTTTTACCGGCATGGTGCTGGCGCTGCAGATCTATATCGGCTCCTCGCGCTTCAACGCCGAGAGCGCGGTCGCCACCATCGTCGTCATCGGCCTCACGCGTGAGCTCGCGCCGGTGCTTTCGGGCCTCATGATCGCCGGGCGCGTCGGCGCGGCCATCGCCGCCGAGATCGGCACCATGCGGGTGACCGAGCAGATCGACGCGCTGGTAACGCTTTCGACCAACCCGTTCAAATATCTCGTCGCGCCGCGGCTGATTGCCGGCGTCATCACGCTGCCGATCCTCGTCCTGCTCGCCGATATCATCGGCGTCTCGGGCGGCTATCTGGTGGCGACGGAGAAGCTCGGCTTCAATGCCGGCAACTACCTCAAGAATACCTTCGATTTCCTCGAACTCCGCGACGTCGTGTCGGGACTGATCAAGGCCGGCGTCTTCGGCTTCATCGTCACCCTGATGGGCTGCTACCACGGCTTCCATTCCACCGGCGGCGCCCAAGGGGTGGGCAAGGCGACAACCAATGCCGTCGTCTCCTCCTTCGTGCTGATCCTCATCAGCGACTATTTCCTCACCGTCCTGCTGATCGAATAGTCGCATGAGTGAGACCCCGAAAATCGAGCTTCGCAACGTCTGCAAGTCATTCGGCAAAAAGGTTATTCTCGACAATCTCAACCTCTCGATCGCGCCCGGGGAATCGCTCGTCGTCATCGGCGGCTCGGGCACCGGCAAGTCGGTGATGCTGAAATGTATCCTCGGCCTGCTGACGCCGGAGAGCGGGCAGATCTTCATCGACGGCGAGGAAGTGACCAACCAGCCGCCCGCCGTGCGCGAGCGGATCCTCCTCAAAACCGGCATGCTCTTTCAATACGCCGCCCTCTTCGACAGCCTGACGGTGTGGGAGAATGTCGCCTTCGGCCTGATTCAGGCGCATGGCATGAACCGGCGCGCGGCGAAGGAGATTGCGCTGCAGAAGCTCGCGCTCGTCGGCCTCGCCCCCGATGTCGCCGAGAAGCGGCCGGCCGAGCTTTCCATGGGCATGCAAAAGCGCGTCGGCCTCGCCCGCGCCATCGCCGCGGAGCCGGAGATCATCTTTTTCGATGAGCCGACGACGGGCCTCGATCCGATCATGGGCGATGTCATCCATTCGCTGATCCGCGATTTTACCCTCGCCCTCGGCGCAACGACGCTCACCATCTCCCACGATATGGAAGGCGCACAAAAAATTGCAGACCGCATCGCCCTCCTCTATAAGGGGGGAGTGGTGTGGTCCGGCCCCGCCGCCGATATTCACACCTGCGGAAATCCGTATGTCGAGCAGTTTGTCCATGGCGATGTCGACGGCCCGATCAAAGTGGATATTCTGAAACCCTGATGAACGGGCAAGCCGCCCCGTTTGAATGATTTTTCGGCCCCGGCCGGCACTGGATAGACGGAAGCCTGATGGCGCGAGAACGCGAACAATTCACCTGTCAGAACTGCGGCGAGACCTATGGCAAGTGGCAGGGCCGCTGCGATGCCTGCGGCGAATGGAATACGCTGCAGGAGGAGACGCTCCGCGCTGCCGTGCCGAGCGGCCTCAGCCAGGGCAAGGGGCGCGCCCTCACCTTCACGACGCTGGATGCCGACATCTCCGACTACAAGCGGAATTTGAGCCAGATCGGCGAGCTCGACCGGGTGCTTGGCGGCGGGTTTGTTCCCGGCTCCTCCATCCTGATCGGCGGCGATCCTGGCATCGGCAAATCGACGCTTCTCCTGCAGGCGGTTGCGAAAATGGCCATGGCGGGCGCAGCTTGCATCTATATCTCGGGCGAGGAGGCGACGCAGCAGATCTCCATGCGGGCCGAGCGCCTCGGCCTCGCCAGGGCGCCGGTGCGCCTCGCCTCCGCCAACTCGGTGCGCGATATCATCACCAGCGTTGAAAAAGCATCACCGATGCCGAGCCTGCTGGTGATTGATTCGATCCAGACCGTCTTCGCCGACAACCTGCCAAGCGCCCCCGGCACGGTCGCACAGGTGCGCGCCAGTGCCCAGGAGCTGATCCGCCTCGCCCGCAAGACCGGCGCGAGCGTCATCCTCGTCGGCCATGTCACCAAGGACGGGCAGATCGCCGGCCCCCGCGTGCTTGAACATATGGTCGATACGGTGCTTTATTTCGAAGGCGACCGCGGCCACCAGTTCCGCATCCTGCGCGCCGTCAAAAACCGCTTCGGCGCGACCGACGAGATCGGCGTTTTCGAGATGTCAGACGCGGGCCTGCGCGAGGTTTCGAACCCCTCCTCGCTTTTTATCAGCAATCCTGAGCGCACGGTGAGCGGCGCCTCCGTTTTTGCCGGGATGGAAGGGACGCGCCCGCTGCTCGTTGAAATCCAGGGGCTTGTCGCGCCCACATCGCAGGCGACGCCGCGGCGCGCCGTGGTCGGCTGGGACAGCGCCCGCCTCGCCATGCTGCTCGCGGTGCTCGACACGCGCTGCGGCCTCTCTTTCGCGGGCAGCGAGGTCTATCTCAATGTCGCAGGCGGCCTTCGCGTGCAGGAGCCGGCGGCCGATCTTGCGGTCGCGGCGGCGCTCGTCTCGTCCGCTTCCGATATTCCGGTGCCGCCCGGCAGCCTCTTTTTCGGCGAGATCGGGCTTTCCGGCGAGGTGCGTCCCGTAGGTCAGGCCGATGCGCGGCTGAAAGAGGCCGCCAAACTCGGCTTCACGACCGCGGTCATGCCGGCCGGAAGCAAGGTCAAGCGCACCTCCATGAAAATCATTGAAGTCGAACATCTGCGGGAGATAGTCAGCCTGTTCACCAGCTCGGCCAGCCCCTCCCGCGCCGTGGGCCGATAGGAGCGGGGCATGGAAAATCTTCCCATTCAGGGCGCCGATATTGTTTTTCTGGTGATCCTGCTTATTTCTGCATTGTTCGGTTTCATGCGCGGCTTCGTGAAGGAAGTTCTTGCGGTTGCGGGCTGGATCGGGGCGATATTCCTCTCGCTCTACCTCTTTCCGATCGCCCAGCCGCTGGCGCGCGAGTTCATCGCCAACATGCTGATTGCAGATATTTTGACCGGAGCGGTTATTTTTATTCTCTCGCTCGTCATTTTGTCCTATATGAGCCATGCGGTCTCGGAAAAGGTCAAGGCGTCGAGCCTCGGCGCGCTCGATCGCTCGCTCGGCATCTTTTTCGGCATTGCGCGCGGACTGGTCCTGCTCGGCATCGGCTGGCTGATCTTCGTTCAGTTCATTCCCGAGAAAGACCGACCGGACTGGATTTTACAGGCCAAGCTGTTGCCCGCGATCGAGGCAAGCGGAGCGTTCGTCGCCCGGCTGCTGCCGCCGGACATGCAGGAGAACCTGAATATTTCAAAGGAAAGCGACAAGGGCACGATGGAGCGCCTCAAGGAGAAATATGACGGCCTGCCCGACGGCGTCAAGGACGGCCTCAAGGATACGATGGAGGATGCGGTCAATATCCTCGACAAGGGTTATGATGATCAGGCCCGCCAGCAAATGGAAAACCTGACCAACAGCGCCACGAAGGACACAGCGAAATGACACAAGAGTTCGTCTCCCGGGATCTGAAACATCCGTTTGACGATGACAAGTTACACGAGGAATGCGGGGTATTCGGCATTTACGGCCACCCCGAAGCCGCGGCGCTTGCCGCCCTTGGCCTGCATGCCCTGCAGCATCGCGGGCAGGAAGCGGCCGGGATCGTCAGCCATGACGGCCGCCATTTCCACAGCCACAAGGGCATGGGCAAGGTCGGCGACAATTTCTCGACCGAAGAGGTGATCAAGAGCCTGAAGGGCAGCGCCGCCGTTGCGCATAATCGCTACGCGACCACCGGCGGCACCGTACTGCGGAACGTGCAGCCCATCTTCGCCGATCTCGCCAACGGCGGCCTTGCCGTCGCCCATAACGGCAACCTCACCAACGCTGCAACGCTGCGTCACCGCCTCGTGCTCGAGGGCAGCATTTTCCAATCGACGATGGATACTGAGGTCATCATCCATCTGATCGCCAACAGCAAGAAAATCCGCATCGTCGACTGCCTTGTCGATGCGATGTCGAAAATCACCGGCGCCTATTCGCTGGTTGCGCTCACCAGCAAGAAGCTGATCGGCATGCGCGACCCTTACGGCGTCCGCCCGCTCGTGCTCGGCCGCTTTGAGAACGCGCCCATCCTCACCTCGGAGAGCTGCGCGCTCGATATCATCGGCGCCGAGTTTGTCCGCGATGTGTCGCCGGGCGAAGTGGTGGTGATCGACGAGAGCGGCATCACCAGCCATTTCCCCTTCTCGCTGCCGCCGAAGCGCTTCTGCATCTTCGAGCATATCTATTTCGCCCGGCCCGACAGCGTCGTCGAGGGCCGCTCGGTCTATGAAGTGCGAAAAGCGATTGGCGCGGAACTCGCGCGCGAGAATGGCGTTGAGGCCGATCTCGTCATTCCGGTGCCCGACAGTGGCACCCCCGCCGCCATCGGCTACGCCCAGGAGGCCGGCCTGCCCTTCGATCTCGGCATCATCCGCAACCATTATGTCGGGCGCACCTTTATCGAGCCGACCGACCAGATCCGCCATCTTGGCGTCAAGCTGAAGCATAATGCCAACCGCGCGCTGATCAACGGCAAGCGCGTCATTCTGGTCGATGATTCCATCGTTCGCGGCACCACCTCCACCAAGATCGTGCAGATGGTGCGCGACGCCGGCGCGAGCGAAGTGCATATGCGCATCGCCAGCCCGCCGACGACCAACAGCTGCTTCTACGGCGTCGATACGCCAAGCCGTGAAAAGCTGCTCGCCGCGCAATATGATGTCGAGGCCATGCGCGCCTTTATCGGCGCCGACAGCCTCTCCTTTATCTCGCTTGACGGGCTCTACCGGGCCATGGGCGAAGAGGGCCGCAATCCGAAGCAGCCGCAATATTGCGATGCCTGTTTCACCGGCGACTACCCGATTGAGCTTGTCGACCATGAAACCGGAGCGGAACAGGAGCTGACCCTGCTCGCCGAAGGATTTTAAGATCAAACGAGAAGTAAGCTTCATATGTCCCAAAAATTAAAAGATAAAATCGCGCTTATCACCGGCGCATCGAGCGGTATTGGCGCGGCGGTGGCGAAGCGTTTTGCCGCTGAAGGGGCGCATGTCATCCTGATTGCCCGCTCCGTCGGCGGCCTGGAGGAGGTTGATGACGAGATTCAGGCGGCGGGCGGCAGCGCAACGCTCGTCCCGCTCGATCTTCGCGATACCGCCGCCATCGACGGCCTTGCCGCGCCGCTTTATGAGCGCTGGAAAAAGCTCGATATCTTTGTCGGCAATGCCGGCGTCGTCGGCAAGCTGATGCCGATCCAGCAGTATGTCCCCGAGCTTTGGGACGAGGTGTTCAAGGTCAATGTCCATGCCAACTGGCGGATGATCCGCGCGCTCGATCCGCTGCTTCGGGCAAGCAAGGCGGGCCGCGCCCTCTTCGTTACCGCCGGACAGGGCAGCGAAAGCCGCCAGTTCTGGAGCGGTTATGCCGCGAGCAAGGCGGCGCTTGAGACGATGGCGCGCACCTACGCGGCGGAAGTTGAGAAAGTGAGCCGCCTTCGCGTCAATCTCATCGATCCCGGCCCGACGGCGACGCGGCTTCGCGCCATTGCCTATCCGGCTGAGGATGCCACCAAACTGCCGGCGCCCGAAAGCCGGACCGATCTTTTCCTGAAAGCTGTGCTCAGCGACGCAAACGGCGAGCTGTTTCGCGCCTGAGCCGCCCTTCCCCGCCTGAAGCCCCGAAAAAAAGCCAATGCCGATCGCACAGCTGCGAAAGGCATTGGCAAGGAAGGATGCGGCCGACGTTCCACGGCGGCACCCAGGGAGGCTAAACAAGAAAGGTAAAAGCTCAGCCTCAAACGCGTTTAATCCGAAGGGCGTGCGCGCCCGCGTCTCTCTCCCACTCTCCCTTCACCCGTCTCACGCCCGCGCGGCGGCATCGCGCGGCGCCATATTCGGCCCGATGCGCACAGATTTACGCAGTTTGCGGTACGCCAGCGCGGCCGGATCGGCGATCACCGGCCCCGGCGCGAGGGCAACGAGCACCCGCTCGGCGAGCGGCTCGAAATCGGCGCGAAAATGCACCGAACTTTTGACGGCGATGATCGAAAGTGCCTCAAGCTGGACGCCGAGATGGCGAAAGAGCGCGGTATCTCCCGTCTGCACCGTTTTGCTGGAAAGCGCGACCTGCACACCGCCTGCCTGCAGAAGCGCGCACGGCCCGAGCTGCATCCGCGCGCCCTTCCACATTGGCCCCGTGCCGACGACATTGCCATCGCCAAGCGCGAGGACGCGACAGCGGCCAGTGAACGGCGTATCCCCCTTGAACGCCCGCCCGCCGATGCCAAGCGTTATCTCCGCCCCCACACCGGCGGCAGTGGCGGCGCGCGCCGCGTCCGGATCGGAGATAAAGCCGATGATGGCATTTTGGGCGCCGGCGTTGATGAGCGCGCGCAGGAGCCCGGTCGTATCACCCGTCCCCCCGGCACCGGGATTATCCTGCGTATCGGCGATCACCACGGGCCGATCCGCGCCGGCTGCAATCTGGATGGCAAGCTCCACCGCGCGCGGGGCCGGCAGGCCGATATCGCTGAAGGCCGCCTCGGCGCGCGCGAGTCGCTCCATGAAGCGCCCGGCGGCGCGCTCGATCTCCTCCGCCCGCGCGCCATAGGCGACAACGGCGGGCCCCGCCTCCGCGATATCGGAGAGGGCGAAGCCGGCGGCAAAGGAGATATGGCTGCCGGGGGAAAGCGCGGCGCGAACGGCGGCGAGATCCGTCTCAAGAAGGCTCGCGCAGGGCTCCTCCGTCGTGCAGCCAAGCGCGAGCGGGATAAGATAGTCGGATTTCGCGAGCAGCTTCAGAAACCGCGTCTGCCCCCGCACCAGATCGCCGAGCACGCCCGCCGCGCGCGCCCCCGTCTCCTGCATATCGGTGTGCGGATAGCGGCGATAGACATCGAGATAGTCGGCATATTCCACCATCTGCTCGGTAATGTTGGCGTGATAGTCAAGGCTGGCGACGATGGGGATTTCCGAGCCGACCTGCATGCGCACGCGGCGCAACAGCTCGCCTTCCGCATCATCGAAATGCTCCGCCACCATCGCGCCGTGAAGGTCAAGATAGATGCCCGAGATCCCGTCCGCCGCGCCGAGGGCGCCGAGGATGATCGCGGCGATACGCTCATAGGCATCGCGCGTCACCATGCCGCAGGGCACGGCGAAGGCCCAGCAGAGCGGCACAATCTCGAAGCCTTGCGCGGTCAGGCTGCCGACTGCCCCGCTGATCGGCAGGTTGAAGCCGCGCGTCTTTTCCAAAGCCGCTTCGCCGATACAGAGGCCCGGCCAGTCCTTCTCCAGTTCAAAGGCGGCGAAATCGGCCTTGTGCGCGGCGAAGGTATTCGTCTCATGCTGAAAGCCCGCGACGGCGATCTTTCTCATATCCGCCCCTCTTCCACCGCGTGACAGGCAACGCGTGCCGGGCCGAAGGTCGCAAGCTCCGGCCGCTCGCGCCTGCAGCGTTCGCTCGCAAACGCGCAGCGCGGATGAAAGGCGCAGCCGGGTGGCGGCGAGATCGGGTTCGGGACCTCCCCTTCCGGAGGTTTGCGCTCCCTGCCGCCCTTGAGGTCGGGGATCGTCTCGAGCAGCATCCGCGTGTAAGGGTGACGCGGGTTGCGAAAGAGTTCGGATTTCGGCGTGATCTCGCAGATGCGGCCAAGATACATGACGCCGATCCAGTCCGAAACATGATCGATCACCGCAAGGTCGTGGCTAATGAAAAGATAGGTGAGGCCAAGCTCATCCTGCAGCTTCGTCATCAGGTTGAGGATCTGCGCCTGCACGGAAACATCGAGGGCCGAGGTCGGCTCATCGCAGATGAGAAACTCGGGCTTGCTGGAGAGGGCGCGGGCGATGGAGATGCGCTGGCGCTGGCCACCCGAAAACTCATGCGGGAATTTCTCCCCGTCGCGCGGCGACAGGCCCACCTGGATGAGCAGTTCGGCGACCTGCGCGCGCTCCTCCGCCTTGCTCGCGGCAAGGCCATAGGCGCGGATCGGCTCGGCGATCACATCGCGCACCCGCCAGCGCGGATCGAGACTGGCGTAAGGGGACTGAAAGACCATCTGCATGCGCCTTGCGATATCCGAAAGGCTTGATTTCCTCTTGAGGCCGGCGAGATTTTTCCCCTCGATCAGGATTTCCCCGCCGGTTGCGCTATTCAGCCCCGCAACGGTGCGCGCGACCGTCGATTTGCCGCAGCCGCTCTCGCCGACCAGCGAGAAAGTCTCGCCGCGGCGGATCGCAAAGCTGAGACCATCGACCGCTTTCAGCACATAGCGCGGCATCCGGTTCACCAGCCGGGTGACGAGCGGCTTGGAGACGTCGAAATACATTTTCAGATCCCGCACCTCGAGAAGCGGCGCCTCGGATACAGCCGGTTCAGACATAGGTGAGCCCTCCGTCATAGAGCCAGCAGGCCGCAAGCTGGCCGCGCGTCTCGGTCGCGGCGAGCGGCGCCGCCTGTTTCCGGCAAATCGGCCGCACCTTGCGGCAGCGCGGATT
This sequence comes from Sneathiella sp., assembly GCF_036844445.1. Classification (GTDB taxonomy): domain Bacteria; phylum Pseudomonadota; class Alphaproteobacteria; order Sneathiellales; family Sneathiellaceae; genus Sneathiella. The sequence goes on along the minus strand of NZ_DAIUFV010000003.1, from coordinate 231,869 downwards.
GAAGGCGCAGCCTTCGGGGCGGCCATCGAGCCGCGGCATGGAGCCTTCGATGTTGGGGAGATATTTGAGGTTCTGGCCGATCTGCGGGATCGAATCCATCAGCCCGCGGGTGTAGGGATGCTTCGGATTGTCGATCACGCTCCGCACCTCGCCGATCTCGACAAGCCGCCCCGAATAGATCACCGCGACGCGATCGGCGGCTTCCGCGATGACCCCCATGTCATGCGTCACCAGCATGGTCGCGACGCCCTTCTCGCGCGAGAGTTTCTTCAGCAGCGCGATGATCTGCGCCTGCACGGAGACATCGAGCGCGGTCGTCGGCTCATCGGCGATAATCAGCGACGGATCGCAGCAGAGCGCGAGTGCGATCACGACACGCTGGCGCATCCCGCCGGAAAACTCATGCGGAAAGGCATCGAAGCGCAACTTCGGCGCCGGGATGCCCACCTCCGTCAACAGCTCGATCGCCCGCTCCTTCGCTTTGGCCTGCGAGATATTGCGATGCGTGAGAATGGTCTGGGTGAGCTGCTTGCCGATAGTATAAAGCGGGTTGAGGCTGGTGAGAGGATCCTGGAAGATGACGCCGATCTCGGCCCCCCGCACGCGCCGCATCTCGGCTTCCGGCAGGTGTGTGATATCGCGGCCTTTCAGCAGGATGCGCCCGCCCGCGACGCGCCCCGGCGGCTCGAGAAGCCCGACGATGGCGTTGCCGGTGAGGGATTTCCCCGCCCCCGATTCCCCCACCACGCCGAGGATCTCCCCGGCCTCGATGGAGAAGGAGAGCCCCTCGATCGCCTTCAGGATGCCGCGGCGGGTCGGAAATTCGATATGCAGATTTTCGATATCTATGACGGTCATGCGAGCCCTCCCGTTAGCGCAATTTGGGATTAAACGTGTCGCGCAGCCAGTCGCCGATCAGATTGACCGCGAGCACCAGCACGACGAGGGTTGCCGCGGGGAAGAGGGTAATCCACCACTCCCCGGAGAAGAGGAAGTTGTTGCCGATGCGGATCAGCGTGCCGAGCGAGGGGTTCGTCGGCGGCACGCCCACCCCAAGGAAGGAAAGCGTCGCCTCGATGATGATGGCGACGGCAACGCCGATGGTCGCGACGATCAGCGTCGGGCCGATCACATTGGGCAGGATATGGCGGAGCATGATCAGCCACGCCGGCGTCTGGATCAGCTTGGCCGCGGCGATATAGTCCTTGCGCCGCTCGACCATGGCGCCGCTTCGCGTGATACGGGCATATTGCGGCCAGCTCGCGACGCCGATGGAGACAATCAGCACCGGTATTGCCAGCTCCTCATGCATCTGGCCGCTGAGCGAGGTGCGAACCACCCCGTCGATCATCAGCGCGATCAGGATCGGCGGGATGGTGAGCTGGATATCGGCGGTGCGCATGATCAGCGTGTCGATCCAGCTTCCCGTCGCGTAGCCCGCGATGATGCCGAGCGGAATGCCGATGGCGACAGAGAGAGCCACGCTGAAGATGCCGACAATGAGCGAAATGCGCGTGCCGTAGAGGATGGCGGCGAAGATATCGCGCCCCTGCCCGTCGGTGCCGAGAACATGCGCCATCGATCCCCCCTCCTCCCACGCCGGCGGCAGGAAGGCATCCATCAGGCTGAGGGTGCCGGGTTCAAATGGCCGGTAATCCGTAAGATACGGAGCCCCGAAGGCGGCGCCGATCATCACGATGGCAATGATGGTGGCGAGCACCGTGACGGGCGAGTGGAAAAAGCTCCAGGTCACGTCGTGATCGTAAAAATCCGCCCACCATTTTGAAAGTCGTGCGGTTTGCATCGGCGCCCTCCCTAGCCCTTGATCTCGACCCGCAGGCGCGGATCAACGACGAAATAGAGCAGATCGACAATCAGGTTGGTCATCACGAAGAAGAAGGCGACCAGCACCAGATAGGCGGACATCACCGGCACATCGGCGAACTGCACGGCCTGGATGAAGAGGCTGCCCATGCCCGGCCATTGAAAGACCGTCTCGGTAATGATCGAGAAGGCGATCAGCGAGCCGATCTGCAGGCCCGCCACCGTGATCACCGGGATCAGCGTGTTTTTCAGCGCATGGCCGAAGTTGATATCGCGCCTTTTCAAGCCCCGCGCGCGGGCGAATTTGATAAAATCGGTGCGCATCACTTCCAGAAGCTCTGAGCGGATAATGCGCAATATCAGCGTCATCTGGTAAAGCGCGAGGGTGATCGAGGGGAGGATGATCGCCTCCCAGCCGCTCGCCGTCAGAAGCCCCGTCGTCCAGCCGCTGCTGAGCCGCACCACCTCGCCGCGACCAAAGGACGGCAGCAGGTTGAGCTGCACGGCGAAGACATAGATCAGCAGAATGCCGATCACGAATGTCGGCAGCGAAACGCCGATCAGCGATCCCGTCAGGATCACCTTGCTGAACCAGTGCTTTTTCTTCAGGCCGGTAAAGAGCCCGCCCGCAACGCCAAGCCCGATGGCGATGAGGGCGGAGACAAAGACCAGCTCCAGCGTCGCCGGCATGCGTTCGGCGACAATCTCGTCAACCGGCCGCTGCATGCGGTAGGAGATGCCGAAATCCCCCTGCACCGCGTTGCCGACAAAACGGGCGAACTGCACGACATAGGGATCGTTGAGGCCGAGCCGCTCGCGCAGCTCCTCCATATCCTTCGTTGTCGTCTCCTGCCCCACCATGTTGCTGATCGGGTCACCGACAAAATTGAACAGGAAGAAGCTGATCAGCGCGACAACCAGCATGACAATCATGGACTGCACCAAGCGCTTCAGAATGAAATTCAGCATCGTTTCCGCCCCTGATTAGGTGGACAGGCCGGGCAACGCACAGCCTGTCCGCCGCGTCACTCAGTTGGTGAATTTCGCCCAGTAGAAGCGGGGCATATCATTGGGTTCGATCGGGATATCGAGCTGCTTGTTCATCGCCCAGACAATCATCTGGTGATGCAGCGGGATGTAGGGGATATCCGCCTGAACCTCCGTCCAGATCTCCTCGATGATCCTGTTGCGCTCGTTGACATCAATAATGCCGCGGATCGCTTCGATCTTGGCATCGAGCTCTTTGCTCCCGTAATGCGCCGCATTCCACGAAGCATCGCTGTGGATCAGGTAATCAAAGACAAAGCCTGAATCCAGCGTCGGCGCACCCCAGCCAACGAGGAAGAAATCCGTCGTCTTGCCGGTGATCAGCGGGAAGAACTGGGTTTTCGGCTGCGCATTGAGACGCACGTCAATGCCGATCTTGGCAAGCATGCCGACCGCCGCCTGACAGATCGCCTCGTCATTCTGATAGCGGTTGTTGGGGCAGTCGAGCTGCACCTGGAAGCCATCCGGATAGCCGGCTTCAGCCAGCAGCGCCTTGCCCTTTTCCGGATCGAACGGCAGGCGGTTTTCGTCCCACTCCGCCTTGTAGCCATTGATCGGCGGCTCGATGATCATGCCGGCCGGGATCGACATGCCGCGCATGATCGCCCGCTTGATGGCCTCTACATCAATAGCGTGATAGACTGCCTGACGCACGCGCACATCGGCGAAGGGGTTCTTGCCCTTCACATTGGAATGGCGCAGTTCCGGGGCGGAAACATCGAAGCCGAAGAAAATCGTCCGCACCTGCGATGTCTGATCCGTCTTGAGCTTGGGGTTGCTCAGAATCTGCTTCAGATCCTGCACCGGCGGATCGGTCACGAGATCAAGCTCACCCGAGAGCAGCGCCGCAACGCGGGTCGCGTCATTGGCAATCGGCGTCCAGACAACCTTGTCGATATTATGCTGGTAGAGATCATTCCCCCACCAGCCATCATTGCGGACCAGCACGGTTTTCACGTCCGGCTCGCGGCTTTCCAGCTTGAACGCGCCGGTGCCGTTGGCATGGCGCACCGCGTAGGTTTCCTGCTTGTCGGCGAAATTCTGCGGCGCTTCCACGCCATGCTCTTTCGCCCAGTCCTCATCCATCATGAAGATGTTGACAAGCTGGTCGAGCAGAATGGGGTTCGGCTGATCGGTAATGAAATGAACGGTGTAATCGTCGATCTTTTTGACTTCCCTGATGGTGTTCACATAGCCCTGCATCTGGCTGGTGTCGGCCTGCGCGCGCTTGATGGAGAACACCACGTCATCGGCGTTGAACGCGCTGCCGTTATGAAACGTCACCCCCTCGCGGAGCTTGAACTCCCAGGTGTTGGGGTCGAGATTTTTCCAGCTTGTCGCGAGGCCCGGAATCTTGGCCATGCTCGGATCGCGCATCACCAGCGCGTCATACATCTGGATATCGATCATCAGCGTAATCAGCGCATTCAGCGCATGGGGATCGAGCGTCGATGCATCGCCGACATTGGAAAAGCGCAGGACATTTTCGGCCTGCGCCGGGGCGGTGAACGGCATCGCCGCCGCGCCCAGCATAAAACCCGCAAGCGCGAGTTTTGTCGTCAGTTTTCTCATAATACCTCCTGCTGTTTGACGTCTGTCCGGAGGCAGTCCTTCAAAAAGAACCTCCCGCGCCCCCGACGGCTTATCCCGCTCCGGTTCATTTGATCCTTGCAAAACTCGCCTGAAAAATTATTTTGGGGAAATTTCATTCATTAGTAAAATACGGTTTAATAAAATTATTCATGAGTTTTTCAGATGAATGTGTCCTACAAAACGATGAAGTATTTCGCCGTCGCGGCGCATCACAAAAGCCTTTCCAAGGCCGCACAGGAGATGAATATCTCGCAATCGGCGATCAGCCTCGCGGTCGACAATCTTGAGCGCGAGCTCAAGCTCGATCTCCTTAACCGCCAGCGATCAAAGGGAATTTCGCTCACCGTCAAGGGGCAGGAAGTGCTCGCCCGCATCCAGTCCATCCTCGATCAGGTGGAGGCGTTCGAGCGTGACATGCTCGGGCTGCAGGAGGATATCTCGGGCGATCTGCATATCGGCTGCTTCACGCCGCTTGCGCCCATCGTGCTGGTGCCGGTGCTGAAACGGATGGTCACCGCGCATCAGGGGATCCGCGCGAATATCATCGAGGGGAATGTCCGCAACATCTTCGACAGCATCCATCGCGGCGAGGTCGATGTCGGCATTTCCTATGATGAGGCGGATATCAGCGCGGGGCTGAAAACCCAGACGCTCGCCGTGGTGCCGCCGCATGTCGTGGTGCCCTATGATCACCCCTTCGCCGAGATGCCGTCCATCCCGATCTCGGCGCTGATCGACCAGACGCTGATCCTGCTCGATCTGCCAAGCTCACGGCAGTATTACACCTCGCTTTTCGAGACCGCCGGTTTCCAGCCGAAATTCACCTACAAAACCGGCAATTATGAAATGATCCGCAGCATGGTTGGCGCCGGGATCGGTTTCGCCATCCTGCAGACCTGCCCGCCCATCGACTATACGCAGTCGGGAACGCGCGTTATCTGCAAGCCGATCAGGGAGAATTTGCGCAAATCCCGCCTCGTCGTCGCCTATACCCAGCAGGCGATCAAGCGGAACACGGTGAAGGCCTTCGTGCAGCATTGCGAAGAATATTTCACGACCGAAGAAGCGCGCCGCCTGATTGTCTCGCGCCGCTGACCTCGTCAATACAGGAAGAATTAATTGAAGTAAAAGCGGCGAATATTTAAGAACAGCATCACAAATACGCGCCCGTCTGCGTCAATTCCTGACATTTGATCTCAAATTATTGGAAAGAAATCATGTCAGGACTTTTCCCGAAATTTCCCAAGGGCATGGCCCTCGGCCGGCTTCTCACATTGAACCGCGGCCTCAACCGCATGTTCGTCATGCCCAAGCGCAGCTATCATTTCACCAGCCTGCCCGACTATGATATGACGAGCGAGACCTTCCGCAAGGGCAAGAACAAGCTCGGCTGCTATATGGAGCAGAAAGAGTTTGAAATTTTTTACGCGAGCGTGCTGGAAGAGCTCGGCGTGCCGCTGATCGCCGACAAGATCACCAGCGATACCATCACCGAAACGCTGAAAGGCAAATATGCGGCCATCACCGATATCCATGAGCAGATCACCTCGCCCAAGGATGACATTCACGCGCCGATCAACAATATCGGCGATCAGGAGAGCTCGGCGCCCCGGGAGATTGTCTGGCCGGCGCAGTATTCCGACCCGGTCGCCGAAGTCGGCGGCCTGATCCGCAACGTGCTTTATGCCTCGACCGTGGGGGAGGTCGAGCGCAACCTCAAATTCGTCAAATCGATCGCCGGCGACATCGAGGACGGCGAAGGCCAGCTTGCCTCTGTCGTGCAGTATTACGTCGGACGCGGGCCGCGGGTGCCGTTCACGGCGCTCAATTTCCTGCTCCGGGCGAACAGCGGCACGCCGCTGACCGATGAGGCGCTTGAGGACAAGAGCGCGGTCACGAAAATGATCGAGAAATATCTGAACGGCATCCTTCCCGGCGCGGCGAAAAGCTTCACCATCGACATGGCGAAAAAGGGCCTCTCGACCGTGCATGTGCAGTCGCCGCACTCCTCCGCCGTGGTCCAGTTCCCCTTGAAGGGCGGCAAGCCCGGCTATATCGGCGCCGAGGTCGGCCGGCCGAGCTTTTCCTATGTCAACGGCCGTCTCGTCTCCAACGCCCATGAGCAGGTCGTCGACCCGGCGGTGTTCCAGTCGATGAACCGCCGCCGGCTCAGCCCGAAAGAGCTTCCGAAAACCCTTGAGGAGTATGCGAAAATCGAAACCGGCGTCACGGCCGAGAATTTCTACCTGCCCGACAAGGCTGTCGACTATGACAAGCTGAGCGCCGACAACCGCCCGCTCGTCGAAGCCGTCAGCCTCGTCTCCCATGAGAAGGAGAGCGGCCAGGCCGTTTACCTCAGCGACGGCGTGCCCGCCGCTTCGGTCATCCGCAAAATCCCCCATGCCGGCCGTCTCGCCCGCGTGCTCTATTTCCTGACCGGGCAGTATCCGTGGGAAGCGCTCCGCTTCGGCGGCTATTTCGCCCATGACGCGCTGACCGGCCAGAGCCGCGCCTGCGAGGCGCTGGTCATCTTCGGCTGCGATATCGCGGGCGTGAAGCCGCAGGAACTGCTGCCGGTCCTCAGCCAACTCGATCCGTATGATCTCTCGCAGGAGATGCGCGAGTCGGCCTATGAGAATGTGCTCTACACCGAGCTCACCGAGAGCGACGAGGTTTCGTCGAGCATTTTCAGCAAGAAGGCGGCCGAGGAATATCTCCGCCTCGCCGCGGGCGCGTTCGTCAGCATGCAGGTTTACAAGGACCTGCTGCGCGCGGCCGAAAAATGCATCCGCGAGGCCAAGCTGCTGGGGGAGACCGACGTCGAGGCCGAAAAAGTCCGCGATCTCGTCGAAAGCCAGACGCGCAACTTCACCCGCCGCTATCGCCATATGTGGGCGATCGGCGCAGCGGTCACCATCAACCTGCACAAGACCTATGGCCCCGATATCTTCCTCGATCCCGTGAAGGAGGTCGGGCCGGGTGACGTGGGCGTGCCCGTGAAACCGTCAAGCGGCACCCTCGCCTTCATGACGAAATTCGTCACCGAGAAGCGCGACGCCCTTAAAACGGCGCCCGACGGCGAGAGCGAGAAAAGCCGGAAAGTCCGCGAAAACTCGCTCGATCTTGCCGAGAAGTCGCTGAAATACATCGCGAATATCGAAACGGAGCTCGGCATCCGCGACTGACCTCCGCCGCTGATGGTGCGCGCGGCTCGGTGCGCACCGTCAGACGGGCGAAGCCGTTATTGCTTTTTGAAAACCTTGTTGACGATCAGCCCGACGATGATCTGCAGGATCGCGCCGCCGACGCCGCCGCCGACGAACTGACCGGCGAGCGCCGCAATATCGATGCCGCCCATCGACGCACCGCCCATCGCCGCGCCGCCTTCCATCACCTGGTTCAGCAGCGCGCCGCCGCCGAGGCCGCCGACCGCGCCCGCAATGAGATTGCCGATATTCCCGAGATCCGCGGCCTTGACCGCCTTACCGCTGATGCCCCCGCCGACGAGACCGCCAACTACCTGCGCAATGAGTGCTTCCATTGTAACGCCCCCCTTTTCTGCAAACGCCCCCGGGATCCGTTTATGAGATTTTTCTCATATATCCCGAGACCATTATTACCGGCCTTTCCGCCGGGCGTCAATGCTGACGCTGCCGGGCAGCCGGGCGCGCAGGTGTCAGTCGTTTTCCGCGTAAGGGTTTTTGCCGGTCCGGGTGAACAGGCGGATCGGCACGGCGGGCAGCTTGAAATCATTGCGCAGGCCGTTCACCAGGTAGCGGACATAGCTTTCCGGGAGTTCCCCGCGCGAGGACATGAAGAGCGAAAAGGTCGGCGGGCGCGATTTGACCTGCGTCATATAGCGGATCTTGAGACGCCGCCCCTTGACCAGCGGCGGCGGATGCTGCTCCAGCATCACACCCAACCAGCGGTTGAGTTTCGCGGTGGAGATGCGGGTGTTCCAAAGCTTGTAAACCTCCAGCACCTTCGGCAGCAGCTTCTCGACGCCGCGCCCCGACAGGGCCGAGAGGGTGACCACCGGAATGCCGCGCACCTGCGGCAGGGAAATCTCCAGCCGGTCGCGGATGAGCTTCAGCGTCGCCTGCCGATCCTCCACCGCGTCCCATTTGTTGACCGCGATCACGAGCGCCCGCCCCTCCTCGATGACATGGGCGGCGATGGAGAGGTCCTGCTTCTCGAATGTCTCAAGCCCGTCGATCAGCAGCACCACCACCTCGGCCATGCGGATGACCCGCAGGCTGTCGGCGACGGAGAGCTTTTCGAGCTTGTGCTGCACGCGCGCTTTCCGGCGAAGGCCCGCAGTATCCACCAGCTTGATGGCGCGCCCCTCATATTCCCACTCGACGGCGATGGCATCGCGCGTCACCCCGGCCTCGGGGCCGGTCAGCATCCGGTCGGACCCGAGCAGCGTGTTGACGAGCGTCGATTTCCCCGCATTCGGCCGCCCGACGATGGCGAGCTGCAACGGCTTCTCGCTCTCCTCTTCGGCGGGTATCTCATCCGTCTCGAAGGGCAGCAGCGCATCGAACAGATCGGCCATGCCCTCGCCATGCTCCGCCGACAGCGGGATCGGTTCGCCAAGGCCGAGACGGAAGCTTTCGATCAGCCCCGGTTCGCCGGCGCGGCCTTCGCATTTGTTGGCGACGAGGATGACGGGGCGCTCGCTCTTTCGCAACCACTGCGCGAAATGCTCATCCATCGGCGTGACGCCCGCCTTGGCGTCGATCAGCATCAGCGCGACATCGGCCTCCGCCAGCGCCATCTCCGTCTGGCGGCGCATCCGCCCCTCCAGGCTGTCATCGAATTTCTCTTCAAGGCCGGCGGTGTCGATGACGCGGAAGGTCAGCGTGCCGATCCGTCCCTCGCCCTCGCGCCGGTCGCGGGTGACGCCCGGCGTATCATCCACCAGCGCCAGCTTCTTGCCGACCAGCCTGTTGAACAGGGTCGATTTGCCGACATTGGGACGGCCGATGATGACAACGGTGAAGGACATATCAGTTTTCTTCGCCTGCGGACCTGAAGGCCACCAGCTCGGCGTCATCGGTCAGGATATAGAGCGTGTTGCCGGCAACGACCGGTGGAATGGTCGCGGCATCGGAGAGTTTCATCTGCCCGAGCACGGAACCGTCATAGGGTGAGATGGCGACCGCAAGGCCCCGGTTGGAGACGAGGATCAGCCGGTCGCTCGCAAGGATCGGCCCCGTCCAGACGATCAGCTTGCGGCGCCGGTCGGGATCTTCATATTTACCGAGCGGGCGCTCCCAGCGGATCAGCCCGTTGCGCCGCGACAGGCAGAGCAGGTCGCCGTCGGTCGTCACCACGAACAGGAAATCGCCGGCAATCCACGGGGTTTGCAGCGTCGAGATTTCCTGGTCCCACAGCCGCCCGCCGGAACGCAGATCAATCGCCATCATCCGGCCTGAATAGCTTGCCGCATAGACAATGCCGCGGTCGATCACGGGGAAGGCGTTGATATCGCTGAGCGAGGTGAGCGCGCTGTAGACGCGGCGGCGGGTCAGCTGCTCGCTCCACGCTTCCTGCCCGTTGGCGGCCCGGAGCGCATAAACCTCGCCGTTGGTGAAGGGAACGACCACCGTGCCGCCGCCCACCGCGGGGCTCGCGGCGCCGAGAAGGCCCGTCGTCTCCACGCCGCCCTCAAAATTCCACTGAATGTCGCCGCTCGCGGCATCGAGCGCGAAGATGCGGCTATCGAAGGTGAGCGCGAATACCTGCCCGTCCGCCACCGTCGGCGCCGCGCGAAGCGGCACGCCAAGATTGGTCGCCCAGAGGATCTCGCCGCTCGCGCCGTCCATCGAGACCACATCGCCAAAGGAGGTGGTGGCATAAAGGCGGCCATATTCGAAGGCGAGGCCGCCGCCGATGTTGCCCTCGTCCTCATCCTCGGGCGTCAGGTTGATCGACCAGACCTTCTTGCCGTCACTAACGCTGAAAGCGGTCACCTGCGCGGCGGAATCCATGGCATAGACATGCCCCTCCGCCACCACGGGGGAGGAGAACATGCGGTTCTCGTCATCCGACTCCTCGCCGATGGAGACGCGCCACGCCTCCTCCAGCTCATCGCCGAGGGAAAGATGATACATCGCATGGGAGGGAACGCCGCCCGGCTGCGGCCAGTTGGCATTCTCATACGGCGGCGGCAGGCGCACTTCAAGATCGGCAAGGCCCGCATCGGCCTCCAGATTGCGCTCAAGCGAGAGGATGGAGATCCGCTCACCCGGGAGCGGCGTCGGTTCCGGATCGCCGAACCATGAACAGGCCGCCGCGCCCAGCATCAGCAGGCCCGCGGCAAGCGGCCGCGACGCCCGCAGGCCGGCGTGTAACGCAACTGTTTTCCCAAGCCGTCCCCGCATCGGCTATTTGCCTTCCAGCGCGGCGAGGAGCTGGCTGACGCGGCCCTTTATCATCTCCGGCGCATCGGCGTCATTCTGGACGAGGGCGAGCGTGCTGCGCGCCGCCGCATAGTCACCGTCCTTGATCTGGCTGAGGGCGAGCAGCTCATTTGCCGACGCGCTCCACAGCCGGCCGGTTTCAAGCAGCGGCGCGATGCGGGCTCGAACCTCTGCCGTCGTGCCGTGATCGAGCAGGTAATAGCCCGCCATCAGATGCGCGAGGGAGGAGAATTCCGCCGCCACCGATCCGTCGGCGGCAAGGCGGTCATAAACCGCCATCGCCGCCGCCCCGTCACCGGCTTCGCGGAGCGAGGCCGCTTCGCGGAGCGAGGCAAGCGCGCGGTAGCTGTTGCTGCCATCCTCGGCGATCGCGCCGAAGGCTTTGGCCGCCGCCGCGTGATCCCCCTCGGCCGCGAGGGTCGCCGCCGCGGCAAAGGCCGCGCCCTGATCGCGCGCCGCGGACTGCTGATAATTCCGCCATCCGACATACCCCGCCGTGCCGACGATAATCAGCACGATCAGCGCGACGGCATAGATCCCGTATTTGTTCCAAAGCTCGCGTGACTTTTCCTTGCGAATCTCTTCATCGATTTCGTTAAAAATTTCCGTCACAAAAAACTCCCGCTTCGGCGTCAAAAATCCGCTGCAAAATAACCCCCCGGGCCAATTTAAGCAAATGTTGTCTCGCCCTTTGGCGAAAATTTGATATTTTGGCCAAAGGGCAAAGGCGCCCTCCGGTCCGCATGTGTCGGACAGTCGAAGCAAAGGCGGACATTTTTATGGCCGAGGGACAGATTTTACAACTGGTCGCCCTGCTCATGGTGCTGGGGCTGGTTTTGCCGGGCTTTCTCTACTACACCCGGCGGACGGGCAAAGCGGTACTGCTCCGCAACATCGCCATCTGGCTGGCGGCGGCGGTGGTGATCGCCCTCCTCTACCGCATGTTTGCCGGCAGCTGAGGCGAGGGCCGAGGCGGCGCGGCGGGATCGAAGCCTGGCGCGGCGCATCGGAAAAATAGCGGGAAAAGGACGCTGGCGCGCCGTTCCTTATGATCCCCGCATACGCTCTGGCCGGAGCGTAATCGGGAATTTCGGGATCGCGGCCAAGCGGGAAACGCGGCGGACTTTCAGCGTGGATTTCAACGCGGTTCAACAGCGGCATCGGCGCGGCGGAATGATCTTCCCTCCCTTCCCCGTGGCGCAGACTCCTGTTTCAACCGGAATGTTTCAATCGGGCGCGTCAAATTTCGTCCGAGGGGTTTCACCTGGGCGTCCTGTTTATCGATCGGGAAATCCAGTCTCGCGCTCCCGCCAGAGCGGCGAGGCTTCCCGGCGATTTGTACGATGAGGTCGCTTTCTCCGGATGTCGGGCTTCCTGATTATCCGCAAGGCGCCATTCACAAGTAGCGTCCTGTAAAATTTGTCCCGCATCTCCGGCGACGCTTTCGTTAAACCCGCTCCATCGGCCCCATGGCCGGACAGTCGGAAGTCGGGTCTCGCTCTGCGTCAACCACATCGCTATGACGGAAGAAGTGACTTTCCTGCCGCGGAGCTGATCCGCTCGTCCGGTTGCGTGAACCGGGTCGGGGCGCGAATTCCGGTGAGGTTCCCCGGCCCGCTGCAGGGGTTGTCGGGTATTGGAACCTGTTCTCCGGCCGGCTTTTCCAGCTCTGCATCCCGCAGAGGCTCCCGTCACGGGAGGGGGAAAAGCCTGTCGCGGCATCACTTCCTCTATACCCATTAGTATAGCATCGAAGGCCCCTATATTCAAGGCTTCTAATGAAAAGAAATCCCGGGCCGGGCGCTCCGGCCGCGCGCGCGCCCCTGCTTGTCGCTTGCGCCCCCGCCGCGCCTTTGGCATCATCGCCTTTTTCAGGGCGATGATCGAGACGGGGGACGGCGGGAGATGATGCAACTACACTGGTTCAAGGCACAGGCGCCGCTTCGCGTGCTCGCGCTTATCAAGCATCTCGGCATAGAGGTGGAGCTGGTCGAGATCGACATGGCTAAGGGCGGCCTTCGCGCTCAGGACTATACCGCGCTCAATCCCAACAAGAAGGCGCCGACGCTGGTTGACGGCGAGCTGGTGCTCTGGGAATCTGCGGCGATCATGGCGTATCTTGCAATGCAGGCCGGCTCCGACATGTGGCCGACGGACAATCCCCGCGATCAGGCGGAGGTGCTGCGCTGGCTGACCTGGAACGAAGGCCACTGGGTCCGTGCCGTCGGCGTCAACTATGTCGAATATATCATCAAGCCGCAGTTCAACATGGGCCCGCCGGATACCGCGGCAATCGACGCCAATACCGGCAATTTCATGAAATTCGCCAAGGTGCTGGACGCGCATCTTAACGGCCGGGATTACCTCGCCGCAAACCGCCTCACCATCGCCGATTTCGCCCTCGCCTCGATGGCGCGCTACTGGCGGGAGACGAAGCTGCCAATGGAGAATTTCCCGAATATCATCCGCTGGCTCGATACGCTGATGACACTCCCCGCCTGGGCCGACCCGTGGCCGGAACGGCGCGCCGCCTGAGCCGTCCTGTCCCTACCCCATCGGAATAAAGCCCGGCACCGCCTCGATGCGTTTGAACCAGGCGCGGATGGCCGGGAAGGGGGCGAGGTCGAACTCCCCCTCCCCGGCGAGGTGGGTATAGCCATAAAGGGCGATGTCAGCGATGGTGAAGGTCTCGCCGGTCAGGAACGGCGTCAGGCTCAGCTGGCGCTCCATCACGCGCAGCGCGGCGAGGCCCGGCTCCTTCGTTCCGGCAAGCCGCGCCTCCATCGCCGCGGGGCGGCCGAGAAAGCGGATGATATAGCGCGCCACCGCGATATAGGGCTCATGGCTGTATTGCTCGAAAAACATCCATTGCAGCACCCGGGCGCGGGCCAGCGGATCCTCGGGCAGGTAGGGGCTTCCTTCGGCGAGATAAAAGAGGATCGCATTGGATTCGGCCAGCACCTCGCCGCTGTCCAGCACAATGATCGGCACCCGGCCGTTCGGGTTGAGGGCAAGAAACTCCTCGGTCCGTGTCTCGCCCTTCACGACATTCACCGGCCGCCATTCGAAGGCGCGCCCGGTCAGCACCGCGATCAGCTTCACCTTGTAGCAGTTGCCGGAAATCGCATCGCCATAAATGGTCAGCATGGCCATTGCCTAGAGATAGGTCACCAGCAGCCAGATGCTGCCGACCAGAAGCGATATGAAAGTGAAGATAATCCCGAACATCCGGCAAAGGGTGATTTCCTTCACCGGGCTGATGCCGATGGCATGCAGGATCCGGCCGACCAGCAGCAACGTCAGAAGGATGCAGACAACATAGAGGCTGACCGCGCGCATTTCGAGAAAGGCGATAATGAGCAGCGTCAAGGGCACATATTCGTTAAAGTTCGCCTGCGCCCGCATGGCCCGCGTCAGCGCCATGTCGCCGCCATCGCCGATACTCACCTTCGCCTTCGTGCGGACGCGCCCGACCCGCACGCTGAGAACCAGATAGACCAGCGCGAGCAGCGCCGCAAAGAATGGGGTTGCCGTCACATACATTATGTCTTCCTCTCCCTCTCGCGCCTCCCTGCGCGGTCACATCATGCACCCGTTCCGGGGCGCGAGACAAGCCTGAAAACAAACGATGTTTTCTGTCGCATGAGGCGGCGCAAAAATTCGACTGCCGTCTTTCGCATTGCCGCCCATTGCGATAGCATGCCGCAATTCTGACAGAGGTGAGGAGACGGCGGACATGCAGATCGACCTTTCGGGAAAAGAGGCGCTGGTCACGGGCGCGACGGCCGGGATCGGCCTTGCCATCGCGAGCGGCCTTGCCCGCGCCGGCGCCGCCGTCACCCTTACCGGGCGGACGCGCGCGCGCCTTGATGACGCCATCGCCGCGGTGAATGCAGCGAGCGGGCGGGCGGCGGCGAGCGGCATCCTCGCCGATGCCGGCACGGCGGCGGGGGCGGCGGAGATTATCCGCCGCAAGGAGACGGTCGATATCCTCGTCAACAATCTCGGCATTTATAAAGGCTGCCCGTTTTTCGAGATCGACGATGCGGCGTGGGAGGAGATTTTCGAGATCAATGTGATGAGCGGCGTCCGTCTTGCCCGCCACTACGGGCAGAAGATGCAGGCGCGCGGCTGGGGCCGCATCCAGTTTATCTCAAGCGAATCCGCGCACAATATCCCGGCGCAGATGGTGCATTATGGCGTCACCAAAGCGGCGCTGCTCGCGCTCTCGCGCGGGCTCGCCAAGGTGCTCGCCGGCAGCGGCGTCACCGTCAACGCCCTCCTCCCCGGCCCGACGCGCACCGAAGCCATGCAGGAGCGGCTGACGCAACTGGCGAGTCGGCGCGGGATTTCCCTCGCCGAGATGGAAGCGGAGTTTCTGAACGAGCATCGCCCCTCGACCCTGATCAGGCGCTTCACGGCGCCCGAGGAGGCGGCGAACCTCAGCGTCTATGTCGCCTCAGCTGAGGCCAGCGGCACCACCGGCGCGGCGCTCCGCGTCGAGGGCGGCATTATCGAGAGCATTCTCTAGGCGGGCGGCGGGCAGCGGCGCGGGCAACGCGCAGCCGCCCGTCCTCGCCGGTGATCTGGCCATCTATTCGCCCCGGGACCCGCCGATAGACTGAGTTTATGCCGCCACAACATTCTTGACATATATCGCATTTCACGCATTCATACCTCATCAGGCGATCGCAATGACGGGGAGAAAGCGATGACAGTCTCAAAGAAGATAACAGCGTCCCTCGCGGCGTTTCTCATCGCTGCGCTGACGGGGCAGGCCGTTCTCGCTGCGGATAACGAAAAATTCGATGTTGCCGGCTTTACTCTTGGCATGACGCCTGAGCAGGCCCTGCAGGCACTCCGCGAGTACGGGGCGGATGACGCATCGATCAGTGAAACGCAGTCCTCCTATTCCTACAGCGACGGCCTCAACCATGATTACCGAACCGAGGCGTTTGTTTCCCGCATCTCGGCGGCAAAGACACGACGCTTTGAAAATGGCCGGGAGCACACCGATAGCGTCAACCTCTATTTCTCCCCGCCCCCTGAAGGCGGGCGCCTCGTCGGGCTGGAACGGCTTGTCCGTAATCGCATTGATCCGGTGACCAACGGCGAGTTCAGGGATGCCATAATTGATAAATACGGGGAGCCGACCGCCGCAAACGCCAGCGCCAGTATGGTAAACTGGAAATTCGGCGGCGGCGATAAGAACTGCCTGTCCACCGGTCTGGACGGGGTCGGCGTTCAATTGCCCGATGTCAGGAAAAACAAAAACATCCTCGACGTGGTTTATCGACGAACCGGCGGTAGCTACCGGCTCGACCTTTTCCGGGTCAGCGCCGTCAAAAATCTGGAGGAATGCGCCAATATGCTCGAATTCCGTCTGGGTTCAAACGGCTCGCGACCGGCAGATGATGTCAGCACGCTAATGATTGATGTGCAATCCTGGGTCCGGGCCGAACTGGCGGCGGGCGAAGAACTCGAAAAACTGCGCCAGGCCGCCATTGAAAAGCGCCAGGGCAAGGGCAAGAAACCCGCGCTCTGACCGCCAGATTGGCGCAACATATCTCGCCGCGTCGCCCGGAACGCGGGCGCGGCGCTGCCCGCCTGAGTGAAAGCGGGGGATTTACCGATCAGTCGAAATTATCGTGGATCAGCTTGCTCAGCAACTCATGGACCGAGATATTATGCTCTTTGGCGTAGGCATAGACTTTCTCGCGCGCGGCGATATCGACGCCCTCGATCTCGCCGAAATAGCGGGTGCGTATGGTGCCGCCGCGATAGCCGATATGCGGCACGTCGATATTGATCTCGGGAAACCCCTCCCCCTTCTCGAAGCCGATCAGGTAGAAGCAGTTGCCGAGGACATAGCGGATCGAGATATTGCGGGCATTCACCGGCAATTCCTCTAGCGGCAGCGGCGCGCCCCAGATCGGATTATTCTTCAGGACCATGCGGCCATATTCGGTATCGCGCAGATGCATCGCGAGCGACTCATCGCCAAACAGGATTTTGCCGCCCGGCTTGCAGACCCGTGTCATTTCGAGCAGCGCGGTGTGGATATCGCCAAACAGGTTTATCCCGCCGAAATGATAGACGGCGTCGAAATAATTGTCGCGATAGGGCAGATCGAGCGCGTCGGAGACGGTGAAAAAGACCTGCTCATGCTGCGTATGCTCGCTCGCATGACGGACGAAGCGCCGGTTGAGATCCTGGCCATGAACCGCGCCCGTCGGCCCCACATAGTCGGCGCAAACCTCGACCTCCTCGCCGAGGCCCATGCTGGTGACCAGCACCTTGTCGCCGGGCTTCAGATTGAGGCTGCCGATCACGTCGCGGCGGAAGGCCTCTTCGGTGGTGTTGAAGGTCGCGAACAGCCACTTCAGGAAATTGCCGTAAACCTCAATGGAAATGGCAATATCGGTGTCGTAAATCTGCTTGTTGAAGTCATTGTCCGCGCCGCCTTTGCCCTTGGGGCGGAGATCCAGATAATTCTGCCACGCGCCGAGCGGCTGCACCTTCGCCTCCTCGCCGAGGCGCGAAAAATCAATCGCTGCCAGGAATGTCTCTCTGTCGAGCTTGTCCGCCATCATTTCGGTACCCTATTATCTATTTATTGTTTCTATCCCCGAAATCAGGAGACCCGATACGGCCATTCATCAGCACGCAGCACAAAGACAAGCTAAAGATGATGCATATCAACTACTTATTATATGCCGAAGATGCAATAAAAAATTATCGCTCGGCGCTCCGATACACGGATTTTTTATAATATAAGCCAATATAGACCGCCCGGGAGTGCGGCTGCAGGCCCGAGGCGACTTCTCCCGCCGGCATGGGAGATGACCGCCCGCCCCTTTACAAACACCCGCATGTGGCATTGGATAGGGGGCGGAATAAAGGAGCGCGCGATGACCGATAGACGTTCGGGAACGGGGACGATGCATGATCAGCACGGGCGCTGGCCCGAAGCGGCAACGATCGAGGACTTCCAGCGCAATCTTGCCGCCGTAGAGGCGCGCATCGCCGCCGCCTGCGCCCGCGCCGGGCGCGATCCCGCCGCGGTCCGCCTGCTGCCGGTCAGTAAAACGAAAACCGAGGCGAGCCTTCGCCTCGCCTATGCCGCGGGCTGCCGCTATTTCGGCGAAAACAAGCCGCAGGAGGCGTATGGAAAATGGCAGGCCATGCAGGATCTTGGCGATCTCAACTGGTCGGTGATCGGGCATCTTCAAACCAACAAGGCGAAGCTGGTGGCGCGCTTCGCCGCCGAGTTCCAGGCGCTCGATTCGCTCCGCGTCGCCGAGGCGCTGGAGCGGCGGTTGCAGATCGAGGGACGCGCGCTCGATGTGTTCATCCAGGTCAACACATCGGGGGAGGCGAGCAAATTCGGCCTGCCACCGGAGGAGGTCGCGGCCTTCCTGAAGGCGCTGCCGGCCTTCCCGGCGCTCCGCGTTCGCGGGCTGATGACGCTCGCGCTTTTCTCCAGCGATGCGCCCCGCGTCCGCGCCTGCTTCCAGCGGCTTCGCGACCTCCGCGACCGGCTCCGCGACGGCGCGCCGGACGGCATAACGCTGGATGAACTCTCCATGGGCATGTCGGGCGACTATGAGATCGCGGTCGAGGAAGGCGCAACCGTCGTCCGCGTCGGCCAGGCCATCTTCGGCGCCCGCGCAACCCCCGACTCCCACTATTGGCCGGCGGCAGGCGGTTAACCTGCAAGCCACGAAAATCCCGTTCGCGGCTTTCCTAATATTAACAAATTATTAACAGACGGTTCCTTAGCATTGATACCGGCACGACCGATAGGAAGGTTCAACCGGGGCACGAGCATCCGTCTGCCTCTCGAGAGAGCAATGAAAGGAACAGCCGTGAAGAAAATCATCATTGCCGGGGCGCTTCTGCTGGGATGTGCAGGGGTTGCCTCCGCCGCGGGCGCGGAGCCGACCTCGGGCAACCAGTCCCCTTATGACTGGTCCGGATCCTACATCGGGCTCCACCTTGGATACGGGTGGGGCGATTCAACCTTCGTCGATAACGAATATAACGGCGTCGGAACTTTCCCCGAGGTCAAATGGGGGGTCAAGTCAGATGGATTGATCGGCGGGCTCAACGGGGGTCACAACTGGCACCGTGACGATTTTGTATACGGCATCGAGGGCGAGGTTGGTCATTTGAACCTCAGCGGCAACCGGCTTCAGCCGGGGGTGGACCCGCTTGGTGATCCCTATGACGGTTTCGGCACCGTCAGCAAAGGCGGGTACGGCGGCCTCAGCGCCCGTGCGGGATATGCGCTCGATCGCACGCTTCTTTACGCAAAGGCGGGGGTTGTCTATTCTGCGGCCAAGCTCGGCTTTTCAGATACCTGCACCGTCGCCCCGTGCGGGAACTCGACGGCCAACGCTTCGGAAAAGGTCGGCTGGGGATATCAGCTCGGCGCAGGTCTGGACTATGCGCTGACGGATCGCTGGATCGTCAAGGCGGAATACGCCTATATGATTTCGGCAAGAGCAAGATCAGCGAGCAAGGCGTTGGCGGTGGCTTTGCCGGCGTCCCCTTCAGCATTCGCTCCGACCTCTCGATCCATACCCTCAAACTCGGCGTGAACTACAAATTCTGAGCATTTCCCAGGGATGTCAATCGCTTCCGATTTAATCGGATGGGGCCTTCTTCCGGCCACTAGGCGCTAAACCAGCGAACAGCATACGCCCGCCGATGCATACGGCATATCGAAGCGGCTTGATGGGCAGGATCATTCCCACTCGATCGTTCCGGGAGGTTTGGAGGTGACGTCGTAGACGACGCGGTTGATGCCGCGGACTTCGTTGATGATGCGCGTCGAGACGCGGCCGAGGAAGTCGTGCGAGAAGGGATAGTAATCCGCCGTCATGCCGTCGGTCGAGGTGACGGCGCGCAGCGCACAGACGTAATCATAGGTGCGGTTGTCGCCCATCACGCCCACGGTGCGGACGGGCAGCAGCACGGCGAAGGCCTGCCAGATCTCGCTATAGAGCCCGGCGTTCCGGATCTCCTCAAGATAGATGGTGTCGGCCTTGCGGAGGATATCGAGCCGCTCCCGGGTGATGGCGCCGGGGACGCGAATGGCAAGGCCCGGCCCCGGGAAGGGATGCCGATCGACGAGTTCGGGCGCCATGCCAAGCTCGCGGCCAAGCGCGCGGACCTCGTCCTTGAAAAGCTCGCGAAGCGGCTCGACGAGCTTCATATTCATCCGCTCGGGCAGGCCGCCGACATTATGGTGCGACTTGATGGTGACGCTGGGTCCGCCGGCGAAGGAGACGCTCTCGATCACATCGGGGTAAAGCGTGCCCTGGGCAAGAAATTCGGCGCCGCCGACCTTGCTCGCCTCCGCCTCGAACACATCGATGAAGAGCCGGCCGATGGTCTTGCGCTTGGCTTCCGGATCTTCAACGCCGGCAAGCTCGCCAAGGAAGAGATCGGACGCGTCGCGGTGAATGAGCGGAATATTGTAGTGATCGCGGAAGAGGCTCACCACCTGCTCCGATTCGCCCGCGCGCATCAGCCCGGTATCGACATAAACGCAGGTCAGCTGATCGCCGATCGCCTCATGGATGAGGACGGCGGTCACCGAACTGTCGACGCCGCCCGAAAGGCCGCAGATGACCTTGCCGCTGCCGACCTGGCGGCGAATGCTCGCAATCGCCTGATCCTTGAAGGCGGCCATCGTCCAGTCGCCTTTGAGGCCGCAGATCTTGTGCACGAAGTTGGAAAGCAGCCTCGCACCCGCCGGGGTATGCACAACCTCGGGATGGAACTGCACGCCGTAGAAGCGGCGCGCCTCATCCGCGATGGCGGCGAACGGCGCGCCTTTTGACGTCGCGACAACGCGGAAACTTTCGGGGATCGCGGTCACGTGATCGCCATGGCTCATCCACACCTGATCGCGCCCGCCCGGCTCCCAGATGCCCTCAAAGAGCGCGGAGTGACCGGTGATATCAATTTCGGCGCGGCCGAACTCGCGATGCTCCGGCGCTTCGACCGTGCCGCCGAGCTGGTTGACCATGGTCTGCTGGCCGTAACAGATGCCGAGCACGGGAACGCCGAGGGTGAAAACATCCTCCGGCGCGCGGGGCGTTGCCTCGCCGATGACGGAGGCCGGACCGCCCGAGAGAATGATCCCCGCCGGATCGAACTCCGCGATCCTGCCGGCCGCGTTATTGAAGGGAATGATTTCGCTGTAAACCCCGGCCTCGCGAACGCGCCGGGCGATCAACTGCGTGACCTGGCTGCCAAAATCGATAATCAGAATAGTGTTCTTCATAGACGGGATTTAAACAAACTCACCCGCCCTGTCCAGCCTGTTTATGGCCGGATCGGAAATTTCCCGCGCGGAGCTGGCGTCCGTCAGCTCTGCTTCGCCTTGTATCCGTCGACGGCGCGTTTCAGCATCGTATATTCGGGGCAGCCGAGATAGCAGATGGCGCGGAGTTTCGCGAGATACTCCTCCGCCTTGGCGAGATTGCCGGTTTGCAGATACGCCTCCCCGATATATTCATTGGCGCCGCGATGTTCCGGACTTAACGCCAGCGCCTTCTCGTAATTGGCAAAGGCCGCCTCGTAATTCTTCATCTGCCGGTTGGCATAGCCGAGATAGTTGTAGGCATCGGCGTTCTTCGGCTCCTCCGCCGTGACTTTCGTGAAGGCGGCGATGGCGCCGTTCCAGTCCTCCTTCTCGATCGCGGCCTTGCCAACTTCAAAATCCGGCTTCTGCGGCGTTGGGTCCGAGCCGCCCATGGCGTATACCATCTGCGTCGCGACAAGCACTGCCGCGACCGTGCCAAGGGCTCGCTTGATCATTCGTCCGAGTTTCATGGTCCCACCCTTTCCCTCAAGGGGGGCGATTATATACGAGATCCGCGCCAAACGCCATGACAAGCGAATGGCCTTGCGCGCCTTTCAATCACATCCGCTTGAAATCGCCTATGGCGCCCGCTCCAGCACCGCGGCGAAGAAGCCGTCACTTGCAAAAAGATCGGGGGTAAGGGCGAGACAGTCGCCGTCCCAGCTTTGTTGCAGCCCCGCCGCCTCCCAGATCCCGGCAACGGGCAGGAGGCGAAAGTCGGGATGGGCGCGAAGGAAGGCGGTAACCTGCGCCTCATTCTCCGCCGCAAGGATCGAGCAGGTCGCATAGATAAGCCGTCCGCCCTTTGCCACCAGCGGGGCGGCGCGGGCGAGAATTTCCTCCTGCGTCCGGACCAGCTCAGCAAGACGCACCTCGCTGAATTTCCATTTCTGATCGGGCTGGCGCCGCCAGGTGCCGGAGCCTGAACAGGGCGCATCGACAAAGACACGGTCCGCCCGGCCCGCGAGCGGCGCGAGGATCGCCTCGTCCCCCGCATCGCCTGCAAGCGCAAGCGGCTGGATGATGCTGACGCCGGCGCGGGTGCTGCGCCTTGCAATATCGCGCATCCGCCGCGCGTCGATATCAAAGGCGTGGATGACGCCCGCATGCCCCATGTTTGCGGCCATCGCGAGCGCCTTGCCGCCGCCGCCGGCGCAGAAATCAACGACCGTCATGCCGGGTGCGGCCATCGCAAGGCGCGCGGCAATTTGCGCCGCTTCATCCTGCGGCTCGATCCGCCCGCCTTCCAGCAGCGGATGGCGGGTGAGATTGATCCGCGCGGTGAGCGTCACGCCATCGGGCGAGAGGGCGGTTGGCGCCGCCTCGATCCCTTCGTCTTTCAGAAGCCTGATAATATCGTCCCGCGCTGCTTTCTGCCGGTTGACGCGGAAGGTGACCGGCGCCGCCTCCCGGTACGCCATCATTACCGCCCCTGCCCGCGCGCCATACTGCGTCTCTATGCGCGCGGCGAGCCAGGGCGGGAAATTCCACCTTGCGGCCGCCGGGAGCGTTGCAAGGTCTAGCGACGCGGCGCGGGCAAAAGCCGCGGCTTCCGCCGCATCGGGCGCGGCGAGGGCGTGCGGGCCGTCAAACCAGCGCTCCGCCAGTTCCCCGGCCGGGAGGTCATCAAAAAGGAGCAGCGAGAGGATGGCCTGAGCCCGCGGACCGGGCACAAGGCCGAGTTCCGTCGCCGCACCGCCGAGTTCGCCCAGCCTTCTGAGCGCGCGGTAAAGGCGCTCCGTGATCCAGCGGCGATCCTTTGAGCCCGCGAAGCGACGGGCGCGGAAATAGGCGGCAACCAACTGCTCGGCCGGCGCTGTGGCCGCCTCGATCTCCGCCAGCAGTTCGGCAAGGGCGGCAAGCCGCGCGGCGGGGGTCAACTGTCCTGCCGATAGTTCGGCGCTTCCCGCGTGATCGCGACATCATGCACATGGCTCTCACGCAGCCCGGCCGCCGTGATGCGGACGAACTCGGCATTCTTCTGCAAGGTCGGGATATCCTTCGAGCCCGTGTAGCCCATCGCCGCCTTGAGACCGCCAACAAGCTGGTGAATGATGGCATTGGCCGGGCC
The DNA here is from genome assembly GCF_036844445.1 of Sneathiella sp. Taxonomy (GTDB): domain Bacteria; phylum Pseudomonadota; class Alphaproteobacteria; order Sneathiellales; family Sneathiellaceae; genus Sneathiella. The sequence continues at coordinate 208,528 of NZ_DAIUFV010000003.1, read as the reverse complement.
GCGATGGGGGACGCGCCCCTCGATCCCTTCGGGGACGAGCTTAAGGTTATCGGCGACCTCCTGCTGGAAGTAGCGATCGGCCGAGCCCCGCGCCATTGCGCCGAGCGAGCCCATGCCGCGATAGGATTTGAAGGAGCGGCCCTGATAAAGGAAGACTTCGCCCGGGCTTTCATCCGTGCCGGCAAGCAGGGAGCCGATCATCGCCGAGCTTGCCCCGCCCGCGAGCGCCTTGGCAAGGTCGCCCGACGTCTTGATGCCGCCGTCCGCAATCACCGGGATGCCGCTCTCGGCCGCGGCCTCCGCCGCATCCATGATGGCGGTGAGCTGCGGAGTGCCGACGCCCGCGACGATGCGCGTCGTGCAGATGGAGCCGGGGCCGATGCCAATCTTCACCGCATCGACGCCCGCATCGATCAGCGCTTTGGTGCCCGCAGCGGTCGAGACGTTGCCGCCGATCACCTGCGTCGAATTGGACATTTTCTTGATGCGGGTCACCGCCTCCAGCACGCGGCTCGAATGGCCATGCGCCGTATCAACGACCAGCACATCGACCTCGCAGTCGATCAGCGCTTCGGCGCGGGCAACGCCGTCATCGCCAATACCAACGGCGGCAGCAACGCGAAGCCGGCCCTGCAAATCCTTGTTGGCGTCCGGGAAAAGGGTCGAGCGCTCGATATCGCGGACGGTGATCAGCCCGGTGCAGCGATACTGGTCATCCACCACCAGCAGCTTTTCGATGCGGTGGCGATGCAGCAGCTTCTTCGCCTCCTCCTGCGTGGTCATGTCGCGCACGGTGACGAGATTTTCCCACGTCATCAGCTCGCTCACGGGCTGGCGCATATTGGTTGCGAAGCGGACATCGCGATGCGTCAGGATGCCGACCAGCTTGCCGGTCCCCCGCTCGGTCACCGGAATGCCGGAAATCTTGTGCGACTGCATGAGATAGAGCGCCTCCGAGAGCGGCGCATCGGGCGCGATGGTCAGCGGATTGATCACCATGCCGGCCTCAAACTTCTTGACGCGGCGGACTTCGTTGGCCTGCTCCTCGATGGAGAGATTCTTGTGCACGACGCCGATGCCGCCGGCCTGCGCCATGGCAATCGCCATCGTCGCCTCGGTCACGGTGTCCATGGCGCTCGAGATGAGCGGGATCCCAAGCGTGATCTCGCGCGTCAGACGCGTTGTGGTGTTGACCTGGGCGGGGAGAATATCGGAGGCCGCCGGTTGCAGCAGCACATCATCAAAAGTATAGGCTTCTCGGATTTTCATCGGGCAACTCCATGGATCAATAAACCCACTATATCTAGTGGAGATCATTTCCAGCCAACGCAGAATATATTACTTCGCAGGCGAAACAATCTTGGGAATTGCCGCGCAATCATACAGTCAGATTTGAAAATTCATAGCGGGAAATTCATCCGCCTTGCGTTTTTTTTGCATTGCGGCGCAATTGCCGGATTTTGCCGCCTCAGGGCGCCCTGAACGGCGCCCTGCGCGGAGGAAATTCTTGAAAGACCAGCCGTTTTCGGCGTCAATAGAGAAAAGGAGGTGCCCCATGCTGACCATTCCCGCCTATATCGCCGCCGCCCTTGCCGAGATTGCCGGCTGCTTCGCCTTCTGGGCGTGGGCGCGGCTGGATAAGCCGATCTGGTGGCTGCTGCCGGGGATTGCCTCGCTGATCCTCTTCGCCTGGCTGCTGACGCGGGTGGAGAGCGCGGCGGCGGGCCGTGCCTATGCGGCCTATGGCGGGATTTATATTGTCTGCTCGCTGCTCTGGCTCTGGGGCATCGAAGAGGTGCGCCCGGACCGCTCGGACCTGATCGGCGGTATGATCTGCCTGATCGGCGCCGCCATCATCCTCTGGGGTCCGAGGGCAAGCGTCTAGGGCTCAGTCCTCGCCCGCGTCCATTTCCCCTGCATCCCCCTTGCCGCGAAAGCCGGTGGCGATGACATAGGCTTCGCGGGAATCGGCGCGGCTTGCCTCGGGCTTGGCATGGCGGACGACTTCGAAATCGCGTTTCATCATTTCGAGAAGCTCGTTCTCGGTGCCGCCCTTCAGCACCTTGGCGATGAAAATACCGCCCGGCGCCAGCACATCGCGGGCGAAATGCAGCGCGAGCTCGCACATATAGACAATGCGCAGATGGTCGGTCTGGCGATGACCCGTGGTCGGCGCCGCCATGTCGGAGATGACCGCATTGACCGGCCCGCCGAGCGCCGCCTTGACGCGCGTATCCGCATCCTCGGCCGTGAAGTCGAGCTGCATGATGCGCGCGCCCGGGATCGGCTCCATCTCGAGGATATCGACGGCGAGCACCTGCCCTTTGCCCTTCTCCGCGCCGACGCGCTCGACCGCCACCTGCGTCCAGCCGCCCGGCGCCGCGCCGAGATCGACCACCGACTGGCCGGGCTTCAGGAGGCCATAGCGGTCATCGAGCTGCATCAGCTTGAAGGCGGCGCGCGAGCGCAGGCCCCGCGTTTTCGCCTCCACCACATAAGGGTCGTTGAGCTGGCGCTGCAACCACTGCGTCGATGAGCTTTTACGCCCGCGCGCGGTACGGACCCGCGTATGCAAAAGGCGGCCCGTCACGCCGGTCGATTTTCCGCCCCGGCCGCCGCCGCGACGTCCCGCTTTCTCAGTCATGATGCCGCCTTCTGTTCACTTTTCATCGCCGCACCCGTCTCGCCTGCGCCTCTCGCAAGCTTCACCTGCCGGCGCGCTTCGGCCTTTGCAGCACGCGCCTCCCGCGCCTCGCGCATCATCTCGAGCAGCATCCCCTCGCGCAGGCCCCGATCGGCGACGCGCAGCTTGCCAACCGGCCAGCGCCGGTGCATCGCCTCGACGATGGCGCAGCCGGAGACGACGAGATCGGCCCGCTCGCGCCCGATGCAGGGCTCCTGCAATCGCGCCTCATAATCGCTGCCGGCGAGGCGGCGGCAGATATCGAGCATCGAGCTTGCGCTCAGCCACGCGCCGTCGACGCGGGCGCGGCTGTATCGCTCGAGCCCGAAATGCACGCCCGCAAGCGTGGTCACCGTGCCCGACGTGCCGAGCATCTGCACCCGCCCGTCGCGGATCCGCTCGGCAATGCCGTGCTCGGCCTCGAACGCGTCGACATAGGCGGCAACCTCCTGCATCATGCGCCGATAGCTCTCATCAGTAATGGTGATGCCGCCGTGGCGCTCCGTCAGGGTGACGACACCGACAGGGATCGAGGTCCAGCCAAGCACCTCGCTCTGCTTGCGCCCCGAAAGGCCGAGCCAGACAAGCTCCGTACTGCCGCCGCCGATGTCAAAAACAAGCGCGTAGCGATGCCGGTAATCGATCAGCGGCGCGCAGCCTTCGGCGGCCAGCGTCGCCTCCTCCGCGGTGCTGATGATATCGAAATCAAGGCCGCAGCGATGCGCAACGCGGCCGAGGAAATCATCGCTGTTATCGGCCTTTCGGCAGACTTCCGTCGCGACGCAGCGTTGGTGAGTGACGCCGGCCCGGCGCATTTTCTCGGCGCAGATGCTGAGCGCGTCGACCGTCCGTTCCATCGCCTCATCGGAAAGCCGGCCGCTCAGGCTGACGCCTTCGCCGAGCCGGACGATCCGCGAGAAGCTATCGATGACACGGAATCCCTTGCCATGCTGCCGCGCGATCAGCAGCCGACAGTTGTTCGTACCAAGATCCAGGGCGGCGAAAATGTCCGGCCGTTCTCCCCTGCCATTTTGAAACCTGCGACGATGTCTTCGCTCACCTTTTGCTGTTTTCCGGGGTTGTGATGTTGCCACCCAGGACTACCTCCAGCTAAAAATTGGTGGTTCAGCGCCGACTGGCCCGAACCCTTCGCGCCCATGCTAACAGGTTTCCCCGCAAGGATCATTTAGAAATTGCGCGAGGCGGCGTTTATCCTCAATTGACAAGCGGTCGAGCCATTGATAAAACTACTTACAGTAGATTTTTTTTCGAAAAATTTCTCCATTCTATTTGGCCTGCTAGATCGATTTAAGCCTCACGTTGCCCGCTATGTTTCGCCCGCCTGCAAAGACCTCTTACCACTCCCCTGCCATACTCCGCCGCAAGAGACGACTGATCCTGCATCTCGGATTTAACAAGACCGGCTCTTCCGCCCTTCAGTCATGGCTTGCCAACAACGTCTCCGGCCTTTCTGATCAGGGATTCTTTTATGAGATCGGGCACAAAGAGAATCTGAACTATCGCGTCGGTCCGGGTAATGGAGAACGCCTCCGCCTGCTGCTCCGGAGCGCGATAAAGAACTATCCGAAATGGCGCATCGATCGGCGGGTGCACCAGAAAATCCGCAAAAGACGGGTCGACCTTCACTACCTCGACAACGACCATCCCAATATCATCATTTCAAGCGAAGGACTTCCTCTCGCCCGGAGAAGCATTCCTCTGCTGAAAGAGATTGAGCGAGACTTTGACGTCAGGATCAATATAGTCGCCTTCATGCGCGATCCGATTGACCATCTCTTTTCCCTCTATGCGCATGAGATGAAACTTCGCGGAGACGCGAAGCCAAAGCCCTTCGAAGCCTATCTCGATGGTCCTGACATACCGCACCATATTGCGCTTGCCACGCTCCTCGCGGAACACTTCAAGGATATCAAGCTGCTGTCGTACGATAATGCGAAGAAGAATGTCGCGGCGGCCTTCTGCGACGCGGCAGGACTTGATTACAGTAAACTTGAACCGATGCGAAAAGTCAGCGTCAACCGCGCGCTTCTTCACGACGAGATGCAGGTTGTCCGTCAGGTCCATGAATGGAGCGAACGATATGCTGCTGCACGGACGGGCAGGCCGCCAGGCCCCGGCGGTTTCAACACCCTCTCCGGCGCCGCAGCTATCTATCTGGTCAACCAGTATCCGGAGCGCAAAGGGAAAAAGATAATCCCGACGAGCCACGCGACACTCCGCGCGCTCGAGGCGAAATACGGCCCGGCAATCGAAAGATTCAATGCTGACCTTGGTGCGCGCTTCGGATTTTCCCTCCGCAGCTCCTATAAAGGGGATTTCGAGATCTGTGAAAGGGCTGATACGATGCCGCTGTCGCAAGACATTCTGCGCGATGTCGCGATCCACCTTTCCGGGGAGACAGGTCGGCTGGGCGACGACTGGCTCGATGATTTTGCCGAGTTCGCGGCCGCGGTCGACATCGAGACGAGCACAATCTTCAAAAAAGCCGCCCGGAGCCGTCTGGATGGAAGACAATAGCTATAAAGAACAAGTTCCAAACGGATCCGGCGTTGACAGGCCGCTGCGGAATTGCTACTAGAGCCGCCAGCCGGACCTTCAAGGTCACGCACCGCCGATATGGTGGGGAATCGTCTAATGGTAGGACAGCGGACTCTGACTCCGTCAATCCTGGTTCGAGTCCAGGTTCCCCAGCCAACTCCCGCTTTTCGAGAAAATTCCCCTGTTTGCCGAGCTTGAATGAGCGGCACTGGCCGGCCAGCCACCAGTTCAACATCCAGATCGCGCCGTCAGCAGCGACGCGAAGGCCACCTATGCGGTATAGGGCACGAACAGCCAGGCCGGCGGATTTAAGGCGGGTCTGGCGAGGCCGGCATACCAGTCGCCGGGCATCATAAGGAAGCCGAGAAGGAGCCCGCCGCCGAGCAGGAGAATGAGGAACGGATCAGCGGCGGGATGCGCTCATGGGGTGAGTTCCCCTATTCGAGGGATTTCAGATAGGCAATCAAATCATTGATCTGGTCCGGCTCGAAGCGAAATTCCGGCATATCGGCATGGCCTGTCGAAATCCCTTCAGCGAACGCTTCTTCTAGGCTTTCGACCGGATAGCGCGTGTGAAGGTCGCGAAAGGGCGGCGCGATTGCGAGCGGACTGGGCCCCGCCCTGTCGATTGCATGGCATTCCGCGCAATGGGTTTCCACGAGCACTCGCCCGCGCTCGGCATCCGGCGTCATCTCTGCTGCGCCCGGCGCAATGGCGAGAAAATAGAGACTGGCGGCAAGGCCAGCCTGAAACGCTTTCACCATCTGGCTCATCCCCCTCGGATCAGATTTCCGTATCGCCCTTCAGCAACCGCTGGGCAATTGTCTTATTCAGGATTTCGTTGGAGCCGTCGGCGATATTGACGATGCGCAGATACTGCCAGGCTTCGGCAAGGCCGACCTCGTTGGTGAGGCCGATGGCGCCGTGGGCCTGAATGGCCCGGTCGACGGCGCGAAGGCCGACCTGCACCGAGTAGATCTTGGTCATGGAAAGTTCCTTGATCGCCGCCTCGCCCTTATCGAGCAGCGCGGTCGAGTTCAGCCCCATCAGATGCGCCGCGTGCAGCTCCGTCGCGGCGACGGCGAGCGGGAAGGAAACGCCCTGATATTCGGCAATCGGCTTGCCGAAGGCGACGCGCTGCTTGGCGTATTCGAGCGCGAGCTCGATCGACCAGCGGCCGATGCCGACGGCGCGCGCCGAGTTATAGATGCGCCCGAGCGAGACGCCGTAAAGCGCGGCGGCAAAGCCGTTATCGAGCTCGCCAACAAGCTGCCACGGCTCGACGCGGAGATCCTCGAATACCAGTTCGGCCTCATCGCCGCCGATATGGCCGAACAGCTTGACGACCCGCTGGATAACGAAGCCCGGCGCATCGGTCGGCACGAGAAAGGCGGAGATGCCGCCCTTTTTCGCCGCCGCCTTTTCCGCGTCCGTCACCGCGAAAAGAATGCAGTAATCGGCAATCGGCGCGTTCGAGGTCCAGATTTTCCGCCCGTTGATGAGCCAGCCGTCGCCGTCTTTGCGGGCGCGGGTCTGGATCATGCTGGCGTCCGACCCCGCCCCGGGTTCAGAGAGCCCGAAGCACATGGATTTCTCACCGCTCATCAGGGGGGCGAGAATTTCATCGCGGGCCCGGTCGGTGACCTTTTCGAGCAGCCGGCTCGGCCCGAAGGCCCAGTGCGACAGCGCATAAAGCATCATCCAGTTGTGCGGGCCGCAGGTGTGGAAAAGCTCCTGCCAGCAGGCATAATAGGCCTGCATCCCGAGCCCGCTGCCGCCGAGCGCCTCGGGCACGCACATCTGGTAATAGCCCGCCTTGGCGGAGGCCATGCGCACTTCCCTGATCAGCGCGCGGACCGGCGCCGACAGGCGGCCGTCCTCGTCATATTTCAGCCGCGGATTTTCGAGCAGCGCACGGTTTGCTTCATGGCGCGGGATCACCTCCTGCAGCGCAAAATTGCGGATACCGTCGCGCACCTCGGCGACAGATTCAGGGAGATCAAAGGCGATTGCGGCCATTCTTTATTCCTTCCTGACGGGCAACGCGAGGGGGCTTCTCCTCCGCGCCTTGTTCTTATTGTTTCGATTGTTATTCTCGTGCGGCGAAGCCTGTTTTTGATTGTTTTCGCCGCCCGAAAGCTTGCCGAACAACCGAACTAAAGTAAAGCGCCAAGTAGGCGCTGGGTCGCGTCGCCTTTTTCAAGTCCGCACGGCGTCCTTTTCCTCATCGAGCGCCGCCGCCGGCTCGGCCGGCGCACCGAGGAGCTTCTGGTCGCGGCCATTAAGGCGCACAGGCGCCGGCAGCAGTGCCTTTGCGCTTTGCCCGAGCTCGCGCGTGCGCTCCTTCATCTCGGTGAGCTTTTCATCCGTTGGCAGGAACGACCAGCCGAGCAGCGTCAGCAGGACGAGGAAGGGCGAGAGCAGCAGGCTCAGCATCGCCCAGGTGATAAGTGCGGCGCCAAGGGAGGCAATCGTCTCCGATCCTTCGAGCCGCGCAACGACGATGACGAGGACGGCGACGACATGCGGCAGATAGAGCCCGACGAGCAGCGCATCGAGAAAACGTCGCTCGCGAAGGCGCGGCCGGATCCGCCGGGCGAGCCGAAGCCCCGCGAACCAGAGGGGGGCGAGAAAGACCGCGAGCAGAGCCGTCCCGGCAAGGAGGCGCCAGCCCCAGCCCTCAGTTCCTGCCCCACGCAAGACGATATCGAGCAGCAGCGCCGCCCCGGCAAGAATTACGGCCGCGGCGACGGGCGCGCCTGCCGTGAGCCGCGCCTTCACGCTGCTCGCGCGGATGGCGGAGACAATCCGGGAAAGACGCTGATGCAGGATGGTTTTTATTTCTGATTTCGGCGGGATATGCATGGCACTCGGTCAGTCAGGAACGCAACAAAGCCGGCCGCGTTACGAAAGGCCGCGGCACAGATTTACCATAAATGGGGCGAATGCCAAGACTGTTTTTGCAAGCCGGGCCCGAGCATCCCGGCGGGCGCGTCTCAGCGCGCCGACAACGCGCGGAGCGCGCGCGACACATCGACGAATTCATGGGAGAGCCCCTTCAGAAGCCTTGCCCCCGTCGCCGGGCTGGCAGCGCCCCGCTCAGGGTCCGCCGTCTCAAGCAGGAGGTCCAGCGCGGCGGTGTTGGTCATGATCGCCCGGTCGGCCACGGACTTGCGATTGAGGCGGGGCGATTTTTCGACCTCGGCCTTCAATTCCCTGACGAGAACGGAGAGTTCCTGTTGCCGCATGGCATTTCCTTTCATGATGACCCGGCCGCCAGAATAGCGCCAAGGCGTGAACGAAATATTAACGAAAGAAGCCGCGCCGGCGGCGGGCGTCAAGCACAAGAAAATATTAACCAAATTGCGCAACAGTCAGCCCTATCCCCTGCCCTGCGTCTCGCGCGGGCAGCCAACAAGGCGCACGGGCACCGGAGGCCGAATGACTGAGTCAAATATCGATAACCGCCGCGCGCATCGGCGCGTCATGATCGCCCGGCAGGGCCGCGTCCATCATTCTGCGGGCGCGGCGCGGGCCTGCATTATGAATATTTCCGCCGGCGGCGCCGGGCTGCAGATGGACATGCGCCTGCCGGATGGATCCGATATCACCCTTGAGGTTGGCGATATCGGCCTCATCCCGGCGCGCGTCATCCGCCAGCTTGAAGACGGTATCGCCGTCAAATTCACCTTCTCGGCGGAAAAGGAACAGGCGCTGATCGCGCGCATCGCCGCCCTCGTTGCGCGCAAGCGGCGCGAGCAGTTTCGGCTCGTGGCACGCGCGAAATCGCCCGAATCATCCTGACGCCGGATACAAAGACTCACCTTCGCCGGGAGATTACCCGCCCTGCCGCCCCGCATGCAGAAGCTGCTTCGCGTCGCGATGGAACATCTCGGCGAGTTCATACTCCTCTTTCAGCTCGATCACCGATTTGGCGGCATCCTCGGGCTTGAGGCCGCTATCGCTCGCATAGGCCGCGAGCGGCGTTGCGCCGGCGAGTGCGGCAAGCTGAAAGCCTTTGCGCATATAGGCATCGCGGCGATCACGCACCCAAATTTCCAAAGCATCCACCTGTTCCTGCGTGATCCGAAACATTTTCTCCAGTCCTTTAATGAATGAATGTCGGCAACCAGTTATTAACCTTGTCCCGTTATAACGGGAACGGATGCCTTCGACGCTGTGCGAAGTATGAAATATAAAGATTAATCTAGTCTTACAAAGGGCCGTCACGGGGCGCTTCGCGGACATAAGGGAACAGGTAAAGTAGACGTTAAATGACAACAATGACGCCGCAGGAAATCCTCGAGATTCTCGCACAGCATCGAAAGTGGCTGATCAATCCCAAAGAGGGCGCGCGCGCCGATTTTCACCAGGCCGATTTCACCGGCGCAAATTTCGCCGACGCCAAGCTGCAGAAATCACGGCTGACCGGGTGCAAGCTTTCGCGCAGTATCTTTCGCCGCGCCAATCTCATCTCCGCCGACCTCTATGCCGCCGATCTGACGCGCGCTGACCTTCGCGACAGCCTGCTCATCCGCGCCGATCTTCGCGGCGCCGAGCTCAAAGGCGCCAAGCTGAACGGCGCCAACCTTCAGGAAGCGGATTTCCGCGGCGGCTCGCTTATCCTCTCGGGCGGCGAAACCGTGACCTTTTCGGCGAGCAATCTTTCCGGCGCGGAGATGGAGCGGGTGGTCGCCGAGAAAGCCAATCTGAACGGCGCCAACCTCGCGGGCGCAGCGCTTGGCAACGCCAACTTCGCCTATTCACAGCTCCGCGGCGCGAATCTCTCGAATGCGGAGCTTACCAACGCCGGCTTCATCGGCGCGGATATGGTCGGCTGCGATTTCACCAACGCCGATCTGACCGGCGCCGATCTCAGCAATGCCGATCTCGAAGGCGCCAAGGTCGACGGGTGCAATTTCGACAACGCCCGCCTTGACGGCGCCAACCTCGCCAATATCGATTTTTCGAAATCAAAGGCCGTCGCGCCGCATCTGTTGAAAAAGGACGACACGACGCCCCTGCCGCCCAACCTGCAGACGCTGCTGAAGAAGCATTTCCTCTGGGTGGAGACCAATGGCCTCAAAGGCGAGCGGGCCGATCTTTCGGGCATGGATCTTTCGGGCATGGATCTCTCGGGCTGCGCGCTTTCCGGCGCGACGCTGCGCGGCGCCAATCTCACCGGGACGATCCTCAAAGGCGCACAGACCGTGATGACCGACCTGTCGCAGTGCATTCTTGAGAATGTAAACCTTGAGAGTGCCGTTATGGAGGGCGTCAATCTCTCGCGCGCCAATCTGACGGGCGCCAATCTGAAAGGCGCGGTGCTGACGGCTGTCGATCTCAAGGGCGAGCGCGGCGAATCGCTCGGCAAGAAATGGCCGGCAAACCTTTCAGCCGCCAATTTCACCAATGCCGACCTCGAAGGCGCTGATATGAGCGAGGCGAACCTGATCGATGCCAACTTCACCGGCGCGAAGCTGAAAGGCGCGCGCTTCGACGGTACGGACCTCGAAGACGCCAAGTTCGATACGGCGCCGGCGTCCTAAGGCGTGACAATGGGCGCGGCGCCCTTGCCGCCGTCCCCTCACCTAGCGGATCTTGCGATCTCCCGCGCCGCTTTCCTGCTCATACACATGCACGAAATAGCCGGCCATGGGATTGCGGTTCAGATACTCGATCAGATAGTCGCGCGCCGCCGTGCTCGCATTGCGGATGAAATACTGCCACAGCGGCTCCATCGGGCGGGTAATCGTGTCGTGGTGCGGCATACTCACCGATCCGCCCCACTCGATATCGAAGCCGGAGAGATAATTCTCGGCGTAATGGCGGAACACGGCCGCTTCGTCGATATTGACGCCGGCCTTGCTTTCAAAACAAAGTCGTAAATTCATCTTTGCAGCCTCCGCGCGCATCGTAGCAGCAGCACCGGATGATATCCAGAGGGAAAGCGGGACGCAGAATGTGGCGAAAGAGACGGTGGCCGGTCGGGGTCACGATGGCATCCCCTAGGAGAATCGAACTCCTCTTTCCAGAATGAGAATCTGGCGTCCTAACCGATAGACGAAGGGGACGCATCGGGAACTGTGACCGGGCATCAGGATGGTATCCCCTAGGAGAATCGAACTCCTCTTTCCAGAATGAAAATCTGGCGTCCTAACCGATAGACGAAGGGGACACATATCCTGTTGCTCGCCCGAGGATGTAGCCATTTTAGGCGCGGATATCAAGTAAAAAATTTGTTATTTTTTCATTTTGTATGAAGGATTTACAGTGGAACGTCGGGAAATCGGCATCTCCGCCGCCTTTTGCCCGAAAAGACGCTTACGCGAGCCGGCAGGCATCCTCGATCAGAAGCTGCGCCGTCACATTTCCCCGCCAGCTGTTGCGGCGAAGATGGCCCGCGATATGAAAGCTCGCGCCATTATGGCCAAGCAGCGCCTGGCCGAGCGGGGTCTCAAGTGAGCGAAAGCTGATGGCCGTCAGCCGGCCCCTGCCGCCGCTGCCGGTGAGGACGCAGCGGACATGATTCTCGCCAACGATTCCCGCCTGCACCAGCCGCACATTGGGAAGCGCGAATCTGGGTTCCGGGTTGCCCGCCCCGAACGGGCCCGCCTGATCCATCAGCTCGATCAGCTCCGCCGTCGCGCCCTCGACCGAGAGCGCGCCGTCAAGACCAAGGCTCGCGGTTCTCGCGGCGTCGCTCACGTCTTTGGCAAGCCGCTCGTTCAAAAAGACGCGGAGCGCGTCAATATTCGCGCGCCCGACCGTGAGCCCGGCCGCCATCAGATGACCGCCGCCGGCGACAATGATCTCCTTATGCCGCGCCGCACCGACGGCCGCGCCCATATCGACGCCCGGAACCGACCGGCCGGAACCCTTGCCGGTATCACCATCGAGCGCGATGACCACGGCGGGGCGCTGATAGAGATCTTTGAGGCGGCTCGCGACAATCCCGATGACGCCGGGATGCCACCCCTCGCCCGCGACAACGATCACCCTGTCATCGCGAAGGCTGCTCCCCTCGACAAGCGCCGCCGCCTCTTCCTGCACCGCCGCCTCGATCTCCTTGCGCTCCTGATTGTAGCGATCAAGCTCGGTTGCGAGCAGGCGGCATTGCTCCGGGTTATCGAGCGAGAGGAGATCCGGGCCATATTCCGGCCGGCCGACCCGCCCGCCCGCATTGACGCGCGGGCCGAGGAGAAATCCGACATGATAGGTGCCGGGCGCCTCGTCAAGCCCCGCCACATCGGCGAGCGCCGCGAGCCCCGCGTTGCCGCGCCGGGCCATGACTTTGAGACCTTGCGCGACAAAGGCGCGGTTGAGGCCGATCAGCGGCACCACGTCGCAGACGGTGCCGAGCGCCACAAGATCGAGCCAGAGACGCGGATCCGGCTCCGGCCGCTCCGCGTTGAACCAGCCCGCTTCGCGAAGCGCGCGGTTGAGCGCAACGACCAGCAGGAAGGTGACGCCGACCGCGGCGAGATAGGTATATTGCTGGCTTTCGTCATGGCGCTTCGGATTGACGACGGCGATCGCTTCGGGCAGGCGCGTCTCCGCCTGATGATGGTCCACCACGATGACATCGAGGCCGATCGCTTTCGCATGGGCGAGCGCATCGAAGGAGACGATGCCGCAATCGACGGTGATGACGAGGTCCGCGCCGCGCTGTTTGAGGGTCTCCATCGCCGCGGCGTTGGGACCATAGCCCTCCTTCAGCCGGTCGGGGATATAGATCTCGACATCGATGCCGATGGCGTTGAAAAACCGCCTGAGCAGGCCTGAAGAGGTTGCCCCGTCGACGTCATAATCGCCGAAGACGGCAATTTTCTCGCCCTCCCGAATGGCCGCGACAATGCGCCGGGCGGCGGTATCCATATCCTTGAAGGTCGACGGATCGGGCAGCAGATGACGGAGCTGCGGGCTCAGATACTGCTCCGCCTGCTCCAGCCCGACGCCGCGCCCGGCCATGACCCGCCCGACGATCTCCGGCACGCCAAGGCGCTGGGAAATGGCGAGACCGAGCCGCTCGTTCCCGGCACGAAGCCGCCAGCGCCTGCCGCCAAGCGACTGCTCGACATCGAGAAAGGGCGGCGTCGCCGTCGCATCCATGAAAAGCCTCCGTCAGCGGACCCGGTGCACACCCCGGATATAGCGAACGGTGCCGCTGTGCGAACGCATGACGATGCTTTCGGTGTAGATCTTGTCGCCGATCTGGCGCACGCCCTTCAGCATCGAGCCGTTGGTGACGCCGGTCGCGGCGAAAATCACCTCGCCCGCCGCAAGCTCTTCGAGCTTGTAGACGCGGTGCAGATCTGTAATGCCCCATTTCGCCGCGCGGGCCTTTTCATCGTCATTGCGGAAGACGAGACGGCCCTGCATCTGCCCGCCGATGCAGCGAAGCGCCGCGGCGGCAAGCACGCCTTCCGGCGCGCCGCCCGTGCCGACATACATGTCGATCCCGGTATCCGGGTCCGCCGTTGCCATCACGCCGGCGACGTCGCCGTCCGAGATAAGCTGGATGCGGGCGCCGGTTTTCCGGATATCGGCGATGATCTCGGCATGGCGCGGACGGTCAAGGACGCAGGCCATCGTCTGGTTGACGGGAACCCCCTTCGCCTCGGCAATGGCGCGCAGATTCTCGCCGGCCGACCTGTCGATATCGATGATCCCTTCCGGATACCCGCCGCCGACGGCGATTTTTTCCATATAGGTGTCTGGCGCGTTCAGGAAGTTGCCCTTCTGGGCGAAAGCGATGACGGCGAGCGCATTCGGACCGCCTTTTGCGGTCAGCGTCGTGCCCTCCAGCGGATCGAGCGCGATGTCAATTTCCGGGCCTTTCCCGGTGCCGACCTTCTCGCCGATATAGAGCATCGGTGCTTCGTCCCGCTCGCCCTCGCCGATCACGATCGTGCCATTGATATTGAGTTTGTTGAGCGCGGTGCGCATGGCGTCAACAGCGGCCTGATCGGCGGCCTTCTCGTCGCCAAGGCCGACCAGGTTGCAGGCCGCGCGGGCCGCCGCTTCCGTGACACGGACGATTTCCAGGGTCAGGTTCCTGTCAAGTTTTGAGGATGTGGTCATAATCTTCTCTTCCAAAACATTAATAACGGGCACAGGTCATTACAGGGAAGCAATGCGGATCATCCGCGGTTTTGCCATACTATGCGTGAATTGTGCTATTTTTCCAAGCGCGCGAACCAGCGCCTCCTCCTTCGCCTCGTGAGTGACGAGGATGACCGAAACCGCCTCGCCCGACGCCCGGCCGCGCTGCAGCAGGCTCTCGATCGAGATATTCTCATCGCGGAACACGGCGGAGACATCGGCGATCACGCCGGGTTTGTCCTCGACTGTCAGGCGGACGTAATAGCAGCCGCGATGATCGGCGATGGGGGATGTCGGGATCGGGTTCATTTTCGCGACCGGAACGCCGAAGGTCGGCGTATGTCGGCCAAGCGCAATGTCGATGATGTCGGCAACGACCGCGGAGGCGGTCGGCCCCTCGCCTGCGCCGCGCCCGACGTAGGTGGTTTCATTCACGAAATCGCCGTCGACAACGACCGCGTTAAAGACGCCGTTGACATTGGCGATGGTGCTGTCGCGGCGCACCATGCAGGGATGCACGCGCTGCTCGATCCCGCGCGCCGTCCGCCGCGCAACGCCGAGCAGGCGGATGCGATAGCCAAGCTCGCGCGCCGAGGTGATATCGGCGGCGCTCACATCGCGAATGCCTTCGATATAGACATTGCTGAAATCGACCGGCGTGCCGAATGCGACGCTCGCGAGGATGGCGAGCTTATGCGCCGCATCCACCCCGTCGATATCGAAACTCGGATCGGCCTCGGCATAGCCGAGCTTCTGCGCATCGCGAAGGATCGCGGCAAATTCGCCGCCCGTTTCCTCCATCTCGGTGAGGATATAGTTGCAGGTGCCGTTGAGGATGCCGTAGACGCGCGAGATGGCGTTGCCCGCGAGCCCCTCGCGGAGCGCCTTGATGATCGGGATGCCGCCCGCCACCGCTGCTTCATAGGCGAGCGGGGTGCCCCTCTCCTCGGCGATGCGCGCAAGTTCGTTGCCATATTCCGCGAGCAGCGCCTTGTTGGCGGTAACCACCGGCTTGCCGCTTTTAAGCGACGCCTCACAGAGCTCGCGCGCAATGCCGTCGCTGCCGCCGATCAGTTCAAGGACGATATCAACATCGGGATCCGTCGCCAGATCGCGCGCGTCCTCATACCATTTGATCCCGTCAAGCGACACGCCGCGATCTTTCGTGCGGTCGCGGCTGGAGACGGCGGTTACCGAAAGATGCGCGCCCGAGCGGGCCTGCAGGAGGTCGCCATGCGCCTTGATAATCTTGAGCACACCGATCCCGACCGTCCCTAGGCCGGCAATTCCAATCCTCACATTCGATGACACGATCAGGATGCCTCTCTACTCGCCAGATGCTGGGGTGCATTGGCCATAAACTTTTTGATATTCCGCGCGGCCTGACGGATCCGCTGTTCATTCTCCACCATCGCGATGCGCACGAAGCTGTCGCCATGTTCGCCAAAGCCAAGGCCCGGCGCGACAGCTACCTTCGCTTCCTGCAGCAGCAGCTTGGAAAACTCGAGGCTGCCAAGATGGCGGAACGGCTCCGGTATCGGCGCCCAGGCGAACATTGTCGCCGACGGCGCGGGGATTACCCAGCCGGCCGCCGCGAAGGAGGAGATCATCACGTCGCGGCGCTGCTTGTATAGCTTGCGGAACCCCTCAACGCAATCCTGCGGCCCGTTGAGCGCCGCCGTCGCTGCAACCTGGATGGGCGTGAAGGCGCCATAGTCGAGATAGGATTTGATCCGCGTCAGCGCGCCGATCAGCTTCTTGTTGCCGGTCGCAAAGCCGATGCGCCAGCCCGGCATCGAATAGGTCTTGGAGAGCGAGGTGAATTCAACGGCGATATCGCGCGCGCCCTCGACCTGCAGGATCGACGGCGGCGGCACGTCGTCGAAATAAATCTCCGCATAGGCGAGATCGGAGAGGACATACATCCCGTGCTCCTTCGCGAAGCGGACGACTTCCTTGTAGAACTCGAGATCCACCGTCATCGCCGTCGGATTGGACGGGAAGTTGAGGATCAGGCAGGTCGGCGACGGGATGCAGTGGCGCACCGCCCGCTCGAGCGCGGCAAAGAAATCGATGCCAGGGCCAACCTCGAAATGCCGGATGACGGCGCCCGCGATGATGAAGCCGTAAGGGTGGATCGGATAGCTCGGGTTCGGCGAGAGAATGACATCGCCCGGCGCGGTGATCGCCATCGCGAGGTTGGCGAGCCCCTCTTTCGAGCCGAGCGTCGCAATGGTTTCCGTCTCGGGATCGATATCGACCCCGAAGCGGCGCTTGTAATAGGCCGCGTTGGCGCGGCGCAACCCCGGGATGCCCCGGCTTGTCGAATAGCGATGCGTGCGGCCGTCGCGCACCGTCTCGACCAGCTTGTCGACGATATGCTGCGGCGTCGGGCAATCCGGATTGCCCATGCCGAGATCGATGATATCCTCGCCCGCCGCTCGCGCCGCCGCTTTCATCCGGTTGACCTGTTCGAAAACATAGGGCGGCAAGCGTTTAATGCGGTGGAAGTCAGGTTCCATCAATCTCGTTCCTGTTTAAATGATATCGGGGACGGTCCGGGCCTCACGCCGCAACAGGCCCCCGATTCTGCTGTTACGGCTGTGTATACGAAATTCGTTTAATTGAGAATAAAGATTTCAACGCGACGGTTCATCGCCTCCGCACGCGGCATCGGCTCGGCGCTCACGGGTTCGCTGTCGCTGACGGATTCAACAACCAGCCTCTCCGCATTGATCCCGGCCTTCAGGAAATATTCGGCGACCGCGGCGGCGCGCTGCTGCGAAATACTGAAATTCACCATCATATGCTCGGTCTCGGGTAGATCCCGTGTGCGACTCGAGGCATGGCCGACGATGCGGATCGTGCTCGCCTCATCCCGCTGACTCCGCGTGATGCGATCGATCTTCGCCCGGTCCTCCGCGCTGAGACGGGCGGATCCTTGCGCAAAATAAAGCGTCTCGACCGGCGTCCTGCCGTTCGCGGCGGCATAATTCGGGGCAAGCCGCGGCGCATCGGCGGCAGGTGCCGCCGCGTCTGATCCGGCGCCGTCCGCGCGCACGCCATCCGGCAGACGCGTTGCGCCGGAGGCGGCGAGCTGCTGTTCATAGACGCTTGCAACCGTTGTCCGCTCCACCCCGTCGCTGCTGATGACGGTCGTCTGCTCTGATGTCTCACTTGCGGGCGGTGTCAGGCGCTGCTGCGCAACCGGCTCCTGCGGCGCAGCGGCAACTGCGGGCTCCGTCCGCTCCTCGACCTCGGCCTCAACGCGCTCCTCGGTGGTGGTCGTGACGCCCGTGGCCGTCTCCTCCACCGTCGTCGTCACCGTCTCGGTTACCGTCTCCGTGACAGCTTCCGGCTGCGGTGAAGGCGGCGGCGCCAGCGGCGGCTGCACCGAGGTATCGGCGCGCAGCGCTTCATCGGTATAGCGGGCGTTGCTGCGATCGGCGCGCAGCCCCTCGCCGATCTTATTTGCCTCGGCCAGCGTCGCGATTGTTTCAGGCTTCTCCGGCACCGTCGAAACGCTCGGGTACTCGGCTGCCTCCTGCTCCTCGCTATTGTCGGTTGAGCACGCCGCGCCCGCCAGCAGTAGAGCGCAGAGGCCAAGGCCCAGCAGCCGCCTGGCGACGGCCTGCAAATGGTTCCCGGAATGGAGAGCTGTCCTGATCATCACTTACGTCCACCCCGCCTCCTCACTGTGACACGGCAGCGGTCCATTGAGGTTGACAGGTTTTTAATATAATCTGGTAAAAAACGCAGCTATCATTAAACATATAGGGCAGGATTTCGCAACGTTTTCTAACGATTTCAGGCCCGGCTTGCGAAAAAAGAAGTGCCATCCTTCATAAGTTGTCGCCGCTCGAACACTAACAGCGAGGAGAAGCAGACGTGCCGAACAGGGAACCATTGCAAAGCAGTCAGGAAGCGCTGGAAACGTCTCGGGAATTTGCCGAGAATTTTGCCAAGATCGCCGCCCAGAGCCAGGAGCTTGTCACCGCGTTTCTGCAAAGCCAGAAGCCGACGCATATCGATCCCGACCCCGCCATCGTCGCCCGCACCTTTATGGAGCTGATGAACAGGATGATGGCCGATCCGGCCCGGATCGTCGAGGCGCAGGCGGCGCTTTGGAAGAGTTACATGGACCTCTGGCAGAATGCAGCGCGGCGCGCGAGCGGCGAAGATGTCGCCCCCCTCGCCGTTCCCGATGCAACCGATAAGCGATTTAAATCGGAGGAATGGAGCCAGAACCAGATCTTCGACTATATCAAGCAGTCCTACCTTCTGACCGCGGACTGGATCCAGAACACCATCGCCGATGTCGACGGGCTCGACGCCCCGACGCGCAAAAAGGTCGATTTCTACACCCGGCTCTATATCGACGCGATGTCGCCAAGCAATTTCTTCTGGTCGAACCCCGACGTTCTCAAGAAAACCATGGAGACCAAGGGGAAAAACCTCGTGCAGGGCCTCGACAATATGCTCGAGGATCTCAAGCGGACCCACGGCACGCTGAGCCCCAAGATGACCGATGAGAATGCCTTCGAGATCGGCCGCAATATCGCCGTGACGCCCGGCAAGGTGATCTATCAGAACGACCTGATGCAGCTTTTGCAATATGAGCCGACGACGGAGGAGGTCTACAAGCGCCCGCTGCTGATCACCCCGCCCTGGATCAACAAATACTATATTCTCGATCTGAAGCCCGAAAACTCCTTCATCAAATGGTGCGTCGATCAGGGGTACACCGTCTTTGTCATCTCCTGGGTCAACCCCGATGAGCGGCATGTCGACAAGACCTTCGAGAGCTATATGTCGGAGGGCATCCTCGCCGCGCTCGATGCGATCGAGCAGTCGACCGGCGAGCGGGAGGTAACGGCGATCGGCTATTGCATCGGCGGCACGCTGATGGCGGCGACGCTCGCCTATCTCGCGGCGGTCGGCGAGGAGCGGATCAAGGCGGCGACCTTCTTCGCGGCGCAGCTCGATTTCGAGGACGCCGGCGATCTGATGGTCTTCACCGATGAAGAACATATCCAGCTTGTCGAAAGCAAGATGAAGGCCGGTTACCTTGAGGGCAAGGAGATGGCCAATACCTTCAACCTGCTGCGCTCCAACGATCTGATCTGGTCGTTTGTCGTGAATAACTACCTGCTCGGCAAGACGCCCTTCCCGTTCGACCTGCTCTACTGGAATTCGGACGCGACCAACATGCCGCACAAGATGCACAGCTTCTATCTTCGCAACATGTATCAGAAGAACCTGCTGCGCCAGCCGGGCGCGCTGACACTCGGCGGACAGCCGATCGATCTCTCGAAGATCAAAACGCCGGTCTTCATTCAGGCGAGTAAGGAAGATCACATCGCGCCCTTCCGCTCGGTGTTCAAGAATATCAAGCTGTTCGGTGGCCCGGCGGAACTGATGCTGGCGGGCTCCGGCCATATCGCCGGGGTCATCAACCATCCGGAAGCGATGAAATACCAGTACTGGACCAACACGAAGAAGAAAGACTACGCAAGTGCCGAGGAATGGTTTGAGGGCGCCGCCGAGCATCCGGGCTCCTGGTGGCCCTACTGGGATAAATGGCTGGCCAAGAAATCGGGGCCGAAAGTGCCCGCGCGCGATCCCGCCAAGGGCAAGCTGAAGCCGATCGAGGATGCGCCGGGGAGCTATGTCAAGGTAAAGGCGAAGCATTATGCGGAGCTTGACGAGTAACAATGCCCGCGGACAAACGCTGACACAAGAAAGGCCCGCCGGATGGACGGGCCTTTTTTTCTGATGTAGCGACGGAGGTCAGAGACCGAGCTGCTCGCGGTACTGGCGGCCCTTTTCAACATAGTGATCTGCGCCGTGCGTGAGGTTCGCCTGCTCGGCCTCGCTCAGCTTGCGAAGGAACTTCGCCGGGGACCCGCCCCACAGCTCGCCGCGCGGGACGCGTTTGTTCGGCGTGACCAGCGATCCGGCCGCGACCATCGCGCCGCTTTCGACCACGACGCCGTCAAGCAGCGTCGAGCTCATCCCGATAAAGCATCCGTCCTCCAGCGTGCTGCCGTGGATCATGCAGTTGTGGCCGATCAGAACGTCATCGCCGATGGTCGTCGGGTGGGTGCCTTCCGAGACATGGATCACCGTGCCGTCCTGCACATTGCTGCGCTTGCCGATGCGAATCGAATGCACATCGCCGCGCACGACGCAATTGAACCAGATGCTCGATTGCTCGCCGATCACCGTATCGCCGATCACATAGGCCGACGGGGCGATAAAGGCGTCCGCCGCAATAGCCGGGGTCTTGCCGTTCAGGGAGATGATGTTCTTCGTCATAGGTTTTCCGCTTTCTGTTCTTGTTTTTCTGCCCGAAGCTTACGGGAAAAGCGCGACCTGTTCCAGCCCGAGCGTCTCCGGCAGGATGAACATCAGGTTCATATTCTGCACGGCCTGACCGCTCGATCCCTTGACCAGATTGTCAATCACCGAGATGACAATCGCCCGGCCGGGGATGCGATCTTCAAAGACGTTGATCACGCAGTTGTTGGAGCCGCGCACCATCTGCGTCTGCGGCACATCCTTGCCGTTCAGGATACGGACAAACGGCTCGCCCGCAAAGGCGGATTGGAGCGCCGCCTTGAGGTCGGCCGCCCGCGCCCCGCCGGTTAGCCGGACATGCGAGGTGATCATTTCGCCCCGGCTCATGGGGATGAGATGCGGCACGAAATTGACGCGGATATCCTCCGCCGCGCGGCCCGCGGCCTTGGCGATTTCCTGCTCGATCTCCGGCGCATGCCGGTGCGCGCCAATGCTGTAGGGAGAGAGCCCCTCGCCCGCCTCGCTGAAGAGGGTGTTCTGCTTGAGCCCCCGCCCCGCGCCGGTAATGCCCGACTTTGCATCGATCACAAGATCGTCCGCATCGATCAGCCCGCCTTTGACGAGCGGCACGAGCGAGAGCAGCGTCGCTGTCGGATAGCAGCCGGGACAGGCGACGAGCCGCGCGCTCCGGATCCGCTCGCGGTACAGCTCCGTCAGGCCGTAGACGGCTTCCTTCTGCAGCGCGAGCGCCCGATGCTCATGGCCATACCATTCGGCGTAGGTTGCCGGATCATCAAGGCGGAAATCGGCGGACATATCGACCACCTTTACGCCCGCGGGAAGCGCCGCGATGAGTTCCTGCGTCGTGCCGTGCGGCAGGCCGCAGAAAACCACATCAACGCCGCTCCAGTCAGCGTCCTCGATGGAGACCATATCCGGAAGGCCATGGCCGCCGAGATGCGGATAGACGTCCGCGACCGGCTGGCCGGCCTTGCGGTCCGCCGTCAGCAGGCAAATTTCGGCGCTCGGGTGGCGCAGCAGAAGGCGCATCGCTTCCGCGCCCGTGTAACCGCTTGCGCCAAGAATACCGACTTTAATTTTGCTGTCCGAATGTGCCATGTTCCTCAACCCGGGCGTTGCCGCCCCGCCTCCAAAAAAACGTCAATCCGCGAGATATGTCCGATGCGCGCCTTTCAGCGCCTTGTCCGCAAACCAGATCAGGACATTGAGATCAAAGGCGGCGCGCGCCTCTTCATCCAAATGCTCCGGCCCTCGCTTCAGGCCGGCGAGAATATCCTTCTCGGCCTTGCGCAGCAGGGCGTTGCGCACGGAACCCCGTACATCAAGCTGGTCGCGCATTTCCTGCACCAGTTCGTCGCCCGTCAGGCGATGGGTGTAGTCCTTGAGCCGCAAGGTAAAGGCGCCCTCCGCATCGAGTGGAATGCCGAGTGTTTCAATGTCGATTTCTTCAATGTTTCTGATCGGTTTGGTCATCGCCGATGTCCTGTTTTCTCCGGGTCGCTGTCTGCAGCGGGTTTTTGCACACTTCACGTCACTTGGCAAAGAATTCCGTCACGCGCCGGCGCCGTCAAGGCACAAAAAAAAGGCGGCAAACGCCGCCTTTTCTCTTTCGTATCGGAACCTTTATCTCAGTCCAGAAGCACGAGATTTTCCGCGGAAGATTTGCCGTTACGACCGGAAACGAGTTCGAATTCGATCTTTGCGTTTTCCTGAAGGGTCGTCAATCCGGCGCGTTCAACTGCCGAAATATGCACGAAAGCGTCAGCCCCGCCTCCATCAGGAGCGATAAAACCATATCCTTTGGTGGGGTTGAACCACTTTACAGTACCTGTAGCCATTATTTAGTCTCCTGGACACTCGATAATTATCAGGACCTCACGCCTAAAGTGCCCAAATGCAGCGTTTGAAATCCTAGGAAGGTCCGCTGTCGGCATGTCACCGAACAAAAAAACAGGCTCCCTGCGAATCCGGTAATTTATAATTGGGGCATTTGCAAGGAAGATTTGTGTCGGATCAAGATTTTGTGATGCTTTCGGCGAAACGTTGCAAAAATGCTATCGAAATGCCGCGATTTTGCCATCTTTGGCCTGGGAGGGATACTTATCTGCCGAGCGCGTTCCGCGTCTCAATTTACCGCTGACGCGCGCCAGGAATCTGCGTAGTATAAGCAAAGACGCAATTATCCTGACCGAGGAGCAGTCATGGTTGACCCGGAGATCCATCAGGGCGGATGCCTGTGCGGCGCCGTTCGCTATGAAGTGACCGGCCCGCTCGACGTCGTTAATTACTGCCACTGCACGCAGTGCCAGAAGTCGACGGGGCATTTCTATGCCTCCTCCATGCCGACAACGGGCGAACTTCGCCTCCTCGCCTCGGAAACGCTGAAATGGTATCGCTCGTCATCCTTTGCCGAGCGCGGCTTCTGCTCCACCTGCGGCAGCCAGCTTTTCTGGCGGCGCGTGGGCGGCGCGGGTTTCAGCTTTGTCGTTGGCAGCCTGGACGGCGATCCGAAGCTTGCGGGCGGGCACCATATCTTTGTTGAGGCGAAGAAAAGCTACTACAGCATCAACGACGGCCTGCCGCAGCATGCCGGCTTTCCCAAGGGCGACAGCCCCGACTGACTGCCACGCTGATTGAGCGGACGGGCGATGCGCGCCATCCGCCGCCTGCCGCTCGCGATTTAAGGTTTCTTGCAGACCGGGCCCGAGAACAGGCTGTTGCCCGCCCCGCCGTCGAGACAGCCGTTTGCGTCGATGCGCAGCGTGCGCGTCTCACCGGCGACCTTGACCGTCACGCTGTCGCCGTCGCGGCTATAGGTTCCGCTGTGGCGATCTTCGCTGCCGATCATGGTCAGCGTCACCTGATCGCTGCCCTTGAAATCAAGAATGGTGAACCACTGGCCGCCGTCCTGCTGGCCGTATTCCCCCGAAAGGCCGTCCTCGCCGCTGCAGGCCGCAAGCCCGCCGGCGAGCAGGACGCCCGCCGCACACAGTATAATTTTCCGCAGCATCTTTTCCTCCCTCTGTTGCCTGTCACATTTGTTATCGCCGCCGAGCGCCTGCCGATGAAGAGACCGACAGGATGCCGGGGTCAGCCGCCTGAAAAAAATATTTCAACTCTGCTTTCAACAGCAAGCGGCAATCGCCAAATGGTAAAAAAAACGCAAAGGGCGGCCCGCGATTCCTGAGCCTGCTTTCGTCATCGCGTCATATTGCTGTCATATAATCTCCATCTGGAGAGTATATCGGGGGAACGTCACGCAAGAAGAAGAGGCAGATCATGCGAAAACTGACACTGATGCGCCATGCAAAATCGAGCTGGTCGGACCGCGCCAAAGCCGATATCGACAGGCCGCTCACCGCACGCGGACGGCTCGGCGCGCTTGCGGTCGGCACCTATATGGCGCGCAACAAGATATTCCCGGACATCATTCTCTGTTCCCCGGCCCGGCGCACGCGGGAAACGCTCGCCCAGATCGAACCCTCGCTGCCGGACGGTTTCGAGCGACGGTTCAATCCCGCGGTCTATTCCGCCGGGACGGGCGCCGGACTGCTCGCCAGTTTGAAGTGCGCCGCGATCAGCGAAGCGCATGTGATGGTAATCGGCCATAACCCGGCGATGCAGCAGCTCGCCCTCTCGCTCATGGATCCGGCCTCAAACCTTTATAAAGAGATTGCACGGAAATTCCCGCGCGGCGGACTGATCCAGTTTGCCTTTGATATCGACGATTGGCGGGAGATGCACGCGCCCGGCCGCGTCCTTCATTTCACCACGCCCAAGCGGCTGATCGCGACGGAGGAGGAGGAGGAGTGAAACTCCGTCCCGCGCGGCGGGCTATGTCTCAGGTTGCGTCCTCTTCGAGATCGATAAAGATACTTGTCGGAGCCTCGAGACTGGCGACCTGGTCATCACGCGGGACGCGGATCCGCTCCCGCTCGAACTCTCCCGTATAAAAGACCATCCGGCAGCAGATATCCTTGTCATCGCGGAGCGGGAAACCGACCGAGATAATCATCTCGGTTTTTCCGGCGGCCGAATGTGTCAGGACTTTCGAAAATACGCCGCACGGGCGCGTGATGCATTCCAGGATGGTGCGCGATGCCGCGTCGCGCATATCCCCCGGCCAGAAATCGAGAAAATTCCGCCCCGTCAGCTCCATGCCGAAATGATCAACCAGCGCGGTCCCGGCCAGGCGGCAAACAATTTCATCGGGCGACAGGACTTCATAAAGCGCGATCCCCGGCAGCAGCGGCGCGATGCGGGTCGGATCGAAGCTGCGGCGACGCGGCACCAGAGACCCCGGTTCCAGGCTTCGCCAATATCTCGCAAAGCGTTCCGTCTCAGGCGACCCCCACCTGATATTGTCAAATTTCTCGCAGAGCATGTCCCCTAACGTTACCCCCTCCGCATACCGCACACATAGAATAAGCCCCGCAGGAACGGGGCTCGGGCGTTGCTTTTCATTTTTATTTATGAGCGCCGGGGAATATACGCATATATCCGAAGATTGCCAAGCGCCAAATACAGCCGAGAGGTGTTAAATATAGGGGCAGCGACGGACAAATAATCACGTCGCTGCTACTCTTTCTATTTTTCTTTTATTTACTGTAGCTTACCGCAAGGCCGGCGCGCGCGTCATTCTGCACGCCATAGGGCGGAATGGGATAACGGAGGCCGTTTTTGGCGAGCGCAGCAAGCCCGTCGATCACTTTTGGAAGATAGGCGGGCGGAATTGCCATCAAAAGTTCGTCCTCCTGAACGCCGCCATAGCGCCGCTCGGCAAAGCAGGGAAGCGACAGGCTGGGCTCTCCCGTCGAGAGCGCCCGTCCCCAGCTGTCGGCGCAGGACGATTCGCCCACAACCGAGAAATCGAGCTTCTTGTAGCCCGCCCACTGCAGCCCGTTGATGAACAGGATCATCTGCGCCGGGGTTGCGTAAATCAGGCAGATATCCGGCGGATTGAGACGCTTGCTGGCGAGCGGCGAGACGGCCATCGCCTTGAATTTCCCGGCCGGCATCACGGTCATGGCGTCCTGATGGTTGCGCGCATCCTCCGGCGTCTGATACCAGACGCCAACATATCGCTCACCCTCGCGCCATTCTTCATCCTGCGGGCGAAGGCCGAGGACCGCGCCGCACTGCGCGCCAACAAAATCCTCCGCCGTCGCGCCCACGGTCCAGCCGAGGCGGCAGGCCTGCCCGACAATCTGATCCGCGGTGAAAATCCCTTTGGGGCGGCGAATCTTCTCGATCGCCTCCATCTCCTCGACAGTCTCGAACAGTTTCATCCCGATCGGAGTCGCTCGAATACGGAGATATTTCGTAAGCCCGTCGAGAATCGCGTCCCAATCATAAAAGTTTTCAAGTTTTGTCATTATTATTACTCCCGTTATTTATGGGACATCGGAGCGATTCACGCACCGCATCCCCCTTTTTCTTCCTATCAGAACCCGTGCCAGCGGCCCTTCTCGGCTCGCTTTCTCCGGATCATATGAAATGTCGCCGCTTTGGGGAATGATTTTGATCAAGCCTGCGTGAGATCGGGCATTTGCGAGGGATTTGCAACATTTAGCGGTTGAAAATCCGGTGATCCACCATGATCTTTAACCATACGCGGTTCACTGGCGAATTGACTCCACTTAACCGGTTAAGTATCATTTGAATGAATATTTATCTGAGATAATGACGCAGAAACCATATCATCATAATCCCCGTGGCGGCTTCCGTAATCCGGAGGGCAATCCTAATATGCACCTACGCAAACGGCGCATTGCCCCGCTTATTTACCGGCTAATGCAGCAGATGCCATCGCCGACGCTGCCTGACGGGCATGTTCTGCCGCGGAGCGAAGTGACGCAAGGTATCGTTGCGGGCGGCAACCCGAGCGTGACGTGGCTTGGTCATGCCGCGTTTATTATCCGAAGCGGCGGCAAGGTGATTTTGACCGACCCGTATCTCTCCAAAGTCGCGGGGCCCGGTCGCATCGGCCCGAAACGCTATGCGCCGGCTGCAATGAGCGCAACCGAACTCCCTTGCGCCGATGTCATGCTGGTCAGCCACAATCATTATGATCATCTCGATGCCCGCGTCGTGCGTGCCTACCCCTATAAGGACAGGACGCAGGTGATTGTTCCGCTCGGCCTGAAATCCTTTTTCACCCGGCGCGGCTATAAAAAGGTGATCGAGATGGACTGGTGGGAAAACTGGTCCGAGGACGGGTTGACCATCACCACGCTTCCGGCCGTTCATTCATCGGGGCGCGGTGTCCATGACCAGAAGAAGACGCTCTGGGCAAGCTTCGGCATTCGCACGCACGAGAAAAACATCTGGTTCTCCGGCGATACCGCCAAGGGGAATGTTTTCGAGATGATCGGCGAGCGCGAAGGACCGTTCGACCTCGCCATCGTCGGCATCGGGGCGTATGAGCCGCGCGAGATCATGAAGCTGGTCCACGCCTCCCCCGAAGATGCTATTGAGATTGCCCGCGCGGTGAACGCGACAAAGGCGCTCGGGATGCATTGGGGAACGATCCGCCTGACGTCGGAGGATCCGTTCGAAGCGCCGCAGCGATTCCGCGAGGCCGCCATCGCTCAGAATTTTGGCGCCGAGAACGCGCTGATCCTGAAAATCGGCGAGACGCGCTCGCTGGATGAGCGGGATAATGAAACGCCGATCGAGCTTCAGCGCCGCGTCAGCAGCAGATAAATTTCATTGTGGGCAAGCAGGATGAGGCCGCTTGCGGGCTCAAAGATTGCCTTGGCGAAAGTCCCGAAATCGCATTTCGCGTCCGCCTGCAGCACCTCATAGCTCCGCCCGTCGCCGACGGGTTTCAGGCCCAGTTCCGACCAGGAGCCGCCGGACGTGCCGAATGTCTCCATATCATCGCGAAGCGTGACGGGCGCGAGCGGCGCAAGCGGGCAATAGCGCTCGGCCCTTGACGTGATCACATGCTTCTGGATGGTGATCGACTGCCCGACAAGGGCGCGCGCCGTCTCAAGCGATCCGCCGTAAATTCCGGCGGTACGCATTTCGGTGAGTTCCCATTCCCCGTCAAGCGGATAGTCCGCCATCTTGACCGATACCTCCGGCCAGGCGCGGATCACGGCGATAAAAAGCAAAACGGCGCCAATAATGCCGAGGATTTTCCGGTTCATATATAGTCACTCTCAGAAGTCCCGATCCGCTGGGACGTAAACGCAAAAAAAGGCCGCACAAGGGCGGCCTTTTCGTTTTGGCGTACTCCCGCGATTAACGCTTGGAGAACTGGAAGCTCCGACGTGCTTTGGCGCGGCCGTATTTTTTACGCTCCACCATGCGGCTGTCGCGGGTGAGGAAGCCTTCGGCCTTCAGCGCCGGGCGAAGCGCCGGCTCGTAATAGGTCAGCGCCTTGGAGACGCCGTGACGAACGGCACCGGCCTGACCCGAGAGACCGCCGCCCTTAACCGTACAGACAACGTCGAACTGGCCGACGCGATCGGTCACCTCAAACGGCTGCTGCAGCAGCATGCGCAGAACCGGACGGGCGAAATATTCCGACTGGTCGCGACCGTTGACGGTGATCTTGCCGCTGCCGGGCTTTACCCAGACGCGGGCGACGGCATTCTTGCGCTTGCCCGTGGCGTAGGACCGGCCAAGGCTGTCAATGACGGGCTCGGCGCTCACGGCCTCGATAACGCCGGCGGCCTGAATGACTTCAGCGCCGGTCTCGCCTGCGGCTGCGCCTTCCGTCAGATTTTTCAAATCCTCGAGGGAGTTTGCTTCATCAGCCATGCTCAGGCGCTCCTTACGTTCTTGGTGTTCATGGATGCGATATCAAGCACTTCCGGGTTCTGTGCGGCATGCGGATGCTCCGCGCCGGCATAAACACGAAGGTTGCCAAACTGCTGGCGGCCAAGCGGCCTGCGGGGGATCATGCGCTCAACCGCTTTCAGGATCAGCCGCTCCGGATGCGCGCTGCCAAGGGTCTTCTCGGCAGTGCGGCTCTTGATGCCACCCGGATGGCCGGTGTGCCAGTAGAACACCTTGTCGGTCATCTTCTTGCCGGTCAGGGCGACTTTTTCCGCATTGATGATGATGACGTTATCGCCACAATCGATATGCGGCGTGTACATGGGTTTGTGCTTGCCGCGCAGGCGGTTCGCAACAATCGCGGCGAGACGGCCGAGAACGATGCCTTCCGCATCGATCAGCAGCCACTTCTTCTCCACCTCGGTCGGTTTCGCAGAATAGGTTTTCATTAGCTCAAGCCTTCGCGTCATGCGTGCCATAGATAAAGTAAGGGAGCCAACAAGCTCCCCGATCTGCTGCGCGGTATAAACGCTGCAGGGGGCTGCGTCAACAGAAATAACGCTGCGATATCACTTCATTACGATAGCGGTATTACAATACCGCAAATTGCGAGGGCTTTTCCGGCACCCTCGCCCCGAGGTCTCGGACTAGCGTTTCGGCGGGATTGAATAGGTGACCGTTGCATGCGCGACGGGATCTTTGGAAGTGCCTGAAAAAATTCCGATTTCGCCGACGGCGAGCGCCTTGCCAAGCTTCAGGAGCCGGCCTTTCGCTACCATCCGGCCGGGCTCGGGCTTGCGCAGGAAATTCATATTGAGATTGGTCGTGACGGCGAGCGCGACGGGGCCGATCTGGGCGAGGACGAGAAAATACATCGCCGCATCGGCAAGCTCCATCATGGTCGGCCCCGAAACCGTGCCGCCGGGGCGCAGGTGCCGCGCGTCCGCCTGCATGGAAACGACGATGCTCTCATGATCCACATGATCCACTTTTAGATTCAGCTGCATTTCCGGGAATACCTCCCGGTGAAAAGCTTCCAGCATGTCGGGGGTCATCACAGGCATGGGCGTTTCTCCTTGTTTTTCTGGCCAGATGGCCCGGTGAGGATAGCAGCACCTGTTGCGCGGGCAAGTGAAAGCCGCCAATACTGGCGCTTATTTCCCTGAATTATTACAGATACCCTTGATCGGGGCGGAGAAAGGATTAAGGTAGCAGTCGGACTTTCATCAGCAACCAGGGAAGAGATATGCCAGCCAGGCAAGAGGCGCGAGGGGACAATCGCATGATCGTCGATCTGACCGTCGAGAAAAATATCGCCTGCCTGACGCTTAACGATCCGTCGAGCCGCAATTCCCTGTCGCGCGAGATGATGAGCCGTATCGACGCTACTCTGGCCGACATCGCGACGGGCCGCGACATTCACGTCGTCATCCTCCGCGCCGAGGGGCCGGTCTTCTCATCGGGCCACAATCTGAGAGAAGTGCTGGCGATGGCGGAGGACGAGACGCTCGATGCGCTGTTCGAGCAATGCAGCGCGATGATGCAGCGCATCGTCACCCTGCCGCAGCCGGTGATCGCCCGACTTGACGGCGCAGTGACCGCCGCGGGCACGCAGCTCGTCGCCTCCTGCGATCTCGCCTATGCGTCGGATACGTCAAAATTTGCAACATCGGGCATCAATTTCGGGCTTTTCTGCTCGACACCGGGCGTCGCGCTCAGCCGCAATGTCGCGCCGAAGCACGCCATGGAGATGCTGCTGACCGGCGATTTCATCGACGCCGCACGGGCCGCCGAAATCGGGCTCATCAACGCCGCCCTGCCGGCGCACGCGCTGGACAGCCACATTCAATCGGTCGCCCGCACCATCGCCGCCAAATCATCTGCCGCCATTTGTCTCGGCAAGGCCGGCTTCTATCGCCAGCTTCCCCTCCCTCTCGATGCCGCCTATCGCACCGCTTCGGAGGTTATGGTCGAGAACATGCGCACGCGCGATGCCCGCGAGGGGTTGACCGCCTTCTTCGAAAAACGCGAACCGCGCTGGCGGGGAGAATAATAATATGGACCACGACAGCTACCCCGACGATTATATCGTCGGCATTCTCAACGATGTTAGGACCATTGCCGTTGTCGGCATGAGCGCCGATCCGGCGCGGCCCAGTCACTATGTCGCGGTCTTTCTGAAATCTCAGGGGTATCGGGTCATCCCGGTAAACCCGGGACTTGCGGGGGAAAAAATGATCGGCGAAACGGTCTACGCCTCACTTCGGGACATCCCGGAGCCTGTCGATATGGTGGATTGCTTCCGCGTTGCGGAGGATATCCCGCCTATCGTTGAGGACGCCATTGCCATCAACGCCAAAGTCGTCTGGATGCAGCTCGGTATTCGCAATGATGCCGCCGCTCAGAAAGCCGAGGCGGCGGGGATCAAAGTGGTTATGGACCGATGTCCGAAAATCGAGTTCGGCCACCTCGGCCACCGGATTACCGTCCGGAGCCAGTGACCGCCACAACC
Source organism: Sneathiella sp. (assembly GCF_036844445.1). GTDB lineage: Bacteria > Pseudomonadota > Alphaproteobacteria > Sneathiellales > Sneathiellaceae > Sneathiella. The sequence goes on along the minus strand of NZ_DAIUFV010000003.1, from coordinate 177,560 downwards.
AACCAAAGCTATCCGATCAGGATCAAGGAATAAGGAACAACCGATGAGCAACCATAAATTCGATACTCTCGCCGTGCACGCAGGCGCCGTGCCGGATCCCGCCAGCAAGGCCCGTATTACGCCGATCTATCAGACGGCCTCGTTCGTCTTTGACGATGCCGATCACGCGGCGAGCCTCTTCAACCTGCAGGCATTCGGCAACATCTATTCGCGTCTGACCAACCCGACCAACGGCGTCCTGGAAGAGCGGATCACCGCGCTTGAAGGCGGCACGACCTCGCTCGCCGTCTCCTCGGGCCACGCGGCGCAGGTGATCGCCCTGCACACCTTGATGGAAAGCGGCGAAGACTTCCTCGCCTCCACCAAGCTTTATGGCGGGTCGATCAACCAGTTCACCCATTCCTTCAAGAAATTCGGCTGGAACGCCATTCTGGTTGATCCGGACGATCCGCAGAACTTCAAGAAGGCGCTGACGCCGAAGACGAAGGCGATCTTTATCGAAAGCCTCGCCAACCCGGGCGGCGTCGTCACCGATATCGAAGCGATTGCCAACATCGCCCATGAGGCCGGCATTCCGCTCATCGTCGACAACACGCTCGCGACCCCCTATCACTGCCGGCCGATCGAGTTCGGCGCCGACATCGTTCTGCATTCGGCAACGAAATTCCTCGGCGGTCACGGCAACTCCATCGGCGGCCTGATCGTCGACGGCGGCCGCTTCGACTGGAGCGCGTCCGACAAATTCCCGACGCTCAGCCAGCCGAACGGGTCCTACCACGGAATGAAGTTCCATGAGACCTTCGGCAATATCGCTTTTGGCATCGCCTGCCGGGCGCTCGGCCTGCGCGACCTCGGTCCCGCTCTCTCGCCGTTCAACGCCTTCATGATCCTGACCGGGATCGAGACGCTGGCGTTGCGCATGGAACGCCACAGCGCCAACGCGCTGGCCGTTGCCAAGCACCTCAAGCAGCATGACAAGGTCTCCTGGGTCTCTTACGCGGGGCTTGAGGACGATCCCTACAACAAGCTCGCGAAGAAATATCTCTCCGGCGGCGCCGGCGCCGTTTTCACCTTCGGCGTCAAGGGCGGTTATGAAGCCGGCAAGAAGCTGGTTGACAGCGTCGAGCTCTTCTCTCACCTCGCCAACATCGGCGACACCCGGAGCCTGATCATTCATCCGAGCTCCACCACCCATCGCCAGCTCGACGAAGCGCAGCAGACGTCGGCCGGCGCGGGCCCCGATGTGGTGCGCCTCTCCATCGGTATCGAGAATGCGGCGGACATTATCGCCGACCTCGATCAGGCGCTCGCCAAGGTCTAAGTCAACGCAAGCAACGCGTAAGACTGTCCGCCCCTCGGGGCGGGCAGTTTTTTTATGCCTGGATATCTTCTTCGCATCCCTTCCCTGCCGCGACGGTCGCCGGCGCAGGGCCAAACGCTCGCGCGCCACTCCAGCGCCGCCGCTGCGACGGGCCGCACCCGCCTGCTCCACCTCCACCGCATCGCCCGTGCGCATCTTTACTGATAAATAATCCACGCCTTCGGCCCTTGAATTCCATTTTTTTATTCTATCTATAGTTGAATATATGAAGTTTATATCTACCTCAACTTCACTTTCGGTTCGGAACAGAGCAGATGAAGAAACTCCATTTTGCAGCGGCGGCCCTGCTTCTCTCCCTGCCGCTCACCGCAGCCGCGCGGGACGGCACGGTGACGGCCGCCGTCGGCTGGAACAACAGCGCCGGCTTTCAATCCTCCTATGACGTCAGCGTCAAGGGCGCGACCTCCGACCTTATCGAGCGGGGGGAGAATGGCTATTACGACCAGTGGGATCGGCCGGTCGTCTTCCAGACCTACATCGGCGCGCAGATGACGACCATCGGCGCGCAGACCATCTTTCAGAACAGCCATCTCAACGACGTTATCGTCACCACGACCAACTGCGGCGAAGTGACGAGCGCCGCGGCGATCAAATCCGCCGGCGTTGGAAAGATCAATGTCACGGGCGGCGGCTGCAATGTGACCACCAACAATATAAGCGATCCCGATGGCTATTATGGCAACTAAACACACGCTTTGCTCTCTCGCCCCTCTCCTCCTTGCCGGCTGCATCGCGACGAGCGGCGAAAATGTAAAGCTCGTCAAGGGACCGCCTGTCGAGACCGTGACGACGCCCTATGACCAGCTCGTCGGCTGTATCGCGTCAGCGCATCCCATGCGCGGCGTCTGGGCGGTCGGCGATATTATCGATGCGACCGGCAAGTTCAGCGGCGAATATGCGGGAACGGGGAAATATATCACGCAAGGCGCGGGCGACATAATGCAGACAACGCTGCTTCAGGCGGAGGCCGAGACCATCGTCAATCGCCGCGATCCGCGCCCGCTCCTCGCCGAGATTAATCTCGGCATCCGCTCGCCGCATACATTCACGGCAATGAATTACTACATTACGGGCTCCGTCAACACGCTTGACTTCATCCCGGGCGCGGCAGCGGAAATCACCATCGGCGGGATCGGGCCGCGTTATCGCCAGCATCGGGCGGTGGTCGGGCTCGATCTGCATCTGACGGAAGCGACTAGCTCACGCGTCATTGCGGCGGTGCAGATATCGAAGCAGATTTTCGCCGATGAAGCGGGGTTCGGGATCGGCCGTTTCTTTGGCGATGCGCTGGTCAACCTCGATTTCTCCGGCCAGAACCGCGAGCCGCTTCAGCTCTCCCTCCGCTCCATGCTGCAATACGGGCTCTATGAGATGCTGACGCAGATAGCGCCTGAGCTTCGGACCCGGTGCCAGCCCATCGTCGATGCAATCGAGGGGGTTGAAGAGAAATCATAAAAAGAAGCAACCGAGCAGGTTGCCATCATTCGTTACTTCATTTTATCAAAGGAATATTGTTATGAAGAAGATGATTATGGGCGCCTTCGCCCTTTGCCTGACGGCCACCACGGCGCTTGCCGAGAACGCCGGCGGCGCCATTGTCGGCGGTAGCTTCTCGACACCAGCGCCCGGTTCCGGTGATTCTGTCCTTGTCAGCGCCATTACCGTCAACAGCGCCGCGAATGTGATTTCGGCGAATGGCGATTATTCCGTGAACTTCGGCTCGATCAACGCAGGCAACGTCATCAACAGCGCGAATTTCGTGAATTCCAGTATCGCCGCGCCCTCGCTCACCCTGTCGCCGGGAAGTTACCGCGGCGAGACGACGCCGGATATCACGCTCTACGCAACCAGCCACACAGCGATCGGTGCGACCACCTATTACGAATCCGGTTTCGCGCCGGTCATTTTAACCAAGTCGGTCCCCTATGGCTTGATATCGAAGGGCGACAGTTTTCAGACGTACTAACGGCCGCACGCACGCAGTGAAAAGCCCCTCTTGATAAGCGGTTTAAGGCCGGTCAGCCGCGCGGCTGGCCGGCTGCCTTTGCGGGGCTTGCCGCGCGGATCCGGTGCAGCACATAGAGCGCAGCCGCAAGCACCAGCATCCCGCCGCCCTGATGCTTTGCGCCGAGCGAGACCGGCACCACATAGAGCAGCGTCAGGATGCCAAGGATAACCTGCAGCAGGATCAGCGCGAGCAGGACCAGAGCGCCGTTTCGAAGGCGGCGATCGACATCCGCGCCCCGGCTGATCAGGAAGAACCAGATCCCGGCGATCAGGATGGCGTAGCCCAGCATCCGGTGCGTGAACTGGATCGTCGAGGGATTTTCAAGGAAGTTGTGGAACCAGGGTTGCAAGCTCAGGAAATCATCGGGGATGAACGTCCCGCCCATCATCGGCCAGTCGGTATAGATGAAGCCAGCACTAAGGCCCGCGACAAAGCCGCCGACGAGGATCTGCAGCGCGATCAGCGCGAGCAGAAAATAACTCGCGCGGCGGAGGCGATCCGGCGCCGGCGCGGCGGGCGGGCGGTTCCGCTCCACCAGATCAAAAATCGTCCATAGCAGCGCGGCGAAAATCAGGCTCGCAAGGCCAAGATGCGCCGTCAGGCGGTAATGGCTGACATCCGGGTGATCGACAAGACCGCTTTTCACCATGAACCAGCCCATCCCCCCTTGCGCCGCGCCGAGCAGAAAGAGGAGCGCGAGCCGGGGCGCCATGCTCTTGGGGATTTTACGCAGCAGCAGCAGGACCACGAAGGGCACAAAGAAGGCAAGGCCGATCACGCGCCCGAGAACGCGGTGCGCATATTCAAAGGCATAGATGCGCTTGAACGCATCAAGGCTCATGCCCTTGTTGATCTTCTGATATTCGGGAAAGGTTTTGTAGCGCTCGAACTCGGCGACCCAGGCCGCCTCATCGAGCGGCGGCAGCCAGCCGGTGATCGGCTTCCACTCGGTCATCGAGAGGCCGGAATTGGTGAGCCGCGTGACACCGCCGAGCACGATCATGGCAAAGACCAGAACCGTAACCACCGTGAGCCAGGTGATCACCGCCTTCCGCCCGTCCGTCGCCGCTGTACCGCGCACCGCCGCGCCCTTTTCAATATCCGTTATCATGGTCCGCAACATACCCGATTTCACCACGAACGCAATATGCCGCCACACCTTGCGGCACATCGCCGCAGGGGCGGAAGCCTCTCGTCAACAACCATGTATGAAGGCCACGGAATATCGCGCTTCCTATGTAGGGCGCATTCTGGGTGCCGCATGTGTGCCAGTCATCCAAAGCCACTCACGCACGACGGCGGTTTTCTGCGGGTTTCAAGGGCCACAAAAAAAATCGTGATTTGGCACGCATATCGCTGCAAACCCCAAGCCTCGGGCATTACAAAAAAAGCCCCGAAACCCTTCGGTTTCGAGGCTTTCTAATTGGTCGGGCAGGCCGGATTTGAACCGACGACCCCTTCACCCCCAGTGAAGTGCGCTACCAGGCTGCGCTACTGCCCGAGAAGATCCGCGAGGCGGATATGCCCGGCGGGCGGAGGCTCCGCCCCCAAAGGCTGGCGCACTATACTGAGCAGCGCCGTGAATGGCAACGCCCGTTATCAGCTTCGGGCGTTATTTTTTCTCCGCGTCCCGAGAGGCGCGCGGCCTTTTGGGCCCGTGTCAGCCGAGCAGCTCTTTCAGCGCCTTCAGATCCGCAAGAATGAGCCGTAGCTGCGCTTTCGCATCCTCCCCGAGCGCGCTCTCTGCTGCCTCGCCCGCAGCGGCCTCCTGGCTCACCGCCTGGGAGAGCGCGGGGTTCCCCTCGGTCCGGGTTGCCGAGATCAGCGCATCCACATTGTCGATGCGCCCTCCCTGCTCGCGCAGCAGCTTCTGCGCCCCGCGGATGGTGAAGCCATGCTTGTAGAGAAGGTCGCGAATGCCGCGGATCAGCTCGACATCGGAGGGGCGGTAGTAACGCCGGCCGCCGCCCCGCTTAAGCGGCTTGACGACCTTGAACTTCGTCTCCCAGAACCGCAGGACATGCTGCGGCACGTCGAGTTCCGCGGACACCTCGCTGATGGTGCGAAACGCCTCGGCTGACTTTTCCCGTTTTTCGGCCTCTCTCGCCACCTTATGCGCCACCGTTACCCTTGTTGATCTTGTCCTTCAGGACATGCGATGCGCGAAAGACGAGAACACGCCGCGGACTGATCGGCACTTCTTCTCCTGTTTTGGGATTGCGCCCCACGCGGCCGGTCTTCTGGCGCACCTGAAGGCTTCCGAAGGAGGAAATTTTTACTGTCTCGCCGGCGACAAGCCGGTTCGCAATTTCGGACAGGACTGCCTCTACATGTTCAGCGGATTCGTTACGTGATAATCCGACTTCCTGATATACGGCCTCCGCCAAATTCGCTCTGGTCAATGTGTTTTTTGTCATGATGATACCCCGTTAGTCTCTACAGGATTATCAAAGCCGCGGGACGCGTCAATCAGAAAGCGGATTTTCCGCTGCCGGAAGCGGAGAAAACCCCGTTTTGGCCGCAAAAGAGCGCGATAACCGATTGAAATAGATCAGGGAATTAGTACCGTAAAGGGACTTGCGCACAAAAGAGATTCGCGATTCTTCCGCGCCTTACCAGCGAATGAGTGCCGATCCCCAGGTAAAACCGCCGCCCATCGCCTCCAAAAGCAGGAGATCGCCGCGCTTGATGCGGCCGTCGCGGACCGCCTCATCGAGAGCGAGCGGAACGGAAGCAGCGGAAGTATTTCCATGTTTTTCAACGGTTAAGACGACTTTCTCAGGATCGAGTTTAAGTTTCTTTCCAGTCCCGTCAATAATCCGCTTATTCGCCTGATGCGGGACGAGCCAGTCGATGTCAGAGGTCTGGAGTCCCGTCGCCTCGAGCGCCTCATGCACAACATTTGCGAGATTCGTCACGGCATGGCGGAAAACCTCCCGCCCCTCCATCCGCAACAGGCCGGTCGTCTGCGTCGAGGACGGGCCACCGTCGACGTAAAGAAGGTCGTGCTTCTCGCCGTCGGAATGCAGATGCGTCGTCAGGATGCCGCGATCATCGGACGTTCCCTCGCCCTCCATCGCTTCGAGCACAATGGCGCCCGCGCCGTCGCCGAAGAGAACGCAGGTCGTGCGGTCCTCCCAGTCGAGGATACGCGAAAAGGTCTCCGAGCCGATCACCAGGGCGCGGTTGGCCTGCCCGGCGCGGATGAAATTGTCGGCGGTCGCGAGCGCGAACAGGAAGCCGCTGCAAACGGCCTGAAGATCAAAGGCGACGCCTCGCGTCATGCCGAGGTTTTTCTGCACCACCGTCGCGCTTGCCGGGAAGGTCTCGTCGGGCGTTGCCGTCGCAAGTACAATCAGGTCAATGTCGTTGGCTTCAAGGCCGGCCATCTCAAGCGCCGCCTTCGCCGCATGCGTCGCAAGATCCGAGGTCAGCTCCCCGTCCGCGGCGATATGGCGCTGACGGATACCGGAGCGGGAGACGATCCACTCATCGGAGGTGTCGACCATTTCGGCCAGTTCATGGTTGGTGAGAATACGCTTGGGCAGATACGATCCGGTAGCGGTAATAACTGAACGACGCATGGGTTTCCTGTTCTAACCGACATCCTGTGCGGTGTCAGTGGCTTGATCCACGGGGGCGGCCGACGGGGTTCGGGACGAGGCAGCGTCATCGCGCTGACCGTCCCCGCTACCGGAGCCGGAGCCATTATTGCTCATTTTCGCGGCCATATCAAAGGTCTCGAAGTTGGCGCGCATTTTCTCGATCATATTGTCGGAAACCATCTCGATGGCGACGCCGATGGCGTTGGCGAAACCGGTGGCGTCTGTCCCGCCATGGCTTTTCACGCAAAGGCCATTGAGGCCGAGAAGCACGCCGCCGTTATAGGCGCGCGGATCAAGCCGCTCTTTCAGGATATTGAGTCCGCCGCGCGCGAAAAGATAGCCGATCCGCGCCATCAGCGAGCTGCGAAAGCCCGCACGGAGGAAATCGGTAAAGAGCCGTACCACCCCTTCCGCCGTTTTCAGCGCGACATTGCCGGTGAAGCCGTCGGTGACGATCACATCGACAACGCCGCCAGTAATATCATTGCCTTCGACGAAGCCGTGATATTCAAAGGGCGGGTTTTCGATCGACCGCAGACGATCTCCTGCGGCCTTGACGGTGTCGTGGCCTTTCAAATCCTCGCTGCCGACGTTCAAAAGCGCAACGCGCGGCGGAACACGGCCAAGCACAGCCCGGGCGAAATCCGCGCCCATAAAGGCGAACTGAACGAGATTGTCGGCATCGCATTCGACATTGGCGCCAAGATCGAGCATCACCGTCTCGCCGCGCGGCGAAGGCAGCACAGAGGCAATCGCCGGGCGGTCGATGCCTGTCATCATCTTCAGCGAGACTTTCGCCATTGCCATCAGTGCACCGGTGTTGCCGGCGGAGACAATGGCCCCCGCCTCCCCGTCGCGCACGGCATCGATCGCCAGCCGCATGCTGCTGCGCCGGCCCTTGCGGAGCGCCTGGCTCGGCTTGTCCTCGCCTGTCACCACTTCGTCCGTGTGCCGCAAATCGCAAATCGCCTGCACAGCCGGATGGGCCTGAAGCAGCGGCGTCAGCCGCGCCTCATCCCCGAACAGCAAAAACCGGGCTTTCGGAAACTGGATGCGGATTATGTCGATGCCCTTTACGACGATGTCTGGGGCGTGGTCCCCACCCATCGCATCAAGGGCGATGACAATGTTGTCTGGCATGTTGATGTCCGGATCCGGTCGTCCTGGTCAGCCGAGCCGATCAGAGGATCTCGCTCGTTTCCAGAACTTCGCGGTCCCCATAATGTCCGCAGGAGCCGCAGATATGATGAGACCGTTTCATTTCGCCGCAGTTCGGGCATTCCTGAACCTGCGTACCAACCAGTGCGTCATGGGCACGGCGCATGTTGCGCTTGGATTTGGTGGTTTTTCTTTTTGGTACTGCCATTTTCCTAGTCTTTCACTTCAATGCCCGGCCGCAGCGGGGCGATATCAAACCCAGTAGTGATATGAAACGTTACTGTCCTACATATCACTTCTTGCTCATCAAGTCCTTCAAATTTGCAAAGGGCTTATGCACCCCCTGCTCCTTCTTGGCCTGTTCAAGGACCTCCGCGTCTTCGTCCCGAAGCTCCGGCGCGTCCTTGCTGCGCGGATAGGGATCAAGCGCAAGCGCGATCTGCTCCGATACCATCGCCGCCAGATCGATACGGCCCGCCACGATCAACTCCGGCAGATCCGGCTCATCCAGCGCCACCACCTTTTCCTGCTCTTCGATTTCGAGGTCGCCCGGATCGAAGGTGTAGAATACCTTAAATTCCTCGTCAATCGTCTCCGGCACCGGATCGAGCGTCACGACGCAGGCCTGTACGACCTCCGCCTTGACATGCCCGACCAGCTCAAGCTGCCCGTTCAGGCTCCGCCGGCTGATGGAACCCCATGCGTGAACGTCGGAAACCCCTATGATGCCAAGGGTCTCCGCCAGCGCACGGCATTCCGCTTCTGTCGCAACGATATCGAAAGTCATCGGCTCGCGCCCCAGACGTTCGACATTGATCCACCGCGCGAAATCTCCGCCGGTCTCCTGCATTGCAACAATTCCTTTCAAAGTGCGCGCCCGAACGGCCCGTAGCTGCGTTCAGCCGACAGGCGATTCGAAGGCGCGAAAATACTGGTTTCACCGCCTCCGGTCAATGTTTTTTCCGCCGCCCGCAAATTGCCGCGCGCGAGGGCCAAGAAAGCCTTTGAAATCGCGCAAAGCCGTCGCCTCTTATTCGCGGGGCAGCGGGCCGAAATCAACCGTTCCGGTATGCAGCGGCTCTACTCCCTTCGCCGCCATATGCGCATCCGCATTCCGTACGTAATCCGCAAGGATGCAAACGGCGTCCTCCGACACGCTCTCAAGCGTGCCGTAATGGTTGCGCATTAGAGCCTCCTCCAGCGTCTCTTCTCCGCCGTCCAGCGCCGCGTCATAGGCGGCGACGCGGCCATAGAAGGCCTTCGCCATCTTCTTGATATGCTTGCCAACGCTGAGATCGCCGATGCCTATTTCGCGTAAGTTCTGGTCCATATCGGCGAACATCTGATCGAAGAGGCTCTGCGAGAGCGTTCGCGCGGCCTCGTCACCGCGGCGCAAATGGCGCATCACCAGAAAGGCGTGCAGCGAGATCATCTCGAACCGTCCGTCGACGGTATCCGGTACCGCGGCGATTTCGTAAAAGACCGGCATCCGGGCCCGCGTCACGATCTCGACATAGAGCGAGGCGGCCTGCTGCTCCTGCCGCTTGCGCCGGAAAAGTTTTGAAAAAACCACGCTGCTGATCTCCTGCCGAGGCTCGACGGAATGTGATGACCGGATCGTCTCGCTGATTATCAGAAAATTTGACATTTTCCGAACGACGGGTCATTTATTAGCCTGAATTACGCATTACAGGGCAGATAGTCAACCGAAAGCCGCGCCGACGCATGACCAGAGGACTAACGACAGGACTGTGCATTGCCGCCTTCGGGCTTGCGTTGACGGCCTGTGAGCCTATCAAAGCCGACCAGGGATATCACTTCGATCCGGAGCAGGTCGCCAAGCTTGAGGCGGGCGTCACCACCAAGGACATGGTGCAGGAGATTATGGGTTCGCCCTCCTCCATCGCGACGTTCCAGACCGAGGGCGACGCCTGGTATTACATCAGCAGCAAAACCGAGCATCTCGCCTTTTTCGCAAAGGAAGTGACGTCGCGCGATATCCTTATCGTGAAGTTCGATATCAATGACGTGGTCGCGGAACTCAAGGGCCTCGATCTGGAGGCCGGCGAGGAGATCAAGATCGTCGAGCGGGAAACGCCGACGGGAGGGCGCAAGCTCGGCCTGCTGGAACAGCTGTTCGGCAACCTCGGCCGGTTCAATACCAACAACAACCCGTAATCCCCGCCCGCACCGCGCGGGGCGCCTTCCCTCTCATCATCGCCGCACTTCGCGCGCATAAAAAAACCCCCGGCTTTCGGCCGGGGGTTTTCCACTCTCGTCCCGATCAGTGTGCGAGGGACGCGAGCAGCAGCAAGGCAATGATGTTGGTGATCTTGATCATCGGGTTGACGGCGGGTCCCGCCGTGTCCTTGTAGGGATCGCCAACGGTATCACCGGTCACCGCCGCAGCGTGGGCATCGGTGCCCTTGCCGCCGTGGTGGCCGTCTTCGATATATTTCTTGGCATTATCCCAGGCGCCACCGCCCGCCGTCATCGAGACGGCGACGAAGAGGCCGGTGATAATGACACCCAGCAGCATCGCGCCGACGGTCGCAAAGGCCGCCGACTTGTCGGCGATCAGCAGCATCACACCGAACACCACGATCGGCGCCAGCAGCGGCAGCAGGGATGGAATGATCATCTCCTTGATTGCCGCCCGCGTCAGCATGTCAACAGCGCGCCCGTAGTCGGGCTTGCCCGTGCCTTCCATGATGCCCGGAATTTCCTTGAACTGGCGGCGCACTTCACGCACGACAGACCCGGCCGCACGGCCAACCGCCATCATGCCCATCGCCCCGAACAGATAGGGCAGCAGGCCGCCGAGAATCAGCCCGACGACGATGTAGGGGTTCTTCAGCGAGAAATCGAGCGTCACGCCCTGGAAGAAGCTGAACTGATCCGCTGTCGCATTGGCGATGAAGTAGGTCAGATCCTCCGTATAGGCGGCGAACAGAACGAGTGCGCCGAGACCGGCGGAACCGATGGCATAGCCCTTGGTCACCGCCTTGGTGGTGTTGCCGACGGCATCCAGCGCATCGGTGGTCTTGCGTACGTCCTCATCCATCTCGGCCATTTCGGCAATGCCGCCGGCGTTGTCGGTGACGGGGCCATAGGCATCGAGCGCGACGATCATACCGGCGAGCGCCAGCATCGTGGTCACGGCGATGGCGATACCGAAGAGCGCCGCGAGGTTATAAGAGACAATGATCCCGGCAACGATGATGATCGCCGGCAGCGCCGTCGCTTCCATCGAGACGGCAAGGCCCTGGATGACGTTGGTGCCATGGCCGGTTTCCGACGCGGCGGCAATGCTGCGCACCGGGCGATATTCGGTCGAGGTGTAATATTCCGTCACCCAGATCAGGAGACCGGTCACTACCAGCCCGACAATCCCGCAGAAAAACAGGCTCCAGCCCGTGAACTGGGTTGCCCCGATGCTGTAGACAGTATCCATTCCCACCGTGAACTGGGTGATCGGCCAGAGCGCGATGGCGGAGAGGATCGTCGTGACGATGAAGCCCTTGTAGAGCGCGCCCATGATGTTGTTGCTGGCGCCGAGCTTCACGAAGAAGGTGCCGATGATGGAGGTGATGATGCAGATGCCGCCGATCATCAGCGGGTACGCCATCATCGCCGTATCGCCAGCGAAATAGATGGAGGCGAGCACCATCGTCGCGACCACCGTCACAGCGTAGGTCTCGAAAAGATCGGCCGCCATACCGGCGCAGTCACCGACATTGTCGCCGACGTTATCGGCGATCACGGCCGGGTTGCGGGGGTCATCCTCGGGGATACCTGCTTCCACCTTGCCGACGAGATCGGCGCCGACGTCCGCACCCTTGGTGAAGATACCGCCGCCAAGCCGCGCGAAGATCGAAATCAGCGATGCGCCAAGGCTGAGTGCGACGAGGCTGTCAATGAGGCCGCGGCTCGAAACGCCCACGTTCAGAAGAACCGCGTAGTAGCCCGCGACGGCGAGCAGCGCAAGCCCGACGACCAGCATGCCCGTGACGGCGCCGGCCGTGAAAGAAATCTGCAGGCCGTCTTTCAGGCTCTTGGCGGCCGCCGCAGCCGTCCGCACGTTGGCCCGCACGGACACATTCATGCCGACGAAACCGGCCGCGCCCGAGAGAATGGCGCCAACCGCGAAACCGATGGCGACATACAAGCCCATCAGAAAGAAAAGAATGACAAAAATCACGATCCCGACAAGGCCGATGGTCAGATACTGCCGGTTCAGATAGGCGGATGCCCCCTCCTGAATCGCACTGGCGATCCGCTGCATTTTCTCCGTTCCCGCATCATGCGAAATCACAACCCGCGAGGCGTAAGCGCCATAGGCAAGCGCGATCAGCCCGCAGATGATCGGAATCCAAATTTCAACTGACATTATTCTGATACCCCCAAATAGTTACGAAGCGGCCATGCCTTCGCATGGTCATTTTATTATTGACCTTATTGGACCACCGGGCCGGTCAGTCTTTACCCCCTTTAATCTGGTCGAAAGCCGAATGCCGAATGAGTCCGCACGCCACAGAATATAGTATGTATCTAATTTAGTACATTATATTCCAAACATTTTTTTTCGATTCGCTGGTGCAAAAAATTACGGAACGTGCTATCGCAGGCCAGAATTTTCAGGAGACAATCTAAGTAATGGATATTTCTAAAATCCCGGCTGGCAAGAATGTCCCATGGGACGTGAATGTCGTCATTGAGATCCCGATCGGAAGTGTGCCCGTAAAGTATGAAGTCGATAAGGAAAGCGGAGCGATGTTTGTCGACCGTTTCCTGCATACGGCCATGTTCTATCCGTGCAACTACGGCTTTATTCCGCAGACCCTCGCCGATGATGGCGATCCGGTCGATATGCTGGTAACCGGCCCGACACCGGTGATCCCCGGCGCCGTCATTCGCGCCCGTCCGGTCGGCGTGCTCATTATGGAAGACGAAGCGGGCCAGGATGAAAAAATCCTCGGCGTGCCGGTGGATGCGCTGCATCCCTATTATTCCAACATCAACAACTATTCGGACCTGCGTGGCATCCTTCTCGATCAGATCTCGCATTTCTTCGAGCATTACAAGGATCTGGAAGCGGATAAATGGGTCCGCATCACCCGCTGGGGCGATGCCGAGGAAGCGGCGGAAATTATCCGCAAAGCGATGATCCAGAAGGACTGAGCCCTCGCACGGCAAAATCTAGTCCGGAATACCTGGGAACGGCGCCGCCCCGAAAGGGCGGCGTCTTCGCGTTCAGCCGCCCGCTGCCGCGAGCCGGCGCCGGCCGCCGCGCATATTTAGAAGCGCCAGCAGAATTACCAGCGCGAACATCGGCAGCGCGACATAATTGACCGCCTCCCAGCCGATACGTTCCTGCAGCTGGCCGCTCAGCAGCGACGCCGTCGCAACCGTGCCGAAGATGAGGAAATCATTCATCCCCTGAACCTTGGCCGCCTCCGCGGGGCGATAGACGGTTGTGACCAGTGTCGTTCCGCCGATGAACATGAAGTTCCACGACACCCCGAGCGCAATCAGCGCAATATAGAAGTTGGCAAGCTCAAGCCCGGCAAGAGCGATCCCGACCGCGACCAGCCCGAGCAGCGCCCCGACAATGATGATGCGATGCTCGCCGTAGCGCGCGATCAGAGGTCCGGTGAAGAAGCTCGGGCCATACATCGCGACGACATGCCAGCTGATGACGTTAAAGGAATCGGATGCATCATGGCCGCAGCCAACCATGGCAAGCGGCGTCGCCGTCATGATCAGGCTCATCGCGCCGTAACCGATCATGGCGCTGAGGACGGCGGTGATGAAAGTCGGGTGGCGGATGATATCGCGCAAAGCTCGCTGCGGCTCATCGCTCATGCTCACCGTCATCTTCGGAATGCGCACGAAGCTGATCAGCACGATGGCGAGAAGCCCGAGCAGGATAACCGCAAGATAGGTGCCGAGATAGAGATAGGGCAGGAACAGCTCGCGGCTGTGGCTCGCGATCTGCGGTCCGAGAAAGCCCGCGATCAGGCCGCCGGCAAGCACATAGGAGACGGCGCGCGAGCGATTCTGATGCCCCGCGATATCGACGGCGGCAAAGCGGTAGTAATTGCCGAACGCCGCATATGTCCCAAGGATCAGCGCGCCGAAGGTAAAGATCCAGAAACTGCCGATCCAGACAGCGTAGCTGCAGATTGCGGCGCCGAAAATGCCGAACCCCGCGCCGAGGATAAAGCCTTGCTGGCGACCGATCCGCCGCATGATCAGGGACGCCGGGAGGGTGGCGAGCGCGGTGCCCGTCACCACCGCCGATACCGGCAGCGTGGCCAGCGACTTATCCGGCCCGAGCAGGATCAGCGCGACAAGCGCGGCCGATGAAATCATGATCGACGTGGAGCTGTTGAGCAGCGCCTGACAGCCGGACATCAGGAGAATGCTTATTCTGGTCCGGCGATCCATCATGCCGATCGCTCCTGTTTATGAAAAGGTGAGGTAAAATCGGCCGCGCACGTCAGGCTGCGCCTTCAAGATGCCGATAGCTTTTCAGGACAGCATATTCATCGATGCAGTCCGCATTGATGGGGGGCGCCTGTTCGGCCTTGCCCCAGAAGCTGAAATGTCCGACTTCCCAGCGGTCGGGATCGAGCAGGACCATATGCATATAAAGGCCGGGCGATGCGAGAACCTTGTCGTGGCGCGCCTTTTCTTTCTCCATCTGCATACCGACAGATTCATTGGAGGGCACCTTGTCAATGGCGCTGCGCATATATCCGGGATCTTCCTTCAGCTCGCCATAGTCGAAGGCGACGACCTGCCAGCTCCGTACGCGCGGGCGGCCAAACTTCTGCGATACGCCGTTGAAGAGATTGTCGAGGAGAAACTCCTGCGCATACTGGGCATTCTCCCAGATATAAAATGGCGCGTAGACATTTTCGTCGGCGTCATACAGGTAAAACTTGTGCCGCAGGCCAGGGAAACCGTTGAACAGCGGGCTGCGTACGGCCACATGTTTGCGGATCTGGGTTTCATCGAATTCTTCCGGCAAGCGAACCGTGTACTGCATCGCCAGCATATATGTCTCCCGTAACACACGAAATTTTCGTGGAATATGTCAAAAATGTGTCTAAAAAACAACCCACAGATATGCATAGCTCACATGCAAATTGCGCGGCGGCCTAGAAGTGGCGCCACCCCCCGCTTTCATAGACTAGCTGTTGCCCCTTCGGCCCGATGACGCTGACGCCGCTCCCCTCCGTCATTTCGCCAATTACGGTAAGGGGAACGTCGGCCTTCTTCGCAATCCGGTCGATCTCGGCGGCGTTTCCGGGCGCGAAAGTGAGCGCAAGTTCATAGTCGTCTCCGCCGCTCAGCAGCACGGTGAGCAGCCCCTCGTCCAGGGCAAGCGCTTCACGCGCCGGAGGGCTCATCGGCACGGTCCGCCCGTCAATACGCGCGGCAAGCGAAGACTGCGCCGCGATATGTCCGATATCGGCGATCAGCCCGTCGGAGATATCGATGCAGCTCGTCGCAACGCCGGCAAGATACGGGGCGAGCGCAAGGCGCGGCGTCGGCAGGTGATAGCGATTGATGAGAAAGCCGGCGTCTGTCGCCACAACGCCCTTGATCTTATGTTGCAGGATCTGAAGGCCGAGCGCCGCATCGCCGATACTGCCGGAGACGGCAATCAGGTCACCCGCCTTCGCGCCGTTGCGGCGAAGCGCCTGCCCCCTTGTCACCTCGCCGATTGCGGTCAGCGAAAGCGTCAGCGGGCCCGGCGTTCGAACCGTATCGCCGCCGAAAAGGCCGATGCCGAAGCGCTCCTGATCTGCGGCAAGGCCGTTCGCGAAGCCCTCGATCCAGTCGCGACGGATGGTTTCAGGCCAGAAGGTCGCAAGAAGATAGCCGACCGGGCTCGCCCCCATCGCGGCGAGATCCGAGAGATTGACCCGAAGCAGCTTCTTCGCGATATCCGCCGGATCGTCGGTTTTGAGGAAATGCACGCCCTCGACCATCGCGTCTTTTGTGAAAACAAGGTCGCGGCCCGGCGTCGGGGAGAAGACTGCGGCGTCATCGGTGAGGCCAAGCGCGGCGGGCGTTCGGGCGGCGAGCGGCTTGAACAGCGCCTCAATCAGCGCAAATTCACCGGTGTCGGGCGCCGCGCTGCCGTCCCTCCCCGTCATCTCACTCGAATTCGCCGGGGCGCAGCTCTCTCGCCACCTTGTCGAGAACGCCGTTGACGAGCGCCGGCTCCTTGCCGGTGAAAAAGCTGCGGGCGATGCCGATATATTCCTTGATCAGCACTTTTGCCGGCGTATCAATGCGCGCCATGAATTCATAGGTCGCCGCGCGCATTAGGCAGAGGAGGACAATCTCCAGCCGCTCGGGCGTGCGGTCCTTTTCCAGCCGCCCGGCGATCAGCGCGTCGATCTCCGCCTGCCGCTCGCGTGTGTGGATGACGATATCGCGAAACAGCGGCTTGTCGCTGTCCTTGAACTGGTCGCCGTCGAGCTCGGCGCCGACGCGGTGCTGGAGAAATTCCTCCACGACCTCTTCGGCCGGCCGCTGGTCATGCTCAAGCTGATAGAGCGCCTGCACGGCATTGAGCCGCGCCAGCGTGCGTCTGCTGTGTTTATCGCCCCGCTTTTCGCTGCGCTCATTCATCGCGGAAATATTCCGAACTTTTCTTTCAGTTTCAACATCTGGAGCGCCGCTTCCGCCGCCCCGCCGCCCTTGTTCTTCTCGGACTTGCGGGCGCGCGCCCAGGCCTGCGCCTCATTCTCGCAGGTGATGATGCCGTTGCCGACCGCGATCGAGGACTGGATGGAGAGATCCATCAGGCCGCGCGCGCTTTCCTCCGAGACCGTATCATAATGCGAGGTTTCGCCCCGGATCACGCAGCCAAGCGCCACATAGGCGTCATAGCGGCGGCGGCCGGTAATCAATTCGGTCGACTTGATGGCGAAACGGATCGCGGCGGGAATTTCGAGGCAGCCCGGCACCTGCACGACATCGTAGCTGCAGCCGGCGGCATCGAGAACCTCGAGCGCGCCCTCGAGCAGCGCATCGGAAATATCGCGGTAGAAATCCGCCTCAACGACGAGCACATGAATATCGCTGCTCATGATCAACCCTTATTGCTGATAGCGCGCGTTTCCGTAATGGTCAGGCCATAGCCCTCGAGCCCCACCACGGTGCGCTTGTTATTGGAAAGCAGGATCATGTTGCGGATCCCGAGGTTGAGCAAGATCTGCGCGCCGATCCCGTAGTCGCGCAGTTCCTGCTGTTCTTTGGCCGGCTTGCCGAGCTTGCGCCGGACCCGGTCCGAGAGCGCCATCGGGCGCGGCTCGCGGATCAGCACGACAACGCCCCGCCCCGCCGCATCAATCTGCCGCATGGCATCATGCAGCGTATCGGGATTCTCGTCGATTTCGCCGAGAACATCGCCGAGCAGGTTGAGCGCATGCATGCGCACCAGCACCGCGTCATCGCCCGCGACATCGCCCTTCACCAGCGCGACATGCTCGGCATATTCGGGCTTGTTGGAATAGACGATCATCTTCCAGTCGTTGCCGTATTTGCTGCTGATGTCAGCTTCGATCTCGCGGCTGATCAGGCTGTCATAGCGGCGGCGATAGGCGATCAGATCGGCGATGGTGCCGACTTTTAGGCCGTGGAACTGCGCAAATTTCACAAGATCGGGCAGCCGCGCCATGGTGCCATCGTCATTCATGATCTCGCAGATCACCCCGGCCGGGTTGAGACCGGCAAGGCGCGAGATATCGACGGCTGCTTCCGTATGACCGGCGCGGCGGAGGACGCCGCCCTCGCGCGCAACCAGCGGAAACACATGGCCCGGCGAGACGATATCGGCCGCGCCCTTCGTCGGATCGATGGCGACCGCGATGGTATGGGCGCGGTCGGCCGCGGAAATGCCGGTGGTGACGCCTTCGCGCGCCTCGATCGAGACGGTGAAGTTGGTCGTCAGGCGCGAGGCGTTATCCTGCGCCATCAGCGGCAGGGCGAGCGTGTTGACGCGCGCCTCCGTCATTGAGAGGCAGATCAGGCCGCGGCCGTATTTGGCCATGAAGTTGATCGCATCGGGCGTTGCAAACTGTGCGGGGATTACCAGATCCCCCTCGTTTTCGCGATCTTCCGCATCGACGAGGATGAACATCTTGCCGTTGCGGGCGTCCTCGATGATTTCCTCTGCCGAGGCAAGGTATTCCTTATAGCTCATTTCTTATTATTAACCTCAGCCATGCGCGCGACATATCGCGCGAGTACATCTATTTCCAAGTTTATCCGCCGACCGACGGTGAAGCCGCCAAAGGTCGTATGGGATTGCGTGTGCGGGATGATATTGACCGTAAAGTGATCATCCGTCGCTTCATTCACTGTGAGCGAGACGCCGTCGAGCGCAACCGAGCCCTTCGGCGCAACGAACGGCGCGAAGGCGGGCGGAAGCGAGAGGATCAGCTTCGTGGACTCACCGACCCGATGCGACATCAGCAGGCTGATCACGGTGTCCACATGGCCCGTCACCATATGCCCGCCAAGCTCATCGCCAACCTTCAGCGCCCGCTCCAGATTGACCTTGGTGCCGACGATCCAGTCGCCAAGATTGGTGCAGCCGAGCGTCTCGTCCGATGCCTCGACCGCGAACCACCCCTCGCCCTTCTCGATCACCGTAAGACACGGCCCCGAACAGGCGATGGAAGCGCCGATATCGACGGTATCCAGATCATAGGCTGTCGCTATCTCGATGCGGGTGTCGCCCGCCTTTTCGATGGCGCGCACCTCTCCGACATCGGTGATAATACCTGTAAACATTGCTCTCAATTCCGCAAGAGATAACTTTCCAATATGTCCCGGCCAAGCCGGCGTTCGCTGACCAGGCGCAAATCCGGCGCATCCTCGATCCGCTCAAGCCCGATGGACTGGAGCGCCGGGATGCCGTCGCCGCCAATGATCTTGCCTGCGCGAAACCATTCCAGCCGGTCCGCCAGCCCTTCTTTTATCAAGCTTGCCAGAAGATGGGAACCACCCTCGGCAAGTATTCGCGTGATCCCCTTTTCCGCGAGCGCTGTGAGCGCCGGCGCCATTTCGGGAAGCCCGGACGCATCCGCCGGCACCTCGACAATCTCAACGCCGAGATCAACGAAGGCTTTCAGCCGGTCGCGATCGTTATCCGGGACCGTAATGATCCAGAGCGGCGTCTTCGCCGCGCTCGCAACCAGCTTCGAGGTGAGCGGCAGACGCAGGCGCGAATCCGCGACGATGCGGATGGGCGAGCGGTCCTCGAGCCCGTCAATCCGGCAGGTGAGCTCGGGGTTATCGACCAGAACGGTGTTGACGCCGACCATGATCGCATCATTCTCGGCCCGCATCAGATGACCGTAGCGCCGTGCCTGCTCCCCGGTGATCCATTTGGAAGAGCCGCTCGCCGTCGCAACGCAGCCATCAAGGCTCGTCGCCATTTTCAGCGTCACCAGCGGCCGGCCGAGCCGCCGCGTCATGATGAATCCGGAATTGAGCTCGGCGGCCATTTCGGCGCAGACCCCTTCCGTCACCGCGATCCCGCCATCCTTCAGCATCGCGATCCCGAGACCGTTGACCCGCTCGTCCGGATCACGGATCGCTACAACGGCGCGCGCAATCCCGGCCTCAACCAGCGCCGCGGCGCAAGGACCCGTCGCGCCC
Source organism: Sneathiella sp. (assembly GCF_036844445.1). Taxonomy (GTDB): domain Bacteria; phylum Pseudomonadota; class Alphaproteobacteria; order Sneathiellales; family Sneathiellaceae; genus Sneathiella. Next base: position 157,717 of record NZ_DAIUFV010000003.1, on the reverse strand, counting down.
TGATGGGCGCACGGCTCAAGGGTCACATAAGCGGTCGCGCCCCGCGCCGCCTCGCCTGCCCTCCGAAGCGCCTCCGTCTCGGCATGCGGGCGGCCGCCGGCCTGTGTCCAGCCGCGCCCGACAACCTTGCCGTCTTTCACGATGACGCAGCCGACGGCCGGATTCGGCGCGACACGCCCAAGCCCGCGCGCGGCGAGATTGAGCGCGCTCTGCATATGGCGTTCATCGTTGAGAGTGTCAGCGGCTGTCATTGCTCTCGCGCTTTCGGAAGGATCGGCTCAGCTTGAGCTATTGCTTGAGAGTTCGCCAATAAACTCTTCAAAATCCTTGGCTTCGCGGAAATCCTTATATACCGATGCGAAGCGCACATAGGAAACGCTATCGAGCGCCGCCAACCCCTCCATCACCAGTTCGCCAATGCGCTCGGACGGGACTTCCTGATCGCCGCTGCTTTCCAGCTGGCGGACAATGCCGTTGATCATGCGGTCGATGCGATCCGGATCGACAGGGCGTTTGCGGGTCGCGATGCTGATGGAGCGCTCCAGCTTCTCGCGCTCAAACGGGGTACGCTGGCCGTCCTTTTTGACGACGGTCAACTCGCGAAGCTGGACCCGCTCGAAGGTGGTAAAACGGGCTCCGCAGGTGGCGCAGGCGCGCCGCCGGCGGATCGCCGTATTATCTTCCGTCGGACGGCTATCCTTCACTTGCGTTTCTTCACTGCTGCAAAATGGACAACGCATTCCGATTGCTCCTTGCTATTCTGCCAACCCCGTTGTCGGTCCGGCAGATCCTAAAGGCCCGGATAGATGGGGAACGCCTTGCAGAGCGCCGTCACCTCTTCGCGGACCCGTGCCTCGACAACGCCGTTATCCTCGGGATTTGCGGCCAGTCCGTCAAGCACTTCGGCGATCAGGTCGCCGACTTTCCTGAATTCGGCGACGCCAAAGCCCCGCGTCGTCCCGGCCGGCGTCCCGAGACGCACGCCGGAGGTCACCGTCGGTTTCTCCGGATCGAACGGGATGCCGTTCTTGTTGCAGGTCATATGGGCATTTTCGAGCGCCCGCTCGGCGACATTTCCGGTCAGCTTCTTGGGGCGCAGATCGACCAGCATGAGATGCGTGTCGGTGCCGCCCGAGACGATATCGAAGCCATGCCCGACCAGCGTTTCCGCCAGCACCTTCGCATTTTCAACGACCGCTGCCGAGTAGGCCTTGAAGGCCGGGGTCAGCGCTTCTCCGAACGCCGCCGCCTTGCCCGCGATGACATGCATCAGCGGGCCGCCCTGCATGCCGGGGAAAATCGCCGAGTTGACCTTCTTGGCGATGGCCTCGTCATTGGTCAGGATCATGCCGCCGCGGGGCCCGCGCAGCGTCTTGTGCGTGGTGGTGGTGACGATATGCGCATGCGGGAACGGGCTCGGATGCACGCCGGCGGCGACAAGGCCGGCGAAATGCGCCATATCGACCATCAGATAGGCATCAACCTCATCGGCAATGGCGCGGAAGGTCGCGAAATCGAGGTGGCGCGGATAGGCGGAGCCGCCGGCGATGATGATTTTCGGGCGATGTTCATGGGCGAGCGCGCGGACATTGTCAAAGTCGACAAGGTGCGTTTCCCGGTCGACATTATAATGGACGGCATTGAACCATTTGCCGGACTGGTTCGGCGGCGCGCCGTGGGTGAGATGTCCGCCGGCGGCCAGCGACAGGCCGAGGATGGTGTCACCCGGCTTGATCAGCGCCATGAAGGCGCCCTGGTTGGCCTGCGAGCCGGAGTTGGGCTGCACGTTGGCGAAGCCGCAGCCGAACAGTTCTTTGGCGCGGGAAATCGCCAGCTCCTCGACGATATCGACAAACTCGCAACCGCCATAGTAGCGGCGTCCGGGGTAGCCTTCGGCATATTTGTTGGTGAGAACCGAGCCTTGCGCGGCCATCACCGCGGGGCTGACGATATTTTCCGACGCGATCAGCTCAATCTGGTCGCGCTGACGGCCGAGTTCCAGCCGGATCGCCTTGAAGATTTCGGGATCGTTCCGTTCCAGATCCGCCGTGAAGAAATTTGCAACGTCAGCACTCTGCTTCGACATCTATCGCACTCCTTTATAGGCCGCCCCGCGTCTCATGCGCGGTCAGCATCACCATCCAATCCGCCCTGGCACGGACTGTCGGCACCTTTGGATAACGTTCACGACAGGCCGTCCTTTTCCAGCAAGCGAAATCCGCGCCGGATGGATAGCACAGGATGTTGCGAGTGCCTAGGAAAACCCGGCCCGCAGACGGTTTTTTCTCCGCCTGCCCTTCTGGGCCACGAAAACCGCGCTATTCGCCCATGAGAAGAGCCGAGAAAAACATGTTTACTTGTAAAAATCGCAAGAAAAAACGAGAGGAGCGGTTGAATTGCCGGACGTATGATCTTAAATCATCATCCGCTCCTGAAAAAACAGTGATATACAGCTGCTATTTCGCCACAATATCCGCAATTGCACGACAAAATAGCGCCATAATTCGTGATTAATACTAGGCCCAAGGTGGAACCGGCAACGGCTATGTCCAGTTATTGCGGTCCTGATTAACACACAAGAAATTAACCGTATTAATTTGCTCCCGGAAACTAATCGCCGGAGCAAACTAAACAGCGATTAAGTATATGGAATGTAGTTGTTAACAAATTTTTTAGTACACCGGCAGTCAATGTATTGACATTTGGATACCGATTGTTTCATGTATTCCCGCCGGGAGGCGCTAAACAACTCAATAGCGAACGAAATAAAAAATGACCCAGAACTACTTTAAGGAGGGGAGTCCCTCCACCCTGACGGAACGTGAGGAATTGCTGCGCATGACTGCAGATATCACCGCAGCTTATGTGAGCAACAACCATATCGAAAATTCGGAGATCACAGACGTTATCAAGGCGGTGTACAATTCCCTTGCCTCGCTTGATACGGAAGCGGAGCCTGATCAGCCGGCGGAGCCGAAACCGGCGGTGCCGATCAAGCGGTCCGTTCATGATGACTATCTGATCTGCCTGGAGGATGGTAAACAGCTCAAAATGCTGAAGCGCTATCTGCGCTCCAATTACGACATGACGCCGGAGGAATACCGGGCGAAGTGGAACCTGCCACCGGATTATCCGATGGTCGCACCGGCATATGCCAAACGCCGTTCGGAATTTGCCAAGGAATTCGGCCTCGGCCGCAAAAGAAAAACCGCCTGAAGCGGCGATATTTCTGTTCGTGGAAACTGATCCCCGGCTAGACAACAATGCCGGGCTTTTTTTTCTCAAAGTCAGCGGATGCATCGGACGCGCCCGATTCCTCTTTTCGGCGCCGCTGGACATAGGCGAGCTTTGCAATCGCCGCCCGCTCCAGCGCCTCGCGACCGGCGCTGCTTGGGCCGACGAGGGAGACTTCCGCAAGCGTCGCGGGATCGAACACCGACACCTTGACAGTCGCGCCATGCGCCTGAAATTCGATGATATACCCTTCGTCTTTACGGTCCGCCGTCATGCTCCTGCCCCTATCGCCGCGCCCGGCCAGAGCCTATCACATATTCGTAAAGGCGGCCATGAAGCATATTGAAGTCGGCACGCAAAGCGGTTAAACAGTGCCAAATGAATTCCCTCTCCTGCGAGAGGCAGACCCCCAAAATCCGGAGAACACATGATGAGCAGACCTGCTTTCAATCCCGTTGACCCTTTTTTGCTGGACGATCAGTTAACAGAGGAAGAACGGCTGGTCAGTGAAACCGCCCGCGAATACTGCCAGGACAAGCTGATGTCCCGGGTTCTGGAGGCGCACCGCCATGAAACCTTCGACCGCGAGGTTTTCACCGAAATGGGCGCCCTCGGCCTGCTCGGCACGACCATTCAGGGCTATGGCTGCGCCGGTCTCGGCTATGTCTCCTACGGCCTCGTCGCGCGCGAGGTGGAGCGCGTCGACAGCGGCTATCGCTCGATGATGAGCGTGCAGTCGAGCCTCGTCATGCATCCGATCTACACCTATGGCACGGAAGCGCAGCGCGAGAAGTATCTCCCGAAGCTGGCGAGCGGCGAATGGATCGGCTGCTTCGGGCTGACCGAACCCGATCACGGCTCCGATCCCGGCAGCATGGTCACGCGCGCGCGCTCTGCCCCCGGCGGCTACCGCGTCAGCGGCGCCAAGATGTGGATCACCAACTCCCCCGTCGCCGATGTCTTCGTCGTCTGGGCGAAAACCGATGACGGCGAAATCCGCGGCTTCATCCTCGAAAAAGGCATGGAAGGGCTGTCGGCGCCGAAGATTGAAGGCAAATTCTCACTCCGCGCCTCCATCACCGGCGAGATTGTGATGGATGACGTGTTCGTTCCGGAAGAAAATCTCCTGCCCAACGTCCGTGGCCTCAGCGGCCCGTTCGGCTGCCTCAACAGCGCCCGTTTCGGCATTGCCTGGGGCGCGCTTGGCGCTGCTGAATTCTGCTGGCAGGCCGCGCTCAACTACACGCTGGAGCGCAAACAGTTCGGCCGCCCTCTCGCCGCCAACCAGCTCATCCAGAAGAAGCTCGCCGACATGCAGACGGAAATCTCCATCGGCCTGCAGGCCTGCCTGCGCGTCGGGCGGCTCCGCGATGAAGGCCGCGCCGCGCCCGAGATGATCTCGCTGATCAAGCGCAACTCCTGCGGCAAGGCGCTCGACATCGCCCGCATGGCCCGCGATATGCACGGCGGCAACGGCATCTCCGACGAGTTCCATGTCATCCGCCATGTTCTCAACCTTGAAGCCGTCAACACCTACGAAGGCACGCATGACGTTCATGCGCTGATCCTCGGCCGCGCGCAGACGGGCATTCAGGCCTTTACGGGAGCGTAAAGAGAGGCCACAATCCCCCGCAGTTCAATTTATTAAGCGCTTGGCAAAAGCGCCAAAACTGCGGGAGAAACCGATGAATATTGCGGGCAGGAATATCGTTATCACGGGCGGGGCGAGCGGCATCGGAAAGGCGCTCGCCCAGCGTTTTCATAAGGAAGGCGCGAAGTCCATTACCGTCGCCGACCTGCAGGAAGGCCCGCTCGCCGAGGTCGCAAAATCCGTTGGCGGCCTCGCCGTTCCCTGCAACGTGGCAAAAGAAGCCGACATCCAGAATCTCGTCGCCAAGGCGGAAGAGGCTTATGGCCCCATCGATATCTTCTGCTCCAACGCCGGGATCGCCCGCTATGGCTTTGAGGAAACGCCGGACGACATCTGGCAGCTCAACTGGGACATCCATGTCATGGCGCATGTCTATGCGGCGCGCGCGCTTGTCGACAAGATGATCGCCAATGGCGGCGGCTATCTCCTCAACACCGCGTCGGCCGCCGGGCTGCTGAGCCAGGTCGACAGCGCCACCTATTCGACAACCAAGCATGCCGCCATCGCCTTTGCCGAGACGCTCTCCATCCGCTATGGCGACAAGGGCATCCGGGTTTCAGTCCTCTGCCCGCAGTCGGTGCGAACCGCCATGACCGAAAGCAATCTCGGCGGCGTCGCCTCGGTCGATGGGGTGCTGGAGCCCGAACAGCTCGCCCATTGCGTCGTCGATGGCATTCATAAGGAGGAATTCCTCATCCTGCCGCACCCGCAGGTCGCCGAATATATCCGCCGCAAGGCCAATGATTATGATCGCTGGCTGAAGGGGATGCGCAAACTGCGCGACGCCTATCTCCGCGAGGAACTGCGCGGCTGACGCGCAGCGCGCCCGTCAGCGGCTGCTCGCCTCGCGCGCCCCATCTGCCGCCGGGTTCTTGCGCGTGAAGAAGGTGACGATCGGCGTCATGTCGTCGAACTTCGCAAGATCGTTGTGGCCGCCGCCCGGGATCTTGATGAAGGCCGTCCCGCGCGGCGCGAGGGTCGCGAGCTTCTCCCCCTGCTCGAACGGCGCCACCTTGTCCTCCGTCCCGTGGATAATCAGGATCGGCGCCGTCACATCGGCAATCCGCTGATCGGAACGAAACGGATAGCGCATCATGAAACTGAATGGCGCAATCCCGACGCGATAACGCGTCACCTCGATCAGCGAGAGGAAGGGCGATTCCAGCACCACGGCGAAGGGAGTGCGCGCTGCCGCCACGGGCACCGCGACCGCCGCGCCGATCGACTGGCCAAGGATGCCGATCGGCTCAGATCCTTGCGCGGCGAGATAGTCAAAGGCGGCAAGGCCGTCGGTAATCACGCCCTCTTCGCTCGGGCTGCCGCTGCTGCCGCCATAGCCGCGATATTCCGCAAGCAGTACCCCGAAGCCCGCTTCCGCCAGCGCCTTGCCGCGCGGCAACTGGTCGGCGGCAATCTCGGCGCTGCCGTGAAAGACGAGAATGCTCGCGGCTTGCGCGCCCGGAGGATGATAGAGCGCCTTCAGCTGCTCCCCGTCCGGCGTCTCGATCAAAACGGGCGCGAAGCCGTCAACCACCTCCGTCGGGCCGAGCCGATCAGGCGCTGGAAAGACGATGGCGCGTTCGATAAAATAGATGCCGACCACGGGAATGACCACAAGGATCATCAGCGCGGCAAAAAAGCCAATATAGAGTTTACGGCGAAGGGTCATCGTTGATTTATAGACGAGAAACGCGCGCGAGAATAGAGGTTAGAGACAACTTCCATAGAATGCAGTTCCGCAGATATTGGCAACAGGGCAACAATGCCCTACTCTCCTTCCCGTTCCGTCAAAAAATAATAACAAAGGGGGAGAGATGAAAAGCTACGCAGATGGATTTGTGAAAGCCGAGAAGAACGGCCCCGTCACCATCGTCACAATCGACCGCCCGGCGCAGCGCAATGCCTGCACCGTCGAAATGGTCAAGGCGCTTCACGATGCCTTTCACGAATTCGAAGCCGACGAGACGTCGCGCATCGCCATCCTGACCGGCAGCGGCGGCTATTTCTGCGCCGGTGCCGATCTTGAGGAAATCTCGAATGGCAGCGCCATCGGGTTCAGCTGGGCCGGCAAGGATAAGGGCGCGACCCGCCGCCGCCTCGACAAGCCGGTTATTGCAGCGGTTGAAGGCCATGCTGTCGCCGCCGGCCTCGCGCTCGCCGTCTGGTGCGATATGCGCGTCGTGAGCGAGAGCGCCGTTTTCGGCGTCTTCTGCCGCCGCTTTGGCGGTCCCATGCCGAACGGCGCGACCGTGCGCCTGCCCCGCATTGTCGGCGAGAGCCGCGCGCTCGATATGCTGATGACCGGCCGCCCGGTCAATGCCGAGGAAGCCTACCGCATCGGCCTTGCCGACCGCATCGCCCCGAAGGGCGAGGCGCTCAGCGCCGCGCTTGAGCTGGCCAACCAGCTCGCCGCCTTTCCGCAATCGGCGCTGCTCTGCGATCGCTACTCGGCGATCCACCAGTGGGACTACCCCGAAGAGGAGGCCATCGACCGCGAGATCGAAGGCGCGAAGTTCGCATTTAGAGACGCCTTCCAGTCCGGCGCCGGAACCTTCGTCAAAGGCACCGGGAGGCACGGCGAGTTTTCCTAAGCCACTGCTGACACGTCCGCATCTCCGCCCTTCGGGGCGGAGCGGGCGATTATTGCCACGGGAGGCGTTTCCCGTTATTGTTGTTGCCTTCATTCAGCGGAGGAGCTGCCATGCCTGCCTATCTCATCGCCCAGATCAATGTCACGGATCCCAAGCAGTATGAAAATTACAAAGCCATTGCGCCCGCCGCGGTTCGCAAGTTTGGCGGCCGCTATCTGACGCGCGGCGGGGCGATGGAGACGATCGAGGGGGCGAAGGAAACCCGGCGCGTGGTATTGCTCGAGTTTCCCGACATGGCAACCGTCCGCGCCTTCTACGACAGCCCCGAATATGCCGAAGCCCGCGCCGCCCGCGCGCCTGCGGCGGAGGCCCAGTTCATCCTGCTCGAAGGGCTCGACAAGCCGCTCTGGTAGGGCAGGCGGCCATGCGAGGGGCGCGGCCGCAACACGCTCAGTAAAGCTCTTTCTCAAGCGGCGCGAAATAGGCGTCAATCGCCGCGTCACTCACCTCTTCCAGCGTCGCCGGGTTCCAGGCTGGTGTCTGGTCCTTGTCGATGACCGTCGCGCGCGTGCCCTCGTAGAAGTCCGTGCCCTTTACGACGCGGCTCACCATGCGGAACTCCATGCGCATGCAGTCATCAAACTCGAGCTTCAGGCCGCGACGCAGTTGCTGATGGGTGAGTTTCAGGCTGGTCGGCGACTTGGTTTTCAGCGTCGACGCGGTGAGGAACGAGAAGTCATCTCCGGCGGATTCGAGGCTTGCGACAATCTCCTCCACCGACCCTTTCGCGAAGTGGCGATCGATCAGCGTGCGCTCGATGGCGATCGGCGCGCTTGGCGCCGCGCGTGAGAATTCCTTGAGGATGGCATCGATTTCCGCCGCGACGTCGCCTTCAAAATGGCGTGTCGTCAGGCTATCGGTCAATGCCGGCAGCCGGTCCGCTTCCACAAAGACCTGCGCTATGCCAGCATAGACCGAATCGCCTGCCTTCAGCCGCGCACCGGTGAGCCCGAGATACATTCCGAGCTGACCTTCCAGCCGTGGCAGAAAATATGACCCGCCAACATCGGGAAAGAGACCGATGCCCGTCTCCGGCATCGCGAACAGCGTCCGCTCGGTGGCGACGCGATGGCTGCCATGCACGGAGACGCCGACGCCGCCGCCCATGACGATCCCGTCAATCAGGGCGATATAGGGCTTGGGAAAATGCCGGATGGTGGTGTTGAGATAATATTCATCGCGATAGAAATTGAGCGGATAATCACTGCCCGCGCGGCCCTCGTTATAGAGCTTGACGATATCGCCGCCGGCGCAGAAGGCCCGCTCGCCCGTGCCCTGCACGAGGACAGCCTGAACGCCCGGATCAACCGCCCACTCCTTGAGTTTCTCGTTGAAGGCGACGCACATCTCATGGGTCAGCGCGTTCAGGGCCTTTGGCCGGTTCAGCGTAACAACGCCGATCTCGCCCCGCACCTCGAACAGAATTTCATCTTGAACTTCCACACTCATCCTTACCCTCTCCCCTGGCCTTCCGCCAGCTTGCGCGCCACGACAACGCGCATGATTTCGTTGGTTCCTTCCAGAATCTGGTGCACGCGGGTGTCGCGCACAAAGCGTTCCAGCGGGAAATCCCGCAAATAACCGTAACCGCCATGGAGCTGCAACGCCTCGTTACAGACATTGAAGCCCGCATCAGTGGCGAAGCGTTTCGCCATCGCGCAATAAAGCGTCGCCTCGGGATCCTTCGCATCGAGCTTGGCCGCCGCCTGGCGGATCATCAGCCGCGCTGCCTCAAGCTCCGTCGCCATGTCGGCGAGGCGGAACTGCAGTGCCTGAAACGTCCCGATCGGTTTGCCGAACTGCTTGCGATCGGCAACATAATCTTGCGCAAGCTGCAGCGCGGCGCGCGCAGCGCCGAGCGAGCAGGCGCCGATATTGAGCCGTCCGCCATCAAGCCCCATCATGGCGATCTTGAAGCCGTCGCCTTCCGCGCCGATGAGATTTTCCACCGGCACGCGGCAGTCATCGAAGAGAACCTGCGCCGTCGGCTGGGAGTTCCAGCCCATCTTGCGCTCCTGCGCGCCGAAGGAGAGACCGGGCGCATCCTTCGGGATGGCGATGCAGCTGATGCCGCCCGCGCCCTCCGCGCCGGTCCTGACCATGGTGACGTAGACATCCGACCGGCCGCCACCCGAGATGAAGGCCTTGCCGCCGTTGATGATATAATGATCGCCGTCCCGCACCGCCTTGGTGGTGAGTGCCGCCGCGTCCGAGCCGGCGCCGGGTTCCGTCAGGCAGTAGCTCGCGAAATGCTCCATCGTTGTGAGTTTGGGCAGAAATTCCGCCCGCACCGTATCGGAGCCGAAGCGATCGATCATCCAGCTCGCCATATTGTGGATCGAGATGAAAGCGGCCGTCGAGGTGCAGCCGGCGGCGAGTTCCTCGAAGATAATCGCCGCATCAAGGCGCGAAAGCGCCGCGCCGCCATGCTCCTCCCCGACATAGATGCCGGCGAAGCCAAGCGCCGCGGCCTGCCGCAGTGCCTCGACAGGGAATATCTTTTCCTCGTCCCATTTCTCGGCATTGGGGGCGAAAACCTCAGCGGCGAATGTACGCGCCATATCGCGAAATGCCCGCTGATCTTCGGTCAGATTGAAATCCATGAATTTCCCCTGAAACGTTTTATCTTATCTGTTATAGCATGTTGATACGTTCTTGCCGATGGGCTGTCAACGATGACCAAACACCCGTTTGGTATAAAAATTTGCGGCTCGGCTGGCATAGGGATAGTATGCCGCATCATTTGATCTGGAACAGGAAAAAGCAGGAAAACCGCCAATGACAAGCCTCACGCCCAAATTCCCCCGCACCCGGATGCGTCGGGTACGCCGGACCGACTGGTCCCGTCGTCTGGTGGCGGAGAATCTGCTGACGCCGGACGATCTGATCTGGCCGGTTTTTGTGCATGAGGGCCGGGATCATGCGCTCCCCATTGCCTCCATGCCGGGGGTTTCGCGCCTCAGTACCGACCTCCTCGTGAAAGCGGCGCGCGAGGCGTTCGATCTCGGCATTCCGGTGATCGCGCTCTTTCCGGCGGTGGAGCCGCATCTGAAAACCGCAAACGGGCGCGAGGCCCTCAATCCCGACAACATCGTCTGCAAGGCGATCCGGGCAATCAAGGACGCGGTGCCCGGCATGGGGATTCTGTGCGACGTCGCACTCGACCCCTTCACCAGCCACGGGCACGACGGGCTGCTGGAAGAGGGCTATGTCGTCAATGACGCGACGCTCGAGGTGCTGGTCGGCCAGACGCTCAACCAGGTCAATGCGGGGTGCGACATCATCGCCCCCTCCGACATGATGGACGGGCGTATCGGCGCCATCCGCGATGCGCTGGAGCGCGAGGGGCATGTGAATACACAGATCATGTCCTACGCCGCGAAATATGCCTCCGGCTTCTACGGCCCATTCCGCGATGCCGTCGGCTCCGCCAGCAATCTCGGGCAGGGCGACAAGCGCACCTATCAGATGAATCCCGCAAATGGCAATGAGGCGCTCCGGGAAGTCGCGCTCGATCTCGCCGAAGGCGCCGACATGGTGATGGTGAAGCCCGGCATGCCCTATCTCGATATCTGCCGGCGGGTGAAGGATGAGTTCGGCGTGCCGACCTTCGCCTATCAGGTTTCGGGCGAATACGCGATGCTGGCCGCGGCCGCCGAAAACGGCTGGCTCGATCGCGAGCGCGTGGTGATGGAAAGCCTGCTCGGCTTCAAACGCGCAGGCTGCGACGGCGTGCTCACCTATTTTGCGATCGAGGCGGCGAAGAAACTTGGCGGCTGAGGAACAGCCGGGCGTCGCTAGCGCCCGCCCGCGACATCAATCAGCGCGCCGGTGACATAGCTCGCCTGCGGCGAGAGCAGCCAGAGAACCACATCGGCCACCTCCTCCGCCTCGCCCGCGCGGCGGATCGGTACCACCTTCTCGACCCGCTCGATGCGATCGGGCTGGCCGCCGCTCGCATGAATCTCCGTGCGGATCAGGCCAGGGCGCACGCAATTGACGCGCACCCCCTCTGCCGCGACTTCCACGGCAAGCCCCTTCGTCATCGTATCAACCGCCGCTTTCGAGGCCGCGTAATCGACATATTCCGAGGGGCTCGCGAGCCGCGCCGCGACAGACGAGATATTGATGATCGCCCCGCCATTCCCGCCGTGGCGGGTTGAGAGACGCCGCACCGCTTCACGGGCGCAGAGGAAGGGGCCGGTGATGTTGGTCGAAAACATGCGCTCCAGCCGCGCCCGGTCCATCTCATCAAGCCGCGCCGCGGCATCGACGATGCCGGCGTTATTGACAAGCGCGCCGAGCGGCGGCATCGCGCCGTCAACCACGGCGAAAAGATGCAGGATATCCTCTTCGCGGCTGACATCGGCCTGCACGGCAAGGGCGAGTCCACCGGCCGCCTCGATTTTTCGCACCACCTCGTCCGCGGCCCCCGCATTCGTTGCATAGTTGACGCAGACCGCATAGCCCTCAGCGGCGGCCTTGAGCGCGATGGCGCGGCCAATGCCCCGGCTCGCTCCGGTGATGATGATGCTTTTTTCTGGCGACGGCATGGGCGGCTCCCTTCCCTTTGCTTCTCCCTCCGCTTATCCGTCAAGGATGGCAGCATTACGGCGCACGATCAAGCAGGCTGGCTCGCCGTCACAACGGTGGCTTGCCGCCCGTCCTCTCTCAAGCGTCCCTTATGCTAAGGAGATACCATGGAAGAGGAAGTGATCCGCCTTCTCAACGCGGCCCGGGCGGAGGCTGGCCTCGCCCCGCTTGATCCCGACGAGCGGCTGATGCAGGCGGCCGTATCCCATGCCGCCTATATGGCGGAGACGGGGCGGCTCTCCCACATCGGGCGGGAGGGGAGCCGCTTCGATGAGCGGATCCGGATCGCCGGCTACTCACCGACCACCGCAGCGGAGAATGTCGCGGCCGGCGCCACCGATCCGTCAGATGCAGTCCAGCTCTGGATGGAGAGCCCGCCGCACCGTGCCAATATCCTGAATCCGGTCTTTCGCCATGTCGGGATCGGCATCGCGGAGGCCGCCGGCGGGACACGCTACTGGTCGCTCTCCCTCGCCGCGCCGGTCACCGGCGCCGAGCCTTCCTGAGCCGATCGCGGCCTATTTCGTGAGCTTGCGCAGGCGCTCGATCAGGCTTGAGGTATCCCAGCGGTTGCCGCCCATATTCTGGATATCGCTGTAATACTGGTCTACCAGCGCGGTATTGGGCAGGCTGGCGCCGATCTGATCGCCGGTTTCAAGGCAGATGCCGAGATCTTTTCGCATCCAGTCAACGGCGAAGCCGTGGTTGAACTCGCCCTTGATCATGGTCTTGTAGCGGTTTTCCATCTGCCAGCTCTGCGCCGCGCCTTTCGAGATCACCTCGATCACCTTCTCCGCATCGAGCCCCGCTTTTTCCGCGAAATGGATGCCTTCGGAGAGGCCCTGGACGACGCCCGCGATGCAGATCTGATTGACCATTTTCGTGAGCTGCCCCGCACCCACATCGCCCATCCGCATGCAACTTCGCGAATAGCAGTCAATCGGCGTCGCTGCACGCGCAAAATCAGCCTCCGACCCGCCGCACATCACGGTGAGGACGCCGTTTTCCGCCCCTGCCTGACCGCCCGAGACCGGCGCATCGACGAAACCAAAGCCCTTCTCTTTCGCGATCGCTCCAAGCTCGCGCGCAACCTCTGACGATGCCGTGGTATGATCGATGAAAAGCGCGCCCTTCTTCATGCCGGCAAAAGCGCCGTCCGGCCCCAGGACGACGCTGCGCAGGTCATCGTCATTGCCGACGCAGGCCATTACGAAATCGGCCCCCTCTGCGGCCTTCGCGGGCGTTGCCCCAAAGGCGCCGCCATACTGGGCGACCCACTTTTCAGCCTTCGCCGCCGTACGGTTGTAAACGGTTACCTCATAGCCGGCTTTCTGCAGGAAGCCCGCCATCGGATAACCCATCACGCCAAGCCCGATAAATGCTGCCTTTTCCGCCATTTTCCCACCTCCTTGGAATTCATTTCATCCGTTATAGACCTGCGCCGCGCGCAAAGGAAGGCCATTGCATGGGGCCGCGCACCGGCGGGTCTAAAGCGTGTGATACTGTCCTTTATGGAACAGCAGGGCGCTGTCGCGCTCGCTCATATGTACATGCGTGACGCGGCAGATAAACACCGTATGATCGCCCGCATCATGCGCGGCGTGGGTGCTGCATTCAAAGACGGCGAGGCTTTCGGGAAAGATCGGGCTGCCGTTCTCGCCCAGAACATAGTCGATATTTTCGAAGCGGTTTTCGCGCGGCGTCGAGAAGCGCTCGGAAAGCGGACGCTGCTCCGGCGTCAGGATATTTACGGCAAACTGCCCGCTTGAGAGAAACTCCTGGCAATGCCCGCCGACAAGCGCGAGGCTGAACAGGATCAGCGGCGGGTCGAGCGAGACGGAGCTGAAAGAATTGACCGTAACGCCAAGCGGTTCGCCCACCCTGTTGTGCGAGGTAACGACCGTCACCCCCGTCGCAAAACACCCCATAGCGTTTCTGAAATCTCTGGCGTCAAAGCTCATTTGTACCGATACCTGCACCCCGGACGCGCGCGTTACTTTTGCGGCAAATGTGATCGGCGGGCACTTTCCCATAATTGCCCCGCAAAATCATCCTTTTTCTTGAACGCGCCGGGGAAGCCCCCTTCAAGTCCTTCATGTAGCGAGGAGATTCTTTAAAATGTGGCTAAAATTACACACGGTTTATTAACCATTTCCGCGGCACAATCGGCGCTCGAATTCCTGTCGATCGTATTGGGGACCGCTGAAAAAGAATGTTTTGGATTATTGGCATCGTCGTAACATTCGGCTCCGTTGCCGGTGGATACGCCCCGCACGGCAGCTTTTCCGTCCTGTTTCAGCCGCTTGAGTTTCTGATCATCCTCGGCGCCGCGATCGGCGCCTATCTGCAGGCCAATCCGAAATGGGTGATCTTCGGTTTCCTCAAATCGACCGGCAAGCTGATCAAGAGCACACCCTACAGCAAGGAGAGCTATACCGAGCTGCTGACGCTGATGTACGCGATTTTCCGCCTCTCCAAGACCAAGGGGCTGATCGCCCTCGAGCAGCATATCGAGAACCCGCATGAGAGCGAGCTCTTTCAGCATTTCCCGAGCTTTATCAAGAACCATCACGCCGTCGCCTTCATGTGCGACTATCTCCGGCTGATGACCATGGGGACCGAAAATCCGCATGAGCTTGAAGCCCTGATGGATCAGGATATCGAAACCCATCATAACGAGGGGCACGCCATCTCCTCCTCCATCATTGCGCTTGGCGAGGCGCTGCCGGCCTTTGGTATCGTCGCCGCAGTTCTTGGCGTCATCGTCACCATGGGATCGATCGCCGAGCCGCCGGAGATTCTCGGCGGGCTGATCGCCGCCGCACTGGTCGGCACCTTTCTCGGCATTTTTGTCGCCTATGGCATTGTCTCGCCGATGGGACGCAGCCTTGAGCATTACAGCGACGCCGACAGCAAATATTTCGAATGCATGAAGCAGGGCCTGCTCGCTCATCTGCAGGGTTATGCGCCGGCGATCTCCGTCGAGTTTGCCCGCAAGACCCTCTATAACCACGAGCGCCCGACCTTCCTTGAGGTCGAGGAAGCCTGCAGTGCGGCGCCGTCCGTGTAAACATGTGTGCCGCGCGTTAAGAGACTGATCCCATGGCCAATGATATCGCCCCGATAATCGTCAAGAAGGTCAAGAAAGGCCGCCATGGCCATCACGGCGGCGCGTGGAAGGTTGCCTACGCCGACTTTGTGACCGCGATGATGGCGTTTTTCCTGTTGCTCTGGCTGCTCAACGTAACAACGACAGAGCAGAAGGAGGGGCTTGCCGAATATTTCGCGCCGACCGCCGCGAGCCTCAGCCAGTCCGGCGCTGGCGGCAACCTCGGCGGGCGCAGCCTGCAGACGGAAGGGGCGCAAATCTCCAACCTCGGCGTCCCGTCCGTCGTCTCCAGCATCAAGCCGCCCGAAAGCGGCCGTAAAGACGAGAGCGAGGCGGAGGCGAAGGTGCGCGAGATGGAAGAGGCCGAGCTGCTCGCCCGGCTCCGCCAGATCGAGGAGATGAGCTTCGAGCAGGCGCGCGAGACGATCCGCCAGGCGATCAACACCGACCCCGAGCTTTCCGGCCTTCGCGATCATATCATGATCGACATGACGCCGGAGGGATTGCGCATCCAGATTATCGATCAGTTCAACGAGAGCATGTTCGAGAGCGGCAGCGCCACCATCACGCCGCGCATCCGGGCGCTGCTCAAGATGATTGCCGGCTCCATCGCGGATCTGCCGAACCGCCTCTCCGTCAGCGGGCATACCGATAGCGCGAATTTCAGCGGCGATGGATATACCAACTGGGAACTCTCCTCGGACCGCGCCAATGCGAGCCGCCGGGCGCTCCTCGATTCGGGACTTGATCCCGCGCGGATCGAGCGCGTCGTCGGCCTTGCCGATACCAATCCGCTGATCCGCGACGATCCCTCCAACCCCGGCAACCGCCGCATCAGCATCGTGCTGCTCCGTGAAACGCCGGTATTGCCGCCCAATCTGAAATAACACCTTACATCCGCCAGATCAGCAACTCTGTCTCGCGCCGGTCATCTACCTCCACCACGTCATCGGGCGGGGTACCCGGCACCGTGAAACTGTTGCTGATCAGCAGGCTGCCGGGTTTCATTTCGGCGCGCGCCTTCTCGAAAAGGCGCGGCATCGGCGCCGGCGAGAGGAAGCAGTAAACAACGTCATAATCGCCGAGGTCGGCATTGAAAATATCGCGGTAACGGATCTCAAGATTATCACACCCCGAAAGCCTGGCGAGCACCCAGGCAGCCGCAAAGGGCAGCGGCGCGGTCTCAAGCCCGGTAACCCGCGCATCGGGCCGCCATTTTGCAATATGGCGGAGCAACCCGCCAAACCCGCAGCCGAGATCAACGACATGCACCGGCGCGGCAGGCAGCAGCTGCTCAATCGCCTGATATGTCTGCCGGTTGGTCAGGAAGAGCGGCACACGATGGCGCGCCACATTCCAGAAGAGCAGCACCAGCAACAGCAGGATAACCGGAAAAACCCAGTCGGGGACATTGAGCCGGTTGCCGAGGAACAGGAGCGGCGGCGCCACAAGCTGGCCGATGATCCAGGGCCGCGAAAAGCCGAAGGCAGCCGTCACGATGGCCGCAATCACCCCTTGCGCGATCGCGAGCCCATAGACGGGGAGCGAGAGGGCGGTAAACTTCGCGGTCGCCAGCGTAAAGATTGCAATACAAACGAAGACGCCAAGCTGGATGGCGAGCGCGATAAAGACGGGGGATCGCGCCTCCCCGCGCGGGCCGCTCATGCGCCCTCCCCTTCAAAACGGCTGACGGATGGCGGCGCGCGGCGGATCGACATGGGTGTTTCCCAAAATTTTGCCGCCCTTCATCCGATTGACGGCATATTATTGCATTGAGGCGACACAATTACCATTTATGACCCCTAGGCGATAGCAATTGTTGATGAAAGGATGCGATCCTATATGAACAACTCCAACGGCCCCCTTGTGGAACTCTCCTCCCTCGACGGCGCGGGCAAGGCCGGACGTGTCGCCCATGACACGTTCAATCCCGATGATTTCGAGGCGATCCGGCTGCGGCGCATCCTTGCCTATGCGATCGATGTCGTCTGCATCGCGCTGATCACCTTCGTTGTCGCCGTCGTTGGAACGCTGCTCGGCGTGATGACTTTCGGCCTGCTCTCGCCGCTCTTTGTGCTGATCATCGCGCTGACCCCGCTCAGCTATCACACGCTGCTCGTCGGCGGCCCGGCGAGCGCGACGCTCGGCATGCGCTTTATGAACATCCGCATGGAACGGATGACGGGCGAGAAGCCGGACTATGTTGTCGCCTTCATCCATGCGGTGATCTTCTATCTCTCGATCGGCGTCACCTCGTCGCTGATCCTGCTGGTCTCGCTCTTCAATCCGCGCGGGCGGCTGTTGCAGGATTACCTGCTCGACACTGTCGTGCGGCGCATTCCCCTGAAATAACGCTTCAGAGTGCGTCGCGAAGCTCGTAATAGAGCCGGGCGAGCGAGAGCAGCGGGCGGCGCAGCATCGTGCCGCCCGGAAACGCCTTGTGCGGGATGCGGGCAAAGACGTCAAAGCGCGCCGCCTGCCCGCTGATCGCCTCCGCCAGCAGGCGGCCGACAATGGCAGAGAGCGGTACGCCCTGCCCCGAATATCCCTGCGCGTAGTAGATATTGGCGCCGATCCGCCCGACGTCGGGTAACAGGTTGCGCGTGATCGCGACCTTGCCGCCCCAGACATAATCGACCGCCACATCGGCAAGGCCCGGGAAGGTCGCCACCATATTGGCGCGAAGCGCCTCGCGCGGGGCGCGGTGGCCGATCACCTTGTCCCGCCCGCCGTAAAGCAGCCGCGTATCGGCGGAGAGCCGGAAGTAATCGAGATTGTAGTTCATATCGGAGACGCAGGCATCGGTGTTCATGATCGCCCGCGCCCGCATCTGCCCAAGCGGTTCGGTCGCGATGATATAAGCATCGACGGGGATGAATTTCGCGGCGAGCTTTGCTTGCAGATTGCCGAGATAGGCGTTGCCGGCGAGAATGACAAAATCGGCCGTGACGCGGCCCTCCGCCGTTTCGGCGACGGGTCTCGTCCCTTCGCGGAGGTTCAGCACCTCGGAATGCTCAAAAATCTCGACCCCCGCCGCCTTCGCCGCACGGCCAAGCCCGAGAAGATAGTTGAGCGGGTGGAGATGCCCGCCCGCCTCATCATAGAGCGCGCCGCAAAAGCGATCGGAGACGACCTGCGCGCGGAAATCCTCCGTGTCCCACCAGCGATACTGCGTATAGCCGAAGGCGCGCTCGCAATACTCCTGCTCCCTGTGCAGCCAGTCACGGTGGCGCGGCTTGATGGCGGCGTAAAATTCGCCAGGCTGCAGGTCGCAGTCGATGTCATGACGGCGGATAACCGCGCGGAGCATCGCCGACGCCTCGACGGAGAGATCCCAGAGCTGCTTCGCCGCCGCCGCGCCGACGATATCGGCCGTCTCGCACATGCCGGGGCTGTAACCTGTGGCGATCTGCCCGCCGTTCCGGCCCGAGGCGCCAAAGCCTATGCGGCGCGCCTCCAGCAGCGTCACGGTGAAGCCCGCCAGGCGAAGTTCAAGCGCGGCGATAAGCCCCGTATAGCCCCCACCGACAATGCAGACATCCGCCTGCCGCACCCCGGCAAGGCGTGGGAAATCCTCCCGAAGATGGGCCGAAGCATCGTAATAGGAGCCTTGCATCCTGTTTTTCTTCAATCGTTTATAGAGTAAAATCAGATCGGCGTTTGCATATTGCGCGGCGTTTGCGCATGATAAAAAAATCAGTATATTGCCGCTCGCACCGCTTTTACTCCGCCGCGTTAAAACAGCAAGGGTTTTTTGCCGCTCATGGAAATCGCCGGATCACTTTTCCATATATGGGCGGTCTTTGCGCTGATCATCGTCGCGATTGTGTTGTTCGCGAACGAGCGGATCGATCTCGAGATTTCCTCGCTCGTCATCCTCTCGGTGCTGCTTCTGCTGTTCTACCTGTTCCCGCTCGAGGATGCTGCGGGTGAGAATCTGCTGCCCGTCTCGAAACTCCTCGCGGGCTTTGCCGACCCTGCGCTGATAACCGTCATCGCGCTTCTTGTGGTGGGTCAGGGCGTGGTGCGCACCGGCGCGCTTGAACAGCCGATCCGCATTCTCGTAACGCTGCGCCGGCATCATCCGATGCTCGCGATTATCGTCGTCCTCACCACGGTGATGGTCGTAAGCGCTTTCATGAACAACACGCCGGTCGTGGTCATCTTCATTCCGCTGATGGCGGCCCTTGCCGAGCGCCTGCGCCGCTCCCCGGCCAGCCTGATGATGCCGCTCAGCTTCGTCTCGATCCTCGGCGGCATGACGACGCTGATCGGCTCCTCCACCAACCTTCTGGTGATGGGCGCGGCAGTGCAGGCGGGCCAGCGCCCGCTGACCTTTTTTGAATTTACGGTGCCGGGCGCCATCCTCGCGGTCTCGGGGCTTCTCTACGCGGTCTTTATCGTGCCCCGACTGCTCGCCGATCGCTCCGGCGCGAAGGGGACGACGGCGGACGATTCGGGGAAGCAGTTCATTGTCCAACTCGGCATTTCGCCGGAAAGCCCGCTGGTCGGAGAGGCCGCCGTCGCCGGTCAATTCCCGAGCCTTCGCAACATCACCATCCGCTTTATCCAGCGCGGAGAAAAGATCCTGCTGCCGCCGTTCGATGATGTTACGCTCCGCCCGTCCGACGAGGTGGTGTTTGCCGGCACGCGAAAATCGATCACCCAGGCCGTCATCGACAACCCGCAGATTCTCCAGGGCTTTCTCGAGGTCGAAGGCGCCGAGACGGAAGACGGCACCGAGTTCGCCACGACGAAAGATCAGATGCTGGCTGAGGCCGTCGTCGCCCCCGCCTCGCGCATGATCGGCCGGGCCCTGCATCAGATCAATTTCCACTACCGCACCAAATGCATCGTCGTCGGCATCCAGCGCCGCTCGCGCATGATCCGCACCAGCCGCATGGCCGATATCCGGCTTGAGGCGGGCGACGTGCTGCTGCTGCTCGGCAAGCGGTCCGACATGGTGCGGCTCCGCAGCAACCCCGATGTCCTGCTGCTCGAATGGTCAGCGCGTGAGCTGCCGGCAACCTCACTCGCCCGGCGTGCCCGCATTATTTTTGGCGTGGTCGTTGTGCTCGCGGCGCTCGATATCGTGCCGATCGTCATCGCCTCCATCATCGGCGCGGTGGCGATGGTGCTGACGGGCTGTCTCAACGTCTTTCAGGCCGGCCGCGCCATCGATCAGAAGATCATCTATCTGATCGGCGCCTCGCTCGGCCTTGGCGCCGCGCTGCAGGCGACCGGCGGCGCGATCTATCTCGCCGACGCTATCCTGAGCGTCATGCAGGGCGCCCCGCCCGTTGTCATCTTGTCGGCCTTTTTCCTGCTGGTTGCGATCATGACCAATATCCTCAGCAACAATGCGACGGCCGTCCTGTTCACGCCGATCGGGATCGGCATTGCCCATCAGCTCGGCGTCGATCCGATGGTGTTCATCTACGCCGTGGTGTTCGCCGCAAGCTGCTCCTTCGCGACGCCGATCGGATATCAGACGAACCTGCTGGTTATGGGTCCGGGGCATTACACATTTATGGATTTCGTCAAGGCGGGCTCGCCGCTCGTCATTCTGTTGTGGCTGGTCTTCACTTTTATGGCGCCGATGTATTTCGCTCTTGGCTAGCAGAAAATAATTCTCCTGCCCCCTATTTGCGCCGGACGGGTTTCGCGTTACCTTTAGAGGAGGTGAACCGAATTGGGACTGGCACAGTGAAACGAGTGGAAATTCCCTCACGCTTCTTTTTTTCGACGCCGCCCGCGCCCTGCCCTTATCTTGAAAACAAGCTGGAGCGCAAGGTGGTGACGCTTCTCGCCGGGGAAGATCCGGACGGGCTGCACAATACGCTGAGCCTCGCCGGCTTCCGGCGCAGCCAGGATCTCGCCTATCGTCCGGCCTGCGACGGGTGCAGCGCCTGCATCCCGATCCGGGTGCGAACCCAGGATTTCCGGCTCGGCAAGTCGTTCCGCCGCGTTCTCAAGGCCAATGCCGATGTCAGTGGGATGACTGTCGCCTCCCGCGCGCTTGGCGAGCATTACGAGCTTTTTCATCGCTACCTGCTGTCGCGCCACGCCAATGGCGGCATGGTCGATATGGATTTCGGCGATTACCGCGCGATGGTCGAGGAAAGCCCGGTGCAGTCCAGCCTGAGCGAATTTCGCAAAGCCGACGGATCGCTCTATGCCGTCGGCCTGATCGATACGATGGAGGACGGCCTCTCCCTCGTCTACAGCTTCTTCGATCCCGAGGAGGAACGCCGCAGCCCCGGCAGTTTCCTGATTCTCTGGCATATTCTGGAAGCGAGACGGCGCGGCCTGCCATATGTCTATCTCGGCTACTGGATCCGCGAGAGCCGCAAGATGTCCTACAAGCAGCGCTATGCGCCTGCCGAGGTACTGACCCGGAACGGCTGGGAAACGCTGCAAAGCTGACGCGCCCGCGGCATCCGCGCCAGCCGCCGCCCTCATTGCCGCGCCGCATTGCGAAACGGCGAAATCTCCCCTATAAATCAACACTCACAGCGCGCCCTTCTGCCGGCCGCGAAGATCACTGTTGAAAGTAAATCCGTGCCCTTTCTCATCTCGCTCAGCCGTTCCATCGATTGCTTCAGCGCCGTCATCGGAAAATATGTCAGCTGGCTCGCGCTTTTCATGGTGCTGGCGCAGTTCGCGATGGTGATCGCCCGCTATGTCTACGGGCTCGGGCTGATCGCGCTGCAGGAGAGCGTGATTTACAGCTTCGCGCTCCTGTTCATGCTGGGTGCGGCCGAGACGCTGCGCCGTGATGGCCATGTCCGCATCGACATCATCTATGATCGGCTCAGTCCGCGCGGGCGGGCGTGGATCGATCTCGCAGGTCATCTCTTCGTCCTCATCCCCGTCTGTATCGCCATCCTGCTCCTGAGCTATGCCTATGTCGCCGGGTCATGGAGCATACTGGAAGGCTCGCGCGAGAGCACGGGGTTGCCCTTCCTCTTCCTCTTGAAGTCGCTGCTGATCGTCTTCCCGGTGCTGATGATCCTGCAGAGCCTCTCGAACGCGATCAAGGCGGCGGTGCAGCTTCGCGCGAGCGGAGCGCAATGAGCATGGCCGGCCCCCTCACTTTCGCGCTTTTCCTCCTCACCGTTATCAGCCTGATGGCCGGGTTTTCGGTAGCCTTCACGCTCGCGGGCGTCGGTTTCTTCATGGCCGGCATGGGTTGGTATGTCGGGGCCTTCGATCTCTCGCTGCTCGGCGCCATCCCCTCGCGCATCTTCGGCACCGCCATGTGGAGCGAGACGATGGTGGCTGTGCCGCTTTTCGTCTTTATGGGGCTGATGCTGGAGAAATCCCGCGTCGCGGAGGAGCTGCTGAATTCCATGGGGCGGCTCTTTGGGGGCCTTCGCGGCGGGCTCGGCATCTCTGTTTTTGTTGTCGGCGCGCTGCTGGCCGCCTCGACGGGCGTGGTCGGCGCCTCGGTCGTAACCATGGGGCTGATGGCGCTGCCGGTGATGCTGAAGACGGGCTATGATGCGCGCTTTGCGACGGGGGCGATCTGCGCGTCCGGCACGCTCGGCCAGATCATCCCGCCTTCGATCGCGCTGATCATCCTCGCCGAGCAGATTTCCAACGCGCATGTGAGCGCGCAGTCGCAGCTCGGCAACTGGTCGCCCACCCCGATTTCCGTCGGCGATTTTTTTGCGGGCGCACTGCTGCCGGGAATGGTGCTGGTCGCGCTTTATGTCCTCTACCAGATAATCATCGCCTGGCGGCGGCCAGAGAGCGCACCGCCCGTTCGCGGCATTGATGGCGAGGTCGGGACCGGAATTGCGCCCGCCGCGCTCCTGCGCGCGCTGCTGCCGCCGGTCGGGCTCATCGTCGCGGTGCTGGGCTCGATCCTGATCGGCATCGCGACGCCCGGCGAAGCGGCGGCGGTCGGCGGGGTCGGCGCGCTGATGCTGGCCGCGGGGCGCGAGAGGGGGCGCTTTTCCGCCCTGATCCCGGCGGCGATTGTGGCGCTCCTCGCGCTCCTGCTGCTTGCCAATGTCACCGATCTTACAGGCGTCGCGAGCGGTGAGATCGGTGCGGCTGCACTCCTCTCCTTCCTGCTCCTTGCCATTATTCTGGCCGGCGTCGGCCTTGGTCTCCTCCGGCTTGGGCGGAGTGGCATCCTGAAGGCGGTCGCGGTCGCGACCATGGAGATGACGGCAATGATCTTCGTCATCCTGATCGGCGCAACGATCTTCAGCCTCGCCTTTCGCGGGCTCGGCGGCGATGATCTCGTGCATGAGTTTTTGAGCGATCTGCCGGGCGGCCATATCAGCGCGCTCCTTGTCGTGATGACGGTAATCTTCCTGCTCGGCTTCTTCCTCGATTTCGTCGAGATCACCTTCGTCGTCGTGCCCGTCGTCGCGCCCGTGCTGCTGCTGATGCAGATCGACCCGATCTGGCTCGGCATCATGATTGCGATGAATTTGCAGACCTCGTTCCTGACGCCGCCCTTCGGCTTTGCGCTCTTTTACCTGAAGGGCGTCGCGCCGGCCGGCATCACCACGGCCATCATCTATCGCGGCGTCATCCCCTTCGTGGCGCTGCAGCTTCTGATGCTGCTGATCCTCTCGCTTTTCCCCTCCCTCGCCACCTGGCTGCCGTGGGTGATCAGCGGATAAAAAAAGGGCGGGAGATGATATCTCCCGCCCTTGTGTCTGTTCGTCGCGCGTGGGTTACCCGCGGAACTTCTCGACCAGCTTCCAGGCCATCGGCAGAACCGCCACCGCGAGGGCGATCTTGACGATGCCGCCGGTGATGAACGGATAGAGACCAGAGACCAGCGCCGCCTCAAAACCGATGATGTTGGCGAGCCAGGAAATACCGCCGATAAAGAGGACTACGTGGCCAAGCGTCATGGCAATCGTGCTTTTCAGGATCGAGCGATCCCAGCCCTTTTCAACCATGAAGCCGACCAGCGCCGCTGCGGCGACGAAGCCATAGATGTAACCGGCGGTCGGACCGACGAGACCGGCAGCGGCAACACCACCGGAGAAGACCGGCAGGCCCATTGCACCCTGTGCGACATAGAGAGCAACCGTTGCCCCGCCAAGACGCCAGCCATAAGCCGCGCCGATCAGCGTAACGGCAAAGGTCTGCATGGTCATCGGAACCGGCCACATCGGAACGGCAAGCTGCGCGGAGACCGCCAGGATAAAGGTGCCGACGAGGGCGAGAATCGTTGCGCGAAACGCTTTTTCCAGCCGTGACGTTTGTGCATCAACGGACCACAAAGCGCCTGCCAGAGTGGAGGAAGTCCTGTTAGAAGCCATTCTTGGTTCCTTTCATTATACGCCCTAACGGGGCTCGGATATGAACTGCCGGCGACGTTACCAAACACTCGTTTGATATTCAAGACGCAAAGTCGGAAGCAGTTTCCGTTATCTGGATTTTTTCTTGAACTTTCGGAAGTCATAGGCGCCCGGCTGCTGGCGCGGATCGACATCCGCGCCGAAGATCCGCGTCTTCTGGATCTTCTGCGTGCCGGTGGTCGGCAGATCATCAAGAAAAATGATCCAGCCTGGCGTCTTGAAATAGGCAAGCCGCCCGTTGGCATGGCTGAACAGCGCCTCCGCCGTCTCCGTTGAGGCCGCGCAGCCGTCCATCAGGACGATGCAGGCCATCACCTCCTCCTCGCGCACCTCATCGGGGGCGGCGATGACGGCGACCTTCGCCACATCGTCATGCGCCTGCAGCACCGCCTCGACCTCGGCGGCGGCGATATTCTCGCCCGAGCGGCGGATGATATTCTTCTTGCGATCAACGAAATAGAGCAGGCCGCTCTCATCCTGGCGCACGGTGTCGCCGGTATGGAACCAGCCGCCCTTCCATGCTTCCTCGGTCGCCGCCTCATTCTTCAGATAGCCCGCGAAGAAGCCGCGCCGCGGATCGTCACCCTTGCAGCGGACCAGCATCTCGCCCTCGGTCCCTGCCGGCACGTCGCGGTCCTGCTCATCGACGACGCGCGCTTCCAGCTCGCCCGCCGGCCGGCCGAAGGCGCGGGTGTGGATCTGGCGCGGCTCGAAATTGTTGCAGATCAGCCGGCCCGTCTCCGTCATCCCCCAGACTTCGACGAGCGGAAAGCCGTAGCGTTCCTCGAACACGCCATGCAGCTCCGGCTCGACGCCCGCGCCAAGGCCGAAGCGCACCTGATGCGCCCGCTCATAGTCGTTTTTCGGTTGGTTCAGCAGCATCGGCGGGACAACGCCGAGATAATGAATGATGGTTGCGCGGGTCTCCACCACTTCCTGCCACCAGGTCGTCGGATGGAAGCGGTCCGGGATAATCTGGCAGCCACCCGAGAGCAGCATGCACATGAAGGAGACCGTGCCTGCATTCATATGAAAGAGCGGCAGCGGGTTATAGATGCGATCCGTCCCCGTCTCGATGGTAAGCGCCCCGCCATAATCGAGATAGCACTGCCCGGCGGTGAGGTAATAATCGTTGGTGAGGATGCAGGCCTTCGGCCGCCCCGTGGTGCCCGATGTGTAAAGCAGGCTGACCTCGCTGAGGAGGCCCGGGGCGCCAGCCTTCGGCGCGGGGCCAGGGGCTGCGGGAAGCGGGCCGCCGAATGTCTCATAGACCTCGACCGGCAGCGGCTTTTTTGCGGCGCGTGCGACCGCCTCGATATCCGTCAATCTCTCCCTGATGGTGATGACGAGATCGGTCTCGGAATGATCCATCTGATAGAGCATCTCGTCATGCAGGTAATCGGGATTGATCGGCACAGCGGAAATGCCAAGGGCATTTGCGGCAATCAGATGCAGGAAATATTCCGGCCTGTTTTCAAGGAGATAGGCGATGCGGTGGCCATGGCCGAAGCCGGCCGCCTGATAGACAGCCTTGATCCGTTCAACCTCGGCCGCGGCCTCCGCGTAGGTGAACTCGATCCCCTCCGGATGATAGCTCCGCTTGGCATAGGCCGGGGCACAAAGAAACGCGTTGGTGGGGAACCTCGCCGCTGTCCTGCAAAATGCGTCGTATACAGTTACAGTGGCCATATTTCCCCTCCATTACAATCAGCTGAATTTATTGTGCCGGTTGAAGCCGCGCGGCGGCAGCCGTCCGGCATTGCCCCGCTTGGTGTACCAGCCCGTCAGATCGGTTTCCGTGCGCGTCCGCTCGCCCGATTTCCAGGTGAGCCCGTCCGCCCGGTTGAACGTCTTGATATCGGCAAGCCCGCCGTCCTTGTAGCGTTGCAGCGTGACCCCCCGTCCGCGTGCCATCTCGCCGATTTCCTCGACCGCGAAGCAGTTGAGGCGGCGGTTCTCGCCGATCACCGCGACGCTGTCGCCCTCCACCTCGACGCAGAACGCCGCCTCGACATCGCCCGAGACGTTGAGCACCTGCCGCCCGTTGCGGGTCTGCGCGATCACGCTGTTTTCATCGACGATGAAGCCGCGTCCGTCGTTACTCGCGATCAGCAGCTTACGATCCGGCTTGTGGACGAACAGCGCAACAATATCCTGATCATTGCCAAGATCGATCATCAGGCGAACCGGCTCGCCCGCGCCGCGCCCGCGCGGCAGCTTATCGCAGCCGATGGTGTAAAACCGGCCGTTGGTCGCGAACAGCAGCAGCTTGTCGGTCGTCTCCGCGCGTATCCAGAAGCGGCCGCGGTCGCCGTCCTTGTATTTCTCCGCGCCGTTTTCCTCGACATGGCCCTTCAGCGCCCGCACCCAGCCCTTTTCGGAGCAGATCACGGTGATCGGCTCTTTCTCGATCATAGCTTCCAGCGGAATTTCCGGGATCTCTGTCGCCTCGCCGATACGGGTGCGGCGATTGGCGATCTCCGGCAGGGCGGCGAGGGTTTTCTTCATCTCACGAAGCTCGCCCGCAATCGCCTCGCGCCTGAGATCCTCGCTTTCCAGCAGCGCCTCCAGCTCCGCCTTCTCGGCACTCAGGCGGTCATGTTCGGCGCGCAGCTCCATCTCTTCAAGCCGGCGCAACGAGCGCAGCCGCATATTGAGAATCGCCTCGGCCTGATTCTCGGTGAGATGGAAGGTCTCCATCAGCTTTTGGCGCGGATGATCCTCCTCGCGGATGATGCGGATCACCTCATCGAGATTGAGATAGACGATGAGATAGCCGTCCAGCACCTCTAGCCGCGCCCCGATCTTGCCAAGACGGTTATTCGAGCGGCGGATCAACACCTCGAAACGATGATCGAGGAAGGCCTGCAGCACCTCGCGGAGGCTCATCACCCGCGGCGTCTGGCTGGCATCCAGCACGTTCATATTGAGCGAGAAGCGGGTCTCCAGATCGCTGAGGCGGAACAGCCCCTGCATCAGCATTTCGGCGTCGACATTCTTGCTGCGCGGCTCCAGCACGAGGCGGATATCCTCTGCCGATTCGTCACGTACATCAGCGAGGAAGGGCAGTTTCCGTGTCTGGATCAGCTCCGCAAGGCGTTCAATCAGCTTGCTTTTCTGCACCTGGTAGGGGATTTCGGTGACCACGATCTGCCACGTGCCGCGGCCGAGATCCTCAACCTCCCAGCGGGCCCGGAGGCGGAAGCTGCCGCGCCCGGTGAGATAAGCCTCGCGGATGTTTTCCGTCTTTTCAACAAGCTCGCCGCCGGTCGGGAAATCGGGGCCGGGAATATATTCCATCAGCTTGTCGATCCCGGCGTTCGGGAACTTCAGCAGGTGCAAAAGCGCGTTCACCAGCTCAACCGCGTTATGCGGCGGAATGGACGTCGCCATGCCGACGGCAATGCCGGCCGAGCCGTTGGCGAGCAGGTTCGGAAACGCCGCCGGCAGCACCACCGGCTCATGATCCTCGCCGTCATAGGTCGGGCGAAAATCGACGGTATCCTGATCGATATCGCGCAGCAGCATTTCGGCGACCACCGTGAGGCGCGCCTCCGTATATCGCATCGCCGCGGCGTTATCGCCGTCGATATTGCCGAAGTTGCCCTGCCCTTCCACCAGCGTGTAGCGCTGCGCGAACTCCTGCGCGAGGCGAACGAGCGCGTCATAGACCGACTGGTCGCCATGCGGGTGATACTTACCGATCACATCGCCGACGACGCGGGCGCATTTCTTGAAGCCGGAATTGGGATCCAGTTTCAACTGCCGCATGGCGTAGAGAAGGCGCCGGTGGACCGGCTTCAACCCGTCGCGGACATCGGGCAGCGATCGGGACATGATGGTGGACATCGCATAGGCGAGATAGCGCTCGCTGATGGCGTCCTTGAGCGAGGTCGGGACGATCTCGCCGGGGGTAACTGGGGAATGTTCACTCATGCGCCCTATATACCATTACATTCCGCTTTGGGGAGTGGAAAAATCATTGAGCCACCCTTGCGCACCTGCAAATCCTGCACCCGTTCACCCTCTTTTACCGGGCAGAACGCGGTTTTCCGCTGCCCCGGCGTTCCTTGCGGGCGCCCGCCCGCCATATCGCCACCATCCCGGCAATTAAGATATATTCAGTTCTATTTATCCGGTTTCGGCTCTCCTGTCTATCGTGAAGCTGCGGCAAAATGCGCCCGCACCTCCCCGCGCGGTCTCCCGCTGATAGATTGAGGGCTTTTGCGGCCTTTAAGGGGCATTCTCGCCATATTTCCGGGCGAGCGCCGCCATCATCCGCCCGCGCGCCGCAAGCTGCGCCTTCGGGTGGTGTCCGGCCATGAATTTTTCAAGGAAATATCCGGTCAGCCGGAGCGCCGAGAGAAAATCCGCCTCGCTGATCTCATCCGGCGGCAATGCCTCCGCCGCCTCCGGCCCTAAAGCGGCCCGGCGCAGAAAGGCGGGCAGCGGCAGCAGCCGGTCGTGATAGGGCCGCCCCGCCTCCCGGCTCACCGCGCGGCCCGATTTCGGCGAGACATAGACAAGATCCGCCGTCGCGCCCGTCACGACGCAGTGGCTGAGATCGAGACCGTAGCCGATTTCATGCAGCAGCCCGAGCTCCCAGCGGGCGAGCAAAAGCGGCCAATGTTCCGGCGCGTCGCCGAGCGCATCGAGCAGCAGCCCCGTCGCCTCGAAAAGCGCGGGATGCGCCTCCCCCTCGGGCAGTACGATATCGAGGAGCGAGAGCGCCGTGCTCGCCGCGATGAGCGCATCACCCGCCTCGAACAACAGCCCGGCGCGGGTTTTTTCGGCCTCGACCGTGAAGCTGCCAAGATGCTCCGCGAGCCGACCGCGCCAACTCAGTCGCAACTCGTTTCCCGGCTGCAAAATGCCGCGCAGCCGCCGCCCGACGCCGCCTCGGACGAGCCCGGCCGCGCGCCCGTGATCGCGGGTAAAGGCATGAATAATCACGCTGTTTTCGCCGTGCTTGCGCAGGCTGACGAGTATTCCGCTGTCGATCCACTGCATCCGTTGAGCCTAGCAGATCGCCCGCCCATCCCGAACAAAAATCGCCGCAACGGCGCTCACAGCCGCCCCTGCCGGCGCGTCAGTCTGGCTAAACATAAGGACAGACCGAATGCCCCTTGAAGCCCACATCGCCCTCATCAGCACAATCGAGAACCGCAACCTGAAATATCAGGCGCTGGAGGCCGATGGCCTGACCTGGATCACGGCGCCGCCGCCCTTTCTGCCCGCATTCCGCTATTACCGCTGCCGCTGCACCGGCCCGACCTCGGGATACCAGATCCCGCTCAAATACGACGGGCTGATCTGCCGCATCGACGTGACCGCCTGGGGCCTCACCTGCCGCAAGTCGACCCCGACGCATCATGATATGGAAATCATCCAGATCACCAGCCACGCGCCATACCGGCTGGAGATCGTTCTTCTCTGACTGCAAGCCATTGTTATACAACGAAAACATGAAATGCAAAAACATTGATCAGGATCAATGCTGCACATGCGAGAAGCCGGCATGAAGGCGCGAATTTAAGCCCGCACCACCAATATGCAGGAGATCAACATGCAAAAGCGCGAAAATAAATCCCGCCAGCCGAAGACGAGCAAGCTCCGCGAAGCCGCCTATATCTTTGCCTTTCCGACCTTTATGCTGCTCTGGGCAGTAAAGTCATATATGTGAAACGGAGATGATCCTTAAGGTCCGGTCATAAAAAACGCGGTGCGGCATCCCCTACCACACCGCGCTCCGCAGAACCAGTAATATCAAGCCTCAGCCGTTCAGCTTGGCTTTCAGAACGTCCGTGACGACCCCGGGGTTAGCCTTGCCCTGCGTTTCCTTCATCACCTGCCCCATGAAGAAGCCGAAGAGCTTGTCCTTGCCGGAGCGGTATTCGGCAACCTTGTCGGGGTTGGCGGCAATCACGGCATCGATGGCCGCCTCGATGGCGCCGCTGTCAGAGACCTGCTTCAGCCCCTTCTCCTCAACGATGGCCTTGGCCGCCTTGCCGGTCTCGAACATCTCCTCGAAGACCTCCTTGGCGATACGGTTGGAGATGGTTCCGTCCTTGATGAGGTCAATCAGCTCCCCGAGCGCCGCGGCGCCGACCGGGCTCTCGGCAAGATCCTTGCCGGTGCGGTTGAGCTGGCCGAACAGCTCCCCGATCACCCAGTTGGCGGCGAGCTTGGCATCGCGTCCCGCGGCCACAGCCTCGAAGTAATCGGCAACCTCCTTTTCGGCGACCAGCACGCCCGCGTCATAGGCGGAAAGGCCGAGCTCGTTGATGAAGCGGGCCTTTTTATCGTCCGGCAACTCCGGCAGCTCGGCCCGGATCCGCTCGATGAACGCATCGTCAAATTCGAGCGGCAACAGGTCCGGGTCCGGGAAGTAGCGATAGTCATGCGCCTCTTCCTTCGAGCGCATGGAGCGCGTCTCGCCCTTGTCCGGATCGTAGAGCCGCGTCTCCTGATCGACCGTGCCGCCCGATTCCAGAATATCGACCTGGCGGTTGGCCTCATAGATGATCGCTTGCTGCATGAAGCGGATGGAGTTGATATTCTTCATCTCGCAGCGCGTGCCATAGCCCTCGCCGATGCGGCGGACCGAGACGTTGACATCGGCGCGCATCGAGCCCTCTTCCATATTGCCGTCGCAGGTGCCGAGATAGCGCAGAATGCTGCGAAGCTTCTTGACATAAGCCGCCGCCTCTTCAGGCGAGCGCATGTCAGGCTCGGAGACAATCTCCATCAGCGGCACGCCGGAACGGTTGAGATCGACGAAGGTCTGGTTCGGGTGCTGGTCATGCAGGCTCTTGCCGGCGTCCTGCTCAAGATGCAGGCGGGTGATGCCGATCTCGCGCGTCTCGCCGTTCTTGAGATCGATGGTGATCACGCCCTTGCCGACGATCGGCTGCAGATACTGGCTGATCTGATAGCCCTGCGGCAGATCGGCATAGAAATAATTCTTCCGATCGAACACCGAATATTTGTTGATCTGGGCTTTGAGGCCGAGGCCCGTGCGCACCGCCTGCTCCACCGCGTGTCCGTTGATAACCGGCAGCATGCCCGGCATCGCCGCGTCGATGAAGGAGACCTGGCTGTTGGGCGCCGCGCCATAGGCCGCGGAGGCACCGGAGAAGAGCTTCGATGCGGTGGTCACCTGCGCGTGGACTTCAAGACCGATCACAACTTCCCAGTCGCCGGTCGCGCCTTCGATAATCATACCCATTGTTACCCCCTCCACCAGTCGGCGGGCTTTGCGGTGAAGGCGGCGGCCTCCTCCAGCACGCCCGAGACGCGAAACATGGTTTCCTCATCAAACGGACGGCCGATCACCTGCAGGCCAAGCGGCAACCCGTCCTTCGACAAACCGGCCGGCAGCGAAAGGCCGGGCAGGCCGGCAAGGCTCGCCGGGACGGTGAAAACATCGTTAAGATACATCTCGAGCGGATCGTCTCCCTTCTCGCCGAAGCCGAAGGCGGCCGAGGGCGCAGTCGGGGTCAGGATCGCATCGACGTTTTTGAAAGCGGCGCGGAAATCCTCGGCAATGCGCGCGCGGACCTTCTGCGCCTTCAGGTAATAGGCATCATAATAGCCCGCCGACAGGGCATAGGTGCCAATCAGCAGGCGGCGCTTCACTTCATCACCGAAGCCTTCGCCGCGCGTCCTCGCATACATGTCGTTGAGATCCGATCCCTCGACGCGAAGGCCATAACGCACGCCGTCATAGCGCGCGAGGTTGCTGGATGCTTCCGCGGGCGCGATGATGTAATAGACCGGCAGCGCATATTTCGTGTGCGGCAGGCTGATGTCGACAATTTCCGCGCCGGCCGCTTTCAGCCAGTCAATGCCCTGCTGCCAGAGCGCGTCGATCTCGGCGTTGATGCCCTCCAACCGGTATTCCTTCGGAATGCCGATCTTAAGGCCACGGATATCGCCGGTCAGCGCCGCTTCGAAATTCGGCACCGGCAGATCGACGCTGGTGCTGTCTTTCGGGTCAAACCCGGCCATCGCTTCGAGCATAATCGCGCAGTCGCGCACGGTGCGCGCCATCGGTCCCGCCTGATCGAGGCTGGAAGCAAAGGCGATGACGCCCCAGCGCGAGCAGCGGCCGTAGGTCGGCTTGGCGCCGGTGATGCCGGTGAAGGCGGCGGGCTGGCGGATCGAGCCGCCGGTATCAGTGCCGGTTGCGCCCATCGCGGTAAAGGCCGCGACCGCCGCAGCCGAGCCGCCGGAGGAGCCGCCCGGCACCAAAGCCGCGTTATCGCTCTGGCGTCGCCACGGGTTCACCACATTGCCGTAAAAGCTCGTCTCGTTGGAGGAGCCCATGGCAAACTCGTCAAGATTGGTCTTGCCAAGCAGCACCGCCCCTTCGCGCCAGAGGTTCGCGGTGACCGTGCTCTCATAGGGCGGCATGAAGCCATCGAGAATATGCGAGGCGGCGGTCGTCAGCACACCCTTGGTGCAGAACAGGTCCTTGATGGCGAGCGGGATGCCGTCGAGCTTGCCGGCCTCACCCTTGGCGCGGCGCGCGTCCGACGCGGTCGCCTGCTCCACCGCCTGCTCCGGCGTCTCAGTAATATAGGCGTTGAGCGATTTGGCAGCGCTCATTGCGGTGATATGGGCGGCAGCAAGCTCGCGCGCCGAGATATCGCCTTTGGCCAGCCCGTCACGGGCGGCGGCGATGGTCAGTCTGGTCAGATCCGTCATTATTCGATCACTTTCGGCACGCCGAAATAGCCGTCCTCGCCGCTTGGCGCATTGGCGACAATGTCCTCAACATAGCCGCCGTCGGAGACCACATCCTCGCGCCAGCGCAGGCGCATCTCGGCAACCGACGTCATTGGCTCGACATTCTCGGTATCGACCTCGGCAAGCTGTTCAACCCAGCCCAGGATATTGTTCAGTTCGGCCGCCATCGGTTCGAGGTCATCTTCCTCGATCCTGATGCGGGCCAGATTGGCGACTTTCGCCACCGTGGCTTTATCAAGCGACATCTGTCACCCTTTGCTGTATTAGAAGCTGTCCGGAGGGTCGGCCCGGCAGAACCAATCCTTAAAAACTGGCGCCAAACCGACAGTGGCTGCAAACTAGCGTATGCGATGCTCCTCGACAACCCCACCCATCTGAAACATCTGCTGCCCCGCGACAAACGCCTGCTCGGGATGGATCCGGGCACGAAAACCATCGGCCTTGCCATTTCCGACACCGCGCTCAAGGTCAGCACGCCCCTTATGACAATCCAGCGGACAAAATTCAAGGCGGATGCGGCGGAAATCGCACGAATTGTCGAGGAATGGAACATCGGCGGTTTCGTCATCGGCCTGCCGATCAATATGGACGGCAGCGAGGGGCCGCGCTGCCAGTCGATTCGCCAGTTCCAGAAGAACCTCGAGGCGCTGTTCGACCTGCCGATGTATTTTCAGGACGAGCGTCTCTCCACCGTCGCGGTGACGCGGACGATGCTGGAAGCGGACGCCTCGCGGGCGAAACGGGCGAAAGCCGTCGATAAAATGGCCGCTGCCTTCATCCTGCAGGGCGCGCTGGACGCGATGCGCTAAGGTTGCGCGCAAAAATATCATCTTGCGCTTGCCGCTCCTCGCCAAGCTGGCTATACAGTTGACTTTTAATGACAACATCCGATCTCAAAAAATTTGCCCATCGGCATCTTCTCGATATCGCGCGGCTCAGCGCCGACGATATTCGCGAAATATTATCCCTCGCCGAACATTACGCAAAGCTCTCGCGCACGGCGGATAAAAACCGCGATCTCCTCCGCGGCAAGACGCAGATCAATCTTTTCTACGAGAATTCGACGCGCACCCGCACCTCGTTCGAGCTGGCCGGCAAGCGGCTTGGCGCCGATGTTATCAACATGGCGGTTGATTCGTCCTCGGTCAAAAAAGGCGAGACGCTGATCGACACCGCGATGACCCTGAACGCCATGCACCCCGATGTGCTGGTCATCCGCCACGGCGATTCGGGCGCGCCGCATCTTCTTGCGCAGAAAGTCGACTGCGCCGTCATCAACGCCGGCGACGGCAGCCATGAGCATCCGACGCAGGCGCTGCTCGATGCGCTGACCATCCGCCGCCGCAAGGGCCGGCTGGAAGGGCTGATCGTCGCCATCTGCGGCGATATCCTGCACAGCCGCGTCGCCCGTTCCAACATTGCGCTGCTCAACATCATGGGCGCGCGGGTCCGCATCGTCGGGCCGACGACGCTGATCCCCTCCAACGCGGAGAAGATGGGCGTCGAGGTGTACAACAGAATGTCAGACGGGCTGAAAGATGCCGATATCGTTATGATGCTGCGGCTGCAGACGGAGCGGATGCAGGGCTCCTTCGTCCCCTCGATCCGCGAATATTTCCATTTCTACGGGCTGAATGCGGAAAAGCTCAGCGTGGCGAAGCCGGATGCGCTGATCATGCACCCCGGCCCGATGAACCGCGGCGTCGAGATCGACAGCGAAACCGCCGATGATCTCAACAACAGCGCCATTTCCGAGCAGGTGGAGATGGGCGTTGCAGTACGCATGGCCTGTCTCGATCTCCTGACGCGGGGGGCAGACTGATGGCGACACCTCCTCTTGCGCTCCTTAACGCCCGCCTGCTCGATCCCGCGACAGAGACAGATACCCGGGGCGGCGTGCTGATCGACAAGGGCAAAATCCTCGATTGGGGCGGGCATATCAAATCGGGTAATATTCCGGACGGCGCAACGGTTGAGGAGTGCGGCGGGCTCTGCCTCTCGCCCGGCCTTATCGATGCGCATGCCTATCTTTGCGAGCCCGGCAAGGAACACCGTGAGACGATGGAAAGTGCCGGGATGGCGGCCGCGGCCGGCGGGGTCACCACCATCAACGCCATGCCCGCGACCGAACCGGTTATTGATGATCCGGCAATTGTCGAGATGGTGCTGCGGCGGGCGAAGGCGCGCTCAGCCGTCAATGTCGTGGTGACGGCGGCGCTCACCAAGGGCCTTGCGGGGCGCGAGATGGCCGAGTTTGGCCTCCTTGCCGATGCCGGCGCGGTCGCCTTCAGCGACGGGCAGTTCGCCATTGGCGACATCAACCTGATGCGCCGCGCGCTCGCCTATGCAAGCATGTTTGATCGCCCGCTGATCGTCCATGCGGAAGACCCGGGCCTTGCGTCGGGCGGCGTCATGACAGGCGGGCGCACCGCGACCTTCATGGGTCTTAAATCCATCCCGGCCTGCGCCGAGGCGATCCTCGTCGAGCGCGATATTCGGCTTGTCAAAATGACCGGCGGGCGCTGGCACGCGGCGCATCTCAGCACCCGCGATGCGCTCGACACCATGCGCCGGGCGAAGGACGAAGGCCTCAACGTCACCGCCGGCACCGCGCCGCATTACCATGCGCTGAATGATCTTGAACTTGGCGAATACCGCACTTTTGCGCGCGTCTCCCCGCCCCTTCGCGAGGAGGAGGAACGCCGCGCTGTGGTCGAGGCGATCCGCGACGGGACGATCGATGTCATCTCCTCGCAGCATCTGCCGCAGAGCGCCGACAGCAAGCGCGTGCCCTTTGCGCAGGCGAAACCCGGCGTCATCGGGCTTGAAACCATGCTGCCGGTCAGCCTTCGCCTCTATCATAATGGCGATGTCAGCCTCCTCCGCCTGCTGCACATCATGACGGTCGCGCCGGCGAAGCTGCTCGGGCTCGATGCGGGGGCGCTCAAAAAAGGCGCGGCGGCCGATCTCATCCTTTTCGATACCGAAGCCCCCTGGCAGGTGAAGGGCGAGGAGCTACTCTCCAAATCGAAAAACACCGCCTTTGACGGCCATCTGCTGCAAGGCCGGGTCATGCGCACCCTCGTCGGCGGCAAGACGGTCTTTCAGCGATGAGCAGGGGGGCGCGCGATGCCTGAACCGCTTGGCGATCTCAGCTTCACCTGGCCGTTTTTCGCGGCGGCAATCATCGGCTATCTCATCGGTTCCATCCCGTTCGGGCTGCTGCTCACCAAAATGGCCGGGCTTGGCGATGTGCGGAAAATTGGCTCGGGCAATATCGGTGCGACCAACGTGCTTCGGACGGGCCGCAAGGGCCTCGCGCTCGCGACGCTCCTTCTCGATGGCGGTAAGGGTGCGCTCGTCGTGCTGCTCGCCAACTATTTTCTCACGCAGGATTATGCCGTGCTCGCGGGCGGCGCGGCGTTTATCGGCCATCTCTTCCCCATCTGGCTGAAGTTCAAGGGCGGCAAGGGCGTCGCCACCTTCCTTGGCGTTATGCTCGCGATCAGCTGGCCGGCCGGGCTTGCCGCCGCCCTCACCTGGCTGCTGACGGCGCTGATCTTCCGCTTCTCGTCCCTTGCCGCGCTGGTGAGTGCGGCGCTCGCCCCGCTCTATCTCCATTTTCTCTCCTTCGCGCCGCTTGGGGAGACATATTACGGCGATATGCAGCGGATCGAGCTTGCGATCTTTATGGCGGTGCTGATCTTCATCCGCCACCGGGAAAATATCGCGAGGCTGCTGCGGGGTGCCGAACCGCGCATCGGGGCCGCCAAAAAATCCTGATCACAACGCATTCGCTTCCGCCGTTTAACTGCGAGAGCTAACCGGAGCGGAAGCGCCAGATGAGTGTCTTTCCCTTGCGCATCGAGTGCGATATCGCGCGCCTGCAGCGGCTGCAACAGGCCGCGCGCGCCGCGTATGCCGCGCGCGCCCGGGCCTCCCGGGCCGAGATGACACGGCAGCGGGCGGCGTTCTGCGCGGCCTATCTTGCGGGCGAGCAGGCGGCGATTGACGCGGCGCGGGCGCGCCAGATGGCCGCGTCCGGGGCGACGGATCAACCTCAGCCTCAGCCCGCCCCGCCAGTTGAGCCGGACAAGGGGCCCAAGATGCCAAAGGACAAAGCGTTCCATCTTCGCCGCAAACTTGCGAGATTTCACCGCCGCACCCGGTCCGCCGCCGGAAACGCGCCCGCGCCCTCCCCCGCGCCTGCACCGAGCCCCGGGCCGCCCCCGCCCACTGCGCCCGCGCCGGAGCTGGAACCGCTCCTCCTCGGCGAGGCGGAGGAGGAGGCGCGGCTGCTCGCCGATATCGACGCGGTTGCGGAACTTCTCCGCCAGCGCGCGGCAGTTCAGAGCGACGCGGAAATGGTGACTGCCGAGGCCAATGAGACAGATCCTCCGCCCGCCGCGGATGAAGCGGTCCTCGATGAGGACGAGGTGAACGCAGTAAAGACGCCCGAAGCGCCGCCGCGACGGCGCTTTTCGCTCCGCGGTCTCTTCGATGTCAAACCGCGCTTTCGCTGAGAGGGAGCCGCGGCGGCGGCAATAAATAGGTGTAGTATTAACTATAAAATTCAATTGACGCGCCATGAAACTTCCTGTTTCCTTCGCTGCATGGAGCAGACGCGCGCAATTTCCCGCAGCGAACGGCTGGATTGGCTACGGCTGATCCGCTCCGAAAATGTCGGCCCGATGACTTTTTACCAGCTCGTGGGGCGCTTCGGGACGGCGGCAAAAGCCCTTGACGCGCTGCCCGAGCTTGCGCGCCGGGGCGGCAGCAAGAGAGCGATCCGCGTCTTTCCCGCCTCCGCCGCCGAACGCGAGATGGCGGCGCTCGAAAAATTTGGCGGGCGGATGATCGCCGCGATCGAGCCCGACTATCCGAAGCCGCTTCGCGCCATTGCCGATCCGCCGCCAATCCTCTCGGTTCTCGGCCATGCCGACCTGCTGAACCGCGACACCCTTGCCATCGTCGGTGCGCGCAACGCCTCGGCGGCGGCGATCCGTCTCACGCGGCAGATTGCCGGCGAGCTTTCAAGGGGCGGCCTCATCATCGCCTCGGGCCTTGCGCGCGGCATCGACACGGCCGCGCATGACGCCGCGCTCGACGGGGGCACCATCGCCGTGGTCGGCGGCGGTATTGACTATATTTACCCCAAGGAAAATGAGGCCCTCTATGCGGAGATTGCCGCGCGCGGCTGCATCATCGCCGAGCAGCCCTTCGCGACCGTGCCGCAGGCGCGCCATTTCCCGCGCCGCAACCGGCTGATCTCAGGCCTTGCCCTCGGCGTGCTGGTGGCCGAAGCCTCGCCCCGCTCCGGATCGCTGATTACCGCGCGCATGGCGCTTGACCAGGGACGCGAGGTGTTCGCAATCCCCGGCTCCCCGCTCGATCCGCGCGCCCGCGGCACCAACGGGCTGATCCGCGCCGGCGCCAACCTGATCGAAGATGCCGATGAAATTTTTGAAGCGCTCGCGGCCTTGCGCCGCCGTCCGCTTGGCGAGCCTGATCGCCCGCTCCTCCCGCTCTTCTCGCCGGAACTTGCCTCCGAGGCGGAACTCGATGCCGCGCGACCTGAAATCATTGATCTTCTCGGCGCTGCACCCATCGAAATTGACGAGATTATCCGTCAGAGCGGGCAGTCGCCCGCCCTCGTCCTGACGATTTTACTTGAACTGGAGCTGGCAGGCAGAATAGAACGCCATTTTGGGAATAGGGTTTCCATCGCCCTCTAGCGTGTCTATATAACACGGGATGTGAGCTAGCCGATCCCGAAAAATGAAAAGGAAGCCTCCGGTAGTGATATGAACGTAGTCGTTGTTGAATCCCCCGCAAAAGCCAAGACGATCAACAAATATCTGGGCAAGGATTTTATTGTCCTTGCTTCCTACGGGCATATCCGCGACCTGCCATCGAAGGACGGCTCTGTCGAACCGGATCGCGATTTCGCCATGCATTACCAGAATGATGCGAAGTCCGCGAAACATATCAAGGCCATTGCCGATGCGCTCGACGGCGCGGAAAATCTCTATCTCGCGACCGACCCGGACCGCGAGGGGGAAGCCATCGCCTGGCATGTGCTGAAGGTGATGGAGGAGAAGAAGAAGCTGAAAGGCGCGAAGGTGAGCCGCGTCGTCTTCAACGAGATTACCAAGCGCGCCGTTCTCGAAGGCATCGCCAATCCGCGCGAGCTCGACATGAATCTCGTGAACGCGCAGCAGGCGCGCCGCGCGCTTGACTATCTCGTCGGCTTCACCCTCTCGCCGGTCCTTTGGCGGAAGCTGCCGGGCGCGAAGTCGGCGGGCCGGGTACAATCGGTTGCGCTCCGTCTCATCTGCGAACGCGAGCTTGAGATCGAGGCATTCAAGGCAGAAGAATACTGGACCATCGACGCCGACTTCCTGACCGACAAGAAAGACAGCATCACGGCCCGCCTCATCCAGTATGAGGGGAAGAAACTCGATAAATTCGCCTTCCCGAACGCGGCGACGGCAACGACGGCGGCCGACAAGGTGCGCGCCGGCACGTTCCATATTGCCGAGGTCACGCAAAAGCCGGCGAAGCGCAACCCCGCGCCGCCCTTCACCACATCGACCTTGCAGCAGGAAGCCTCCCGCAAGCTCGGCTTCGGCGCCAAGCGGACGATGATGGTCGCGCAGAAACTCTATGAGGGCTTCAATCTCGGCGGCGAGACGCAAGGCCTGATCACCTACATGCGAACCGACGGCGTCAGCCTCGCCATGGAAGCAGTGAACAGCGCCCGAGGCGTGATCGAAAAAGAATATGGCGCGGACTTCCTCCCCGAAAAGCCGCGACTTTATAAATCGAAATCAAAGAATGCGCAGGAAGCCCATGAGGCGATCCGCCCGACCGATCTTTCGCGGACGCCCGCGATGGTCGCAAAATATCTCGATCAGGAACATCTGCGCCTTTATGAGCTGATCTGGACGCGCACCATCGCGAGCCAGATGGCGAGCGCCGTGCTTGAGCGCACGACCATTGATTTCAGCGACGGCGCAGGCCAGATCCTGCGCGCGACGGGGAGCGTTGTCCGCTTTCCGGGCTTCCTCAAGCTCTATGAGGAGGGGCGCGATGATAAATCGGGCGAGGATGAGGACGGCAGGCGCCTGCCCCCCGTCACTTCGGGCGAGAAGGTGGAAACCGCCGATGTGCGCGCCGATCAGCATTTCACCGAGCCGCCGCCGCGCTATTCGGAAGCAAGCCTCGTGAAAAAGCTCGAAGAGCTTGGCATCGGCCGGCCGTCGACTTACGCCTCGATCATCTCGGTGCTGCAGGAGCGCGACTATGTGCGCATCGAGCAGAAACGCTTTATCCCCGAGGATAAGGGACAGCTCGTCACCGCCTTTCTCGCCTCTTTCTTCACGCGCTATGTAGAATATGATTTCACGGCGCAGCTTGAAGAAAAGCTCGACGACATCACGGCCGCCAAAATTGACTGGAAGCAGGTATTGCGCGATTTCTGGTTTGATTTCAATACGCTGGTGGAAGGCACGGCGGAGCTTCGCGTCGCGGACGTGCTTGAGGAGCTGAACCGCGTCCTCGCCCCGCATATCTTCCCCGAGACGGAGGACGGCAAGGATCCGCGCGCCTGCCCGAAATGTGACGGCGGGCGTCTCAGCCTGAAGACCGGCCGCTTCGGCGCCTTTATCGGCTGCTCCAACTATCCCGACTGCCGCTTCACCCGCAAACTCGGCGACGGCGCCGAGGAGGCGGATGCAAGCGCCGATGAGGGGCCGAAGGAGCTGGGTCAGGATCCCGAGACCGGCCTGATGATCACGCTTCGAAGCGGCCCTTACGGCCCCTACCTCCAGCTTGGCGAGGCGGAGCCGAAGAAAAAGCCGAAGCGCGTCTCGATCCCGAAGGATATCCCGATCGAGGATCTCGATTTCGACCTTGCCGTGCAGCTGATCGGCCTGCCGCGCGAGATCGGCCCGCATCCCGAAAGCGGCGCAATGATCACCGCCGGGCTTGGCCGCTATGGTCCCTATGTCGAGTGCGATCGGAAATACGGCAAGTTGCCGAGCAGCATGGAAGTGCTGACCGTCGGCATGAACCGCGCGGTCGAGCTGCTGGCTGAAGCCAAGGGCCGGAGCGGCGCGAGCCGCGGCACCTCGGCGCTTCGTGTTGTTGGGGCGCATCCGGCCGATGAGGCGGATATCCTGGTAAAAGACGGACGCTACGGCGCCTATGTCACCCACGGCGGCATCAACGCGACGATCCCGAAGGGCTCTGATCCGATGACGATCACGCTCGATGAAGCGGTCACCCTGCTTGCCGAGCGCGCCGAGAAGGGCGGCAAGAAGCCGAAGCTCGCAAAAAAGACGGGCGCGGCAAAGGCGAAACCCGCGGCGAAAGCTCCCGCCAAGGCCAAGGCTAAGCCTGCGGCAAAGGCGAAAACGCCGGCAAAAAAGTCATCCGCCAAGAAATCAGCGGCGGCGGAATAACCGGTCCATGGTGACAGAAAACAGGATATCTTGACCCCGAAAAAGTCACAAGCTGACCACCTCCCGAGCAAGGAGCAGATCCGCGCTTTCATTGACGAGAGCGAGACGCCCGTCGGCAAGCGCGAGATCGCCCGCGCGTTCAATATCAAGGGCGCGGACCGTATCTATCTCAAACAGCTTCTCAAAGAACTGATAAACGAGGGACATCTCGAGCAGGGCCGCAAGCGCGAGCTCGCGCCGAAGGGCGCGCTGCCCACCGTCGCGGTGATTGAGGTCGTGCGGCTCGACAAGGACGGTGAGCCCGTCGCCCGCCCCGCGAGCTGGCAGGACGAAGCGTCCCCGCCCGTGATCCATATCGTGCGGGCCGGCAATCGCGACCGGGTGAGCGCGCCTGGCGTCGGCGATCGCTTTCTCGCCCGCCTCTCCCGCCAGAAGGACGGCAGCTATGAAGCGAAGGTCATCCGCGTGCTTGAGGCCTCGGCCGGGCCAGTGCTGGGTGTCTATACCCGCGTCGGCAAGGACGGACGGGTGCAGCCGACCAACCGCAAGCTGAAAAAAGAGATTATCGTGCGCGAAGAAAATTCGATGGGCGCGCGAAGCGGTGAAGTGGTGCTGTGCGATATTCTCCCCGGCAAGGCGCTCGCGCTGCCCGAAGGGCGCGTCACGCAGCGTGTCGGGCCGATGGAGGATGCCGCCTCGCTCAGCCTGATCGCCATACACACGCACGGCATTCCCGATCATTTCGACGATGCCGCGATCGAGCAGGCGCTGGCCGCGAAGCCGGTGCGCCTTGGCAAGCGGACGGATCTTCGCGCCCTTCCCATCGTCACCATCGATCCCGTCGATGCGCGCGACCGCGATGACGCGGTCTGGGCAGCGCCCGATGACGATCCGGCCAACGAAGGCGGCTGGCAGATCATCGTCGCGATTGCCGACGTCGCCCATTATGTGACCCACGGCAGCCCTTTCGATCAGGCGGCGCGGACCCGCGGCAACAGCGTCTATTTCCCCGACCGCGTCGTGCCGATGCTGCCCCATGAGCTCTCCAGCGATCTCTGCTCCCTGCATGAGAATGTCGACCGGCCGGTGCTCGCCGTGCAGATGTGGTTCACGGCGGACGGCCGGAAACTCCGCCACCGCTTCATGCGCGCGATGATCCGCTCCCTCGCCTCGCTCTCCTACCGACAGGTGCAGGATGCCCATGAGGGCCATCCGGACGAAAAGACCGCGCCGATTTATGACGATGTGATCCGCCCGCTCTACGGCGCCTATGAGGCGCTCAAAATAGCACGGGCCAGGCGCGAGCCGCTCGATCTCGAGATACCGGAGCGCCGGATCGAGTTTGGTGAGGACGGCTTCATCAAGGCCGTGCACCGGCGCGAGCGCTTCGCCGCGCATATGCTGATCGAGGAGTTTATGATCCAGGCCAACGTCTCGGCGGCGGAAACGCTCGTCAAGCGCAAGGCCCCCTGCATGTTCCGCGTTCACGAGCCGCCGACGGCAGACAAGCTTGTGGGCTTGCAGGAGACACTCGCCGAGATGGATATCCGCATGGCCAAGGGGCAGCGGATCACGACGACGACCTTCAACCGCATTCTGGCCCAGGCGGAAAACGAGATCGACCGCGAGCTGGTCAGTTCGCTGATCCTCCGCAGTCAGTCGCAGGCTGTCTACAGCCCCGAAAACCTGCATCACTTCGGCCTGCATCTCACGAATTACGCGCATTTCACCTCGCCCATCCGGCGCTATGCGGACCTCCTTGTCCATCGCAGCCTGATTGCCGCCCTCGGGCTCGGCAAGGACGGGCTGAAGCCGGAGGAAGCGGCGGAGTTCGAGGAGATCGGCGTCGAGATTTCGGCGACCGAACGGCGTGCCATGATCGCGGAGCGCGAAACGACGGATCGCTTTACCGCGGTGTTCCTCGCCAACAAGGTCGGCGAGATCTTCCCGGCCAAGGTCTCGGGCGTCACCCGCGCCGGCCTCTTCGTCACCCTTGACGAGAGCGGCGCCGATGCGCTTGCGCCGATTTCCTCGCTCGGC
This sequence comes from Sneathiella sp., assembly GCF_036844445.1. Lineage (GTDB taxonomy): Bacteria > Pseudomonadota > Alphaproteobacteria > Sneathiellales > Sneathiellaceae > Sneathiella. Next base: position 113,891 of record NZ_DAIUFV010000003.1, on the reverse strand, counting down.
AATGAATATTACCATTTCGACCCCGACCGGCATCTTCTTGTCGGCGAGCGCACAGGACGGAGCTATCGCCTCGCCGACCGGCTGATGGTGCGCATCCGCGAGGTCGATATCGTGACCGGCAGCATGATCGTCCGCATTGAGGACGGCGATGATAATGCGCCTGCCGCAAGATCCCGCCCGGGCACAACTAAAACGCGCCGGGGCGAGAGCGCGAGAAAGCCGGCGAAGGGGGTGAAATCGGCAAAAGCGGCAAAAGGCGGAAAGAAAAAGAAACAAACCCTGCCCAAGGCAAAGAAAAAATTACGCCGCACTGAGCGTGCCCGCTGAACTCTGCGGCACAGTGTCGCAAAGGTCTTTTGCGATTAGAATTGGCCCCTAAGTAATGATAAAGTGCGGCGCATTGTTTCAAGAGGTAGGTAACAAATGTCAATTGAAGTCAAATCGCCGAGACCGCTTGGTCAGGCCCTAATGAACGGGCTGCGTCAGCGCTGTCCCAGTTGCGGGGTCGGGCGGGTATTTTATAAATATATCAAAGTAAATCACACCTGCGAGGGATGCGGGCTGGAATTGCACCACCAGCGCGCCGACGACGCCCCGCCCTATTTCACTATCGTCATTGTCGGCCATGTGATCATCAGCGGCCTGGTGATGATGGAGCGGATGTACCACCCCGCCATGTGGGTGCATCTCGTTGTCTGGCTGCCGTTGTCGCTGGCCTTCTCGCTGTGGCTGCTGCCGCGGGTGAAAGGGGCGCTGATCGGCCTGCAATGGGCCCGCCAGATGCACGGTTTCGGGGGCGACTTCACGTAAAGCATATGGACTTACCGCTCCCGTCAGTGCATATTCAGGGAAAAGGAAAGTTCAAAGATGAGTACGGAAAGAAAACGCGCCGTCGCGGATGATCGCACAGACGGCAGCCGGGCTCCGCGCCCGAAAGATGCATCCACTCTGATCCTCTATCGCCGGAGCAGCAGGAACGTTGAGATCCTGATGGGGGAGCGGAGCGGCAAGCACAGCTTCATGCCCAATACTTACGTGTTTCCGGGCGGCCGCGTGGACGCGACCGACAGCCGCGTGCGCCCGGCCAACGACCTTCGCGACGACGTGCTGGCGCGTCTGGTGCGGGGCGGCTGCACGGAGGCGAGAGCCCGCGCCCTCGGCATCGCTGCGGTTCGCGAAACCTTTGAGGAGACCGGCCTTCGCCTGATCGGCACATATGAAACACCGCCCAAACCGCGTGCGCCCCTGTGGGATGGCTTCGCCGAGGGCGATTATGGCCCCGATCTCTCGAAACTCGACTATATTGCCCGCGCAGTGACGCCGCCGGCCCGCAAGAAGCGCTTCAACACCCGCTTTTTTGTTGCCGATGCCGAGCAGATGGAAGGCGAGCTCAAGGGATCGGGCGAGCTGCTCGATCTTAAATGGGTAACGTTGGAACAGGCGCTTGAACTCAATATTCCGCTGATCACGGAACGGGTCCTCGGCTATGCGGACAAGTTCTTCAAGACGCAGCCGCCCCGGGACCCGATGCTGCCTGTGCCCCGTTTTCACATGCGCTACGGCAAACGGATATACGGCGAAGAATGAGTGCACCTCTCGGGGCCGCACGGCCCGTCACCCCCCGTCACGCTGCCAGCCTCGTGATCTATGAGCAGCGGGCGGACGATGTGTATGTCCTGATGGGGCGCCGCTCGAAAAAGCACCGCTTTCTGCCGGATGTTTATGTGTTTCCGGGCGGGCGCGTCGATACGGCCGATGCCGCCCTGACCCCACTCGCGCCACTTGATCCCTCAATCGCCGAACAGCTCTCGCAGCCGGCCAACATGGCCGATGCGATTGCCAATGCGGCGGTGCGCGAGACGCATGAGGAAACCGGCCTGATTATCGGCGACCTTGAGGGCGAAACGCTGCGGCCGGATCATTCGCAGCTCAACTTCATCGCCCGGGCGATCACGCCCGCAGTCAGCCCGATCCGTTTCAATACGCGCTTTCTTACCCTCGATGCGCAGCATATCACGGGCGGCGATCTCGGCGGCTCGGGCGAGCTGATCGACCTGCGCTGGATCCCGCTTGCCGAGGTGCATCACGTCCCGCTCGTCGATGTGACGGAATTTGTGCTGGAGCTGGTCGATCGCACGATAAAGCGGGAAGAACCGCTGCCCTGCCCGATCCCCGGCAGCGTGCCCCTGTTCACTTACTACAAAGGAAAACCGTTCATTCGCAACTACGAACATGGCTGAGAGCGGTCACGACAACCGCGTTGCCCTGGTTGCGGTCATTGCGGCAGTGACCGCGATGGCGGTCTCCTTCAGCCTGTCGGTGCCGCTGATCTCGCTCCTTATGGAGAAGCGCAATTATGATAGCGGCACGATCGGCCTGATGGGGGCCCTGCCGCCGCTTTCCTTTCTGATTATCTCCCCCTTCATTCCGGCCTGCACCCGCTATTTCGGCTCGCGTTTCATGCTGTGGTCGGGGTTGCTGATCACCGCCTTCTCGATCTGGGCGCTCTCCTTCTCGGATAATATCTACTACTGGTTTTTCCTCCGCCTTGTCATTGGTGTGGCGATGGCGGTGCTGTTCCTGATCAGCGAAGCGTGGCTCAACCGGATCGCCCACGAAAAGACGCGCGGGCGGACGGTCGCGATCTATATGACCTCCATGACGCTCGGCTATGCCTTCGGCCCGGTGCTGATCAATATCATGGGTGCGGAGGGCAGCCTGCCGTTCATTGTCTCGGCGCTGATCGTCTTGTCCGCCGGACTAGCCTTTCTCGCGGTCGGCGACCGCTTTCCCGATCTCGGAGAGGAGAGCCAGTATTCGATCCTCTCCTTCATCCGCGCTGCGCCGCTGGTGACGGCGGCGACGCTGTTGGTCGCCTTTTTTGACGGCTCCATCCTCGCACTTCTGCCCGTTTACGGCGTGAAGAACGGGCAGACGCTCGAGATTGCCGTGCTGATGACGAGCGCGCTGCTCGCCGGCAATATCCTGCTGCAGTTTCCAGTCGGCTGGCTCGCCGATCGGCTGGACCGCGCCATGGTGATGCTCGGCTGCGGCGTCATCGGGCTTGTCGGCGCGCTGCTGCTGCCGCTGGTGATGCCCGACAGCGTGCTGCTCTGGCCGCTGCTGATCCTCTGGGGCGGTGCGGTGGTCGGCACCTACACGATTGCGCTCGTCGTCATGGGGCAGGATTTCAAGGGCGGCGATCTGATGATGGCGGCAACGACGGTGACCGCCCTTTGGGGCATCGGCAGCCTGTTCGGCCCGCTCGTCGCCGGCTTTGCCATGGACTTCTACGAGCCGCACGGCATGCCCGTCACCTTCGCGGCGATCTGCCTGATCTTCATTGTCATTGCCATCCTCGCGATCCGCCGTCGGAGCGCGGGTTAATTTTGCGAATTTTCAAGCTGAACGCTTGACTTCGCCGATTAAATCCGTATTTTCCGGGCTTCGATCATAATTTACTTCCGCGATGCCGCGGGAGACGACTGGAGTTTCGGACATGGCTAAGCCGACAACATTGAAAATCAGGCTGGTAAGCACGGCGGACACTGGCTTTTTCTATGTCACCAAGAAGAATCCGCGCACGATGACGGAGAAGATGGTCGTTCGCAAGTACGATCCTGTCGTCCGCAAGCATGTGGAATTCAAGGAAGCGAAAATCAAGTAACGTCGCTTGCCCCAAAAAAACAAGGCCGCAACCTGCGGCCTTTTTTATTGTCTGATTACCCACCCTCAGCGCGCGGCGATTCCCGGCGGCTGGGAGAAGGAGCGGACATTCGAGGGCGCCACGACGACGCGGTTGCGCCCGTCCTTTTTCGCCTTGTAGAGCGCTTCATCGGCGCGTTTCAGCAGGCTGTCCGCCATTTCCTCTTCGCCCGAAACCGTCACACCGATCGAGCAGGTGAGATTGATCGAGATCGCGCCTTTGCGCGCGGCAAAGGGCTTGTCCGCGATCTGGCGACGCAGGCGCTCGGCAACCGCCATCGCCAGCGAAATCTCGGTATCCGGCATAACCACGACGAATTCCTCCCCGCCGTAGCGGCAGGCAAGATCGATGCCGCGCACGCCGGTCGCGATGCGCCGCGCGAATTCCTTGATCACCTCGTCCCCGACATCATGGCCGTGAGTGTCATTGACCGGCTTGAAGAAATCGATATCCATGATCATGACACAGACCGGTTTATAATCCATCCGGGCGCGCTGCAGGATCGCATCCAGATGGTTGGACATGTAGCGCCGGTTATAGAGGCCCGTCAGGCTGTCGGTGACGGCAAGCTCAAGGCTGCGATGGAAATTATGGCGGAGACGATCCTGATACTGCTTGCGGAGGATCTGCGTGCGGGTGCGGACGATCAGCTCGTTGGTATCGATAGGCCGCATCACATAATCGTTAACCCCGAGGTCCAGCCCCTTGATCAGCTTGTCGCGATCCGATTCGTCGACAAGGGTAAGAATCGGCAGCTGGCGGGTTTCTTCCATGCTGCGAATGCGCGAACACAGCCGGAGCGGATCGAAATGGGCGGAATCGAGGCTGATGACGACGAGATCGAAATCCCCGCCGCTAAGGAGAACGCGCGCCTCTTCCATATCCGATCCCAGCGTCACGTCATAGGTTTCGGCATAAACTTCCCTGATGAGGCGGACGGAATATTCGTTATCGTCGATCACCAGGATGCGGGCGCGCTGGATTGCCTCCTCCTTGCGGTCCGACATCGAAATGACGCCAAGCTCGGAGCTCGTCTCCTCGCGCAGGCGGAACTCATCCATCATCATCTTGAGGCGCAGCAGCGACTTGACGCGGGCGAATAGCGAGAGATCGTCGACGGGCTTGGTGAGGAAATCATCCGCGCCGACTTCCAGCCCCTGAACGCGGTCGGCCGCCTCGCTGAGCGCGGTCACCATGACGACCGGAATATGCGCGGTGTGACGATCCTCCTTCAGGCGGCGACAGACCTCGAAGCCGTCCATCTGCGGCATCATCACATCGAGAAGAATCAGGTCGGGCTGCTGTTCGCGGGCGATTTTCAGCGCATCCGGACCGTTATAGGCCGTCACGACGTCATAATACTCGACAGACAGCTTTGCCTCGAGAATTTTGACGTTCGGAATGACGTCGTCAACGACCAGAATGCGTGCAGACATTATCTAGCTCAGAAATTCTTTGACCATGTTGAGGAAATTTTCGACAGAGATCGGTTTGGCAATATAAGCTTCGCATCCCCCTTCGCGAATCTTCTCCTCGTCCCCCTTCATCGCGAATGCCGTGACGGCAATAACGGGAATCGACTTCAGCGCCTCATCCTCCTTGATCCATTTCGTCACCTCGAGGCCGGAGACCTCGGGCAGCTGGATGTCCATTAGAATCAGGTCAGGCGAATGTTCACGTGCGAGGCTGAGCGCCTCCATCCCGTCCTTGGTCTGAATGGTGTTGTAACCATGCGCCTCGAGGAGGTCATGGAACAGTTTCATATTTAAGTCGTTGTCTTCGACAATCAATACTGTCTTCATTTTCAACCCGTTCATTCCTAAGGTCAAACGCGACCGAAGCGGGAAATAGACTGATTACCGCCTGCTTCCCCGTTCCCTTTTTCAACGCTTGAGACTATCATTCGATCCAAGTAAACAGATATATGTTTAATTTTCCATTACTGTAAGCGGTTTTAAAGAAAGATAAAACTCAATGGACCGCGAAAATGCCGAAATAGTCGCTCTTCAGGCACTTGCCTATGTTGCGGGACGCGAAAAAACCCTGGAGCGGCTGATGTTTGAGACGGGAATTGATCCGCGCCATCTGGCAAGCGCGATGGACAGCGGCGAGATGTTGGCCGGCATCCTTGATTTTCTGCTGGCCCATGAAGATATTCTTATTGAGTTCTGCGACCATGAAAATATCGACGCCCTGACCCCTGCCCGTGCGCGGAGGGCCCTTCCCGGCGCCCCGATAGAGGATTACTGATTATGTATGCCGGTATTCACGACGACGTGCGGCCCCAGCTTGAGACGCTGCAGATCGACAAGCAGCGCCCGCTTGTCATCACCGACGCCGACGAGGTGCTGTTCAGCTTCATGGCGGGGCTTGAGGCATTTCTTGAAACGCGCGAGCTTTACTTCGACTGGACATCCTTCGCGCTAACCGGAAATATCCGCCGCATTGCCTCGAAGGAGGCCATCGAGCAGCAGGAGGTGGGCCGCCTCCTCACGGATTTCTTCGATGAGCGCTGCGCAAGCCTCGCCGTTGTGGAGGGCGCGGCGGAGGGGCTTGCAAGCCTCAGCGATCATGCCCAGGTCGTCGTCCTCAGCAACGTGCCGCCGAAATATGCCGAGCAGCGGCGCGGCAGCCTGCTGCAGGGCGGGATGGATTTTCCGCTGATCGCCAATATCGGCAGCAAGGGCGAGGTCGTGCGCTTCCTCACCGACGGGCTGGATGCGCCGGCCTTCTTCATCGACGACATTCCGCACAACCACCGTTCCGTCAGCACCCATGCGGCGCATGTGCAGCGGCTGCATTACATCGCCGATGCGCGCCTCTCCAAACTGCTGGGCCCGGCGGAGGATTGCCACGTGCGCCTGCACAGCTGGCCGGAAATCAGCGATCATATTCTCCGTCACATCGGGACGGGGCTTTCCTGACGGGCGCCGCATGGCCGGGCTCTGCCGACAATGCTGCACCCTCGTTGATATGCGCGAGCGCCCCGCCGATGGGCGCTGCCCCGCCTGTCGCTCGCCCCGCCTCCTTTATCATGCGGAGCTCGCTGACCTCACCATCGCCCATGTTGATTGCGACGCCTTCTATGCCGCGGTGGAAAAGCGCGACAATCCGGCGCTTCGGGCAAAGCCGGTCATCGTCGCCCATGACAGCGCCCGCAGCGTCGTCACCACCGCCTGCTATATCGCCCGCATGTCGGGGGTGCGCTCGGCGATGCCGCTCTTCAAGGCGAAGCAGCTCTGCCCCGAGGCGCTGATCGTGCCGCCCGATATGGCGAAATATCGCACCGTCAGCCGCGCCGTCCGCGCGCTCTACGATAAGCTGACGCCGGATGTGGAGCCGCTCTCGCTCGATGAGGCTTTTCTCGATCTCACGGGCACGGAACGTCTGCATCACCGGAGCGCCGCGCAGTCCGTCGCGTGGCTGGCCCGCGAGGTTCAGGAGACCATCGGCGTCACCGTCTCCATCGGCCTCAGCTATAACAAGTATCTCGCCAAGCTCGCCTCCGATCTCGACAAGCCGAACGGCTTTGCGGTCATTGGCCGGGCCGAAGCGCGCAACTTTCTGAGCCCCCGTCCCGTCAGCGATATCTGGGGCGTCGGGAAGGCGCTCGAGCGCAAGCTGGCATCGGAAGGGATCAGTCGCATCGGTCAGCTGCAATCGCGCGACAAGGCGGAACTGATCGCCCGCTACGGCGCGATGGGCAGCCGGCTCTATCATTTTGCGCGCGGCGAAGATGACCGGCGGGTGGAGGCGGACCGGGCGATCAAAAGCATCTCGGCGGAAACGACGTTCGAGACGGATATCGGCGAGACGGCCGTCCTTCTCGCGCGCCTCTGGCCACTTTGCGAGAAAGTCTCAAAGCGTTTGAAACAGGCGGATATGGCGGGAAAGACAATTACCCTCAAGCTGAAAACCGGCGATTTTCGCACCCTGACCCGCAGCCACACACTGGTGCAGCCGACGCAGCTTGCGGAGACGCTCTACAAGGCCGTCCGCCCGCTGCTCGAGAAAGCCGCGATGGATCATCAGTTTCGATTGATCGGCGTCGGGATCAGCAGTTTCGGCGATGTCGCCGACGCGGACCGCCCGGACCTACTTGGCGGCGACAGCGGCCGGGTGCGCGAGATCGAAGCGGCCATCGACCGCGTGCGGGAAAAATTCGGGGATGCGGTAATCAATCGCGGCCGCGGCCTGCCGACGACAGAGGACTGATCAGGATTTCAGGCAGTGCGATCGCCTGCCCGCCGCTCAGGAGCATTTCTCCATATCGAGCATGGTGAGGCTCGAAAGCCTGCCCTTCAGGGAGAAGTCGATATAATCGAGATGGATATCCGTCGCGACGCCGTTATCGAACATCTTCATCGCCACCTTGTAATCGGGCTCTGACTGCTGTTCGCGTAGATCAAAAAAGGAGATCTGCACCGGCCAGTACATGCGACCGCGGAGCGCCTCCTCATTTTCAGCGGGCGCGAGCAGCGTTTGCCCCTTGCCGATCACCGCGAGGGTGTCGGAAAGCCCCTCTTCACCGTTGCCGTCATAGACACGGGCCGAGAGAAGCTTGCGCCCGGCCGCTGCCGCCTTGATCAACTGGCGGCTGTGCTCGCCCGGGAAGATGACGCCGGCCGGAAGGTCAAGGCGTGATTTCGCCGGCTCATGGAAGGTGATGGAGACGCCATCCTCCTGCTGCTCGGCGATGCCGCTATATTTCTCGAGCAGCTGGCCGTTCAGCTGGTTCGACATGTCGAAGCGCATCAGCCCCCCGTCATTGTCCTCCCATGTCGCCAGGGTGTAATCGGAGATCATCACGTCGCCATCGAAGTTGCTCATCTCCAGCACCATCCGCTGGTTGACGATCAGCCCTTCGCAATTCTGCTCAAGCTTGATGGCGACGCGGCCGAGGATGGCCTCAAAGCCGCTGTCCTGCTGGTTGTGATCGAGTTGCAGATCATAGACGGCCTGATGCGAGGCAAGGCGAAGCGGCTGCGCGCTCGCAAGCGCGGTCCCCATCACAAGGGCGACGACAATGCCGGTGAAAAGCTTTAGAAATCCGGTCCCATGCATCACGATCACGCTTTCATTCGCTTGAAATTACAGGCGGCGACGGGCGCCCCTTAGCGCCAGTTTTATACGTCTCCAGCGACGCTGTGAAGTGTTATCGAGGAGATTAAGCGGAATTATGGCAAGACGGCAGTTTTCTCCTGGAGCGGCGGGCATAAATTGCCGGACAAATTAACCTAAAAATTGCAGGATTCAAGCCCGGGCGTCCAACACTTTGAAAAACATAATAATTTTTCGGCGCATTAATTGGCATGCCTGTTGCTTCTCGTCAGGCAATAGAACATGCCGGCCCGGCCACACGGTATCAGAGTTTCAGAAGCGATTGGGAGCCGGGCTTCAAGGAGAGATATAATGCCCTTAACACTGTCACATGCGCCATCCGCACATTCCATGCTGCCGCTGGGGCTTGACCCGGATATCGGCCCGCATCTGGAAGACCTGTCCAGCGTTTTGAAATCCAGCCTGCATCAGCAGACGGCACGGCGGCACTGGCAGCTTATCAACCGCATCATCGCCTACGCGGCCAGCGCCGAGCAGCATATCAGCGAGCAGCAGCAGCGTATTCGCGAGCTGGAGGCGCTCTCCTCAACGGACGAACTGACGGGTCTTGCCAACCGGCGCGGCCTGCTGGATTTCATGGAACGACTGCTGGCCTCGGCCCGGCGACACCGCGAAGAGGGCGTGCTCGCCTATCTCGACCTCAATGATTTCAAGGGCATCAACGACCGTTTCGGCCATGCCACCGGAGACCGGGCGCTGTGCCTGCTCGCCGACCTTTTGAAGAAGAATGTCCGCAGTTCCGATTTTGTGGCGCGGATCGGCGGCGATGAGTTTATCTTTGTGCTGACCCATACCAATTTTGAGAATGGCCGCCGCCGCGCCGCCGCAATCGGCGAGGCGATCGCCGGCGCCGCCTTCAGCGCGCGCGGATGCGACATCCGGCTGACCGCCAGCATCGGCGTCTCGGCCTATGACGGCGACACGAAGCTCGACGATATCCTTCGCAAGGCCGATGAAGCCATGTATGAGGTGAAGGCGGCCGGCAAAGCCGCGCGCTGAGACCTAGACCCGGGCGTGCTCAGCCGCCGCGGGCGCGCGGTCGCAGAAAAGCTCGAGCGGCTCCCGCACGCCGCGCAGCTCATGCAGCCCGCAGGAGACAAGCCCCGTCGCTTTTCCGCGCGAAAGGCCGACGAAATCCGCCGAGGCGACAAGGTGGCTGCCGAGCAGCTCGCAGAGCGCCTCCATCCGGCTCACCTCATTGACGGCCGGGCCGATCACCGTGAAATCTAGCCGCGTTTCGGATCCGACATTGCCATACATCACGTCGCCGACATGCAGCGCGATATCGAGTTCCATCACCGGCTCGCCGGCCGCGGCGCGCTCGTCATTGATCGCGTCGACATCGGAGATCATCTGCCGCGCGACGGTGAGCGCCGTCTCACAGATAAGCTGTACCTCGCGCGGGTCGGTCACGGGCATCTCGAATGTCGCAAGCAGCCCGTCGCCCATAAATTTCAGGATCTCGCCGCCCGCCGTCTCGATCGGCGTTGCTATACATTCGAGATACTGGTCCAGCATGTCGATCAGCGCTTCCTGCGGCAACACGTCAGAAAGGCTGGTGAAACCGCGGAGATCCGCATGCATGAGAACCGCATTGATGCTCTCGACCGAACCGCGCCGGATCTGGCCCGAGAGCACCTTGCCCGCCGTGTTGCGGCCGATATAGGTTTCCAGAAGCGACTGCGCGGTGCGGAAGGAGGCGATGCCCTTCACGGCAAGGCCGAACACCGGAATGATGCGACGGAGGAGGCTGAATTCCGCCTCGCTGAAGCCGCCCGGCCGGTCCGTCGCCCAGCTTGTGATGACCCCGGCGGAATGCTCGAGATGCTTATTCTCAAATCCCCAGCCGAAGTCGAACGCCTGCGCGTACCAGTCGGTCATCCCGGCGTTGCGAAATTCTACGAGGACCGGAAAATCGAGCTCGCTTTCCGGCCCGAGCGGACGGTGCAGGATGTCGACATTGTTGGAGAGCATGTAGAAGAAGGGGCTCGCGAACCAGCCTTCGCCCGGTATGTCGGTATGCAGGAAGTTGGTGTTGCTGACCAGCCCCTCGCCCCGCCGCCAGATATGCATGAAGGCGTTGACCTGCGGATGAATGGCGCTATGCGTGATGCTGGCGCGCTTCACCATGATGCCTTCCTCGTTCAGCCGTTCGCAGAACTGAACAAACAGATCACGGATGCGCTCGCCTTTCAGTCCCGCATCGATCAGCCACGAAAAGAGCGCTTCCTCCGCGCTGTCGGACCGGAAATGTACGCATAGATCGTCGGTTTCCACCTGCCCCCCCTTATACTGGAGCGTTACCTGCGGCTGTCATATAGGCCTCTTTCACGCGCAGATAACCCTCGCGGCGGAAAAAATCTTGCCGTGCTTTCTCAACCGCTGTACATTGCCGAAACCTCATGCTAGAAACGAAAGCAAGCTGCGGAGAAGAAGATATGCACGAACTCAAGAAATACTGGCAGAACTATATCAATGGCGCGTGGGTCGATGCGTCCGACAAGGGGCGGATCGCTATCGAGAACCCGGCGACGGGCGAACAGATCGCCGAGGTTGCGCGCGCCGGGAAAGCCGATGTCGATCATGCGGTTGCGAGCGCCCGCAGGGCCTTCAACAGCCGTGAGCTTTACAGCATGCGCCCGGTCAATCGCGGCGCAATGCTGTTCGAGATCGCCCGGCACATGACCGAAATGGCCGATGAGATCGCGCTTGCCGAGTGTCTCGATAATGGCAAGACGCTGACGGGTGGCAAGAATGAGGCGCTCGCGGCGGCGCGCTACTTCACCTATTACGGCGGCCTCACCGACAAGTTGGAAGGGCGGATGATCCCGCTCGGCGCCGATTATGTAGACTACACCGTGCCGACGCCTTTCGGGGTCTCGGCGCAGATCGTGCCGTGGAACTTCCCGCTGCAGATCGCCGCGCGCTCGGTCGCCTGCGCGCTCGCAACCGCAAACACGGTGGTGCTGAAATCGCCGGAACTCTCGCCGCTTTCCACCTATTTCATTGCCGAAGCCTGTCACCGGGCCGGCGTGCCGAAAGGCGCCGTCAATATCCTTTGCGGTTATGGTCATGACTGCGGCGCAAGCCTCGTCTCCCACCCCGACATCGATCATATCGTCTTTATCGGCTCGGTCGCGACGGGTCAGTCGATTTTGCGCGCAGCGGCGGAACGGGTGATCCCCTGCGTGATGGAGCTCGGCGGCAAGTCCGCCGCCATCCTCTTCAAGGATGCCGATATCGAGCAGGCGGTCAACTCCACGGCGAGCGGCATTTTCACCCATGCGGGGCAGGTCTGCTCGGCCCAGTCGCGCCTCATCGTGCCGAAAGCGCTGGAGGACGAGGTGGTCGAGCGGCTGGCGGCGAAGGCGAATTCCCTCTCCATCGGCCCCGGCATCGACGGGCACGACATCACCCCCGTCATCTCAGGGCCGCAGGCCGACAAAATCGAAGGCATGTGCCGCGCCGCCGTTCAGGCGGGCGCCGAGGCGGTGACGGGCGGGCGCAAGGCGCCGGATCTCCCCGGCCACTTTATTGAACCCACCATCTTCACCCGCCTCACGCCCGATATGACCATCGCCCGCGAGGAGGTGTTCGGCCCCGTTCTCTCGATCCTCACCTTCGAGGATCCGGAAGAGGCTATCAGCATCGCGAACGGCACCGATTACGGCCTCTGCGCCGGGGTTTACACCCGCGATCTTGCAACCGCGCACTGGGCGGCGGACCGGCTTGTTGCGGGGCAGGTGTTCGTCAATGAATGGTTCGCCGGCGGGATCGAGACGCCGTTCGGCGGCATGAAACGCTCCGGCTATGGCCGTGAAAAGGGTCAGGAAGCCCTGCTCAACTATGTGCAGACGAAGAATGTCGGCATCCGGATCACGAGCGGCGGCGGCGGCCGGCCCGGCGGTTGATCCCCAACATTGAGACTATGGAGACGGAAATGACAGGCAAGATTGATGCGAAACTGAAAGAACTGGGCATTACCCTTCCCACGGCGAGCGCGCCGGCCGCCAACTATGTGCCGTTCGTGAAGACGGGCAATCTCGTCTTCATCTCTGGCCAGGTGCCGTTCGTCGACGGCAAGCTGAAATGGCAGGGCAAGGTCGGCAAGGATTTCACCACCGAAGAGGGCAAGGCCTGCGCCCGCGTCTGCGGCCTCAATATCCTCTCGCATCTCAAGGCCGCCTGCGAGGGCGATCTCGACCGCGTCGTGCGCTGCGTCAAGCTGAGCGGCTTCGTCAACTGCGCGGACGGCTTTGGCGAGCAGCCGCAGGTGATCAACGGCGCCTCTGACCTGATGGTGGAGGTGTTCGGCGAAAAAGGCCGCCATGCCCGCTTCGCCGTCGGCACCAATGCGCTGCCGATGAATGTCGCCGTCGAAATCGACGCGGTTTTCGAAATCAACTGATGCGAAGGCCGGGCGGCCCGATGCGGCGCGCCCGGCCACCGTCCCCCGGCTATCCCTTCACGCAGTAAAGCAGGGCAAGGAAGGGCGGCGTCAGCGGGACGGGGCTCGCGCTCCCCTGATCGGGCAGCGTCGTGCGGTTCATCTCAAAGCCCTTGTTGTCATTGTCGCTGGCATGGCTGCCGCGGTTATTCGGCACCGTCACCGTACCGCCCGATTCCGAATAATAGATATCCGCGTAGGCGTGGCTGTGGGGCGGCAGATTCCCCGCCGTCAGCACGACGCTTTCCTGCCCGCCCGCTGTTCCCGCTTTCCACGCCGTCAGCGGCTTCCCGTCACTGCCCTGCCCCGGCGACTGATCGGCAGCGCCGATAATCGCCCGGCTCGCCGCCTTGTCATAGCGCGCCCAACCGGCCGGGCAGGCGCCCTCCTGATCGAACGCGACCACAGCGCCCGCCGGCACTTCACCCGCTGCAACCGCCGGGCTGTCCCCGTCCGGCTCGGCAAAGAAAATGACCAGCAGCGCCGTTATCACCGCGGCCGCCGCGCCGCCGAGAAGCGCCGCCGTCCCCACCTTGATCCAGTCCATGAAAATCTCCTCGCAATAAATATTAAAAATTGTTCATATGTAATTCTATACATATATAAGTTGAATAATTTTCAACCCTGAAACCGCTGCGGCGAGGAAAAATAATTTTGTGCGGCCGGCCCCTCCAACGCGAGATATCTGTTAGAATGACAGGATGAAGGTCACATTCTTATTCCGCCAGGCCAATGTCTGACAGCGCATCCGTCAAGACTTTGCAATCCATCACTGAAATCACGCCGCACGCATGGAACTCCTGCCGCGTCGACGATCATCCGTTCGTAAGCCACGAGTTTCTCCGCGCGCTTGAGGAGAGCGGGTCGGTTTCCGCACGCGGCGGCTGGATGCCCTACCATCTCGCGCTCGAGATCGGTGGCCAGATCGCTGCCGTCGCGCCGATGTATGTGAAGGGGCACAGCCAGGGGGAATATGTCTTCGATCACAGCTGGGCGCATGCCTATGAGCGCGCGGGCGGGCGCTACTATCCGAAACTGCAGCTCGCCGTCCCCTTCTCGCCGGTGACAGGCCCGCGCCTGCTGACGCCGGCGGGGCCGCGGCGCGAGGAATATCAGCGGCTGCTGCTGACGGGCGTGCGGCGTATCGCGACCGAGCATAATATTTCATCGGTCCACCTCACCTTTCTGACTGAGGAAGAGCGCGATCTTGCCGCAAAAGAGGGCTTCCTGATCCGAAGCGGTGAGCAGTTTCATTGGGTCAACGAGGGATATGAGACGTTCGATGATTTTCTAGGCCAGCTTTCGTCGCGCAAACGCAAGGCGATCCGGAAGGAACGCGCCGGGGCGACGGAGGCCGGGCTCGAGTTCGAAATACTGAGCGGCGCGGAGATTGGCGAGCATCACTGGGATGCGTTTTTCAGCTTCTACATGGATACCGGAAGCCGCAAATGGGGCACGCCCTATCTCAACCGCAAATTTTTCAGCCTGCTTGGCGCTTATCTCGCCGATCAGGTCGTACTGATGATGGTCGCCCGCGACGGGCGCTATATCGCGGGCGCGCTTAATCTTAAAGGTAGCGACTGCCTCTATGGCCGCTACTGGGGCTGCATCGAGGATCACCGCTTTCTGCATTTCGAAACCTGCTACTACCGCGCCATCGACTACGCGATCAAGCATGGGCTGAAACGTGTCGAAGCGGGCGCACAAGGGCCGCACAAGCTTGCGCGCGGTTACCTGCCGACGGAGACTTTCTCCGCCCACTGGTTCCCCGATCCCGGCTTTCAGGCGGCGGTTGCGGATTTTCTCCGCCGCGAAACGCGCGAGGTGGAAGCGGAGATCGATTACCTGAGTGCGCATTCCCCGTTCAGGAAACTCGGCGACGGCTAGCGCGATCCGCATTTTACGTCGCGTAATCAAGGCGGGTACGCCTCTCGCGCCGCAGGCAACTGCTGCGCGCAATACCGCCTTGAAATTTCCCTGTCTGTGCATTATACTAATATTGACGTTTACGTAAACGTAAAGGACAGCCGCAAGACGCTGCCACAGCACAGACAAGAAAGGGAGACGTCATGAGCGACCATATCACCCGCGATCCGATCTATAACACCGTCCACCGGGACGATTTTCCGGCGATGCTGGAGGTGGACCGCTACGGCACGCGGACTGATGCGTTTGATGGTATCATCTCGGCAACCCATGATCATTTCTGGGATCCGATGGACAAGGTTTATCTCGATTTCGACAGCCCGTTCGATCTTGAGAATGAATATCTGATGCCGCCCGAAACCGTGCCGGAGCTGCAGAGTGCGGTTGCCGACGTTCTCGATGAAGGCCAGCGCATTCGCCTTGCCAATGAAAGCACGCGCTGGGGCCTCTCGGCGATCCTGCACGGCGAACAGGGCGCGCTCTCGCTCAGCGCCAGCCTCTGTCACATCCTTGTCGATCCGGGGGCGCAGGAATACGCCACCAATCAGACGCGCGAGGAAGCCCGCCACGTCACCGCCTTCAGCCGCTACATCAGCGCGCGTTGGGGCCGCCCCTACCCGGTCGGCGAGGCGTTCGGCGCGCTGCTCAATGAGCTCGTCGGCGCGAATGAAGTCTATAAAAAGCTGGTCGGCATGCAGATGCTGGTCGAAGGGCTGGCGATGGGCGCGTTCGCCAATTTCCACAGCAAGACAAATGATCCGCTGCTCAAACGGCTGACGCAGCTTGTCATGACCGATGAGGCGTTCCATCACAAGTTCGGCAAGATCTGGGCCGACAAGACGATCCCGAAGCTCGACGCAAAAGAGCATGCGCAGGTCGAGGACTGGGCCGCGCAATGCTTCGAGACGGTCCTCTTCAACCTCATCAACATCCGCCAGAAGCAGGTGATCTATCAGCAGTTCGGTCTCGACTGGGAATGGGTGCGCGATGCCTGCCGCGAAGTCTACACCGACCAGGACCGGCGCAACACGCTGAAGGAATCCACCAACATCTTCCGCGTTCTCGTGAAAACGCTGTTCAAGTCCGGCATCATTACCGATCGCACGCGCCCCATTTATGCGCATTGGGTTGATATGGAGGAACTCGCCGGGGAGAATGAGGATATGGTCGGCTACGCCATTGCCGATGAGGGAATTGCCTATCTGAAGGCGCTGAATGAAAAGCGCAAGGTGATCGGGCAGAAATGACGATTTCGGGCAATAAAAAGGCGGGACAATCACTGTCCCGCCTTTTCCATTTCCGCCGCAGGTTGCGGTTATTTCTCGATCAGCTCCGTATCCTTGCTGGAGCCTTTCTTGCGTGACTTGCGCTGGGCGGCTTTCTTCGCGCCGCTTTCGGGAGCGCTGTCGATCTTGAAGGTAAGCTCGCCCGCCTTCACGCCGACCGAGACATGCCCGCCATTGACCAGCTTGCCGAACAGCAGCTCCTCGGAGAGCGGCTTCTTGATCGATTCCTGAATGACGCGGGCCAGCGGCCGGGCGCCATAGGCGGAATCATAGCCCTTCTCTGCGAGCCAGGTCGCCGCGGTATCGGAGAGCGAGATCGTGACATTGCGATCCTGAAGCTGCGTCTCCAGCTGCAGGACGAATTTCTCGACCACCCGCGACACGACTTCCGGCGGCAGCGGCGCGAAGGGGATCGTCGCATCGAGGCGGTTGCGGAACTCCGGCGTGAACAGGCGCTTGATCGCCTCCTCATCCTCGCCTTCGCGGAACTCGTTGCCGAAGCCGATGGCCCGCTGGGTCATTTCATGGGCGCCCGCGTTGGTGGTCATGATGAGCACCACGTTGCGGAAGTCCACCTGCTTGCCATTGTTATCCGTCAGCTTGCCATGATCCATGACCTGCAGAAGGATATTGAAGAGGTCCGGATGGGCCTTCTCGATCTCGTCGAGCAGCAGGACCGAATGCGGCTGCTGGTCGATGGCGTCCGTCAGTAGCCCGCCCTGATCGAAGCCGACGTAACCGGGCGGTGCACCGATCAGGCGACTGACCGTGTGCCGCTCCATATATTCCGACATATCGAAGCGCACGAGGTTGAGACCCATGATGGAGGCGAGCTGCCGCGCGACCTCCGTCTTGCCGACGCCCGTCGGGCCGGAAAAGAGGTAGCAGCCGATCGGCTTTTCGGGCTCGCGAAGGCCCGCCCGCGCAAGCTTCATGGCGCTGGCGAGCGCATCGATCGCGGCATCCTGGCCGAATACGACACGGCGCAGATCCACATCGAGCTTGCGAAGGCTCTCGGTATCCTCCTTCGAGACGGATTTCGGAGGAATGCGGGCAATCTTGGCAACTACCGCCTCGACATCGCGAACACCAATGGTTTTCTTGCGCCGGCTTTCCGCCTTCAGCATCTGCGCGGCGCCCACCTCGTCGATCACGTCAATCGCCTTGTCCGGCAGCTTGCGATCATGGATGTAGCGGGCGGATAGTTCCACCGCAGCCTTGATCGCGTCCGCCGTATAACGGATCTGGTGATATTCCTCGAAATAGGGCTTCAGACCCTTCAGGATCTTGATGCTGTCCTCGACCGAAGGCTCGCGCACGTCGATCTTCTGGAAGCGACGGAGCAGCGCCCGATCCTTCTCAAAGTGACTGCGGAACTCTTTATAGGTGGTCGAGCCGATGCAGCGGATATCGCCGCTCGCGAGCGCCGGCTTCAGGAGGTTCGAGGCATCCATCGCCCCGCCGCTCGTCGCGCCTGCGCCAACGATGGTGTGAATCTCGTCGATGAAGAGAATGGCGTTATCCAACCCCTGCAGCTCGCTGATCACTGCCTTCAGACGTTCCTCGAAATCGCCGCGATAGCGCGTGCCGGCAAGCAGCGCGCCCATGTCGAGCGAGTAGATGACGGCGGGCAGCAAAACGCTCGGCACATCGCCCTGGACGATACGGCGGGCGAGGCCCTCGGCGATCGCCGTCTTGCCGACGCCCGGATCGCCCACGTAAAGCGGGTTATTCTTGGAGCGGCGGCAGAGGATCTGGATCGTCCGCTCGACCTCGTCGTGCCGGCCGATCAGCGGATCGATCTTTCCGGCCGCCGCCTTTTCATTGAGATTGACGCAATAGGCATCGAGCGCTTCGAGCGTTTCGGTCTTGCCCTCGGACGCGGTGTTGCTGCTCGCCTCTTTCTCGGCCTTGTATTCGCCGTCGACGCCGCGGATCGCGCGCGGCGTTTCCTTGCCGGGCGCCTTGGCGACGCCGTGGCTGATATAGCTGATGGCATCGAGCCGGCTCATCTCCTGTTTTTGCAGGAAGTAGACGGCATGGCTCTCCCGCTCCGAGAAAATCGCGACCAGCACGTTGGCGCCGGTCACTTCTTCGCGGCCGGAGCTTTCGACATTGATGAGCGCACGCTGCACCACGCGCTGAAAACTCAGCGTCGGCCGCGCCTCGACAAAGCCGTCCATCACCAGGTCATCGAGCTCCTCGGTGATAAACGCCTCAAGATCACGCCGCAGCAGATCAACATCGACATTGCAGGCGCGCATCACCGCGGCCGCATCCTGATCCTCGGTCAGGGAAAACAGCAGATGTTCCAGCATCGCAAACTCATGGCGGCGCGAGGTGGCGAGAGCCATGGCACGATGCAGAGTTTCTTCAAGTGAATTGGAAAATCCGGGCACTATTCTTTCTCCATCGTACATTGCAGGGGATGCTGGTGTTCACGCGCAAAATCAATGACCTGCGCGACCTTGGTCTCGGCAACCTCGTACGGAAAAACGCCGCAGTTACCGACGCCTTTGTGATGCACATGCAGCATGATCTGCACGGCAGTCTGTTCATCCATATTGAAAAATCTCTGGAGCACATACACAACGAATTCCATCGGTGTGTAGTCATCGTTCAGCAAAAGGACGCGCCATAGCGATGGCTTCTTCGTCTTGGGCCTTGTCTTTGTGACGAGGCCGGTTCCGGGTCCCTGACCGCGTTTGTCATTGTCGTCATTGTTACTCATTGTCGTCCTGCCCGAACAGATAAACCGATGTCTCACTCCGTTCCTTTTCTACGGCTGCTCTTGTGCAGCGCACATTGTCATCATTACAATAAGTATATAGCTTAGCAGGAAATTCAAAAAAATATTATTACCGTCTCAAAAAATCAGCAAAATGTGAACATTGTGGGGCGGGCATAAAAAAAGCCCGGGTCGAAACCCGGGCCTTTTCAAACGGTTAGTTCGCAGCCGATCAGGCGGCCTGCCTCGTGAACACATCAAGCGCCGAAGCGTAACGGGTGCCGAACGGCTCAACAACAGACTTGGCGGCTTCCGTCAGCAGCGAGTTGATGCGGCTCACTTCGGCGACATAGGTCTGCAGGCTGTTGCGGGCGAACTCGGTCTGGACTTCGATCGCCTTGGCATAGTCTTCCGTCTCGGCCAGCGTCTTGGCGACGTTGAAAACATCCTGCCAGCGCTCGGTTCCGAAATCGATCAGGGCCGCACCGATTTTCTCGCCCTTTTCAACCGCGACATTTCCGGCGTTGATAAAGGCTTCGGCGCTGTTCTTGTCGTAGAACTGCGAGCCTTCAAACGCCTTGACGGCTTTCTCGTAGCCGGTTTTGCTCTCGGCGACAACTTTCTCGTAATTGGTCTTAAGCGTTTCGGTATTGGACTTGAATGCCTTTTCCGCAGCTTCCGTGCCGCTCAGGAACGCGTCCTGAAGCGTCTTGCGGCCGGTTGCGAGAACAGTCTCGAATTCCTTCTGAACGGCTGCCGGATCAATGGTCGCGTTCAGCGTTGCTTTCTTGCTCATGGACTTAACCTTTCTGGTATAGCGCCTGTAAATTCTGTTTGCCGCACTGCAGCAATACGCACTGTATATAATAGGCACCTGATAGATGTCAATGATTTTTTGTGCGCCGCAACATAAATTAACTATTTATGCAATATATTGATTTTGCGACGATTTTTTAAACACAATACATCCCGTGCGCGCAAAGTACGCGGCAAAAACTATAAAATATCGCAAAAAAATGCTGCTGGCGCGATATGCGAGCCGGGCTACCTGATGATGCCGTTATCGCCAATCTGCATGGTGAAATAGGTCCCGCCCCGGCCCGCGGTATAGTAGCGCGAGGAGCGGCCGAAGACGGTCGGCGTATAGGGCTCGACAAAGGCGGCGCCGGTCTCGTCCCCTTTTGCCAGCACCTCGCGGAAGGGCAGCTTCGCGACATCCGCGTTCCGATCAGTCCAGGCGTAATATTTGAAATTCCCCTCCCGGCAGACCATCGCGATCCAGTAGAACTCGTCCGAATGCAGGATCTGCCCGCGGATGGCCGGCTTCTCGAAGCCGGAGCGGATCAGCGCCTGTTCGATCGCCACCAGGTCATCGAGGCTGATATCGACGCGGCTGTAGTTACCGGCGCGCGCGCCCGATCCCGAAACCTGCCCGAGCAGCCAGTCAGCGCCGATGGTACCGCCGCGAAAGACATTTGTTGTCTGCACCGCCGCGCCCGAGGGCGCAACCTGCACGATGTCGTAGGTGCGCACCTGCTCGTCATAAATCGCGTTGTAGATCAGCCGGTAGCGCGCATTGCGCCCCGCCGTGCACTGCTCGCGAATGTCATCGCCGTTGGCGTAGGAAAACCACTGGAACGGGCGGAAGACGGGATTGCCGACCGAGCCGCTATCGGCGGCACAACCGGCGAGCAGAAACGTCATGGCAAGTGCGGGAAGCGCGGCGCGGAATAATTTCATGGGCTGTCCAATATTTTGCGATCTGGCTAACGGGATATTAACCCTCCTCGTATATTCTGACAAAGTGAAATGAAAGCAACGCGTTATCTCACACAGATCAAGAGGATAGGTTTCGTTGTTCATATGCGATAACAATTTTTTTATCGGAATAATGATGGACATGATTCGCCGATTTTCCTACACTCGGCAACAAGTGGGACTATCCACGCGTAACCGTATCCGTAATATCAGTAAAACAGGTCGAGCGTTGCACCAGGGACCCGAAGAGACAGCCATCGCCATCAAACCGCAGATGCGCCGCCCGCAACGCCGCGTCGGAAGCCTTTTTGCCCCCCGCTTTTCGACATTTCTCGCGTCTCTTCTCTGCCTTTTCATTCTGGTCGCAATGCTGCCCGCTACGGCCGAGGCGCGCTATGCGGCCGTCGTCATGGACAGCCGAAGCGGTGAAATCCTTTACTCCCGAAATGCCGACGAGCGGCTTTACCCGGCGTCCCTGACGAAGATCATGACGCTCTACATGACGTTCGAGGCGCTGCAGCGGGGCCAGCTCCGGCTTGACCAGAAGCTCTCCGTCTCCGCCCGGGCCGCCGGCCAGGCGCCGACCAAGCTTGATTTGAAAAAAGGCCAGACCATCACCGTTCAGGACGCGATGTTCGGCCTGATCACGAAATCGGCGAATGACGCGGCGACCGTGCTCGCCGAGGCAATGGCGCCGACGGAAGCCGAATTTGCGCGCATGATGACGGCAAAGGCAAAGTCCCTCGGCATGACGCGGACGACTTTCCGGAACGCGAGCGGCCTGCCCAACAAGCATCAGAAAAGCACGGCGCGCGACATGGCCATTCTTGGTGCCGCCCTGATCCACAACTTCCCGCAATATTACCATTTCATGTCGTTGCAGGAGTTTGACTACAAAGGCCGCAAGCACAAGAACCACAACAATCTGCTAGGCCAGTACAAGGGCGCGGACGGGATCAAAACCGGCTACATCCGCGCCTCGGGATTCAATCTCGTTGCCTCTGTCAAGCGCGGCAATCATCGCCTGATCGGTGTCGTTTTCGGCGGCCAGACCGCGAAAAGCCGCGATGCGCACATGATGTCGCTGCTCGACACCGGGTTTGAGAAGATCGAGGCGATTTACCCGAGCACGGTGCCGACACCGTTCGACAAGCCGCTGCGCATCGCCCTCGGCCAGCCGCATGACCGCGCCGCGAGCGTCGAGGTGGCCTCCGTCACCCCTGTCCCCCTCCCCGCGCCGACACCACCCGCAAGCGGCGCCAGCGTCTATACGGTGAGTGACATGAACGCAACCGGCGTTTCCGTCACCCGCGGCAGCACGACCACGGCGGCGGCCGGCTCCGGCTTCGAGACGGACAAGACGGCGAATATGAACTGGGCCATCCAGATCGGCGCCTTCAGCCAGAAATCGACAGCGGAGAACCAGATCTACAAGGCGACCGAGCAGTCGAGCCGCCTGCTGCAGGGACGTCGCGTCAATATCGAGAAGGCGCTCTCCGACGGCAAGCCCTTCTACCGCGCGCAGTTCGTCGGCTTTGATGAGGCGGAAGCGCGCGAAGCGTGCAACAGTCTCGCCAAACAGCGCGTTTCCTGCTTCGTCGTCGCGCCCGATCTCAGACTGCCAAGCTATATCGCCCAGAAGAGCAATTCCTGATCCCGCCCGCCGGGCAGCCGCGGTATGGCGTGCCGCGCGCGGCTAAAGCGCGTTGAGCGGCACTTTCAGATAGGCGATGCCGTTCTCCTCCGGCGGCGGCAGGTGACCGGCCTGCATATTCACCTGGATCGAGGGAATAATCAGCGCCGGCATGGAGAGCGTCTTATCCCGCTCCGTCCGCATTTTGACGAACTCATCCTCGCTCACGCCGTCATGGATATGGATATTTTTTGCCCGCTGCTCGGCAACGGTTGTCTCCCATAAATACTCCCGCCCGTTTGGCGCATAGTCATGGCAGAGAAAAAGCCGCGTCTCGGGCGGCAGCGCGAGGATCTTGCGGATCGAGCGATAGAGAATGCGCGCATCGCCGCCCGGAAAATCGCAGCGCGCCGTGCCATAATCGGGCATAAACAGCGTGTCGCCGATAAAGGCCGCATCACCGATGATGTAGGTGATGCAGGCGGGCGTATGGCCGGGCGTTGCCATGACCTCGATCCGCAGGCCCCCAACATGAAAAATCTCGCCGTCGTCAAACAGCACATGAAACTGCGAGCCATCCTCAGCCACATCATCGCCGAAGTTATAGATCTTCTTGAATGTCGACTGGACGGTGCTGACGCGCGCGCCGATCCCGATCCGGCCGCCAAGCTGCCGCTGCAGATGCGGCGCCGCGGTCAGGTGATCGGCGTGAACATGCGTCTCCAATATAAATTCAATGGAATATTTTTGTTCCCGCACGAAGGCAATAATCTCGTCCGCGGTGGTCGTCGCGGTGGAGCCGGCGGCGTGATCATAGTCAAGCGCGCTGTCGATAATCACCGCCTTGCGGCTTTCGGGATCGGCGACGACATAGCTCACCGTATAGGTAGGTTTGTGGAAAAACGCCTTTACGTCGGGTTTCATCTTACCGTCTGCTCCCCTGCTTGCGGTCCGTTCCCGTAACTTTAGTGCCAAGCGGGCTGCATAACAACTGCCGAGGACTGGCAGCGCCGAAATATGTCGGGGCGGACGCGCGACAAGGCAAATTTCCCTTTTATATTAGACGCGTTCTTCTGTAGTCTGTCGCGCATAACATAAAACAAAAGAACAAAGGATATGTCATGTCATCAGCGAACAAGGTCGCCCTCGTCACCGGCTCCGCGACCGGAGCAGGAGCGGCGATCGCCCTCGCGCTTGCAAGCCGCGGTTACAACGTCGTCATCAACTACACAAGAAGCCTGAAAGAGGCGGAGGAGACCGAAGCCGCCTGCGCCGCGACGGGCGTCGAGACCCTGCTCTTCCAGGGCGACGTCTCGAAGGACGAGGATTGTCGCGCCATGGCCAAGGCGGCCTATGACAAATGGGGCCGGATTGACGCGCTCGTCAACAACGCGGGGCGGACGAAATTCGTCGCCCATAACGATCTCGACGGGCTGAACGCCCAGGATTTCCACGAAATTTTCGCCGTCAACACCATCGGCCCCTACCAGATGACGCGCGCCGTCGCTCCTTACATGAAAGAGACCGGCAAAGGCGCCGTAGTCATGATTTCATCGATCGCCGGCACGCACGGCACCGGCTCCTCCATCGCCTATGTCGCCTCCAAGGGCGGGCTTAACTCGATGACCAAGGCGCTCGCCCGCGCGCTCGGCCCGGAAATCCGTGTCAACGCCGTCTGCCCGGGCTTTATCGAAACCCGCTGGCTGCTCGGCGGCTATGGCGAAGAGAAATATGAGCTTGCCAAGAAGAAGCTGAAAAACAGCACTCCGCTCAGGGCCGTCTGCCAGCCGGAAGATATCGCCGATGCCGCGCTGATGTTCATCGAAGGCAGCAGCATGGTCACCGGTGAGTTGATGATCGTCGATGGCGGGATGCAGCTCGGCAGGTAAGACGACCTGCATGACATCTCTGCACGGCATCGCCCGCCGGCGCGCAGGGCTTCATCTGTTTGTAAATCGGCGGGCGGGATCGTCCCGCCGACTACGAACACCCGCGCGTCCGGCTCCCGCTGCAGATCTCCCATGCGCGAGAGCTCTCTTTTCCCACCGCGATCAACATGCTATGCAACGGTTGCTGCTGCAACGATGCGCGCCGCCTGGCCCGATGAGTGACGCATTCCGCCATGCGAGAGTTTTTTGATAGGCACCCGTAAATGAAGGATTTGAAACAGACCGCTTTCGCACTTTTTGTTGGCGCGATCGGCGGCGCGATCTTCTTCGTTCTGAACTTTCCTCTCGCCTGGATGCTGGGCGCCATGTGTATCGCGACCGTTGCGTCGCTCCGCGGGCGCGATGTTTCGGTCAACGAGACGTTCCGCAAAATCATGACAGCCATTCTCGGCGTGATGCTGGGCTGCGGCTTCTCCACCGATACGCTTGCCGCCATGACCCGCTGGAGCGGCGGGCTTGCGCTCCTGCTGATCAGCATCGTGATTTCGATGATCCTCGTCTATCTCTTCTACCGGCGCATTGGCAGGCTGGATCCGGTGACCGCGTATTTCTCGGCCGCGCCCGGCGGTATCAATGTGATGTATGAAATCGGTCAGGAGAGAGGCGGTAACGGCTCGGTCATTGCGCTCATCCATGCCTCACGCATCCTCATCCTCGTCATGACCGTGCCGATGATCTTTCGCTTTAGCGGCGGATTTGACAGCAGCGCGCAGATGGCGCCGCTGTTTGGCAATTTCAACGACCTGATCGGCGACGGCTGGCTTCTGCTAGCGGCGGTGCTTGGCTATATCGGCGGCCGCCTCTGCCGCCTGCCCGCCTATCACCTGATGGGGCCGCTCGCCGCCACGGCGTTCGTCCAGATGGCGGGCATCACCGATGTCGCCCCGCCGATGATCCTCGTCTACGCCGCGCAGCTCGTGATCGGCACGGCGATGGGGGCGCGCTTTCTCGGAACCCGCTTCTCGGACATTCGCAACGTCATCGCCCTCAGCTTCGCCTCGACCGCGCTGATGGTCGGCATTGCCGCCGCCTTCGCCTGGGCCTTCGCCGATGCAATCGGCGTCAGCGGCGCAGGCATTGTCCTCGCCTTCAGCCCCGGCGGGCTTGCCGAGATGTCCCTCGTTGCCCTCGCCCTTGGCATCGATGTCGCCTTCGTCTCGACCATGCATGTGATCCGCATTGCGCTGATCATTGCAATTGTGCCGCCTGTCTATACGGCAATTGAAAAGTTCCGCCGCCGCAGCGCAGAGTAGTTAAGGCTGCTCGCGCGCCCGCCGTTCGATGCGCGGGTAAAAGAAGGCCAGCGCCAGCGACCGTGTCGCCATAAAGACCATCAGCGCCGCCCAGAGCCCATGCGCCCCCCAAAGCGCGCCGAATCCCTTCATGCAGAGCAAATAGGCGAGGAATGCGATGATCATGCCGTTGCGCATCTCTTTGGACTGCACCGCGCCGATAAAGATGCCGTCGATCTGGTAGGACCAGATGGCGATGAGCGGCATCGCGACGAGCCAGGGCAGGAAGTCATACGCCCGGAGGCGCACCTCCTCGATACTGGTCAGCAGATTGACCACCAGCGGCCCGAAGATAAGATAGACGAGCGCGTAAAGGATCGCCACCACCAGCGCCCAGAAGCTCGTGATCAGGATGATCTCGCGAAGGCGACTGACTTTTTTCGCGCCGATCGCGACGCCGACCATCCCCTCGGCGGCAAACGCAAAGCCGTCGAGGCCGTAGGAGATGAAATGCACGAAATTCATCAGCACGGCAATCGCGGCGAGCGTCACGTCCCCCTCCTCCGCCGCGGCCGCGGTAAACCACGCGAAGGCCGTGATCAGCAGGATCGTGCGGATAAAGATATCGAAATTGACCGAGAGAAGCCGCAGCATTTTCGACAGGGAGAGGATCGCCGCACGGTGCCAGCCGCCGCTGATCCGGCGCAGCTCCCGCCGCACCAGATAAAGGCCGAGCACGAGCGCCAGCATCTCCGATATCGCCGTTGCTGCGGCGACGCCCGTCACGTCCCAGCCGAAGCCGAGGACAAAAACAAGATCGAGAAGGATGTTGAGCGCATTCATAAAGATCTGCACAATGAGCGCGGCGCGGGTATTGCCGACGCCGATGAAAAATCCCATCAGAGCATAGTTGGCAAAGACCGCCGGCGCGCCCCAGATCCGCGCGAAGAAATAATCGCGGGCGCCCGCTTCCACCGCCCCCGATGCCTTGATCAGATCGAGGGCGAACCAGAGAACGAGATGCTGAAAGAGCAACGCCAGCACGCCGATCACCAGCGCCGTCAGAAGCGCCCTGGCGAGCACGGCCCGGACCTCGCCGCCATCCTTCTGTCCGACCGCCTGCGCGATGAAGCCGGTCGTCCCCATGCGCAGGAATCCGAACCCCCAGTAGAGAAAACTGAAGATCATCGCGCCGATGGCGACCGATCCAATGTAATGTGCGTCCGGCAGATGGCCGACGACGGCAGTGTCAACCGCGCCAAGTAACGGCACCGATGAATTCGACAGGATGACCGGCCAGGCGATGCGCCACGTCTCGCGGTGACCGGGAAGTGAGAAGAAGTGTTTGAGCGTCATCTGAAACCGAAACCGCAGCGCGCGAAAGCTTGTGGACATCGCCGCGAACGGGGATCGGATCGCCGCGATAACAGAACATCAGAATTGCCTTATGACCGAGATGGTCTAGCATGGCAAGCTCTGATCCGGCCGGCCGGCATTGGCGGATGCTTTTGCCCACCGCAGGCTCCCGTCACCGGCCTGTACATTCTTGCTCGTTAATTGAATTTTTCCACTAATCCTCCTATCTAGTTAGACAGTGTTTGCGTCAGGAGATGTCAGGGTTTGGCAAAAGATATAAAAGCACCGGCCGGCAAAATTGCCCCCGCCCCGTCCGCCAAAGACGAAGTGGCGGAGTTTCTGCGCAAGGTCGCCGCAACGCCGGCGCAGCGCGCAGGCGGGAGCAACGGCCGTTTGATCTTTGCCATCGATGCCACCGCGAGCCGCCAGCCGACATGGGACCGCGCCAGCCACCTGCAGCATGAGATGTTCGAGGAAGCGGCCGCAATCGGCGGGCTGGAGCTTCAGGTCGCGTTCTTTCGCGGATTTGGAGAGTTTCGCGCCACCCGCTGGACCGCGGACAGCAAGGCGCTGATCCGCCCGATGTCGCGTGTCTTTTGCCTCGGCGGCCACACGCAGATCGAAAGGGTCCTGAAGCACGCCCTCAAGGAGACAAAGAAGGAACGCATCAATGCCCTCGTTTATGTCGGCGACTGCATGGAGGAAGATGCGGACGCCCTTTGCCATCTCGCCGGTCAGCTCGGCATGCTGAAAGTGCCGGTCTTTGTCTTTCAGGAAGGTCATGACCGTATTGCCGAGAATTGCTTTCGCCAGATCGCCAAGCTGTCAGGCGGCGCGTACTGCCGCTTCGACAGCGCGAGTGCCGCGATGCTCCGTACGCTGCTGCGCGCCGTTGCGGCCTATGCGGCGGGCGGGCGCACGGCGCTCAGTGATTTCAGCAGAAAAGCCGGCGGCGAGGCCACGCTGCTGCTTGACCAGATCAAGTAACGCCGATGCTCGCACTCTTCATCCTCGGCGTTACATTGCTGGTCGCCCTGATCATTGGCAGTCAGGCGCTCGCGAATGCGGAACCGGCCAAGATCCTGAAGGGCCTTCGCATCGGCGCGGTGCTCGTCTGCTCCGTCGCGGCCGGCTTCTTTATCCTCACTGGTCGCTTCTCCTACGCGCCGCCCTTCGTGCTCGCGGCGCTTTTCTTTCTCCGCGACAAACCGCTTTTCAGCAGCCGTCAGCCGTCGGAAGGACAAACCTCCGATGTGCGCACCCGCTACCTCGCGGCGCGCCTCGATCATGATAGCGGCGAGATGGACGCGACGATCCTCGAAGGTCAGTTTGAGGGCCGCCGTCTCTCCGCCCTCAGCCGCGCTGAGATCGGCGCATTTCTGCGCGAAGTGCAGGATGATGAGCCGACGATCACCATCGTCGAAAGCTTCATCAGCCGCAAATTTGGCGAGGAATTTGACGCAGCCGGTGAGGAGACGCGCGAGAACAGCCACTCCCGCCAGCAAAGCCGTTCGTCATCGGGCGGCATGACCCGGGCCGAAGCGTTCGCCATCCTCGAACTCGACGAGAGCGCCAGTGTTGCGGACATCAAAGCGGCCCACCGGCGGCTCATGAAAAAATTTCACCCCGACCATAACGGCTCGGATTACATGGCCGCAAAACTTAATCAGGCAAAGGATTTTCTCCTCAAACGCTGAAAAACGCGCTTGCTATCGTCGCAGGCTAAATGTCATAAATTTTACGAAGTTAATGGAAAGCACCGGGTAATATGTCAAAAAAAATACGCAAGGCCGTGTTCCCTGTCGGCGGGCTCGGCACAAGGTTTCTACCTGCCACCAAGGCAATGCCGAAGGAGATGCTGCCGGTCGTTGACAAGCCGCTCATCCAGTATGCGGTCGAAGAGGCCCGCGCCGCCGGCATCGAGGATCTGATCTTCGTCACCGGTCGCGGCAAGGCGACGATCGAGGATCATTTCGATCATTCCTACGAGCTGGAAAGCGTGCTTAGCGAACGCAACAAGAAAGGCCTGCTGCAAGAGCTGCAGGCGAGCGTCCCCAAGCCCGGCAGCATTGCCTATATCCGCCAGCAGGAGCCGCTCGGCCTCGGCCATGCGGTGTGGTGCGCAAAAAGACTGGTCGGCGACGAGCCCTTTGCAGTGATCCTTGCCGACGACCTGATCCTCGCCGATACTCCCTGCCTCGCGCAGATGGTTGAGGCGCGCGAGAAGGTGGGCGGCGGCAACATGCTCGCGGTCATGGAAGTGCCGCATGAGCATACCTCCCGCTATGGCATCCTGAGCCTGGGCGAGGAAAAGGGCAATCTCGTCACCATCAACGGGCTTGTCGAAAAGCCCGCGCCCAAGGACGCCCCGTCCAACATGGCGGTCATCGGCCGCTATATTCTGGAGCCCGAGATCTTCGCGCTTCTCGAAACCCAGCAGCGCGGCGCCGGGAATGAGATCCAGCTCACCGACGCGCTCTCCGCGATGCTCGGCGATATTCCGTTTCACGGCATGAAGTTCGAGGGAACGCGCTATGACTGCGGCGACAAGATCGGCTTTCTGGAGGCAAATATCGCCTTCGCCCTCAACCGCGCCGACATGCGGGATGATATTCTCGCCATTGTCAAAAAAATTGCCGCAACTCTGTAGTATATCTTCCCGCGTTACAACTGACGGAGAGAGCTGAATGCATATCGCCGTGATAGGCACCGGCTATGTCGGGCTGGTTTCGGGCACCTGCTTTTCGGAATTCGGCCACGACGTGATCTGTATCGACATGGACGAGGAGAAGATCGCCCGCCTGAATGCCGGCGAGATCCCGATCTTCGAGCCGGGCCTTCAAGCGATGGTGGAGAAGAACCGGCGGTCAGGCTACCTCCGCTTCGATACCGACATGAAAGGCGCCGTCGACGGCGCGGATGCCATCTTCATCGCCGTCGGCACGCCAAGCCGGCGCGGCGACGGGCAGGCGGATCTCAGCTATGTCTATGCGGCGGCGAAGGAGATTGCGCCGCTGCTTCGCGGCTATACGGCGGTGGTGACGAAATCGACCGTTCCCGTCGGCACCGGCCGCGAGGTTGCGCGGATCATTCGCGAGGCTAACCCGAATGCCGATTTCGATATTGTCTCCAACCCTGAATTCCTCCGCGAGGGGGCGGCGATCGAGGATTTCATGCACCCCGACCGGATTATTGTCGGGACGCTGGCGACGCGCGCACAAAAGGTGATGGCGGATATTTATCGCCCGCTCTCGCTCATCCAGACGCCGCTTCTCTTCACCAGCCTTGAGAGCGCGGAACTCACGAAATATGCGGGCAACGCGTTTCTTGCGACCAAGATCACTTTCATAAACGAGATCGCCGATCTCTGCGAAAAAGTCGGCGCGAATGTGCATGACGTCGCGCGCGGCATCGGGCTTGACCGGCGCATCGGGGCGAAATTCCTGCACCCGGGGCCGGGTTTCGGCGGCTCCTGCTTTCCGAAGGATACGCGGGCGCTTTTCGAAACCTCGGTTACCGCCGGCGCGCCGCTACGCATTGTCGACACCGTCATCGACATCAACGAGAAACGCAAACAGGAGATGGCGGCGCGGGTAATCGCGGCTTGCGGCGGCAGCGTCGCGGGCAAGACCATTGCCATCCTCGGCCTCACCTTCAAGCCGAATACCGACGATATGCGCGAAAGCCCGAGCCTCGCCATCATCCCCTCGCTGATCAACGCGGGCGCGCGCATTCGCGCCTATGATCCCGAAGGCATGCCCGAAGCCCGCAAGCTGCTGCCCGATATCGAGCTTTGCGAGAGCTCCTATGCGACCGTCGAGACGGCGGACGCACTCGTCGTCATCACCGAATGGAACGAATTCCGCGCCCTTGATCTGGCCCGTGTGAAAGCGCTGATGCGCGCGCCGGTTATTGTCGATTTACGGAATGTTTATGATCCGCATGATATGGCGAGGCACGGTTTCAATTATACCAGCATCGGCCGGCCACACGAATTTTCCTGCCCCCCTCAGAAAGCAACCTGACCCATGAGCAAGCATGTCTTCAAACCGACCATTCTTCGTGAATATGATATCCGCGGTATCGTCAATGAAACCGTCTTTGAAAAGGATGCGGAGGCCATCGGACGCAGCTTCGGCACACTGGTGAAGCAGAAGAAGCTGGATTCTGTCGCGGTCGGCATGGACGGGCGGACCACCTCGCCGATGCTGAAAGCCGCGCTGATCCGCGGCCTTACGTCAACCGGCGTTGATGTCTATGACATCGGGCTCGGGCCGACGCCGATGCTTTATTTCGCGACCTATGAGCTCGGCACCGGCGGCGGCATCATGGTCACCGGCTCGCATAACCCGCCGACCCACAACGGCTTCAAGATGATGCTGGCGGGCAAGTCATTTTTTGGGGAACAGATCCAGCAGCTCGGCAGGCTTTCCGCAAGCGGCCCCTTCGAGGCGGGCAGCGGCAAAGTAATCGAGCATCCGATCATGGAAAAATACGTTACCCGCCTGCTCCGCGATTTCACCCCCGGCAAGGATCTCAGCGTCGTCTGGGATTGCGGCAACGGGGCGACCGGCGAAGCGCTCCGCCAGGTGGTCGCGAAACTGCCCGGCCGTCATATGCTGATGTTCGATGAGATCGACGGCACTTTCCCCAATCACCACCCCGATCCGACTGTCGCCGAAAACCTTCAGGATCTGATCCAGGCGGTCAAGGGGATAGACGCCAATATCGGCATCGGCTTTGATGGCGACGGCGACCGCATCGGCGTTGTCGACAATCTCGGCCGGATCATCTGGGGCGACCAACTTCTCGCCATTCTCGCCCAGGACATGCTGAAGGATAACCCCGGCGCGCCCATCATCGCCGATGTGAAGGCGAGCCAGGTGCTGTTCGATACCATTCGCAAGGCCGGCGGCGAGCCGATCATGTGGCGCACCGGCCATTCGCTGATCAAATCGAAGATGCAGGAAGTGAACGCCCCGCTCGCCGGAGAGATGAGCGGCCACATCTTCTATAACGATCATTTCTACGGCTATGACGATGCGATTTACGTTGCTATCCGCCTTCTAAATATCATCAGCACGGGCGAGAAAAGCCTCGCGGCGCTCTGCGACGACCTGCCAAGCATGGTCAATACGCCGGAGCTGCGGTTCGAATGCCCCGATGAGGAAAAATTCGACGCCGTTGCGCGAATCCGTGACGCGCTTGCCAAAAATGGGGCGGAATTCACCGATATTGACGGCGTCCGGGTGATGACGGAAGACGGCTGGTGGCTGCTGCGCGCATCCAATACGCAGGCGGTGCTGGTCGCCCGCTGTGAAGCGCGCGATGAGGCCGGCCTCGCGCGGCTGAAGGCGCAGCTTCAGACGGCCCTTAAAGATGCCAATGTGGACGCGCCGGCGTTGTAATTCCGGCGCGCCCGCAGGCGGCCCTCGTCAGGCGGTGTAGGTATAGAAGGCGAGCTTGTGTCCTTCGGGATCACGGACGTAGCCGAAATACATCCGCCCGTCCTGGCGCGGCCCCGGCGCCCCTTCGTCGGTTGCGCCGAGCGAGATGGCCTTTTCATACATCTTCTTCACGGTCTCGCTGCTGTCCATGGCGAGCGCCGGCATCGTTCCGTTTCCGGCAACGGCGGGCTTTCCATCATAGGGTTTGATCACCGCGAGCATCGGCTGGCCGCGCGCCACGCTCCACATGCTCATCCGGTCCGAGCTGATAATCCGCTTCGCACCGATCTCCCCGAGCAGAGCATCGTAAAAGGCGGTTGATTTCTCGATATCATTCGTGCCGAGCGTCACGTAACCAATCATTCCTGTTCTCCTTGTTTTCCCTGTTACGTCCTGCCTGTTGCAGGTTCATGGCACAAGCTATGCTGAATTGAAACATCTGCATAGACGCAAATTTCACGCGCAGCGCCGCGGCATGAACCGGCGATGACACGTCGAGAGAGGGAGTTAGAGAATCAGGCGATGGACGCGCGCTAGCTGATCTTGTCGTTCTTGGGAAGCGTCACGCCAATCCAGGATTCGCCTGATGCCATCACGCAGGTCGCCCCGTCCGGCCCCGTGAGGACGATGGTCCATGTGTCCCCCTCGGGGCTTGAGAAGACCTCGACCATGCTGCCGTTGGCGGCAAGACCCGCGGCAATCGGCGTTTCCGAGAATTTTCCGTTGAGATGGGCAATCAGTGCCGCCCGATCAAAGCAGACCGTCTCGGGCGCCGCCTCGCCGGTCCGCGGCAGCATCAGCAGAATTGCGAGCGAAAGCAGGAGTAGCATTGCGAAAAATGCCGCACGGGATGCCGCACGCGACAGAACAAGATCACCGGCGAAATGAATAAAGCGGCTCACAGGCTCCTCCCTGATTGCGAGATCGGCCGGCCTGCCCCGCCGGGCAATAGCGCTGCCAGTCTCCATGATCGGGAGAATATGCGAAAAAGGTAAATTTTTGATTAGGCGCGAGGGGCTATCGTTCCACGCCGCGCCTCGGCGTTAAAGCTTCTCTACCCGCTCCTCGACGCCCGGCAGGTTAAGCGCCTTGATGAGGTGGCGCAGCTCATGGCGCGCGGCGACATGGCTCATCGACATCTTGACGCCGACGCCCTTCTTGTTGAGATCGAGCATGGTCAGCCCTTTGAGGAACAGCTCGCGGAACACCACGCGCTCGCCAAAGCCCGGCGCGGCACGAAATGCGATCCGCTGGGCCAGCTTGTTGAGGATCTTCTCGATATGCCGCTTGTTATGCGCGTCCGTGTGCGAGAGGCGGTTGCGCATCACCACCCAGTCGATTTTATGATTGTCGATCAGGGCGCGCCGCTTGCGCTGCTCCCAGACCATTTCGCTGTACCAGCTCGGCTTCTCGACCTCGAGGTTGGAGCCGTTGACCGTTGCCAGCAGATCAAGATCGATAAAGCTGTCATTCATCGGGGTCAGCAGCGTATCGGCGAAGGAATGGCCGAGCTTGGAGATAAAACTGTCCGCGCCCGGGCAGTCCACGACGACGAAGTTGTTCTCATAGACCAGCTCCTGCAGCGCGGCGACAAAGCGCGAGCGTTCGTCAGACTGCGCCTCGTCCATATTCTTCTTGAGACTCGGCTCGATCACCCGGAGCGACGGCATGGGCAGGTTGAGCTTTCGCTTGGTGATGTAGTTCTGGCGATTCTCGATGTAGCGGCCAAGGGTCTTCTGCTTGCCGTCGAGATCGATCGCGCCGACCTTGAAGCCCATGGTCAGCAGCGAGATGATGACATGCATGGCAGTGGTCGATTTGCCCGATCCGCCCTTGGCATTTCCGACCACGATAATATGCGCGCGGGCCGGCTGTTCTTTCTCCGGAGTTGTCTTCTCTACCGTCACCGTCACGTTTGACACGTTTTCATCGCCCCCAGCAATTGTTATCGCCGCTTACAGAACATCTATATTTTGTCTGAATACCGTATTTTAGTAAACCAGCAACCGGTTCAACACAAGCACCATATCCGGGGCGAATTTATAAATTATTGACGAATATCGTTAACAGGAAATCGCGCAGCATCGGGAATTGCACGGCATCGCGGCGTTCCTCTCCCGCGTCGCGGAATAACCGGTTTCGCGTGCCCGGGCCTCGCAAACGCGCAATCTCCGGCCCGCTTTATATTTCCGTCACCCGTCTTCTCGAAGCGTCGCAGATTTTCGGCTTTTTTCAAGCATAAAGAGACGCCGGAGAGAGGTTCCTGGTCCTCACATTCGAGGCTTTCTCCCCGGCCAAAAAGCTGGTAGGGGAGAGAGCATGAGCGTAGATGTGGAAAATATCGTTATCGGCGCAGGGGTTATCGGCCTCGCCATTGCCCGTGCGCTGGCGACAGCGGGCCGCGAGGTGCTCATCCTCGAGCGTCATCGCCATTTCGGGGAGGAGACGTCGTCGCGCAACAGCGAGGTGATCCATGCCGGCATCTATTATCCGAAAGACAGCCTGAAGGCGCGCCTCTGCGTCGCGGGCAAGAAGCTGCTCTATGAGTACTGCCAAAGCCGCCATATTCCGCGTCAGCGCTGCGGCAAACTGATCGTCGCGACAGAGGACGCGGAAGTGGCGCCGCTTGTCGACATCTCACGCCGCGCGGCGGCAAACGGCGTTGTCGATCTTATCCCACTCTCCGCCGCCGAGGCGATGCGACTGGAGCCCGCGCTCTTTTGCAAAGCCGCGCTCCTCTCCCCCTCCACGGGTATTATCGACAGTCACCAGCTTATGCTCTCTTACGTTGGCGAGATCGAGGATCACGGCGGCCAGATCGCCTTCGCAACGGCGTTCGAGCGGGCCGCCCCGACCCGGGACGGGTTTGAGATCCGCGCGGGCGGCGAGACAATCCGCTGCCGCAACCTCATTAATTCGGCGGGGCTTCACGCGCAGGAGGTGGCCGCAAATATCCACGGCCTTGCGCCGGATTTGATCCCGCCCCGCGACATTGTCAAAGGCAGCTATTTCACAATGACGAAGCGCTCCCCCTTTTCGCGCCTCATCTATCCGATGCCGCGAACGGCGAGCCTCGGCATTCACGTCACGATCGACCTTGCCGGACAGATCCGCTTCGGGCCGGATCAGCAATGGGTTGACCAACTCGACTACGCCGTGGACGGGTCCCGCGCCGAGAGCTTCTATGAGGCAATCCGCCGCTACTTCCCGGCGCTTCCGGATGGCAGCCTGATCCCCGCCTATTCCGGCATCCGGCCCAAGCTCAAAACGCAAGAGGGCGTCAGCGGTGATTTCTGCATCCTGGATGAGAGCGCGCACAGACTTCCGGGCCTCGTCAATCTCTTTGGTATGGAAAGCCCGGGGCTGACCTCATCGCTCGCGATTGGCGCGCATGTTCTGGATATTCTTAGGAATAAAGGTCGTGTCTGAGTCGAAACGCGCGTCCCGCCGCCCGCACCACCCGTTCGGCGCCCGAGCATTTATTGCGTTTCCACATGCGCACGGGCAACTTTATAAAGCTGCGCCCGGCTGTTCCGAAAGGAAGCTGCGAAGTTAAGAAAACCCGCAGTTTCCGGTTGATTCTCTCCTATATCAGAGAAGTATGAAGTAGGGAGCTTCTTTGATAACTTTTCAATCGAGGATGATATGTCTGTTTTTTCCGCTAATGATTTCGACAACCACGAAGCCGTTCTGTTTGTCCATGACCAGGCGACGGGCCTCAAGGCCATTATCGCCGTGCATGACACCACGCTTGGCCCGGCGCTTGGCGGCACGCGCATGTGGAAGTATGAGAGCGAGGAGGCAGCGCTCGCCGATGTGCTGCGCCTGTCGCGGGGAATGACCTATAAATCATCGCTTGCCGGCATCAATCTCGGGGGCGGGAAATCAGTGATCATCGGCGATTCCCGAACCGACAAGACCCCGGCCCTGATGGAGGCCTTCGGGCGCGCCGTTGATCAGCTCGGCGGGCGCTACATTGCCGCCGAGGATGTCGGCACGGATCCGACCGATCTTGAACATGCCCGCCGCGCCACCCGCCATATCGCCGGAATTGCGGAAGGCAATGCAGGCGATCCCTCTCCGGCGACCGCATTCGGCGTTTTTCAAGGCCTGAAAGCCGCCGTTCTGTTCCGGCTGAAAAAGGATTCCCTTGCCGGTATGCGCGTCGCGGTCCAGGGGCTCGGCCATGTCGGCTTTGGCCTTTGCAAACTTCTGAAAGACGGCGGCGCAAAGATCATTGTCGCCGATATCAATGAGGCGCTCGTCCGCAAGGCGGTGACGGAGCTTGGCGCGACTGCCACCCACGTCGATGCGATCTATGATCAGGAGGTTGAGGTGTTCGCGCCTTGCGCCCTCGGGGCGATCCTCAACGATAATACCATTCCGCGCCTCAAGGCGCATATCGTCGCGGGCTCCGCGAACAACCAGCTTGCCGAGCCGCGCCATGCCGAGGCGCTGATGGCGCGCGGCATCCTCTATACGCCCGATTATGCGCTCAATGCCGGCGGGATCATCCTTGTCAGCCATGAAGGGCCGTCCTTTGATCGGGAGAAGGCGATGCACCATGTCGGGCGCATTTATGACACCTGTCTTGATATCTTCAAGCGGGCGGAGCGGGAGGAGCGGACCACCGCCGAAATCGCCGACCGGATCGCCTTTGAGCGCCTCAGCAAGGCGCGCAAGGAGAAAGCCGCCCTCGCGCTCGCAAGCTGAGTGGCCGAACGCCTGTTATGACCAGCGGTTATGGACCCAGAACCAGTGGTCCGGCCGCTCGCTTATCCATTGCTCATATGTTTCATTGATAGCTTTGAGGATGGCATAGACATCGCGCTTGCGATCGCCTGTTTTCGCAACCTCAAGCGCCGGGTAGATGGTGAGCCGGCGCCGCCCGCCCGGCAGCCGTTCGGCCCGCATCGGGTGGATCGGCACATCCATTTTAGTCGCGATCTCGGCAACCGCCGGCGCCGTCATGGCCTCGCGCCCGAAAAAGGGAACGGCGACGCCGCCGTTCAGCTTTTGATCGTTAAGCAGGACAATGGCGCCGCCGCTCCGCGCGGCTTTCAGAATGGCGCGCGCGCCTTCCATCCCCTTCGGCACAAAGCTGTAATCGGGATCAGCCCGCATCGACTGGAAATAGTTCTCGACGAGCGGATTATTGGCGGCGCGGTAAATCCCCGTCGCCCGCGCGCCAAGTCTCCGCCCGACCAGCGCGACCAGCTCCCACGGGCCATAATGGGCGGTGACGAAAAAGGCCGCCTTCCCGCTCTCAAGGCAGGCGTCGAGATACTCGCCGCCGACCAGTTCGACAGTTTCGGTATCGCTCAAAATCTCGCGGTTGAAGGGAATTTCCCCGATGTTCCGGCCGAGATTATCCCACATCCCGTCGAGCTTTGCGGCGATCTCCGCCTCGCTGAGCGCCGGCAGCGCGCGCTGCATATTGGTCTTTGCAAGACGATGAACGCCAAGGCGCGGCCCGATTTTACCTGCGAGCCAGCCGCCGAAATCAGACGCCCGCTCCCGCCCGAGGGCGCGAAAAACACCGACGGCCGCCTTCACCGCCAGCCATTCAAGACGGTAGCGAAGCGAGATATCGCTCATGCCGCCCTCGCCTTCATTAGCGCAAGAAGCGCGGCCTGCAACCCCTCGGGCGCCGCGAAAACCATCTCGACATCAAGCACAGCCACCATCAGGCGGGCTTCCTCCGGCAGGCGAACATAATCTTTTCGCGTCGTGACGAGGGCCGCATCCGCAGCGGTCGCTCGCTCCACCATACGCATGATTTCATCAGCATTATAAACATGATGGTCCGGATAGCTGAAGTTTTGGATGAGCGTGCAGCCAGCCTGCTTCAGGCTGGCGAAGAACTTCTCGGGCCGCCCGATGCCGGCAAAGGCAACGACCCGCTCGCCGCTCAGCTGCTCACTTTTCGGCCCCGGAACAAGCATCGCTTTATATACGGGCTTACTTATGATTAACCGGTTAAATTCTCTCGACCCATCATCCTTACCAACCAGGACAACGGCGTCAGTGCGCGCAAGCGCCGCCTCCAGCGGCTCACGAAGCGGCCCGGCCGGAAGCATGCGGCCGTTGCCGATGCCATAGTCCGCATCGAGCACGAGGAGCGAGAAATCCTTATGCAGCGAGGGGTTCTGAAATCCGTCATCCATGATGATGATATCGGCGCCCGCCTTCGCGGCGGCGGCCGCCCCTGCGACACGATCCTTCGCAACCCATGTCGGCGCGGTTTCGGCGAGGATCAGCGCTTCATCGCCGACCTCGGCAAATTTATGCACGTCGAGAACGACGCGGACCGGCCCCTTCAGTGATCCGCCATAGCCGCGCGTCAGAAAATGCGGGCGTAACCCCTTTGCAAGGAACATGCGGGCGATGGCGATGGCGACCGGCGTCTTGCCCGCGCCGCCGGCGACGACATTACCGATACAGATGACGGGGACATCCACCCTCTGCGTCCATTGCAAGGATCTGTGCAGCCGGCTCGCCCCGCCGTAAAGCAGCGCGAGCGGCGACAGCAGCGCCGGCATCACGCCGCCCGCATTGCGTGCCCAGAAACGGGGCGCCTTCATGGTCGCACTCCCTGCTGCAACGTCTCCTCGATCACTTTGAGCGTCCGCTCCAGCGTCTCCTGGCCGCCGGTGACGACGGCGGCGGCGCGAAACGCCATGTCGCGGCAAATCCACGGGTTGTCGAGATAATCGCGCACCGCTGCGGCGAGGCTTTCCGCATCCGTCACTTCCCGGCTCGCCGAGCGGGCGTTGAAGGCGGTCATCACTTCGGCGAAATTGGACATATGCGGGCCGTGCAGCAGCGCGCAGTCAAGCCGCGCTGCCTCAAGCGGGTTCTGCCCGCCCTTCGGCACCAGCGAGCCGCCGATAAAGGCAATGTCGGTCGCGCGGTAAAATAGCCCGAGCTCGCCAATGGTATCGGCAACATAGACAGCGCACGCCGCATCCGGCAGCGCGCCCTCGGCACGGCGGCGCACCGCGAGGCCCTGCCGGGCGGCAAGCGTCGCGACTTCCGCCCCGCGCTCCGGATGCCGGGGGACGATCAGCGTCAGCAGATCGGGACGCTCTTCGCGCAATATCCGATCGGCGCCAAGGATGATCTCCTCCTCCGCGCGGTGGGTGCTCGCGGCCAGCCAGCGCGGCCGATCGCCGATCGCGCCGGTCAGGGCATCGAGTTTTTCAGGGTCGGCCGGCAACGGTTTGGCGGCGAATTTCAGATTGCCGAAGAAATCAACGGACGGCGCGCCGAGCGCCCGGAGATAATGCGCCGAGCGTTCCGACTGGGCAAGGCAGCGCGTGAAATTGCCAAGCAGATGGCCCGCAAGCCCGAATGAGCGCCGCCACGACCGGTAGGATTTCTCCGTGATCCGCGCATTGACCAGCAGCATCGGGATCCGCCGCGCGCCGGTCTCATGGATGAGGTTCGGCCAGAGCTCGGATTCCATCCAGATCGCGAGATCCGGCGTCCAGTGATCCAGAAAGAGGCGAACCGCCTTTTTCCGATCAAGCGGCACATATTGATGAAACGCCCGCGCCGGAAGACGCCCCGCCATGATCTCGGCCGACGTGCGCGTGCCGGTCGTGAGCAGAACATGCCGATCGTCATCCGCGGCGAGCAACCCCTCGATCAGCGGCAGCGCCGAGACGGACTCGCCAACCGACGCCGCATGTATCCAGATAACCGTACCCCGGGGCCGCGGCCGGGATGCCATGCCCATCCGCTCGGGGAAGCGTTTGGGATCCTCCTTACCTCTTTTTAGGCGCGCTTTCAGATGCTGATCGAGCAGCGGCCCGCCAAGCGTGAGAAGCGCGTTATAAAGCGCAAGGGCCATCACGTTTCGGCCCCCTGCCGGTGCGGCTTGACGGCCTTGTCGCGGGCTTCGGGCTCAACCGTCTCGCGGCCGCAGAGCGCGTCAGCGCGTGCCGTAATGGCGTTGAGGCTCGCCTCGATGGCAGCCCGCGCCTTGTCATAAGCCGCATCCGCATCATGACGTGGAACCTCTATGGCATCGCCCCAGATGATGACGCCGCGGCTGAATGGCGCGGCCAGCAGGAAGCGGTCCCAGCTTTTGAGTATCTTGCCACGCGTCACCGAGAAGCTGACGGGGTAGACCGGCATGCCGGAGAGCGCCGCGAGCCGCACGACGCCGTCCTGCGCCCGCATGCGGGGTCCGCGCGGCCCGTCCGGGGTGATCACCGCGACCTCACCCTGACGCAGCGCCTTCAGCATCTGCTTGATCGCGGCCGCCGCGCCTTTGGTCGCCGAGCCGCGCACGCTCTTCTGGCCCCAATGGCCGATGGCGCGGGCGATGATCTCGCCGTCTCCGTGATGGGAAATCATGACATTGACGGGCGTTTTCCTTCGCACCGAGATCGGCATCATGAGGAGGCGGCCATGCCAGAAGGCGAGAATGAAGGGCTCATGAGCGCGCATCCGCGCATGCGGCGCGTCCCCGTTCACCACCTCCCAGCGGCTGGTGCGATAGACGAGCCAGATATAGCCCGCCGCCAGAAAGCCAACCACGGCTTTCGCCCCGTCGCTCTTCAGAATTTTCTTTATCGCCTTCAAATTTCTCCGCTTTCGACGGTCAAATTTACGCTTCGATATATCCCGCCCATCGGCGCAACGCCAGTCAATTTGGAAAAAACATCCCCTTTTGCGATGCAACATTGCATGCGGATTCGGATGTCTCTAATCTAGTGATCATGAAAAATTTGTCAGTAGCTGAAATTCGTCCCTCCGCCTGTCCGCATGACTGTCCCTCAACCTGCGCGCTGGAGGTGGAACGACTTGACGCGTTTCGTATCGGCCGCGTCCGGGGCGCCGCCGACAATTCCTATACTGCCGGCGTCGTCTGCGCCAAGGTCGCCCGCTATGCCGAACGCGTCCATCATCCCGACCGTCTGATGCATCCAATGCGGCGGACCGGCGAGAAGGGCGGCGGAAGCTGGCAGCAGATCAGCTGGGATGATGCGCTTGATGAGGTTGCCGAAGCCTTCCTCAAGCGCGAAGCCCGCTACGGCAGTGAAACCATCTGGCCCTATTATTACGCCGGAACGATGGGACTTGTGCAGCGCGACGGCATCAACCGCCTCCGCCATGCGAAGAAATATGCGGGGCAGTACTCCACCATCTGCACCACCCTCGCCTGGACCGGCTGGCTCGCGGGGGCGGGCACGCTCTATGGCCCCGATCCGCGTGAAATGGCGAAATCCGATCTCATCGTTATCTGGGGCACCAACGCGGTGCATACGCAGGTGAATGTGATGACCCACGCGACGCGCGCGCGAAAAGAACGCGGCGCGAAGATCGTCGTCATCGATCCCTATCGCAACCCGACGGCGGAAGCGGCGGATATCCATCTTTGCGTCAATCCGGGAACCGACGGCGCGCTCGCTTGCGCGGTTATGCATGTCCTTTTTGCCGAGGGCATGGCGGACCGCGACTATATGGCCGCATATACCTCGGGCTATGAAGAACTGGAAGCGCATCTCGCAAGCAAGACACCGGAATGGGCCGCCGCGATCACCGGCATCCCGGCCGCCGAGATCTATGACTTCGCCCGGCTTTATGGCCGGACAAAACGCAGCTACATCCGCCTCGGCTACGGCTTTTCCCGCAGCCAGAACGGCAGCATCAACATGCATGCGGCAAGCTGCCTCGCCTCCGTCACCGGCGCATGGCAGTATGAAGGCGGCGGCGCGATGCATAATAACGGCGGGATTTTCCATTGGGACAGGACGCTAATCGAGGGGCTGGATGTGCGGGACCGCTCGATCCGCCAGCTAGATATGTCGCGCATCGGGCCGGTGCTCACGGGCGATCCTGACGATCTTGGCAGTGGCCCGCCGATTACCGGCATGCTGATCCAGAATGTCAACCCGATGGATGTCGCCCCCGAGCTTGGCAAGGTGCACCGCGGATTTGCGCGCGAGGATCTTTTCGTCTGCGTGCATGAGCAGTTCATGACCGAAACGGCGAAGATGGCCGACATTCTTCTTCCCGCAACGATGTTTGTCGAGCATGACGATATCTATCAGGCGGGCGGGCAGAGCCATATCCTTCTCGGTCCGAAGATCATCGAGGCGCCGGGCGAATGCCGCTCCAACCACGCGGTGATCTCCGGCCTTGCGAAGCGTCTCGGCGCGGAACATCCGGGCTTTGAGATGACGGAGCTTGAGCTGATCGACGAGACGCTGATCCGCTCCGGCTGGCCGGATGTGGAGAGCCTTCGGGCGCAGAAATGGCATGACTGCATGATCGACTTCGATCACGCCCATTATCTGACCGGCTTCGGCCATGCGGACAAAAAATTCCACTTCAAACCCGACTGGTCAAGATATGGCGAGAACGCGGCCGGAGTCCCCACTCTCCCCGATCACTGGGAGGTAATTTTCGAGGCCGATGCCGAGCATCCCTATCGCATGGTGACGGCGCCGGCGCGGAATTTCCTGAACAGCACCTTCACCGCAACGCCGACGTCGCTGAAGCGCGAAAAGCGCCCGACGGTGAAAATCCATCCCGAGGATGCGGCACAAATCGGCACGAGCGAGGGCGAAGTCGTGCGCATGGGGAACCGGCTTGGCTCCCTTCTCATCCATGTCGAGATTTTCAGCGGAATGAACCCGGGGACGGTCATCGTCGAAGGGGTCTGGCCGGGAAAAATCTTCATCGAGAAGGTCGGCATCAACCTGCTGGTCAGCGCGCGGTCGCCAAAGCCTGCTGGCGGCGCGGCGTTTCACGATACCGCCGTCTGGATCCGCCCCGAGCCGGCCCCCTCAGATGAGGCCGAGCGCGCGTAAGTCGGCCGCCATATTTTCCGAAAGTTCGCCTTCGCTTTCGCTGTCCGCACGGCCTTCGGCGACGATATCGCGAAGATCGCGCGGCGCAAACTCGGGCTCAAGATAGCGCCAGCCCTGATGCGGGCCGCGAGGCACATGTTCCGTCTCGACAAGTTCGGAGGAGAGCATCAGGCCGCATTTCTCGCCTTCATGATCATAAAGCCGCTCAAGGCCAACGACCTGCTGACGGGCGGCGATATGGCCGTGGATGATCCAGTAGACGGAGCCGCCATCCAGCAGTTCCACCTCACGGGTCGGGCGCTTTTTGGTGACATGACAAAGGGGTCCGGCAATCAGACGCCGTGA
Source organism: Sneathiella sp. (assembly GCF_036844445.1). Classification (GTDB taxonomy): domain Bacteria; phylum Pseudomonadota; class Alphaproteobacteria; order Sneathiellales; family Sneathiellaceae; genus Sneathiella. The sequence continues at coordinate 70,131 of NZ_DAIUFV010000003.1, read as the reverse complement.
TTGAGCAGCACGTAACTGCTCGACCGACGCCGAGCCGACGCTAACAATTAAAAGATGTATGGGCATGGCGCCCAGCTTAACCGATTGGGTCCGGAATGTCCAGCCGCCCCTCAGCCGAGCTTGGTCTTCAGCGCCCGCGCGACGCGCGAGGCGGGCGGACGTCCGAGATGATCGGAAATAAACCACGCCGTTTTCACCAGCGACGTCAGGTCGATGCCGCTCTCGATACCCATGCCGTCGAGCATATAGACCACATCCTCGGTCGCGACGTTACCGGTGGCGCCCGGCGCGTAAGGGCAGCCGCCGAGCCCGGCGACGGAGCTGTCGAAGCGTGCGACCCCCGATTGCAGCGCGGCAAGATAATTGGCAAGCGCCTGACCGTAGGTATCGTGAAAGTGAACGCCAATCACGTCGAGCGGGATGACGCCCGCCACGGCCTCGATCACCTCGCGGGTGCGGCCGGGAGTACCGACGCCGATGGTATCGGCGAGCGAGACCTCGTAGCAGCCCATGTCATAGACTTTCTTTGCAACCTCGGCGACGGTTTCGGGCCGGATTTCATCGCCGAACGGGCTGCCAAGCGCGCAGGAGACGCTTGCCCGGACCGGAATGCCCGCCGCCTTTGCCGCCGCCATGACGGGCGCGAAGCGCTCGAGGCTTTCCGCGATCGTGCAGTTGATGTTGCGCTTGTTGAAAAGCTCGGAGGCGGCGGTAAAGATCTCGATCTCGTCCGCTTTCGCCGCAACCGCGCCTTCATAGCCCTGCATATTCGGCGTCAGCACCGAATAGATGACATCATTGCGCGCCGGCAGTTTCGCCATCACCTCGGCCGTGTCAGCCATCTGCGGCACCCATTTGGGCGAGACGAAGCTGCCCGTCTCGATCGCCGACACGCCTGCGTCCATCAGCCGCTCGATCAATTCCACCTTCACGTCAACGGGCACCATCTGCTGCTCGTTCTGCAGGCCGTCGCGCGCGCCGACCTCGAATATCCGCACCCGGGAGGGAAGCATTATGATGTCTCCTCATCTGCGAGGCGAACAAGGACGGCTCCTTCGTCCACCTGATCGCCAACCTCGAAAAAGACATCCTCAATAACGCCGTCGCGGAAGGCTGTCAAAGTGTGTTCCATCTTCATCGCCTCGATAACGACGAGCGGATCGCCGACAGCGACCTCCTCACCGGCTTTGACAAAGAGCTGGATCAGCTTGCCCGGCATCGGCGAGGTGATGACACCCGAGCCGCCTTCGGAGGAGAGGGCGTTGAAATCGGCAACATGCTCGACAATCTCGACCTGCCGCCCCGATGTCATGACAACCATCTTGACGCCCTGGCGCACAACGGCGCCGGAGAGGACATGCCCGTCAAGACGTGCGGCGATCCCACCATCCGGCGTCCAGTTACCTTCCGCAAGGCGGCTGCCGCCCGGCAGGTCGATCTGTATCCCCGCCCGGGTGTAGCGGGCGACCACGGTGACGTTTTCCCCGCCAATCTCGAAGCGGAAATCATCATGTCCCGTGTCATTGGGGCGCCAGGCCGTAAGATCATTCCACGGGGAATAGCGATCATTCGCGGCCGCGCTTCGCAAAGCAGTGACGCGCTGCCGGTCGAGGAGCAGATAGAGCGTCGCGAGCGCCAGCTCCTCGTCCGTCGGGAGCGGCGACGCCGGCACCAGATCGGCGCGAAACCGCTCGATAAAGCCGGTGTCGAGATCTTTCGCAGCAAAAGCGGGATGCCGCGCGATCTGCCGCAGGAAGCCGAGATTGGTCGCAACGCCCGCCACCTGATAGTCATCGAGCGCGCGGGACAGGGTCTGCAGCGCCGCCTCCCGCGTCTCGCCGTGGACGATCAGCTTGGCGATCATTGGATCGTAATAGGGCGTCACGCTGTCGCCCTGGCGAACGCCCGTGTCGATGCGGACCGACGCTCCTGCGCGCGGTGCGCGGAGGCGAAGCAGCGGGCCCGTTGCGGGCAGGAAATCATTCGCCGGATCTTCCGCATAAAGACGGACTTCAAAGGCGTGACCGTTGATTGCAAGTTCCTCCTGCCGGCGCGGCAACGCCTCGCCGCTCGCAACACGCAGCTGCCATTCGACGAGATCCTGCCCCGTGATCATCTCGGTCACCGGATGCTCCACCTGAAGGCGGGTGTTCATCTCCATGAAATAGAAGGCATCTTCTTTAAGCCCGTTCGAGACGTCGGCGATAAATTCGATGGTGCCCGCGCCGACATAGCCGATCGCCTTTGCCGCGGCGACCGCCGCCGCCCCCATGGCGGCCCGCATTGTTTCGGGCATATCGGGCGCCGGCGCTTCCTCGATCACCTTCTGATGGCGTCGCTGCAGCGAGCAGTCGCGCTCGAAAAGATGCACGGCATTGCCGTGGCTGTCGGCAAAGACCTGGATTTCGATATGGCGGGGCTTGGTGAGATATTTCTCGATCAGGACGCGTCCGTCGCCAAAGGCCGACTGCCCCTCGCGCTGCGCCGAGAGAAGCGCGGCCGGAAAATCCGCCGCCGTCATCACGCTTCGCATGCCCTTGCCGCCGCCGCCGGCAACGGCCTTGATCAGCACGGGATAGCCGATCCGCTCCGCTTCTCTCGCGAGCAGGTCGGCGTCCTGACTTTCTCCATGGTAGCCCGGAACGACGGGCACGCCCGCCTTCGTCATCAGCGCTTTCGCCGCGTCTTTCAGCCCCATGGCGCGAATGGCGCTCGCCGGGGGGCCGATAAAGACAATGCCCGCCTTCTCGCATTTGTCGGCGAAATCGGCATTTTCCGAGAGGAAGCCGTAGCCCGGATGAATTGCCTCCGCGCCCGTCTGTTTCGCCGCCTCGAGGATGACGTCGGCCTTGAGGTAGCTCTCCCCCACTTCCGCCGCGCCGATCAGGACGGCCTCATCGGCCATCTCGACATGACGGGCATTGCGGTCTGCTTCGGAATAGACGGCAACAGTCCGCACGCCAAGCCGCGTAGCGGTTTCGATCACCCGACAGGCGATCTCCCCACGATTTGCAATCAGTATTTTTTTAAACACCGGTTAAATATCCCCTCAAAGGTCAAATGATATGCCACTCGGGCTTGCGCTTCTCAAGGAACGCCTGGACGCCTTCCTTGCCTTCGTCTGTTGCCCGGCGGGCGGCAATGCGCTCCGCGGTTTCCCGCACGATGTGATTGTCGATCGGCCGCCCGGCAACGGTATAGACAAGGTCCTTGGAATCGGCCATGGCGCCCGGCGCGTTTCTCATGATCTGGTCAATCAGCCGGTCCCGTGCCTCGGCCAGCAGATGCACATCTTCGACAACCTCATGCAGCAGGCCGAGACGATATGCCTCTTCGGCATCGAAAATCTCGGCCGTCTGGAAGTAGCGGCGGCAGGCGCGCGGCCCCATTGCCTCCACCACATAGGGCGAGATCACAGCCGGAAGCAGGCCGAGCTTAACCTCGGAGAGGCAGAATTTTGCCGCTCTCACGCCGATGGCGATATCACAGGCGGCGATCAGCCCGAGGCCGCCGCCGTAAGCCGGTCCCTGCACCAGCGCGATGGTCGGCTTCGGCATGGTGTAGAGATTGCGCAGCATCTCGGCGAAGACGTGGCTGTCCTCGCGGTTGTCCTCCTCGGTGAAATGCGCGGCACGTTTCATCCAGTTGAGATCGGCCCCGGCGGAGAAGCTTTTGCCTGCGGCCGCGATGACCACGGCGCGCACCCCTTCCTGATGGCCAACATCAACGATCATCTCACCGAGGAGTTCAATCAGCTCGTCGTTGAACGCGTTATGGACCTCGGGCCGGTTCAGGGTGATGGTCGCGATGCCATCGGTCGAAAAATTCAGTAAGGCTAACTCGTCGCTCATCTCTCTCTCCTACATTCTGAACAGGCCGAATTTCGTCGGTTCGATCGGGGCGTTGAGGGATGCGGAAATTGCGAGGCCGAGAACCATCCGACTTTCCGCCGGGTCGATGATTCCGTCGTCCCAGACGCGGGCGCTCGCAAAATAGGGGTGACCTTCCTTTTCATACTGCGCCTCAATAGGGGCGCGGAAGGCGGCCTCCTCCTCGGCGCTCCACTGCTGCCCACGCGCCTCCATGCCGTCGCGCTTGACGGTGGCGAGCACGGCGGCCGCCTGCGCGCCGCCCATGACGGAGATACGCGCATTCGGCCACATCCAGAGGAGCCGCGGGCTATAGGCGCGCCCGGCCATGCCGTAGTTCCCGGCGCCGAAAGAACCGCCGAAAATGATGGTGAATTTCGGCACCTTCGCGGTCGCGACCGCGGTCACCAGCTTGGCGCCGTCTTTCGCGATGCCGCCCGCCTCGTATTTCTGGCCGACCATGAAACCGGTGATGTTCTGCAAAAAGACGAGCGGGATATTGCGCTGGCAGCACAGCTCGATGAAATGCGCGCCCTTCAGCGCGCTTTCCGAAAAGAGGATGCCGTTATTGGCGAGAATGCCGACCGGATAGCCATGGATATGGGCAAAGCCCGTCACCAGCGTCGTGCCGTAATTCTTCTTGAACTCATCGAACTCCGATCCATCGACGACGCGGGCGATGATCTCGCGCACATCGAAGGGGGTCCGCATATCTTTCGGAATAAGGCCGTACATCTCCGCCGGATCATAGAGCGGCGGCTTCGGCGCGCGTATGTCAAGCGGCATGGGTTTCACATGGTTGAAGCCGGCAACGCAGCGGCGGGCGATCTGCAGCGCGTGCTCGTCATTCTCCGCCATATGGTCGGTGACGCCGGAGATGCGCGAATGCACCTCCGCCCCGCCGAGATCCTCGGCCGAGACCACCTCGCCCGTCGCCGCCTTGACGAGCGGCGGGCCGGCGAGAAAGATGGTGCCCTGATTGCGGACGATAATGCTCTCATCGCACATCGCCGGAACATAGGCGCCGCCTGCCGTGCAGGAGCCCATGACAACGGCGATCTGCGGGATGCCGAGCGCGGACATATTCGCCTGATTATAGAAGCTGCGGCCGAAATGGTCGCGGTCGGGGAACACATCCTGCTGGTTCGGCAGATTGGCGCCGCCGGAATCGACAAGATAGATGCAAGGTAAGCGGTTTTCGAGCGCGACCTCCTGAGCGCGGAGATGTTTCTTCACCGTCAGCGGGTAGTAGGTGCCGCCCTTCACGGTCGCATCGTTGCAAATGACGATGCATTCCCGCCCCTCGATGCGGCCGATGCCGGTGATGATCCCGGCGGAGTGAATGTCGCCGCTATACATCTCCCACGCAGCCATCTGGCTGAATTCCAGAAACGGCGATCCCGGATCGAGAAGCCGGCGGACCCGCTCGCGCGGCAGCAGCTTGCCGCGGCTGAGATGCTTCTCGCGCGCGTGATCGCCGCCGCCCTGCTTGATAATCGCAACCTTCTCCTTAAGGTCCGCGACCAAGGCGCTCATATGCTGCGCGTTCGCCTTAAACTCTTCACTTCGGGTATTGAGATTGCTTTTCAGTACAGACATTCGGTTTTCTTTCCATTTCGGACAAAATCAATCGATAGCTTGGCGGATACCGTCGTTTGTGTTACGCAAATGCAGTGGAACAAGTCATAAAAAAGGAACAATAAATGGCCTATAAACCATTTGATCTGACGGGGAAGGTAGCGCTCATCACGGGCGGCAACGGCGGCATCGGCCTTGGCATGGCGGAGGCGATCGCGCAGTCGGGCGGCGACGTCTGCATCTGGGGCACCAACGCCGAGAAGAACAAGGCGGCGGTTGAAACGCTGAAAGCGCACGGGACGCGCGTCTCCTCCCTCACCTGCAACGTGGCGGACGAGAAAGAGGTCAAGGACTGCTTTGCCGAAACGCTGTCGCAGTTCGGCCGCGTCGATGGCTGCTTTGCGAATGCCGGCGTGACATCGGGCAAGAAATCCTTCCTTGATATCGACGACAAGGAATGGCAGCGCGTTCTCAGCATCAACCTCGACGGTGTTTTCTACACCCTTCAGGCGGCGACCCGGCATATGGTCGAGCGCGCCGAAAAGGGTGATCCAGGCGGCCGGCTTGTCGCCACCGCGAGCCTTGCCGCCATCTCCGGCGCGGCGCGGAACGAGCATTACGCGGCGACCAAGGGCGGCGTCATCTCGATGATCCGCGCCCTCGCCGTTGAGTTTGCCCGCCACGGCATCACCGCCAACGCGCTCCTGCCGGGCTGGATCGAAACGGCGATGACGGAAAACGCCTTCGGCTGGCAGAAGTTCGCCGATAACGTCATGCCGCGCATCCCGGCGCGCCGCTGGGGCAAGCCGGAAGATTTTGGCGGCATGGCCGTCTATCTGATGTCGGATGCCAGCGCCTATCACACCGGCGATACCATGCTGATCGACGGCGGATATTTCCTGTTCTGAGCCGCGCATTCTGTCCGGTCCCGCAGAGGCGGGGCCGGATACGTCCCTCTCCCGAAACCGCGACCGCATTACCAGCCTCCCCGCGTCAACCACTCATCGAGCTGCGCGACCCTGTCCGCGCCCCAGAAGCGCTCTCCCTCAACGATAAAGAAGGGCGCCCCAAAGACCTTCTTCTCAAAGACTGTATCCTCGACCGAGGCGGTGAAGACGCGCTTGATCTCCGGCTCCTCGATGGCCGCGGCAAAGGCCTCGCGGTCGACGCCGGAGGATGCCGCAATATCGGCAACAACTGCGGGATCGGCAATATCCCGCCCGTGGGCGAAGTAAGCCGCGAATACGGCTTTTGCGAAGGCGACGGCCCGCGCCGGATCCTGCCGGTCAATCCATAGAAAGCCGCGGGCGGCGGCAAGCGTCAGCTTGGGGAACGCCGCAGGCATGACGAAGGGGATATTGTGATAGCGCGCCGTCCGCTCGAAATCCATCCGCGAATAATCGCCCTTCATGGGATATTCGGTAAGCGGAAAGGTTTTCTCGCCCTTCATGGCAATGCCGAGCATGAAGGGACGCCACAGCAGCTCGCGGCCATGTTTTGCCGCCACCGACTCGATCAGATGGCTGCCGAGATAGGCGTAAGGCGATGAGAAATCGAAGTAAAAATCAATCGGACCTGCCATGACGCCCCCTACATCGCCGCCAGATTGCGGACGATCACCAGCTTCTGGATATCGGACGTGCCTTCATATATCTGGCAGACGCGGACATCGCGATAGATCTTTTCCACCGGATAATCAGCGATGTAGCCGTTGCCGCCGAGCGTCTGGATCGCCGCGGAGCAGACTTCCTCCGCCATTTCAGACGCGAACAGCTTCGCCATGCTGGCTTCGGTGAGACAGGGCAGGTTTGCATCCTTGAGGCTCGCCGCATGCAGCACCATCTGCCGCGCAACCTCGACTTTTGTCGCCATATCGGCGAGACGAAAGCCGACGGCCTGATGGTCGATGATCGGCTGGCCGAAAGATTGCCGCTCCTTTGCGTAAGTGATGGCGTGGGCAAGCGCCGCGCTCGCCATGCCGACACTCTGCGCGGCAATGCCGATGCGGCCAGTCTCGAGGTTGGCAAGCGCGATGCGATACCCCGCCCCCTCCTGCCCAAGCAGGTTGCCCGCCGGCACCTTTACCTCGTCAAAGGCGATCTGGCAGGTATCGGAGGCTTTCTGGCCGAGTTTCTTTTCGGTCGAGACAACGCGGTATCCGGGGGTATCCGTCGGCACGATAAAGCAGCTGATGCCTTTCTTTCCCGCCTCGGGATCGGTGACCGCAAAGACGAGCGCGACGCCGCCAATTTTGCCTGAGGTGATAAACTGCTTGGTGCCGGAAATAATAAAATGATCGCCGTCGCGGCGGGCGCGGGTCTTTAGCGCCGAGGCATCGGAGCCGGCCTGCGGCTCCGTCAGGCAGAAGGCGCCGATCTGTTCACCCTTCGCGACCGGCGTCAGGAATTTTTCTTTCTGCGCCTCCGTCCCCTCCTTCAGGAAGGCCGCGCAACAGGGCGAATTGTTGACGCTCATGACCGTGGAAACCGCGCCGTCGCCGGCCGCAATCTCCATTAGTGCGAGCGCGTAGGAGACATAGTCCGCGCCGGCGCCGCCGTAGCTTTCAGGCACCGTCATGCCCATCAGGCCGAGCGCGCCCATCTCGCGAAGCACCTCTTTCGGGATCGCCTCGGCATCTTCAAAGCTTGCCGAATGGGGGGCCAGACGATTCTGGGCGAAGTCGCGCGCCATATCCCGGATCATGGTCTGCTCTTCGGTTAAAATCATCTGCTCCCCCCTTTCGCAGTGTTGCCGTCAGCCTCAGTCGACGAGTTCGAGCGCCATTGCGGTCGCTTCGCCGCCGCCGATACAGAGCGAGGCGACGCCCCGCTTCTTGCCGTATTTCTGCAGCGCCGAGAGCAGCGTCACGACGATGCGGGCACCGGACGCACCAACCGGATGGCCGAGCGCGCAGGCGCCGCCATGGACGTTGACTTTCGCATGGTCGAGGCCGAGATCCTTCATCGCCGCCATGGTGACGACGGCAAACGCCTCGTTGATTTCGAAAAGATCGACGTCGTCATTCGTCCATTTCACCTTGTCCATCACCTTGCGGATCGCATCGATGGGGGCCATGGTGAACTCGGAGGGCTTGCGCGCATGCGTCGAATGCGCGAGGAACTTCGCGATCGGCTTGAGGCCGCGGCGCTTGGCTTCGCTTTCCTTCATCAGCACGAGCGCCGCGCCGCCATCGGAGATGGACGAGCTGTTGGCCGCCGTCACCGTGCCGTTTTTTGCAAAGGCGGGCTTCAGATTCGGGATTTTATCCGGCTGGCCTTTCAGAGCCTGCTCGTCCTTGTCAATCACCACCTCGCCCTTGCGGGTGTGGACGATAACCGGGGCGATCTCGGCCTTGAAGCTGCCATCCTCGGTCGCCTGCTTGGCGCGGCGCAGCGATTCGATCGCGTAGGCGTCCTGCGCCTCGCGCGTAAACTGGTAGAGGCCGGCGGTTTCCTCGGCGAAGCTGCCCATCAGGCGGCCTTCCTCATAGGCATCCTCAAGACCATCAATGAACATATGGTCCTTGACCGTCCCGTGACCGAGGCGGAGACCGCTCCGCACTTTCGGCAGCACGTAAGGCGCGTTGGTCATGCTCTCGAAGCCGCCCGCGACCATCACGCTCGCACTGTCGGCTTTCAGGGCGTCATAGGCATACATGGCGGCGCGCATGCCGGAGCCGCACATCTTGTTGACCGTGGTGCAGCCAACGCTGTCGGGGATACCGGCCCCGAAGGAGGCCTGCCGCGCCGGCGCCTGGCCAAGACCCGCCGGCAGCACACAGCCCATAATCACCTCGTCTATATCGGTGCCGGTAACGCCGGCACGCTCCATCGCCGCCTTGATGGCTACGGCGCCAAGTTCAGGTGCCTTGACATCGGAAAGGTCGCCCTGGAACCCGCCCATGGGGGTCCGCGCCATCCCGACGATTACAATCGGATCTTCACTCATTTTCTTATTCTCCTTGAAGTATCCCGGACAATCCGGTCTAACTGGTTTCGTTAAAAAGTTCGCGCCCGATCAGCATCCGCCGGACTTCGCTGGTGCCCGCGCCAATCTCATAGAGCTTGGCATCGCGCAGCAGCCGGCCGGTCGAATATTCATTAATATAACCGTTTCCGCCAAGAGCCTGTATCGCTTCCAGCGCCATCCATGTCGCTTTTTCCGCCGCATAAAGGATAACGCCCGCCGCATCCTTTCGCGTCGTCTCGCCGCGGTCGCACGCTCGCGCCACGGCATAGACATAGGCCTTGCAGGCATTCATGGTGGAATACATATCGGCAACCTTGCCCTGCATCAGCTGGAACGTGCCGATCGGCTGGCCGAATTGCTTGCGATCATGGATATAGGGGATGACGGCGTCCATGCAGGCCTGCATGATGCCGAGCGGCCCGGCCGAGAGCACGACACGCTCATAATCGAGGCCGCTCATCAGCACCCGCACGCCCTCGTTCAGCGGCCCGAGAATATTTTCCTCCGGCACCTCGCAATCCTCGAACACCAGCTCGCAGGTATTGGAGCCGCGCATCCCGAGCTTGTCGAGCTTCTGCGCCGTCGAGAAGCCGGGGAACCCTTTTTCGATCAGAAACGCGGTGATCCCGCGCGGCCCCGCATCGGGCTCCGTCTTGGCGTAGACCACCAGCACGTCGGCGTCGGGGCCGTTGGTGATCCAGAATTTGTTGCCGTTCAGGATATAGCGATCACCCTTTTTCTCGGCGCGAAGGCGCATGGAAACAACGTCCGAGCCCGCGCCCGGCTCACTCATCGCGAGCGCCCCGACATGTTCGCCGCTGACCAGCTTCGGGAGATACTTCCGCTTCTGCGCCTCGGTGCCGTTGCGGCGAATCTGGTTGACGCAGAGGTTGGAATGCGCGCCGTAAGAAAGGCCGACCGAGGCGGAGGCGCGGCTGATTTCCTCCATCACGACGCAATGCTCAAGATAGCCAAGGCCGGCGCCGCCATATTCCTCCTCGACCGTTATGCCAAGCAGGCCGAGCGCGCCCATCTTCTGCCACATATCCATGGGAAATTCGTTTTTCGCATCAATCTCCGCTGCGCGCGGCGCAAGTTCCGCTGCGGCAAAGTTCGCGACCGTCTCGCGCATCATGTCGGCGGTCTCGCCAAGGCCGAAATTCAAACCCGGAAAATAGGCGGCTGACATTCTTTCTCCCTCCCTCTCTGATCGTGCCTGCGGCATTGCTGCCTGGTGCGGCGATCTTCCTGTTTCTCAATATGGCGCGTTGCCGGGGGCATGTCGAGTGCGCAGCGCAGGGCGGTCATCCATGATCCGATTTTCCCATCAGACACATCATGGTGAACAGTCCGGTCAGGCAGTGGCGCGTCTCCCCCTGCCCCTCCGCGTAGACATCGGCGCGGCAGATGAACAGCGTCCGTCCGCTTTTCAGCACCTCGGCGCGGGCGCGCAGGAACTCGCCGTCGGCAGGGTTCAGAAAATTGACTTTATATTCCGTCGTCAGGATCGTGCTGTCCGGTGGATAGAGCGAATAGCAGGCGTAACCGGCGGCCGAATCCGAGAGGGCGGCAACCAGCCCGCCGTGAAAAAAACCATGCTGCTGCGTGAGGCCGGGACGCATCGGCAGCGTGACTTCACAGATCCCCGGCTCCAGATGCGAGATCGCCGCGCCAATCTCCGTCATGAAGGATTGCCGTCCGAAGCTGTCGCGGACGACGGCGTCAAAATCCGGATTGCGTGGCGTGAACTTCCCAGACATTTTCTCTCCCGCTCCCGTAGGGCCGTAGCGCAGTTCCAGACACTGCCGCCCAAGGCCTCCCGATTTCATCGGCGCCACTATATGAAAAGACAAGCAATAGATAAAATCGTTTATTTCGATTATAGCTATTGATAGTATCTATCGATGGATATTTATCAGCTGCGCTATTTTCTGGCGATTGTCGAGACGGGAAATTTCTCCCGTGCAGCGGAGCGCGCCTTCGTCAGCCAGCCGACGCTTTCGGCCGGAATCAAGAAGCTGGAGGCGGAACTTGGCGTCACGCTGTTCAACCGGGCGCCGCGGAAAACGAGCCTGACGGACGCCGGCCGCCGCCTTCTGCCACATGCACGCACCATCCTTCATGAATGCAACGCGGCGAAGTCGGAAGTCTCGCACAAGAGTCCGCGCCGCCGTCTGCAGCTTGGCGTACTGCGCACCGCGCCGAGCGCCCGCCTCTCGGCGCTCATCGGCGATTTCATGAAGGCGCAGGGCGATCTGCAGATATCGATCAAGGACGGAACCCCGGCGCAGCTTCTCCGCTGGCTCGATGAAGGGCGTGTCGATCTCGCGCTCAGCGTCCGGCCGGAGACGCAAAGCGGCCTCCATTTCACGCGGCTCTACAAGTGGAAATACATGCTGGCCGTTCCGGCGGGGCACCCCTTCGCCGGCCGCCGCGTCATTCCGCTGAAAGAGCTGGACCGGCTGAATTTCCTGCATCGGACCCATTGCGAGGCGGAGAGTGAACTGACCCGCAGCTTCGCGAGCGCCGGCGTCAACCCGCATATCGTCTTTCGCACCGATCAGGACGAGAAGGCCCTTGCGCTGGTTGCCGCGGGCCTCGGCCTTTGCATGATGCCCGATATCCTGACGGCGCCCGGCGTCGTGCTGCTGCCGGTCGATGGGATCAACATCAACCGCACCCTCGGCCTGCTGCGCCAGAAGGAGGAGGAAAGCGACCTCATTCGTTCCTTCCAGATGTTTGCGGGCAGCCATGGCTGGTATAGTGATCAGAGCAGCAGCAAAAGCCGCGCCTGGACCCGATAGATCAGAGCAGGATCAGCGTCGCAAGACCGAGGAAGAAGACAAAGCCGACGAGGTCCGTCACCGTGGTGACAAACACCCCGGACGCAATCGCCGGATCCACCTTCAGACGATCGAGGATCACGGGAATGATCATGCCCATGACGCCGGCGACGAGGATATTCACAACCAGCGCCGCAGCGACAATGCCGCCGATCACGGCACTCCCGAACCACCCCCAGGCCACCAGCCCGACGAGAACGGCGAAAATACACCCGTTGATCAGCGCAACCAGCGCTTCCTTGTTCAGAATGCGAAACATATTGGCCGTAGTCAGCTCCTTGGTGGCAAGGGCGCGCACCGCAACGGTCAGCGCCTGCGTCCCCGCATTGCCGCCGATACTTGCGGCGATCGGCATCAGCACGGCAAGCGCAATCACCGCCTCCATGGTCGCGTCAAAGAAGCTGATTGCAAAGGATGCGGCAAGCGCCGTCATCAGATTGACGAACAGCCAGGGAAAGCGCGCGCGAATGGTGCGAAAGACGCTGCCGAACAGATCGTCCTCCGAGACACCGCCAAGGCGCAGGATATCCTCCTCCGCCTCTTCGTTGATGACGTCGACAATATCATCAACGGTGATCACGCCGATCAGCGCCCCATCCGCATTCACCACCGCCGCCGATGCAAGTCGATACTGCTGGAACAGGAAGGCGACTTCCTCCTGATCCATATCGACCGGGATCAGCTTCTGCTCCGCATTCATGATATCACGCACCATGACATGCCGTTTGCTGCGCATGACGCGGTTGAGCGGAATGGTGCCGATGGGATGATGCCGCGGATCGACAACGAAAATCTCGTAAAACTCGTCGGGCAGATCGTCGGTGTCGCGCATGTAATCGATTGTCTGGCCGATATTCCAATATTCCGGCACCGCAATCAGGTGGCGCTGCATCAGGCGACCGGCGCTGTCCTCGCCGTAGGAGAGCCCCTCCTGCAGCACCGCGCGCTCGTCCGGCGGGATTTCCTTCAGAACCTCGCGCCGCTCGTCCTCTTCGATATTCTCAAGAAAATCAACGGCATCATCGAGTTCGAGCTCATTGACGAAGGCGGCGATTTCCGCCGGCGCCATCTCGTCAACGAGATGCTCGCGCACGTTCTCGTCAAGATCGGAGAAGACATCGGGATCGAACCGGTCCGCCATCATCTGCAGGAACGGCAATCGCAGCTTGGGCTTGAGCTGTTCGATTAGGTCAGCGACGTCGGCCGAGTACCAGTCCTCCAGCCGCTCATGCAGATAGGCCGAATCCTTGCGCTCAATCGCTTCCTGGATTTCCTGAACGATCTCGTCGTTCAGGCCATAGGTGGGTGCGGCGGTGTCTTCGGCGATCGTGCCGTCCCCCGTAAATTCGTCTTGCGCATCCGTCATGACCAGCCTTCTTCATTCAGTCGTTCGCGCCTCGCAAGTGGGCCAGGCATCATCTTGCCGGATTTGTGATCCTGCGCATCGACCGCGGCAATCGCGGTCATGTTGACAAGGCCGCGCACCGTAATGGACGCCGCCGTGATATGTACCGACTTCGACATGCCGATCAGGATCGGTCCAACCGCAATCCCGTTTCCGATGCTTTTAGCAATATTATAGCTGATATTGGCTGCATCAAGATTGGGCATGATCAAGAGGTTCGCCGCGCCCTCAAGCCGCGAGTTCGGAAAGATCGCCTCGCGGATTGCCGGAACGAGGGCCGTATCGGCCTTCATCTCGCCTTCGATTTCAAGCTCCGGCGCCAGTCGCTCGATAATCTTGAGCGCCTTGCGCGCGTTGCGCGCGGACGGCATGTCGGCCGAGCCGAAGTCGGAATAGGAGAGCAGCGCCGCCTTCGGCTGGATGCCGAACCGGCGCACTTCGTCAGCCGAAAGGATGGCAAGCTCGGCGAGCTCCTCCGGCGACTGTTCGCGGCTGATCTGGGTATCGGTGAAAAAGAGTGTCCGCTCGGGCATGATCAGCAGATGCAGCGCCGAGGCGTTGCGCACGCCCTCGCGCACCGGGATGATATCGGCGATGCGCCGGTAATGTTTTTCATATTTCCCGAAGGTGCCACAAATCATCCCATCGGCATGGCCAAGATGCACCATCATCGCGCCGATGATCGTCGTATTCGTGCGGATGCGCGCCTTCGCCGTCTCCACATCGACGCCGAAGCGTTCGCGGAGCTTGTGATAGGCCTGCCAGTATTCGCGGTAGCGCGGATCGTCTTCGGGGTCGGTGATTTCAAAATCCACATCCGGGCGGAGGCGAAGGCCGAGCTTTTTGATCCGGTATTCAATCACCTTGCGCCGGCCGATCAGGATCGGCATTGCGAGATTGTCGTCGACGACGGTCTGGACCGCCTGCAGGACGCGCTCCTCCTCCCCCTCGCAATAGGCGACGCGCATCCGCTCGAGTCGTGCCTGGTCAAAGAGCGGCTTCATGACAAAGCCGGTGCGGTAGACGAAGTGCGAGAGCCGCTGGTGATATTTCTCAAGATCATCGATCGGCCGCGTTGCAACGCCGCTCTCCATCGCCGCCTTGGCGACCGCGAAGGAAACCTCAAGATAAAGCCGCGGATCGAACGGCGTCGGGATCAGATATTCCGGCCCGAACCCCGCCTGCGCGCCGCCATAGGCCTTCGCGACGATATCCGACTGCTCCGCCATCGCGAGATTGGCAATCGCCATCACGGCGGCGATCTTCATTGCCTCATTGATCTCGGTTGCGCCAACATCGAGCGCGCCGCGGAACAGATAGGGAAAGCAGAGGACGTTATTGACCTGGTTGGGATAGTCGGAGCGCCCCGTCGCGATGATCGCATCAGGGCGGACGGCCTTCGCCTCCTCCGGCAGGATTTCCGGCGTCGGGTTGGCGAGCGCGAGGATGATCGGCTGCTCGGCCATCGTCTCCACCATCTCCGACTTGAGGGCGCCGGGCCCGGAGCAGCCGAGGAAGATATCCGCCCCCACCATGGCTTCGCCCAAGGTCCGCTTGTTGGTATCGACGGCGAATTCCGCCTTGTAGGGGTCCATCTCCACCGTCCGGCCCGTATAGACGACGCCGTGGATATCGCAGACCGTGATATGCTCGCGCGGCAGGCCCATGCTGACCAGCAGGTTGAGGCAGGCGAGCGCCGCCGCCCCGGCCCCGCAGGCCGTCAGCCGGACCTCCGTGATGTCCTTGCCGACGATGCGAAGCGCATTGTAAATGGCCGCGGCGACGCAGATGGCGGTGCCGTGCTGATCGTCATGGAAAACAGGGATATTCATCCGCTCACGGCAGAGCTTCTCGACGATGAAGCATTCAGGGGCCTTGATGTCTTCCAGATTGATGCCGCCGAAGGTCGGCTCCATCGCCGCGATGATATTCACCAGCTTTTCCGGGTCGCGCTCATCGAGCTCGATATCGAAGACATCAATGCCGGCGAACTTCTTGAAGAGGACCGCCGTCCCTTCCATCACCGGCTTGGCGGCGAGCGGCCCGATGGCGCCAAGGCCGAGCACGGCCGTGCCGTTCGTCACGACGCCGACGAGATTGCCGCGCGCGGTGTAATTGGCCGCCTCGACGGGGCTGTCGGCAATGGCAAGACAGGGATGGGCGACGCCCGGCGAATAGGCGAGCGCGAGATCCATTTGCGTGTCCATCGGTTTCGTCGGCTGGATCGTCAGCTTCCCCGGCCTTGGCAGCCGGTGATAATCCAGCGCTTTTCCAGAAATGTCCTTCGCCATCGTCGATCTTCCCCGCTCAGAAAAGAATAACCGCTTTTACCCGCTGCCGGTCGGCTGCGCCAGTAAAACAGGTGAGTCTCCCCGAGTTTTTTTGAATAAAAGCAAGCCGATACCTTTATAGCATGCAATCAGGGCGGCGTCGGGATAAGTTTCAGAAATTGTTCTGCCTTTTTAAGCGACCGGCCGCCAATTCGACTTCTTGCGCCGATGAAAGCCATCAGGGATTCACCTCTTGACGATTTCACCGTCCTCTTTTGTAAACAGGCCGATATCGGGATTTTCAAGAATCTCCAGTACCACCTCCGACGGGCGACAGAGCCGCGCGCCCTTACTGGTGACGACAATCGGCCGGTTGATCAGGATCGGGTGATCCATCATCGCATCAATCAGTTCCGCTTCCGTCAGTTCAGGATTATCAAGACCAAGCTCCTGAAACGGCGTCCCCTTTTCCCGCAACAACGCGCGCGCTGTGATACCTATTTGCCGGATGAGGGATTCCAGTTCCTCACGGTCTGGCGGTGTTTCAAGATACAGTATGATCTCCGGTTCAACGCCGGACTGGCGAATCATCGCCAGCGTATTCCGTGAGGTGCCGCAAGCAGGGTTATGATAGATACGGGTCATGACGCTTTCCTTTCTTCAAAATGGCGGCGGGACCGGTTTGCAAGAGAAACGAGAGACAGCATGACCGGCACTTCAACCAGCACCCCGACAACGGTTGCCAGCGCTGCGCCGGAATTCAGCCCGAACAGGCTGATGGCAACGGCGACGGCCAGCTCAAAGAAATTCGACGTACCGATCATGGCGCAGGGAGCGGCAATTTTATGCGGCACCCGCATGCCGTATGCCGCACCATAGGCAAGGACAAAAATGCCATAGCTTTGCAAAATGATCGGCACGGCGATCAGGGCAATAATCAGCGGGTTCGCCAGAATGGCAGAGGCCTGCAAGCCGAACAGAATAACCACGGTTGCCAGCAATCCGATGACCGAAAGGGGTTTTATGCGGGCCATAAAAGCAGCAACGCGGGCAGGATCCCCGAGCAGCCGACGCGTGACAAGTCCGGCGATCAAAGGCAGAACCACATATAGAACCGTCGCCAGCAGCAGGGTTTCCCAAGGCACTGTGATTTCCGCAACGCCCAAGAGCAGTGCAACAATCGGCGCAAACGCAAAAACCATGATCAGATCGTTTACCGAGACCTGCACCAGGGTGTAGAGCGCGTCCCCCTTGGTCAGCTGTGACCAGACGAAAACCATCGCCGTGCAGGGCGCCGCACCCAGCAGAATAAGACCCGCGATATATTGCGCCGCATCTTCCGCCGGAATGAACGGCGCAAAAACATAGTCGAAAAAAAGCACCGCGAGCAGCGCCATGGTGAAAGGCTTGATCAGCCAGTTGACGACAAGCGTGATAAGAAGACCCTTGGGTTGCCGCGCAATATCGGACACAGCAGAAAAATCCACTCCCACCATCATCGGATAGACCATTGCCCAGATCAGAACGGCGACGACAAGATTGATGGACGCCACCTCCGTCGCTGCAATCGTTTCCACAACACCGGGTGAAAAGGAGCCGAAGACAAGCCCCGCCAAAATCGAAAGCGCCACCCATAACGTCAGCCAGCGTTCAAACACGCCAAGGCCGGAGGGGGCATCAGAAACATCTGTCATGTCACACCTTATTCATCTGATTGAATTTCAAAACGCCCGCACAGGCTGACAGCCAAGGTCGGGCCGAGGTCATTTCGGGGGGATAAGACAATGCAAAGCCGCCGCCATTGGTCATCCCTCATCGTCCCCGCGCCGGCAGGAGATTTCGCTGATAACCGGCTGACATAGTTCGGGATGACCCCCGCAACAGTCTTCCAGCAGGAAACTCAAAAGCGCGCGCATTCCCTGCATGTCAACAAAATAGCGGATGGATCGCCCCTGCCGTTCATTGCGCAGGAGACCTGCATTTACAAGGATGACAAGATTTGCGGACAAGGTATTGGGGCGCACATCGAGGGCATCGGCAATGTCTCCCGCCGCCATCCCCTCCGTCCCCTTCGTTATAAGCAAACGGAAAATTTCCAGACGGGTCGGTTGGCTCAAGGCTGAAAAGGCGGCAAGGGCGTTTTTTATTTCCATATTTCATGAAATATAGAAATAATATCTATCCGTCAAGGCTGAGAATTGCCAGCGGGAAGTGCCTGCACGGTACAACGGCCCGCCGTGACAACAGCCCCGGCCGGCTGCGGACAGTGCATATTATTGCATATCGCTCAATTAATTCAGAAAAAAGATCCCTGACTGGTAGACGGATATCGGGCACTCTGGCAATACCCTTCAATCCTGCAAGGACAATCACAAACTGCTGTTTATGATATGGTGCGGTCGAGAAGACTCGAACTTCCACCCGTGTTACCGGACAGCGACCTCAACGCTGCGCGTCTACCAATTCCGCCACGACCGCAATGGAGCGTGAGATAACAAATGTTTGCCCGCGCTGCAACAACTGAATTGCTTTTTTGGCCAATTAAAATTCGGGCAGGTTTCTTTTCACCTTGTCGGTGATGGAAATCCCGATGTTATCGTCGACGATGACGATCCCGCCATAGGCGATGGGCTTGTTGTTGGCAAGAACGATCGCGTCGTCATCGGCGCCGGCGTCAAGCTCGATCACCGCACCACGGCCCATTTTCAAAAGCTGGTGGATCGGCATCACGGCCTTGCCGAGAACGACCGAAATCTCGACGTCAACGCCTTCAATTGCCTTGCCTTCCTCGCTCATGACCTTCACCCTTTGACTGAGAATGGGGGAAGTATGCGCGAACAGGGTTAAGACGCGGTTAATGCGCGGGGCGAGGATTTGTTGTTTTTGAGAAAACTGCTATAACCCCCTCATGCACCAGATCGAATGGAAAATATCGGATCAACTCGTCCCCTATGAGATGGCGCTCCAGGCGATGGAGGCGCGCGTTGCCGACATTCGAGACAAAGGCGCCCCGGAACTCATCTGGCTGCTGGAGCATCCGCCGCTTTATACGGCCGGCACCAGCTCCGATCCTGCCGACTTGCGCGATCCGGAGCGTTTCCCCGTCTACACGGCCGGCCGCGGCGGGCAATATACCTATCACGGGCCGGGGCAGCGCGTCGCCTATGTCATGCTCGATCTCAAGAAACGCGGCGCCGATGTCCGCGCCTTTGTGCAGGATCTCGAAGACTGGGTGATCGAAACGCTGGCGCAGTATCAGATTCGCGGCGAGAAGCGCGAGGGCCGCGTCGGCGTCTGGGTGGATCGCGGGTATCGCGAGGACAAGATCGCCGCCATCGGCGTGCGGGTGCGCCGCTGGGTCAGCTTTCACGGCATCTCCATCAATGTCGATCCCGACCTTAGCCACTATGGCGGCATCGTGCCTTGCGGCATCTCGGAGCATGGCGTTACATCTCTCGTGGATCTTGGCATCCCGGTCAGCCTGCCGGAGTTTGACAGCGAGCTGAAAGCCGCGTTCGAGCGCGTCTTTCTGACGCGCGGCATTCCGGGCGTCCTCCTTCCCTGACGGCGACCGCACCGGCTTAAACACCCCCGTGACTCTATTAGGAAAATGCGATATAATGGGCGCTCAGCAAGGTGCCTTACGATGTCCGACGAACTGCACAGCGATCTGCAAACGGAGCAATGGCGAAAAGTCCTCCGGGACGGGCATCTTGGGAAAAAATTCATGGCCCGCTTCTGGCGCCTGCTTCCCGGACCGCCGCGCTGCAAGGGGTGCAACAACCCGTTCGGCGGCATCGGCGGCCTTCTCTGCCGCTCCATCGGTATGGTTCCGTCGAAAAAGAATCCGCGCCTTTGCACCCTCTGCTGCGAGAAGATGCCGCTTGGCGGCGCGGAGGTTGAGTTGGCTATCCTGTTCGCCGATGTGCGCGGCTCGACCGAGCTTGCGGAGCGATTGGGGCCGGAAAAATTCGCGGCGACGCTCAACCGTTTCTACAATACCGCAACCGAGGTCCTGATCCGCCGCGACGCGACCATCGACAAGCTGATCGGTGATGAGGTGATGGCGTTTTTCGTCCCCGGCTTTGCCGGCCCGAATTTCCGGCAGGCGGCGATCGACAGCGCGATCGATCTCCTCTCTGCCCTCGGCTATGCGGGCCGCGGCGAGCCGTGGCTGCCCGTCGGCGTCGGCATCGATTCCGGCATCGCCTATGTCGGGAATGTCGGCAACAACGAATATCTTGATTTCACGGCGGTTGGCGATCCGGTGAATACCGCCGCGCGTATTCAGGCCGCAGCGGGCCCGGGTCAGCTTCTTGTCAGCGCAAGAACGCTTCCCGAGGGCCCGAGCACCTATCCCGGCCTCACGCCGCTCTCCCTTACCCTCAAGGGCAAGAAGGAGAGCGTCGAGGTCTACTCGGTTCCGCTTACTCGAACTCGAGGATAACGTCATCCACCGCGAGCACGTCGCCTGCGCCCGCCTTGACGGCGGCAACGACGGCATCCTGCTCGGCGCGGAGGATATTCTCCATCTTCATGGCTTCAACGACCGCGAGCGGCTGGCCGGCCTTGACCTCATCGCCTTCCTTGACGTTGACGGCAACGACCATGCCCGGCATCGGGCAGAGGAGGAATTTCGACATGTCCGGCGCGACCTTGATCGGCATCAGCTCGGCAAGACGCGCCGCGTGGGGCCGGCGGACAGCAAGTTCGACAACCGCGCCGCCATGCGTCAGGCGGATACTGCCGCGATAGAATTCGAGCTGCGCGATCACTTCCTCGCCGTCGACCTTCGCCTTGATGCGCCGCTTGCCGGGTTTCCACTTGCTGCGGACCTCGAGGGTCTTGTCGCCGATCTCGACGTCGATGCCCTTGTCCGCATCTTCGACGGAAACAGCGACGGAGCGCTCCTTTCCTTCACTGACAACCCACTCCTCCGCCGTCTTCTCGACGACATCCTTGTGTGAGCGGCTGATGTAACGCAGGTGTACGAGCGTCGCCACCGCAACCAGCTTCTCGAACGTCTCGTCGCTGAGCGGCGCGCCGTGGAAGCCGTCGGGATATTCCTCGGCGATAAAGCCGGTGGTCAGGTTTCCGGCGCGGAAGCGCGGATGGCTGACGACGGCATTCAGGAAATTGATGTTGTGCGAAATACCGCTTACCTCATAGGCATCGAGGGCGCGGCGCATCTCGTCGATTGCCGCCTCACGCGTCTCGCCATAGGTAACGAGCTTGGCGATCATCGGATCATAGAACATGGTGATCTCGGATCCCTCGCTGACGCCCGTATCGACGCGCACATTGTCGCCCTTCGGCGCCTTGTAGCGGCTGAGGCGGCCAATGGACGGCAGGAAGCCGCGATAGGGGTCTTCGGCATAGAGACGGCTCTCCACCGCCCAGCCCTTCAACTTGATATTCTCCTGCTTGAGGGCGAGCTTCTCGCCATAGGCGATGCGGATCATCTGCTCGACAAGATCGATGCCGGTGACAAGCTCGGTCACCGGATGCTCGACCTGCAGGCGGGTGTTCATTTCGAGGAAATAAAAATTCCTGTCGCTGCCGACGATGAACTCGACGGTGCCAGCGGAATGATACTCCACCTCGCGGGCAAGCGCGACGGCCTGCTCGCCCATGGCTTTACGCAAGGCTTCATCGACGAATGGGCTCGGCGCCTCTTCGACGACTTTCTGGTGGCGTCGCTGGACGGAGCATTCACGCTCGCCGAGATAGAGGCAGGTGCCATGCTTGTCGGCCAGCACCTGGATTTCGATATGGCGCGGATCGACAACGAATTTCTCGATAAAGATACGGTCATCGCCAAAGCTGCTGATCGCCTCATTTTTCGCCGACTGGAAGCCCTCGCGCGCTTCCTCGTCATTATGCGCGATACGCATGCCCTTGCCGCCGCCCCCAGCGGAGGCCTTGATCATCACCGGATAGCCGATCTGGCGCGAAATCTCGACGGCGTGATCGGCATCGTTGATAAGGTCCATATGCCCCGGCACCGTGTTGACACCGGCCGCATGGGCCAGCTTTTTCGAGGCGATCTTGTCCCCCATCGAGGCAATCGCCTTCTTGCCGGGGCCGATAAAGACGATACCGGCAGCATCCAGCGCATCGGCGAAGGCCTGGTTCTCGGACAGGAAGCCGTAGCCCGGATGGACCGCCTCGGCGCCCGTCTTTTTGCAGGCATCGATGATCTTGTCGATGACGAGGTAGCTTTCCGCCGCCGCGGCCGGGCCGATATGCACGGCTTCATCGGCCATGCGCATATGCATGGCGCCGTCGTCGGCATCGGAATAGACGGCGACCGTCTGAATACCCATGGCGCGGGCGGTGCGGATGACGCGACAAGCAATTTCGCCGCGGTTCGCGATCAGGATCTTTTTAAACATTTTCTTTTCCCTCTCCCTTACAGCGGAATGTTGCTGTGCTTCTTCCACGGATTTTCGAGATGCTTGTTTTTCAGCATGCGCAGCGAATTGATGATCCGGTGCCGGGTGTTGTTCGGCATGATCACATCGTCGATAAAGCCGCGGTGCCCGGCGACAAACGGATTGGCGAAGCGCGCCTGATACTCATCGGTGCGTTTCTGGATTTTTTCAGGATCGCCAAGTTCGGAGCGGAAGATGATCTCAACCGCGCCCTTGGAGCCCATCACCGCGATTTCCGCCGACGGCCAGGCGTAGTTGACGTCGCCGCGCAGATGCTTCGAGGACATCACGTCATAGGCGCCGCCATAGGCCTTGCGGGTGATGACCGTGACTTTCGGCACCGTCGCCTCGGCGTAGGCAAAGAGCAGCTTCGCGCCGTGCTTGATAATTCCGCCATATTCCTGCGACGTTCCCGGCAGGAAGCCCGGCACGTCGACAAGGGTGACGATCGGGATATTGAAACAGTCGCAGAAGCGGACAAACCGGGCCGCCTTTTTCGAGCTGTCGATGTCGAGACAGCCGGCGAGCACCATTGGCTGGTTGGCCACGATGCCCACCGTCTGGCCATCCATGCGGCCAAAACCGGTGATGATGTTCTTGGCGAAGTTCGGCTGGATTTCAAAGAAGTCGTTCTCATCGACCAGCTTCAGGACAAGCTCCATCATGTCATAGGGCTTGTTGGGGTTGGCGGGAACCAGCGTGTCGAGCGACTTTTCTTTCCGGTCCGGATTATCGAAGCTCTTGCGCTCGGGCGACTGCTCGAGATTGCTGGAGGGCAGGAAATCAACGAGGCGGCGGACTTCCGTCAGCACTTCGACGTCATTGTCGTAGGCGTTGTCGGCAACCGAGGATTTGGTAGTATGCGTACTCGCGCCGCCCAACTCTTCGGCCGTCACCGTCTCGTTGGTGACGGTTTTAACCACATCCGGGCCGGTGACGAACATGTAGGAGCTGTCGCGCACCATGAAGATGAAGTCGGTCATCGCCGGCGAATAGACCGCCCCGCCCGCGCAGGGGCCCATGATGACCGAGATCTGCGGCACCACGCCGGAGGCCAGCACGTTGCGCTGGAAGACCTCGGCATAGCCCGCAAGGCTGTCGATGCCTTCCTGGATACGCGCGCCGCCCGAGTCGTTAAGGCCGATAACCGGCGCGCCGACCTGCACGGCCTTGTCCATGATCTTGCAGATTTTCTTGGCGTGATATTCGGAAAGCGATCCGCCAAAGACAGTGAAATCCTGGCTGAAGACAAAGACCAGCTTACCGTTGATCGTCCCATGCCCCGTCACGACGCCGTCGCCGATCACGGTTTCATTCTGCATGCCGAAATCGACGCAGCGGTGTTCGACGAACATGTCCCACTCTTCGAACGATCCTTCGTCGAGCAACAGATCGATGCGCTCGCGCGCGGTCAGCTTGCCCTTGCTATGCTGGGAATCGATCCGCTTCTGACCCCCGCCCAGCCGGGCGCTCGCCCGCTTTTGTTCCAACTGCTGAATGATATCCTGCATGTCCCTACCTCAGCTTAGATTTTAAATCAGTTCCAGAAAGCGAACGCTTGCCGCCAAACTTTCTTTGTTATTCTTTCGTCGCACCATAGCCTCGTGATCGGCGCCCCAGGTTTCCATCACATGGGTTTCGTCCAGTTCGCTAATCTCGAAGGCCTGATCGGCCGTCAAACGCCGCTCCAGAACCGCCAGCGCAATGACCAGCGACCCGGCAAGCGCCGTGATGTTATAAAGTGGCGCGAGCGCCAAATCCGTTTGCGCCGCCACCACATCTCGAAGCCGCGTCAGCGCCTCAGGCGGCTGCGGGATATGCATTACCCCTTCGCCGACCGTCAGTCGCACGCCATGCCGCTCCGCCAGCCACTCCAGCATCGGATCCCACGCCTCGGACTGGCGCGCAACCAGACTTTGCGGATGGGTCGCCCGATAGCAGACAAGGTCCGTGCCGCCATAGACGGCGATATCGTCAATCACCTTCTCGCGCTGCGGAACAACCCGGTCAATCGCCGTCGCGGCCGTTTGCATCAGCGGCATGGTGGCCGGAACAATCTCTGCCTCCTGCGCCTCCCACTCCGCCGCAATGGCATCGGCAAGCGCTTTCGTCGGCAGAAGCAAAGCGGCCTTTGCCGGCGTCTTGATCATTCGGCCATCCAGAAGAATACGGAACCCCCCGTCTCCTTCCTCCGCTGTTACCTTTTTATAAAAGCGTTTCATCCGGCCGTCTTCACATTTTCTTCGCGCGCCACCTAACAGTCGTTTGGCTTATAGAGATTACACAAAAAAATGCAAGGACTGACTTGGACTTTACGCCCCTTAAGGGGCCTCGACAATGTCAAGAAGCTCATCGAAATGATCGATAATCCACTCCGCGCCGGTTTCCTTCAGCTCCGATGCGTCGTGATAGCCCCAGCTCACCCCGACCGCCCGGCAGCCGGCGTTTCGCGCCAGCATCATATCGAAGGTGGTATCACCGACCATAAAGGTGCGCTCGCGCCGCCCGTCGACTTCGCTCATTGCCTTGTCGAGCATCTGCGGATGCGGCTTTCCGGGGTTGTGGTCGGGCGTCTGCAGAGAGCTGAAATATTTCTGCAGCCCATGCTGCTCGATCACGGCATGAAGGCCGCGCAACGACTTGCCGGTGGCGACCGCCATGGCAATATCGCGCGCATAGAGGGCATCCAGAACCGGCCGCACACCGTCAAACAGCGGCTCGTGATGGTCGATCTGGAGGCGGCGGTGAAAGAAGGAGGTTTTATAGGTGGTGACGATCCGGTCGAGCTGCTCGAAGGAGAGCGGCCGGGCAGCGAGACTGCGCACCGCGACATCGGGGTTGAGGCCGATCGTGCGCCGGATCGACTGGTCAGACGGCACGGGAAGCCCGGCTTCCTGAAACGCCTTCTGCATGCAGGCGATAACATTATGCGCACTGTCGACAAGAGTGCCGTCGCAGTCAAAAACGACGAGAGTAACCGCGCTGGAAACCATGCCCAACTATCCTGAAAGTCCGAAAAAAGGAAAAGGCCGGCGGAAATCCCGCCAGCCCGTTCGGTTTAGTCTTACTTTTTCGCTCTGGAACGATTAACCGCACTCGTAATGGCGCGGAGCGACGCGGTTACGATATTGGCATGTTTGCCAACGCCGAAAATCGGATCGCCGGCGGAATCGCGCATCTCCACATAGGCCATTGCGACGGCATCGGAGCCGAAGCCGGTCGTATGCTCGCGATAGTCATTGACCTTGAGGTCAATATCAAACTTGCTGCTGAGGGCCGCCATATAGGCGTCGATCGGGCCTGTCCCCCGTCCCTCCAGCTTGATCTCCTTGCCGCCGTCGCGCACCGTCGCAACGAGGCTACGCCGCTCGCTTTCCTCGGGATCGGCGACGGACTGGTGATTGACGAACTCGAGGCCGCCGTTTGTCACCAGATACTCCTTCTCGAAGAGGTCATAGATCGCCGCCGACGACAGCTCCTTGCCGGTCTCGTCGGTGACGGCCTGAACGACCTTGCTGAATTCGATCTGTAACAGACGCGGCAGCTCGATCCCGTAATCCTCTTCCAGCAGATAAGCGATGCCGCCCTTGCCGGACTGGCTGTTGACGCGGATCACCGCATCATAGTTGCGCCCGAGATCGGCCGGATCGATCGGCAGATAGGGAATTTCCCAGAGCGGGTCATTGGTTTTCTTCATCGCCGCAAAGCCCTTCTTGATGGCGTCCTGATGGGAGCCGGAGAAGGCCGTGAAGACGAGATCGCCGCCATACGGGTGACGCGGATGCACGGGCAGCTGGTTACAATATTCGACGGTGCGGACAACCTCGTTGATATCGCTGAAATCAAGCTCGGGGTTGACGCCCTGCGTGTACATATTCATTGCGATGGTGACGACATCGACGTTACCGGTGCGCTCGCCGTTACCAAAGAGCGTGCCCTCGACGCGGTCAGCGCCCGCCATCATCCCCAATTCGGCCGCCGCAACGCCCGTGCCGCGGTCGTTATGCGGATGCAGGCTGAGCAGCAGCTTGTCGCGGTTCGGCAGGTTGCGGTGCATCCATTCGATCTGGTCGGCATAGATATTGGCGCTCGCCACCTCGACGGTCGCCGGCAGGTTGATGATGATCTTGTTGTCAGCCGTCGGCTTCCAGATCTCCATCACCGCATCGCAAACCTCGCAGGCATATTCGAGTTCCGTCTGCGTGAAGCTTTCGGGCGAATATTCCATCTGCACCTTGGTTTCCGGCATCTCGTCGGCGAGCTGGCGAACCAGCGTTGCCCCGTCCGTCGCGATCTTCTTGACGCCCTCCATTCCCTCTTCAAACACCACCCGGCGCTGCAGCGTCGAGGTCGAGTTATAGAGATGGACGATCGCCTGCTTGGCGCCGCGGATACTCGCAAACGTCTCGCGGATCAGCTCTTCGCGCGACTGGGTGAGCACCTGGATCTTCACGTCATCCGGGATTTCATTCTCATCGATCAGGAAACGTACAAAGTCAAAATCCGTCTGCGAGGCGGCAGGGAAACCAACCTCGATTTCCTTGAAACCGAGCTTCACCAGATGACGGAACATGCGCAGTTTGCGCTCATGGCCCATCGGCTCGATCAGCGCCTGGTTGCCATCGCGAAGGTCAACGCTGCACCAGATCGGCGCCTTGGTGATCACTTTCGACGGCCACTGTCGGTCCGGCAGATTGATCGGCGTAAACGCCCTGTATTTTTCTCCGGGGTTAAAAGTCATTTTTCTTATCCTTTTATTTTTGTATCGGACCTCGTCAGTCCGCAAGTTTCAGCAATTCGGTTCGATGCAGCCTGCATACGGTCGCCGGGCGCTGCGCATACCCGTGCGACCGCAAAGAAGTCGCGAGAGCCCCCCGGAGGAGCCTGCAAACTCTTCCCGCCGATAGCCGATAAATTTTCCAAAGATGAATGACCCAGAAGGTTTTGTAACGTTCATTGAATATCCGAAGATTTTGAGAAAAGGACAGCACTAGCCCCGGCACTTAACTCAGAGTGCCGGGCCAATAAGTCGTAGGCTCAAAATCCGGATAGCATGTGTCATGCCCAGAAATGTAAATATTGAGCGCCAATAGTCAAGCCAAAAAGCGCCGAATCCGGCCCTTTCGCCTCAAAAACCCCACTCGGCGAAGGGATCCTCATAGTCATTTTCATGAAAGCCGAGCAGTTTCCAGCTTTCCGCCATATGCCGATCGAGCGGCGCCGTAACGGTTATTTCCCCGCCAGAGGGATGCGAAATCGTAATCTCGCGGGCGTGCAGATGCATCTTCTTGCTGATCACGCCGTCAAGAAACGCCTCCGAGCCGCCATATTTTCCATCGCCCACGATAGGCGTGCCGATCGCGGCGGAATGAACGCGGAGCTGATGGGTGCGCCCGGTCAGCGGTTTGAAGGCGACCCAGCAGGCTTTCTGGGCCGCCATGCTGATAACCGAAAAGTCGGTGATTGCCTTCTGGCCGTCCCGATCGACCACCACCTTCTCGCCGTTGGCGGTGACGATCTTGGTGAGGTTATAGCTGATGCTGCCCTGGCGCGGCTTCGGGACACCGGCGAGCAGCGCCCAGTAGATCTTGCGGGTGGAGCGCTGTTTGAAGGCCTCCGCGAGATGTTTCGCCGCCTGCCGCGTCCGCCCGATGACGAGCACGCCCGAGGTGTCCTTGTCAAGCCGATGGACGAGGCGCGGCTTCTCCGGATAGTCGAAGCGGAGGCCCGCAAGCAGCCCGTCAACATGGCGTGTCTGCCCGCTGCCGCCCTGCGTCGGCAGGCCGGCGGGCTTGTTAAGGACAATGACTTCGTCATCCATATGCAGGATCATGCCGCGAATCTCGGCGATATCCGCTTCACTAAGGCGCTGCGGCAGCGCATCCTGCGTCTTCTCGCGCGGCGCCGGCTTATATATATCATCAGGGAGCGGCGGGATGCGGACAATCTGCCCGGCCTCCAGCCGGTCGCCGGCCTTCGCGCGTTTCTTGTCGACACGGATATCACCCTTGCGCAGCAACTTTTCGAGCTGCACATGCGTGAGACCCGGGAAATGCGCCCGGAACCAGCGATCCAGCCGCTGATCGGCGTCCTGTTCGCTCACCGTAAGATGCTGTACGCGACTCATGTCAAAACCATTTTCATCAGATAGAGCCCGGCAAAAAGCCCGGCGATAGAAAGAACGACGCTAAGCAGGATATAGAGCGCAGCACTCAGCATCTCGCCTTTTTCGATCATCAGCGCGGCATCGAGCGAGAAGGCGGAGAAGGTGGTGTAGCCGCCGAGGAATCCCGTCACCAGCAATGCCCGGAGTTCCGGCGAGATGGAGATGCGCAGCGCCAGCAGCTCGATCAGAACGCCCATCAGAAACGAGCCGAGGATATTGACGACAAGGGTGCTGTATGGGAAGCCCGCGCCGACAAGGCGCAGCATCAGATGCCCCGTTCCGTAACGCGCGCACGCCCCAAGCGCGCCGCCGAGCGCGACCGAAAGATACATCGTCATTCGTCCGTCTTCCCGCCCTGCCTGCCTGCCCGGAGCCGCGCCCAATAGTCGAGGCGCTTCTGGATCTCCCGCTCGAAGCCGCGTTCCACCGGCGAATAATACTGCGCGCGCGGCATTTCGTCGGGGAAGTAATTCTGCCCCGAAAAGCCGTCCGCCGTGTCGTGGTCATATTGATAGCCAGCGCCATAACCGATGTTCTTCATCAGTTTGGTCGGTGCGTTCAGGATATGTTTTGGCGGCATGAATGAGCCGTTCTTTCGCGCCGCGGCCCGGGCCTTGCCATAAGCGCGGTAGACGGCATTCGATTTCGGCGCGGTCGCGAGATAGATGACCGATTGCGCAATCGCGAGTTCCCCCTCAGGCGAGCCGAGAAACTGATAGGCCTCCTTCGCCGCGTTGGCCTGCAGAAGCGCGTTGGGGTCCGCCATGCCGATATCTTCCGCGGCAAAGCGCACGAGACGGCGGGCGAGATAGAGCGGATCCTCCCCGCCATCCAGCATGCGCGCGAACCAGTAAAGCGCCGCATCCACATCCGAACCGCGCAGCGACTTGTGGAGCGCGCTGATCAGGTTGTAGTGCCCTTCGCGGTCCTTGTCATAGGCCGGCGCGCGTTTCGCCACAACCTGCGGCAGCTCCGCCACGGAGAGTATGTCGCTGCCCGAGCGGAACACCGCCTCCACCATATTAAGAAAGAAGCGCCCGTCGCCGTCGGCGAGGTGGATGAGTGCCGCCTTCGCCTCGTCATCGAGCGGGATCGGCCGCCCTTCGAGCGCCTCGGCCCGCTCCATCAGCGTTGCGAGCGCCGCCTCGTCCAGCCGGTTCAGCACCAGCACCTGGCAGCGCGAGAGCAGCGCGCCGTTCAGCTCGAACGACGGGTTCTCCGTCGTCGCGCCGACGAGGGTGATGGTGCCGTCCTCGACGTAAGGGAGGAAGCCATCCTGCTGCGAGCGGTTGAAGCGATGGATCTCATCGACGAAGAGCAGCGTCGTCTTGCCGCCGGCGCGGCGCTGCTTTGCCGCATCGAAGGCCTTGCGAAGATCGGCAACGCCGGAGAAGACCGCCGAGATCTGCTCGAAATGCATATCCACCTCCTGCGCGAGTAGCCGCGCCATGGTGGTTTTGCCCGAGCCCGGCGGACCCCAGAAGATGAGCGAGGCGAGCCAGCCCGCATCCAGCATCCGGCGAAGCGGCCCATCCTTCATCAGCAGGTGATCCTGCCCCACCACCTCCTCGAGACGGGACGGGCGGAGCCGGTCGGCGAGCGGCCGCCCCTTGTCGCTCTCACCCCCGGCGGCTTCAAAGAGAGTTGTCACGAGTTGACCTTGAAGGCAAGCGTCCGGCCACCCCTGCGGATCGTGATATGCCAGCTCCCCCGCGCCTCTTCGAGCGCGGTGCGCGCGCCCGCGACGGTGCTGACCTTCGTCTCGTTCACCTGCAGCAGGATATCGCGCGGAAGGAGGCCGTAGCGCTCTGCGACGCTGCCCTGCGCCACCTCATCGACAACGACGCCTTCGGTAAACGCCGAGAAGCCGAGCTCCAGGGCATAGGCGGGCGAGAGGTTACCGAGCGTCACGCCGGAGAGCGGATGCCGGCCCGTCAATGTCTCGAGGGCCCGCGGCGGGTTTTCCGGCGCGGGCGTCAGGTTCATTTCAAGATCAACCTGCTCGCCGCCGCGATAGACGCCGAGCGTTGCCGTGCTGCCGACAACGCTGGACGCCACCCGGAACGACAGCGTTTCCGGTGACAGCACTTCCCGCCCGTCGATGGAGACGATGACATCTCCGACTTTAAGGCCGGCATTATAGGCGGCGCTGTCGGGATGGATGCGGCTGATCAGGACGCCGCCCGGCTTTTCAAGGCCGAGGCCCTCGGCAACATCGACGGTGATCTCCTGGCCGCTCGCGCCAAGCCATGGGCGCACCACCTTGCCGGTCGCAAGACCGTTCGCAAGTACCGCCTTCACCATGTTGGCCGGAATGGCGAAACCGATGCCGAGCGAGCCGCCGCTCTTGCTGAAGATCGCCGAGTTGATGCCGGCAACCTTGCCATCCATGGTGAGCAGCGCGCCGCCCGAGTTGCCGGGATTGATCGCCGCATCGGTCTGGATGAAGGACTGGATTTCATTGCTGACGCCGGCGTTCCGATCGAGCGCCGAGATAATGCCGCTCGTCACCGTCTGGCCGACACCGAAGGGATTACCAATGGCGATCACCAGATCGCCAATCTCCAGCAGGTCGGAATCGGCGAGCTCCAGCACCGGCAGGTTCTCCCCGTCGACATCGATTTTTAGGATCGCAAGGTCCGTCCGCTCATCGGCGACCAGCACCCGCGCATCGAACTCGCGCCGGTCCGAGAGCGCCACCGTGATCTCGTCGGCCCCGCCAACGACATGGTAATTGGTGACGATAATGCCCTTGGCATCGACGATGACGCCGGAGCCGAGCGAATTCTGGATTTTCTGGCGCTGCCGCGGCGGGCCGAAATTGCCGCCAAAAAAGCGCTGGAAGAAGGGATCGTCAAAGAGGCTTGAGCGCGTCTGGGTGATTCGCGTCCGGGTGAAAATATTGACGACCGCCGGCACCGCCTTTTTCACGAGTGGCGCGAAAGACAGCATGATCTGCGTCTGGCTCTCCGGCACGGCGACGTCACGCGCGGCGGCAGGCTGTGCGGCAATCATGAGAAGGCCGACGAAAAAGACAGGCAACAATTTGCGGGACTTGACCGTCATGCTACAACCCGGACTGATGAAATTTCCAACACCCTATTAAATGCACCCCTTCAGCGCTTTTTCAAGCGAAGGGTCCGCGCACCGAAGCAACCCGGCGAAAAAAAAGGCAGCCCGACGGGCTGCCTTCGCATTCCTTCAGAAACCAGCCGCTCAGGCGACCGCTTCCGCTTCCAGCTCATCCGCATCGGCGTTCTGGTCCGGACCGGAGTCCTGCCCCTTCGCATCGACATCGCGATCGACAAACTCAATCACACCCATCGGCGCCGCGTCTCCGGTCCGGAAACCGGCTTTCAGCACGCGCGTGTAGCCGCCGTTGCGTTCCGCATAGCGCTCGCTCAGCGTCGTGAAGAGCTTGTCAACCGCCGATTTCTCATGCAGTTCCGACAATGCCTGACGACGGGCGTGCAGATCGCCGCGCTTGCCGAGAGTGATCAGCTTCTCAACGATCGGGCGAAGCTCTTTCGCCTTCGGCAGAGTGGTCTGGATTTGCTCGTGCTTGATCAGCGATGCCGCCATATTGGCGAACATTGCCTTGCGATGAGCAGAGGTTCGGTTGAGCTTGCGCCCGGATTTACGATGCCGCATTTTTCTTACTCCACAGCGATTGGTGCTGTCTTAAAAGGGTTCTTCCAGCCGTTTGGCCATATCTTCAATGTTTTCCGGCGGCCAGTTCGGCACTTCCATGCCAAGATGCAGGCCCATCTGCGCCAGGACTTCCTTGATCTCGTTCAGGCTCTTGCGGCCGAAGTTCGGCGTCCGCAGCATTTCCGCCTCGGTCTTCTGGATCAGGTCGCCGATATAGACGATGTTGTCGTTCTTCAGGCAGTTCGCCGAACGGACAGAGAGTTCAAGCTCGTCCACCTTGCGAAGCAGGTTGCGGTTGAACTCCGGCTCTTCGCTCTCTTCCTTGACAACCACTTCTTCCGGCTCGTCAAAGTTGACAAAGAGCTGGAACTGCTCTTGCAGGATGCGCGCGGCAAACGCCACCGCATCTTCGGGGCTGACCGTGCCGTTGGTCTCGACCTTCAGCGTCAGCTTGTCATAGTCGAGAACCTGGCCTTCACGGGCCGCTTCGACCTTGTAGGTAACTTTACGGACGGGGCTGTAGAGCGCATCCATCGGGATGAGGCCGATCGGCGCATCCTCGGGGTGGTTGTTGACACCCGGAACATAGCCCTTGCCGGTGTTGACATTCATCTCCATCGAGATCGTCGCGCCGTCATCGAGCGTCATGATGACCTGATCGGGGTCCATGATCTCAAGATCGGGACCCGTCTCGATCATGCTGGCGGTCACTTCGCAGGGACCGGTCGCCTTCAGGCTCATCCGCTTCGGACCCTCGGAGTGGGCGCGGATCGCGAGCGTCTTGAGGTTGAGGACAATATCGGTCACATCCTCGCGCACGCCGGAGATCGACGAGAATTCATGCAAAACATTGTCGATCTGGATAGAAGTGATCGCAGCTCCCTGCAGGCTAGACAGCAGGACGCGGCGCAGCGCGTTGCCGAGCGTCAGCCCGAAGCCTCTTTCCAAAGGTTCCGCAATAATCGTGGCTTCCCGATCGCTCTCCTCTCCCGGCTCGACGGAGAGGTTCGCCTGGATCAGATCTTTCCAGTTTTGCTGAATCACGGTATAGACCTCATAGTTGAGCGGGCCCACCACGGACCCGCGACATCCTGACAAAAAGGATACCGGAAATGCGCCAGTATCCATATGGCATATCCGTCAAACGCGGCGGCGTTTCGGAGGACGGCAGCCATTATGTGGAATGGGCGACACGTCACGAATGGAAGTGATGTTGAACCCGACGGCCTGCAGTGCGCGCAGCGCGGATTCGCGTCCTGAACCCGGGCCCTTGACCTCCACTTCCAGCGTCTTCATTCCATGCTCCATCGCCTTGCGACCGGCATCTTCAGCTGCGATCTGGGCAGCGAAGGGGGTCGACTTGCGGGAGCCTTTGAAGCCCTGCGATCCGGCCGACGACCAGGCAATGGCGTTGCCCTGCGCGTCCGTGATCATGATCTTCGTGTTGTTAAAAGAGGCGCTGACATGAGCGACGCCTGAAATAATGTTCTTACGTTCGCGGCGGCGAATACGGGTCTTGTCACGTGCCATCTTACTTCTTCTTTCCAGCAATGGGTTTCGCCGGGCCCTTACGGGTGCGGGCGTTGGTGTGGGTGCGCTGGCCGCGAACCGGCAGACCGCGACGGTGGCGCAGACCACGGTAGCAGCCGAGATCCATCAGGCGCTTGATATTCATCGAGGTCTGGCGGCGCAGATCGCCCTCGACCAGATGATCGGCATCAATCGTCTCGCGGATTTTCACGACTTCGGCGTCGCTCAGCGCGTTCACACGCACGTCCGGGGCAAGACCGATGGCCTCGCAGATTTCCTTGGCTTTAGCCGGGCCAATACCGTGAATATAGGTCAGTGCAATCAACACCCGCTTGTTTGTCGGGATATTTACACCAGCAATACGAGCCACCCTAGTCTCTCCTCATCACCAAATCGGGTCGTCCTGACCCGTGTCTCTCATGCGCCTTTGAGAAGCGCGCGATTATATAATCTTGTTTTACCTAGTCAACAGTTAGATTGTCTTGAGTACGGCTTCAATTTGCGCCGTTACCTCGTCAATCGGTGCCATGCCGTCAACCTGTTTCAGGATCCCCTTGCCGCGGTAATAGGGCAGCAGGGGCGCCGTCTGGGCATGGTAGGCGTTAAGCCGGGATTTAACCGTCTCGGCATTATCGTCGCTGCGCCGGGTAAACTCGGTTCCGCCGCATTTGTCGCAAACGCCATCCACCTTCGGCTTCAGGAATTTGTCATGATATCCGGCGCCGCACTTCGCACAGGTATAGCGCCCCGTGATCCGCTCCACCAGCACCTTGTCATCGGTTTTCATCTCGATGACGGCGTCAAGTTTCATCCCCTTGTCGGCGAGCATCCGGTCGAGCGCCTCGGCCTGCGCTTCGGTGCGCGGAAAGCCATCCAGGATCACCCCGGATTTGCAATCGGGCTGGTCCAGCCGGTCCGAGATAATCCCGGTAATGATATCGTCGGAGACGAGTTCGCCCCGATCCATCACCGCCTTCGCCTGCCGGCCAACTTCCGTTCCCGCCGCAACCGCCGCACGCAGCATGTCGCCGGTCGAAAGCTGGATCAGGCCGTGCTTGTCCTCAAGGCGCTGCGCCTGCGTTCCTTTGCCCGCGCCGGGAGGTCCAAGTAGGATCAAAATCATTTCCGCCGTCCCCCAAGTCTGGATTTCTTGATCAGCCCCTCATACTGATGAGCGACCAGATGGCTCTGAATCTGCGCGACCGTATCCATGGTCACCGATACCACGATCAGCAGCGACGTTCCGCCGAAGTAGAAAGGCACCGCCCACTGGGAAACCAGGATCTCCGGCAGGATACAGACCAGAGACAGATACGCCGCCCCCACAACCGTCAACCGCGTCAGGACATAGTCCAGATATTCCGCCGTCCGTTTACCCGGACGAATTCCCGGCACAAAGCCGCCATTCTTCTTCAGGTTATCCGCCGTATCGTCGGGATTGAAAACAACTGCCGTGTAAAAGAAGCAGAAGAACACAATACCCACGATATAGAGCAGCAGATAGATCGGCTGCCCGTGCCCCAGCATCGCCGTCAGGCTGGTCAGCCAGTCCGGCCCCGTGCCCGACGAGAAGCTCGCCACCGTCGTCGGCATCAGCAGCAGCGACGAGGCGAAGATCGGCGGGATAACACCCGACGTATTCAGCTTCAGCGGCAGATGCGAGCTCTGTCCGCCGAACGTCTTGTTGCCGCGCTGGCGCTTTGGATACTGCACCAGGATCCGCCGCTGCGCCCGCTCCATAAAGACGATGAACGCAATCACCGCAACCGCCATCACCAGCAGCATCAGGATGACGAAGGTCGACAGCGCGCCCGTCCGTCCAAGTTCCAGCGTTCCGACGAGAGCACTCGGCAGCTCGGCCACGATACCGGCGAAGATGATCAGCGAGATCCCGTTGCCGACGCCGCGCGCCGTGATCTGCTCGCCGAGCCACATCAGGAATACCGTGCCGGCGACCAGCGTGATCACGGTGATAATACGGAACTGCATGCCCGGATCGATGACCGCCGACTGCCCGTTGGAGAGCGTCAGCCCCTCGATCCCGGCCGCGATGCCGTAGCCCTGCAAAGCCGCCAGCAGCACCGTGCCGTAGCGGGTGTACTGGTTAATCTTCTTGCGCCCCGCCTCGCCTTCCTTCTTCAGCTGCGCCATCGACGGTGAAATCGATGTCATCAGCTGCATGATGATAGACGCCGAGATATAGGGCATGATGTTGAGGGCGAAAATGGTCATACGACCAAGCGCGCCCCCGGCGAAAACATCAAACATGCCGAGGATACCCCCGGCATTCTGTTGAAAGACATCCGCCAGAATTTTCGGATCAACGCCTGGAATCGGGATGTAGGTCCCGATCCGGTATACGATCAGGGCAAAGAGCGTGAACCAAAGACGCTTCTTGAGTTCCGTCGCTTTTGAAAACGCACCGAAACTCAGGCTCGAAGCCATTTGCTCTGCTGCTGACGCCATCTAAAACTCTCCCGAAGGTCCGGCTTTTCGCCGCTCCGAAGACCTGATTATTCGCTCTTCGCCGAAGCAGCGGCAAGGACAGTCACCTTGCCACCCGCCTTCTCAACAGCCTCGATCGCCGATTTCGACGCACCGGCCACTTCGAAAGTCGCCTTCGTCTTGAGCTCACCCTTGGCGAGAAGACGCACGCCTTCGCCGATCTTCCCGACGACACCGGCGGCCTTCAGGGCCTCGGCGGTGATCGTCGCGGAGGCATCGAGCTTTCCGGCATCGATCGCCGCCTGGATACGGCCGAGGTTGGCAACCGCGTAGTCTTTGCGGAAAATATTCGTGAAGCCCCGCTTCGGCAGGCGCCGATAGATGGACATCTGGCCGCCTTCAAATCCCTTGATGGCGACGCCGGTCCGTGATTTCTGGCCCTTCTGGCCCGCCCCGGAGGTTTTACCCTTGCCGGAACCGATACCGCGACCGACGCGCATCCGGTTTTTGGTTGCGCCTGCATTATCGGCAAGTTGATTCAAACGCATTTCAATATTCCTTAAATCAGACGGGCTGAGCCTTATTTGGCTTCCTCAACCTGTACCAGATGGTGGACCTTGCGGAGCATGCCGCGAATGGCCGGCGTATCCTCAAGTTCGACAGTGCGATGCATCTTGTTCAGTCCAAGACCGACGAGCGTCGCCCGCTGATCCTTCGGGCGGCCAATCGGGCTGGCCGTCTGGGTTACCTTGATCGTTGCTTTCGCCATCGACCTATTCCTTTCCTGCCTCGCTGCCGCGGCGTCCGAGCACGTCGGAAACCTTCTTACCGCGTTTGGCCGCTACCATACGGGGAGAGCTGACAGCCTTCAAGGCCTCGAACGTCGCCTTGATCATGTTATAGGGGTTGGAGGTTCCGATCGACTTCGTCACCACGTCCTGGACCCCGAGGGTCTCGAACACAGCGCGCATCGGACCGCCGGCGATGATACCGGTACCGGCCGGCGCCGAGCGGAGAACCACGCGGCCCGCACCGAAGCGGCCATCCACGTCGTGATGCAGCGTGCGGCCTTCGCGGAGCGGGACACGCACCATGTTGCGCTTTGCCGCTTCCGTCGCCTTGCGGATGGCTTCGGGAACCTCGCGCGCCTTGCCGTGACCGTAGCCGACACGGCCCTTCTGGTCACCGGCAACGACGAGTGCCGCGAAAGCGAACCGGCGTCCGCCCTTCACCACCTTGGCCACACGGTTGATGTACACCAGCTTATCGACGAACTCGGAATCGCCTTTTTCTGCTTGTTCAGGTCTCAACATCGACAATTCCCCTAGAAGGACAGGCCGCCCTCACGGGCAGCGTCGGCAAGGGCCTTGACCCGGCCATGATATTTATACCCGCCGCGATCAAACGCGACTTCCTTGACGCCGGCCTTGAGGGCCCGCTCGGCGATCAGCTTGCCAATCTCGGCAGCTGCATCCTTGTTGGCGCCGCTTTTCAGCTTCTCGCGCAGATCTTTCTCCAGGCTCGATGCGGATGCGAGGGTCTTGCCCTGCGCGTCATCAATGATCTGGGCATAAATCTGCTTGAGCGTGCGATGAACCGAAAGCCGCACACGGCCCGAAGACACCTTGCGAAGCTGGGTCCGGTTCCTGCGCCGACGGCGTTCGAACAATTCTTTAGAATTAACCATTCTCGGCTCCTACTTCTTCTTGCCTTCTTTACGGAAGACGACTTCATCCGAATATTTGACGCCCTTGCCCTTGTAGGGCTCCGGCTTGCGATAAGAGCGGATGACGGCCGCAACCTGGCCAACCTGCTGCTTGTCCGCGCCCGAGATCTCGATCACGGTCGGAGACGGCGTTACGATATTGACGCCTTCCGGGATCGGAAGATCAATGTCGTGGCTGAAGCCGAGGCTGAGTTTCAGCACGCGTCCCTGCACCGCCGCACGATACCCGACGCCGAGGACTTCGAGCTTCCGCGTAAAGCCGTTCGAGACGCCTTCGACGAGGTTGTTCAGAAGCGTCCGCTGCAGGCCCCACATCTGGCGGCTGCGGTTGCTCTTGTTCCGCGGCTTCACCCAGATCTGGTCGTCCTTGCGGTCGACGATAACGTCGTCAACAAATTTCATGCTGAGCACGCCCTTGCTGCCCTTCACGGTGATATCGTTGCCCGCAAGCTGTACATCGACACCAGAGGGGATCGTCACCGGATGTTTTCCAATACGAGACATAACTCCTCCTTAGTACAGTTTGCAGAGCACTTCGCCGCCAACATGGGCTTCGCGTGCTTCCGTGTCCGACAGGACGCCGGCCGGAGTTGACAGGATGGCAACGCCGAGACCGTTGCGGACCGTCGGCAGATCTTTCACGCCGGTGTAGATCCGGCGACCGGGCTTGGAGACCCGACTGACATGCTCGATCACGCCCTTGCCCTGATAATATTTCAGTTCAATGGTCACTTCCGGGCGGCCCTTCTGCTCTTCGGTAACTTCGTAGCCGCGAATGTAACCTTCGCGCTTCAAAGCCTCGAGAACACTCAGTCGCAGCTTGGAAGACGGGCTCTTTACGCTGCTCTTCATGGCGCGCTGACCGTTACGGATGCGGGTCAGCATATCGCCGAGGGGATCACTCATAGACATCTTTGTATCTCCCCTACCAGCTCGACTTGACCATGCCCGGGATCTGGCCATTGGACGCCATGTCGCGCAGGCCGATACGGGAAAGTTTCAGTTTACGATAAACGCCACGCGGCCGACCGGTCAGTTCGCAGCGGTTACGCAGACGCGTTTTCGAGGAATTGCGCGGCAACGCAGCCAGCTTCAGGCGCGCGGCAAAGCGTTCTTCCTGCGGCAGTTCCTCATTCTTGCTGATTGCCTTCAGCTCAGCTCGCTTGGCCGCATATTGTGCGACCATCCGGCTCCGCTTCTGGTTCTTTTCAACAGCACTTTTCTTAGCCATTCTCAAATAACTCCTTGGATCAATTGATCTTGAACGGCATGCTGAACCCCTTCAGAAGCTCGCGCGCTTCCTCGTCGGTCTTTGCCGTTGTGCAGATCACGATATCCATTCCCCGTACGTCCGTTACATCATCGTAATGGATTTCCGGAAAGACGATTTGCTCTTTCAGGCCCATGGCATAGTTGCCACGCCCGTCAAAGCTTTTGGCGGAAACACCGCGGAAGTCCCGAACGCGGGGCAACGCGATGTTGATCAGGCGATCCAGGAACTCATACATCTGGTTCTTGCGCA
The DNA here is from genome assembly GCF_036844445.1 of Sneathiella sp. Classification (GTDB taxonomy): domain Bacteria; phylum Pseudomonadota; class Alphaproteobacteria; order Sneathiellales; family Sneathiellaceae; genus Sneathiella. The sequence goes on along the minus strand of NZ_DAIUFV010000003.1, from coordinate 30,723 downwards.
GCGTCACCTTTACGCCGATCGGCATGCCTTCGCGCAGCTTGAAGCTGGCGACGGATTTCTTGGCGACCGTGACAACCGGCTTCTGACCGGAAATCTTCGCAACTTCACTTTCAACCGATTTGATCTTCTTCGAATCGGCGACCGCTTCACCACAGCCGACGTTGATGACGATCTTCTCCAGCTTAGGGATCTCCATCACGTTCTTGTAGGCGAACTTGTCCTGCATCTGCTGACGCAGCGTCTCGTTATATAATGTCTTAAGTCTTGGCGTCGTCATCGAACTGCCCCTTAAATATCAATGACTTCACCGGAGCGCTTGGCAAAGCGAACTTTCCGGCCGTCATCCAGTATCTTGTAGCCAACCCGCGTCGCCTTGCCGTCCTTCGGATCCTGCAATGCAACGTTCGAAATATGAATGGCGGCTTCTTTTTCCACGATTCCGCCCTGCTCGGTCTGGCTCTGCTTGGTATGGCGCTTGATGATATTGACGCCGGAAACGACCACGCGGCGATCCTTGCGAATAACGCTCAGCACCTCGCCCTTGCGGCCCTTGTCCTTGCCCGCCAGAACGACGACCTTGTCGCCTTTTTTCACTGCAAACTTTTCAGCCATTAGAGAACCTCCGGCGCCAGCGAAATGATCTTCATGTAATTCTTGCTCCGAAGCTCACGGGTGACGGGGCCGAAAATACGCGTTCCCACCGGCTCGCCCTGCTTGTTGATCAGCACGGCGGCATTCGAATCGAAGCGAATAGCCGTCCCGTCCGGGCGGCGGATTTCCTTCTTGGTGCGCACGATGACAGCTCTCTGAACGTCACCCTTTTTGACACGGCCGCGCGGAATGGCTTCCTTCACGGAAACGACAATCACGTCTCCGACAGATGCGGTTTTCCGCTTCGAACCGCCCAAAACCTTAATGCACTGCACCCGTCTTGCGCCGGAATTGTCGGCGACATCCAGGTTGGTTTGCATTTGAATCATAGTCGTTTACCTTTATTTGGTATCAAAACCAGTATTTCCAGCAACGCTTAAAGAACTTCCCAGCGCTTCAACTTAGACCGCGGCGCACATTCCTGGATACGGACCGTGTCCCCGACCGAAAATTTGTTTTCAGCATCATGGGCATGATACTTCTTGGACTTGCTAATGTACTTTTTATACAGCCGGTGCATCACTTGACGCTCGACTTTGACAACGACAGTCTGATCGTTCTTGTCGCTGACCACGGTTCCTTGCAGGATACGCTTTGGCATCGTTCTCTCTCCTAAGATGCAGCTTTAGCTGACATCACCGTTTTGATGCGGGCGATATCCCGCCGCACCTGGCGTTGGCGCGCCGTATTTTCCAACTGGCCACTGGCTTTCTGAAAGCGCAGATTGAACTGCTCTTTCTTGAGCTGAAGCAGCTCTGCGCTCAGCTCGTCTTTCGTTTTGCCCAGTAAATCCTGTGCTTTCATGGTCAATCCCCTTCCCCGAGACGGGTCACGAAACGGGTCTTGATCGGAAGCTTCGCCGCGCCGCGCTCAAATGCCTCGCGCGCGACTTCGACCGGAACACCGTCAAGTTCGAACATAATCTTGCCCGGCTGCACGCGAACCATCCAATATTCCGGCGATCCCTTACCTTTACCCATCCGAACCTCGGTGGGCTTTTTGGAGACGGGAACGTCCGGGAATATGCGAATCCACACGCGTCCAGCACGCTTAATATGGCGGGTTACCGCACGCCGAGTCGCCTCGATCTGCCGCGCGGTCAGACGCCCGGGCTCTACAGCCTTTAGGCCGAAAGCGCCGAAGTTCAGCGTTGTACCCGAAGTTGCTGTTCCCTTCAAGCGCCCTTTATGCGCTTTGCGAAATTTTGTGCGCTTCGGTTGAAGCATGACATCACCCCTTTACTTAGTTCCGACGACCGCCGGGACGGCCCGCGGGGCGGCCACCCGCCTGTTGTTTTTCCATCAGCTTGTCCTGCGCCATCGGATCATGCTCCAGGATCTCGCCTTTATAGACCCAGACCTTGATACCGATAATGCCGTAGGTCGTGAGCGCCGACGCCGTACCGTAGTCGATATTGGCGCGCAGCGTATGCAGCGGCACGCGGCCTTCGCGGTACCATTCGGTGCGTGCAATCTCGGCGCCGCCAAGACGGCCAGCGCAATTGATCCGGATGCCTTCGGCCCCGAGCCGCAGCGCCGACTGAACCGCCCGCTTCATTGCCCGGCGATAAGACACGCGACGGGCCAGCTGCTGGGCGACGTTCTCAGCCACCAGCTTCGCATCAATTTCCGGCTTGCGGACTTCGACGATGTTGAGGTGCACCTCGGAATCGGTCATCTTGGCGATCGCCGAGCGCAGCTTTTCGATATCCGCGCCCTTCTTGCCGATGATCACGCCCGGACGCGCCGAGTGAATGGTCACCCGCGCCTTCTTCGCCGGCCGCTCGATAATAATCTTGCTGATGCCCGCCTGCTCGAGCTGCTTCTCGAGATAGGCGCGAATGCGCACGTCTTCGTGCAGCAGCTTCGCATAGTCATCCTTGGCGTACCAGCGCGAATCCCACGTCCGGTTGATGCCGACCCGAAGGCCAATCGGATTTACTTTTTGACCCATTATTCCTGCTCCTCGCGCTCACGGACGACGATCGTGATGTTGCTGAAAGGCTTCAGAATCGGGCTTGACCGACCACGACCGCGCGGGCGCATCCGCTTCATCACCAGCGAGTTGCCGACATAGGCTTCCGCCACATAGAGCCGGTCAACGTCGAGCTGATGGTTGTTTTCCGCGTTGGCGATTGCCGACTGAAGGACCTTCTTTACTTCCGGCGCAATGCCGCGCTTGGAGAAGGTGAGTTCTGTCAGCGCTGCTTCCGCCGATTTGCCACGGATAAGGCCGGCGACCAGATTGATTTTCTGCGGGCTGACGCGCAGGCGATTGCCGATGGCGCACGCCTCCGTATCTTTCAGTTGCCGCTTAAGAGACGGTTTCCCCATGTTACTTTCTCCGAGCCTTTTTATCGGCCGCATGGCCATAATACGTCCGTGTCGGAGAAAATTCCCCGAACTTGTGGCCGACCATGTCCTCGTCCACCAGCACCGGAACAAACTTCTGGCCGTTATAGACGCCAAAGGTGAGCCCGACAAACTGCGGGAGGATGGTTGACCGGCGGGACCAGGTCTTGATGATTTGTTTTCTGCTATCAGCCCGTGCGGCTTCTGCCTTCTTCAGCAGATAGCCGTCAACAAACGGGCCTTTCCATACAGAACGTGCCATAATGCGCTCCTACTTCTTCCGCTTTTGCGGACGGCGCCGCATGATCATTTTATCGGTTGCCTTGTTCGACCGCGTCCGCTTGCCCTTCGTCGGGATACCCCACGGGGTTACCGGATGACGGCCACCGGAGGTCCGGCCCTCACCGCCACCATGCGGATGATCGACCGGGTTCATGGCGACACCGCGAACCGACGGGCGCTTGCCGAGCCAGCGGGTCCGGCCTGCCTTGGCGAGCTTGATATTCTTCTGGTCCGGGTTGGAAACCGCGCCGACCGTCGCGAGGCATTCGCCCGGAACGATGCGCTGTTCACCGGAGGCCAGACGAAGCTGGGCATAGCCGGAGTCCTTGCCGATCAGCTGGACATAGGTGCCTGCGGCGCGCGCGAGCTGGCCGCCCTTGCCGGGCTTCATCTCGACGTTATGCACGATCGTGCCGACCGGCATATTCTTCAACGGCATCGCATTGCCGGGCTTGATGTCGACGTTGCGGCCCGCAATCACCTTGTCGCCCGCAGCGATACGCTGCGGCGCCAGGATGTAGGCAAGCTCGCCGTCCTCATAGCGGATCAGCGCGATGAACGCCGACCGGTTCGGGTCATACTCAAGCCGCTCAACCGTCGCGGAAACGTCAAACTTGTTCCGCTTGAAATCGACAAGACGGTAGGTCCGCTTGTGTCCGCCGCCGCGGCGACGCGCCGTGATCCGGCCATAGTTGTTGCGACCGCCGTTGCCGGACAGGCCTTCGGTCAAAGCCTTGATCGGCTTTCCCTTGTGCAGCTCGGAGCGATCAACAAGGATCAGGCCCCGCTGCGCCGGTGTCGTCGGTTTATAATTCTTCAACGCCATAGCTTAAATCCCCGCCGTCACATCAATGGACTGCCCTTCAGCAAGGGTCACCACTGCTTTCTTATAGTCAGAGCGTTTGCCGATGCGGCCACGAAAACGCTTCACCTTCCCGTTGGTGCGGTTGGTGTTGACATTCGTTACCTTGACATCAAAGAGCTTTTCTACAGCTTCCCTGATCTGCGGCTTGGTCGCGTTCAGGGCGACGCGGAACGTCACCTGATTGAACTCGGACCCCATGGTGGACTTTTCCGTCACCACTGGGGCGAGCAGGATATCGTAAAGATTTTCCTGGTTCATTTCAGTCGAGCCTCCAGGTTTTCAACAGCGCTTTTCGACAGCACGAGAACATCGCGGCGCAGGATGTCATAGACATTCGCCCCGTTCGAGGTCAACAGGTCGATCCGCGGCAGGTTGCGCGCGGACAGCGCAAAATTCTTTTCCATCTCGTCGCCATCAACGATCAGCGCCGATTCCCAGCCGAGAGCCTTGAATTTTTCAGCAATCGCGCGGGTCTTGATGTCGCCGGCCTTCAGCTCATCGATGATGACAAGCTTGCCTTCCGCATGCTTGGCGGAAAGCGCCGTCTTCAGCGCGAGCTTGCGCACCTTCTTCGGCAGATCGTGGGCGTGGCTGCGAACAACCGGGCCATGCGCCACACCGCCGGTGCGATGCTGCGGCGCGCGTTTCTGACCCTGACGGGCGCGGCCGGTGCCTTTCTGCTTGAACGGCTTCTGACCCGTCCCGGAGACTTCGGAGATATCCTTCGTCTTATGGGTACCGGCCCGGCGTGCCGCCAGCTGGTAACGCACCATGCGCTGCAGGATGTCGGCCCGCACAGGCACACCGAAGACCTCTTCGGCAAGTTCGATATCGCCGGCCTTCTTATTATCGAGGTTGATTACATTTACCTTCATTTCAGCCGTCCTTTACTCTTCCGCCGCGCCGTCGGCAACGGAGGACTCTTCGACAGGCGCATCCGCCGCTGCGGCTTCCCCGCCCTTGGCGATGAATGCTGCCGGGAACGGAGCATTCTCGGGGCGCGCCTTCTTGATCGCGTCGGCGATATAGACCCAGGATCCCTTGGCCCCCGGAACGGCGCCTTTGAGGAGAACCAGTCCGCGATCCTTGTCGGTCGAGACCACTTTCAGATTCTGCGTGGTCACGCGGGCGGCGCCCATGTGACCGGCCATCTTCTTGCCTTTGAAAACCTTGCCCGGATCCTGACACTGGCCGGTGGAACCATGCGCGCGATGCGACACGGAGACACCGTGCGAGGCGCGCATACCGCCGAAGTTGTGCCGCTTCATCGCGCCGGCAAAGCCTTTACCGATGCTCGTGCCGACAACATCGACATACTGATCCGCGACGAAGTGATCCGCCGTCAGCTCCGCACCGACATCGACAAACGCGTCTTCCGACACGCGGAACTCGGCCACCTTCATCTTCGGCTCGACTTCCGCCTTGGCGAAATGGCCGCGCAGTGCCCGCGTCACATTCTTGACTTTGGCCGTGCCCGCACCGAGTTGGACGGCATTATAGCCATGGCTGTCCGCCGTGCGATGCGCGACGACCTGACATTTGTCAACGGCAAGAACGGTCACCGGAACATGTGTGCCGTCTTCCGCGAAAATCCGGGTCATGCCCAGCTTTTTTGCGATCAATCCACTACGCATTTAGATCACCCCAACAGCTTGATGGACACATCGACGCCTGCGGCGAGGTCCAGTTTCATGAGCGCGTCCACCGTCTGCGGCGTCGGCTCAACGATATCCAGGAGACGCTTGTGGGTCCGGATTTCGAACTGCTCACGCGACTTCTTGTCAATATGCGGACCGCGCAGGACCGTATATTTGTCGATGTGCGTCGGCAGCGGAATGGGCCCGCGAACTTTTGCGCCCGTGCGTTTCGCCGTGTTTACAATTTCACCTGTCGAAGCATCGAGAACGCGATGGTCATACGCTTTCAGGCGGATGCGGATATTTTGGTTTTCCATTACTCTGGTCACTCCAGAAGAGAAACATGGCAGCCCCGGAGGGCTGCCCGCAAGTTAAGCAGTTACGCTGGCGACGACGCCGGCGCCGACGGTGCGGCCGCCTTCGCGGATCGCGAAACGCAGGCCTTCGTCCATGGCGATCGGCGCGATCAGCTCGACATCCATCGTCACGTTATCGCCCGGCATCACCATCTCCGTCCCTTCGGGAAGCGAGACAACGCCCGTCACGTCCGTCGTGCGGAAGTAGAACTGCGGACGGTAGTTCGTGAAGAACGGCGTATGACGGCCGCCTTCTTCCTTCGTCAGGATGTAGGCTTCAGCCTTGAACTTCGTGTGCGGGGTGATCGAGCCCGGACGCGCCAGAACCTGGCCGCGCTCAACATCCTCGCGCTTCGTGCCGCGCAGCAGCACGCCGACGTTGTCACCGGCCTGGCCCTGATCGAGCAGCTTGCGGAACATTTCAACGCCCGTGCAGGTCGTCTTCGTCGTCGGGCGGATGCCGACAATCTCGACTTCCTCGCCAACCTTGACCACGCCGCTCTCGATACGGCCCGTTACAACCGTGCCGCGGCCCGAGATCGAGAACACGTCTTCGATCGGCATCAGGAACGGCTTGTCAATCGCCCGCTCCGGCTGCGGAATGGCTTCGTCAACCGCCGCCATCAGCTTCAGGATCGCGTCCTTGCCAATCTCGTCGTCACGGCCTTCAAGCGCCGCCAGCGCCGAGCCGGCAACAATCGGAATGTCGTCGCCCGGGAATTCATATTCAGACAGCAGCTCGCGGATTTCCATCTCGACCAGCTCCAGCAGCTCCGGATCGTCAACAAGGTCAACCTTGTTCAGGAACACCACCAGCGCCGGAACGCCAACCTGGCGCGCCAGCAGGATATGCTCGCGCGTCTGCGGCATCGGGCCGTCGTTCGCCGACACAACCAGGATCGCCCCGTCCATCTGCGCCGCACCCGTGATCATGTTCTTCACATAGTCCGCGTGACCCGGGCAGTCGACATGCGCATAGTGACGGTTGGCCGTCTCATATTCAACATGCGACGTCGAAATCGTGATGCCGCGCGCCTTCTCTTCCGGCGCCTTGTCAATCTCGTCAAACGCAAACGACTTGCCGCCGCTCGCTTCCGAAAGCACCTTCGTAATCGCCGCCGTCGTCGTCGTCTTCCCATGGTCAACGTGACCAATGGTGCCAATGTTTACATGCGGTTTACTGCGATCAAATTTCTCTTTGGCCATTTTAATTCTCCAATTTCCCGGCTGCCTCAGCTCGTTTCGTTACGCCAACTTCGCCAGAACTTCGTCTGAAACGTGTTGTGGCACAGGTTCATAATGGTCGAAGACCATGGTAAAGGTTGCCCGCCCCTGGGTCTGGGAACGCAGCGTGTTCACATAGCCAAACATGTTGGCGAGCGGCACCATGGCATTGACGACCTGCGCAATGCCGCGCTGTTCCGTTCCGGTCACCTGACCGCGGCGGCTGTTGAGGTCGCCCATGACGTCGCCGATATACTCATCCGGCGTCACGATCTCGACCTTCATCATCGGCTCAAGCAGACGCAGGCCGGCCTTGCGGGCCGCCTCGCGCATCGCCGCACGACCGGCGATTTCGAAGGCCATGACCGAGCTGTCGACGTCATGATAGGCACCGTCGATCAGCGTCACTTTCACGTCGATCATCGGGAAGCCGGCGAGCACGCCCGTCTCGACGATTTCGCGGACACCCTTCTCAACGCCCGGGATGTATTCCTTCGGAACCGACCCGCCCGTGATGGTATCACCAAAGACAAAACCTGCACCGGCCTCGCTCGGCTCGACAACAATCTTGATCCGCGCGAACTGACCCGAACCACCCGACTGCTTCTTGTGGGTGTAGTCGAGTTCGGCCCGCTGGGTGAGGCTTTCGCGATACGCCACCTGCGGTGCACCGACGTTTGCTTCCACCCCGAATTCCCGGCGCATGCGATCGACAATGATGTCGAGATGCAATTCGCCCATGCCCTTGATGATCGTCTGGCCGCTCTCGACGTCGGACGACACGCGGAAGGACGGATCCTCCTTGGCAAGGCGGTTGAGGGCGATGCCCATCTTTTCCTGGTCCGACTTGGTCTTCGGCTCGACGGCAATCTCGATCACCGGCTCGGGGAATTCCATCCGCTCCAGAATAACCGGCTTCACCGCATCGCACAGCGTGTCACCGGTCGTGGTGTCTTTCAGGCCAGCAATGGCGACGATATCGCCGGCGCGGGCTTCCTTCACATCTTCCCGGCTGTTGGCATGCATCTGAAGCATGCGGCCAACGCGCTCGCGGGTGCCCTTTACGGAGTTCAGCGTCGACGTGCCGGCTTCCAGAACGCCCGAATAGACGCGCACGAAGGTCAGCGAGCCGACGAACGGATCGCTCATCACCTTGAAGGCGAGGCCGGCGAACGGCTCGTCATCGGACGGCATGCGCTCGATGTCCTTCTCGGTCTTCACATCGATGCCGTGCGTGCCGCCGATATCGACCGGCGAGGGCATGAAATCGACAACCGCGTCGAGCAGCGGCTGAACACCCTTGTTCTTGAACGCCGTTCCGGTCAGAACCGGCACGAAGATCGCCTCGATGGTGCCCTTGCGAATGCAGCGGCGCAGCGTCGCCTCGTCCGGCTCTTCGCCTTCGAGATAGGCTTCGAGAACCGCCTCATCGACCTCGATTGCCGTGTCGATCATCTTCTCACGGTATTCCGCGGCCTGATCGGCAAGCTCGGGGCGAATGTCGCGATATTCGAACTGCGCGCCGGCTTCATCGCCGAGCCAGACCACTTCCTTCATCCGGATGAGGTCGATAACGCCCTCGAAATCGGATTCGGAGCCGATCGGCAGCTGGATGACCAGCGGGGTCGCGCCAAGGCGGGTTTTGAACATGTCGACGCAGCGCAGGAAGTTCGCGCCTGTGCGGTCCATCTTGTTGACGAAGCACATCCGCGGCACGCGGTACTTGTCGGCCTGGCGCCAGACGGTTTCCGACTGCGGCTCAACACCGGCAACGCCGTCAAACACGGCGATCGCGCCGTCGAGAACGCGGAGCGAACGCTCCACCTCGATGGTGAAGTCCACGTGACCGGGCGTATCGATGACGTTGATGCGGTGATCGTGCCAGAAGCAGGTGGTCGCGGCAGAGGTGATGGTGATCCCACGCTCCTGCTCCTGCTCCATCCAGTCCATGGTCGCCGAGCCGTCATGCGTCTCGCCTACCTTGTGAGACACCCCGGTGTAGAACAGAATGCGTTCCGTGGTTGTCGTCTTACCGGCATCAATATGGGCCATAATCCCAATGTTGCGGTATCGGTCGATAGGGGTTTTGCGTGCCATGTCGGAAATCCTAAAAGCTTTAGCTTGCGTCGTTAAATTCAATTACCAGCGGTAATGGGCAAACGCGCGGTTCGCCTCCGCCATCTTGTGCGTGTCCTCACGCTTCTTCACTGCGCCACCCCGCTCGTTGGACGCATCGAGAATCTCGCCGGACAGGCGGTCAACCATGGTGACCTCGGAGCGCTTGCGCGCGCTGGCGATCAGCCAGCGGATCGCCAGGGCCTGGCCGCGCTCGCTGCGCACCTCGACCGGCACCTGGTAGGTCGCACCACCGACACGGCGGGAGCGGACTTCGATATCGGGCTTAATCTTGTCGAGCGCTTCATGGAAAACTTCAACGGGATTGTTGCCCGTCTTCTTTTCGATGATCTCGAAGGCCTTGTAGATAATACCTTCGGCAGTCGACTTCTTTCCGTCATACATGAGGGAGTTCATGAACTTGGTCAGAACAACATCCCCATACTTTGCGTCAGGGAGAATTTCGCGTTTTTCAGCTGCGTGACGACGTGACATTCAATTCATTCCTTATTTCGGCTTCTTGGCGCCATATTTGGAGCGACGCTGACGACGGCTTGCAATACCCTGCGTATCCAGCACACCGCGAATGATGTGATAGCGAACGCCCGGCAAGTCCTTCACACGACCGCCACGGATCAGAACCACAGAGTGCTCCTGCAGATTATGCCCTTCGCCGGGGATGTAGCTTGACACCTCAAAACCATTGGTCAGGCGGACACGGGCAACTTTACGAAGCGCGGAGTTCGGCTTCTTCGGCGTCGTCGTATAAACTCGTGTGCAGACACCACGTTTCTGCGGGCACGCCTCCATGGCGGGCACTTTATTCCGCGAAATCGGTGCCTTGCGGGGATTTCTAATCAGCTGATTAATAGTAGGCATTCTTCTTCCTATCATTCGTTCCCGCAAACAGAACAGCCGCGCGCAGTTGCGGCTCTGCTCGCGGTCAGGTTTTTTGCGTCCACCCGAAGAGACTTAACACGTGTGTTTTTTAAAAAAATCCTGACGACACACGGAAAATTCAGTACACGACCAGTGTCAGGAGCGCGCAATATATGGGCGGGGTTTCATGCAGTCAAGAAGAAAGATTGGCATTTCATTAATCTTTCCCGCCCGCTCCGCTTGCCCCTCCGCCGGCCCATGGCGGCGCCCGCATTTTCGCAAAAAGAGAATAAAAATCACGATGTTGCACGAATTCAGATCGTGATCGCGCGCGGCGATGAAAAACGGCGCCCTGATCGGGGCGCCGTTCGTCTCATGGAGTGGCCCTCCCGCGGGGCATTGCCCGCGCACGAAGGCGATTCTCCTGTTATTCGGCGGCCGAGGTCTCGCCGCTGCTCTCGGGTTCCAGCATATCGATGCCGGCATTCTGCTCCTGCAGCTCGCGGTCGCGCTTCGCGGCCGTCACCTTGAGGCGGTTCATCATCGCGCCCGTTCCCGCCGGGATCAGGCGGCCGACGATGACGTTCTCCTTCAGACCGACCAGCATATCGCGCTTGCCGGCGACCGAGGCTTCCGTCAGCACCCGCGTCGTCTCCTGGAAGGAGGCGGCGGAGATGAAGGAGTTGGTCTGCAGGCTCGCCTTGGTGATACCGAGCAGAACCGGGCTGCCTTCGGCCGGCGCGCGGCCTTCGGCAACGAGCTTCGCGTTATGCGCCTCGAACTCTTCGGCATCGACCTGCTCGCCGAGCAGGAAGTAGCTGTCGCCCGGCTTCTCGATCTCGATCTTCTGCAGCATCTGTCGGCAGATCACTTCAATATGCTTGTCGTTGATCTTCACGCCCTGCAGGCGATAGACGTCCTGGATCTCGTTGATCAGGAAGTTGGCGAGCGCCTCGACCCCGAGCACTTTCAGGATATCGTGCGGCGCCGGGTTGCCATCAAGCAGGTAGTCGCCGACGCGGACGAAGTCGCCCTCGTTGACCGCGAGATGCTTGCCCTTCGGAATCAGATACTCGACCGGCTCCAGATTCTCGTCTTCGGGGCGGATATAAAGCCGCCGCTTGGACTTGTAATCCTTGCCGAACTCGACGAAGCCGCTGACCTCGGCGATGATCGCGTGATCCTTCGGACGACGTGCCTCGAAAAGTTCCGCCACCCGCGGCAGACCGCCGGTGATGTCCTTGGTCTTGGAGCCTTCGCGCGGAATACGGGCAAGCACGTCACCGGCCTGCACATCTGCGCCGTCCTCAACCGAGAGGATAGCATCGACGGGCAGGAAGTAGCGGGCCTCATGACCGCTCGGCAGGGTGAGAATCTCACCCTCGTCATCGCGCAGCGTGATGCGCGGGCGGAGGTCGCTGCCCTTCGGCTGTGACTTCCAGTCAACGACAATCTTCCGGGTGATGCCGGTCGCCTCATCAACCTGTTCGGCCATCGACACGCCGCCGACAAGGTCCTTATAACTGACCTTACCCTTGAGCTCGGTGATAACCGGCGTGGTGAACGGATCCCACTGCGCCAGCTTGTCGCCCTTGCGGACCTCGGCCCCCTCATCGACGAGGAGACGCGTGCCGTAGGCGACGCGGTGGCGGGCCCGCTCGCGGTTATTGACATCGACCAGAACCAGTTCGGAGTTCCGGCCCATGACGATCGGGAAGCCGCTGGAGTTGACAACCACGTTGCGGTTCTCGATCCGGATCGTGCCGTCATGCGACGCCTCGATGGAGGAGGTTTCCGCAACCTGCGCCGTACCGCCGATATGGAAGGTCCGCATGGTAAGCTGCGTTCCGGGCTCACCGATGGACTGCGCGGCGATAACACCGACTGCCTCACCGATATTGACCGGGGTGCCCCGCGCGAGGTCACGGCCGTAGCATTTCGCGCAGATGCCGCCCTTCGTCTCGCAAGTCAGAACCGAGCGGATCAGAACCTGCTCAACCCCGACCGTCTCGGTCTGGAGCGCCGTCGCCTCGTCGAACATCTCACCGGCCGCGACAAGAACCTCGCCCGTGGTCGGATTGATCACATCGACAGCCGCCGTGCGGCCGAGAAGGCGGTCATTCAGGGTCGAGATGATATCGCTCCCCTCCACCACTTCGCGAACCGTCAGCCCGTTGGTCGTGCCGCAGTCCTCTTCGATGACGACGCAATCCTGCGCGACGTCGACGAGACGGCGGGTCAGGTAACCGGAGTTCGCGGTCTTAAGCGCCGTATCGGCGAGACCCTTACGGGCGCCGTGCGTCGAGTTGAAGTATTCAAGAACGCTGAGGCCTTCCTTGAAGTTGGAAATGATCGGCGTCTCGATGATCTCACCCGAGGGCTTGGCCATCAGGCCGCGCATCCCGGCAAGCTGCTTCATCTGCGCCGCGGAACCACGGGCGCCGGAGTTGGCCATCATGTAGATGGAGTTGATGCCGACCTGACGGCCGTTCTCATCCATCTCCACCTTCTCGATGACCTTCATCATCTCTTCGGCGACGCGGTCCGTGCACTGTGACCAGGCATCGATGACCTTGTTGTACTTCTCGCCCTGCGTGATCAGGCCGTCATAATACTGACGCTCATATTCCTCGGCGAGCTTGCGCGTGCTTTCAACAAGCTGCTCCTTCGCTTCCGGAATACGCATGTCGTCCTTGCCGAAGGAGATACCGGCGCGGCAGGCGTGGGAGAAGCCGAGGCCCATCAGCCGGTCGGCGAAAATCACCGTCTCCTTCTGGCCGCAGTGACGATAGACCTCGTCGATCACCTGCGTGATCTCCTTCTTCGTCAGCAGGCGGTTGATCAGGTTGAAGTTGATCTTCGCGTTGCGCGGCAGAATTTCCTCGATCAGCATACGGCCCGGCGTGGTCTCCACCACTTTGCGCACCTCGCTGCCGTCTTCCTGCATCTCATAGATACGGGTCTTGATCTTGCTGTGCAGCGTCAGGATTTTGTTGTCGATCGCATGCAGCGCTTCGGCAACGTCGGCAATCAGCATTCCCTCGCCCGGCTCATTCGCCCGGTCCATGGTGAGGTAATAGATACCAAGAACAATGTCCTGGCTCGGCACGATGATCGGCTTGCCGCTCGCCGGGCTCAGGATGTTGTTGGTCGACATCATGAGAACGCGGGCTTCAAGCTGCGCTTCGAGCGACAGCGGCACGTGAACAGCCATCTGGTCACCGTCGAAGTCGGCGTTGAAGGCCGTGCAGACCAGCGGGTGAAGCTGGATCGCCTTGCCCTCGATCAGGGTCGGCTCGAACGCCTGGATACCGAGGCGGTGCAGCGTCGGCGCACGGTTGAGCAGCACCGGATGCTCGCGGATCACCTCTTCGAGGATGTCCCAGACTTCCGGCCGTTCTTTCTCAACCAGCTTCTTCGCCATCTTGACGGTCGCCGCCATGCCCTTCAGTTCCAGCTTCGCATAAACGAAGGGCTTGAAAAGCTCGAGCGCCATCTTCTTCGGCAGGCCGCACTGATGGAGTTTCAGCTCCGGCCCGACCACGATCACCGAACGGCCCGAATAGTCGACGCGCTTACCCAGAAGGTTCTGGCGGAAGCGGCCCTGCTTGCCCTTCAGCATGTCGGAGAGCGACTTCAGCGGACGCTTGTTGGCGCCCGTGATGACGCGGCCGCGGCGGCCGTTGTCGAACAGCGCATCAACCGATTCCTGCAGCATGCGCTTTTCGTTGCGGACAATGATGTCCGGCGCGCGGAGCTCGATGAGGCGCTTCAGGCGGTTGTTGCGGTTGATGACGCGGCGATAGAGATCGTTCAGATCAGACGTCGCAAAGCGGCCGCCATCGAGCGGCACCAGCGGGCGCAGCTCCGGCGGGATCACCGGGATCACCTGCAGGATCATCCATTCCGGACGGTTGCCCGATTCAATGAAGGCCTCGATGATCTTGAGACGCTTGGCGAGCTTGCGGGGCTTGGCTTCAGAGGTGGTCGTCGCCATTTCCTCGCGGATTTCCTCGCGGATCGCTTCGAGATCGAGGCCGGCGAGAACATCGCGGATCGCTTCCGCGCCGATGCCGGCGGTGAAGGCATCCTCACCATATTCGTCCTGCGCGTCGAGATATTCCTCTTCGCTGAGAAGCTGGTACTGCTTCAGCGGCGAGAGGCCCGGCTCGATGACCACGTAGTTTTCGAAATAGAGGATCCGCTCGAGATCCTTCAGCGTCATATCGAGCAAGAGGCCGATGCGCGACGGCAGCGACTTCAGGAACCAGATATGCGCAACCGGGGACGCCAGTTCGATATGCGCCATGCGTTCGCGGCGGACCTTGGAGAGCGTGACTTCAACGCCGCACTTCTCGCAGGTGATGCCGCGGTATTTCATCCGCTTGTACTTGCCGCAAAGGCATTCGTAATCCTTGATCGGACCGAAGATACGGGCGCAGAAGAGGCCGTCCTTCTCCGGCTTGAATGTGCGGTAGTTGATGGTTTCGGGCTTTTTGATCTCACCGTAGGACCAGGACCGGATGCGTTCCGGCGATGCAATCGAGATGCGGATTTGATCGAAAGCCTGAGTGCCCTGCGGCTGACCAAATAGGTTCATTAGCTCATTCATGGACCATCTCTCCTTTTTAACCCGGGATCCCCCGGGAGGCGCCTGTATGGCAGCCTTAAAATTCTAATGTCAGTGACCGGCGTTCATGCGGTCCCGGCCGGAGCCGGGACCGGTATCCTCAGTATCCCGTCTGGGAAAGTTCGACATTCAGGCAGAGGGAGCGCATTTCCTTCACCAGAACGTTGAAGCTTTCCGGAATACCGGCTTCGAACGTGTCATCGCCGCGGACAATGGCTTCATAGACCTTGGTACGGCCGGCCACGTCGTCGGACTTGACGGTCAGCATTTCCTGCAGCGTGTAGGCGGCGCCATATGCCTGCAGGGCCCAGACCTCCATTTCACCGAAGCGCTGGCCGCCGAACTGCGCCTTACCGCCGAGCGGCTGCTGGGTCACAAGGCTGTAGGGGCCGATGGAGCGCGCATGGATCTTGTCATCAACCAGATGGTGCAGTTTCAGCATATAGATATAGCCGACTGTCACTTTCCGGTCGAACGGCTCGCCCGTGCGCCCGTCAATCAGCGTTACCTGACCGGAGGTATCAAGCCCCGCGATCTCAAGCAGGCGGTTGATATCCTCTTCCCGCGCGCCGTCGAAGACCGGCGTTGCCATCGGCACGCCATGCGTCAGGTTGCCGCCAAGTTCGAGGAACTGTTCGTCGGACATATCCGACATCTTTTCCTCATACTCGGTATCGCCATAGACCTCTTTCAGCTTCGCCTTGAGCGGCGCGAGATCGGCGGAGCCATGGCGGATGCGCGTCATGATCTCGCTGATCTGGCGGCCGATACCATGGCTCGCCCAGCCAAGATGCGTCTCGAGGATCTGCCCGACGTTCATGCGCGAGGGCACGCCGAGCGGGTTCAGCACGATATCGACCGGCGTTCCGTCCTCAAGATAGGGCATATCCTCTTCCGGCAGGATGCGGGAGATGACACCCTTGTTGCCGTGGCGGCCGGCCATCTTGTCGCCCGGCTGCAGCTTGCGCTTCACGGCAACGAAGACCTTGACCATCTTCATTACCCCGGGCGGCAGCTCGTCGCCGCGCTGCAGCTTGTCCACCTTGTTTTCAAAGCGGGCGCGGAGTGCACCGATCGCCTCGTCATACTGCTTCTTCAGCTGCTCGATCTTCTCCATCGCGCTGTCGTCCTGGACGCTGATCTGCCACCAGACACCGCGGTGCAGGTCGAGGAGCTTCTCGGAGGTGATTTCCTCACCCGCCTTGAACTCGCTCGGGCCGGACGCCACGATCTGTGAAATCAGCAGGCCCTTCAGGCGGTCATAGATCGTCCGCTCGAGGATCGCCTTTTCGTCGTCCCGGTCTTTCGCCAGATGCTCGATCTCGTCGCGCTCGATGGCGAGCGCGCGCTCGTCCTTCTCAACGCCGTGACGGTTGAAGACGCGTACCTCGACGACCGTTCCGGCAACCCCGGGCGGCAGACGGAGCGAGGTGTCGCGCACGTCGGACGCCTTCTCGCCGAAGATGGCGCGCAGCAGCTTCTCTTCCGGCGTCATCGGGCTTTCGCCCTTCGGCGTGATCTTGCCGACGAGAATATCGCCCGGCTGGATTTCCGCACCCACATAGACGATACCGGCTTCGTCGAGGTTCTTCAGCCCCTCCTCGCCGACGTTCGGAATATCGCGGGTGATTTCTTCCGGGCCGAGTTTCGTGTCGCGGGCGGCAACTTCAAACTCCTCGATATGGATCGAGGTGAAGATATCGTCCTTCACGATCCGCTCGGAGATGAGGATCGAGTCCTCGAAGTTATAGCCGTTCCACGGCATGAAGGCGACCAGCACGTTGCGGCCGAGCGCGAGCTCGCCAAGATCCGTCGACGGACCGTCACAAATAATATCACCGGCTTCGACCCGATCGCCGACCTTCACGAGCGGCCGCTGGTTGATGCAGGTGTTCTGATTGGACCGCTGGAACTTCAGCAGGTTGTAGATATCGACACCGGACTTGGTGAGATCATCCTCATCGGTCGCGCGGATAACGACGCGGGTCGCATCCACCTGATCGACCACGCCGGCGCGTTTCGCCACCGTGGCGACGCCGGAATCGCGGGCCACCCGCTCTTCCATACCGGTGCCGACGAACGGCGCCTCGGCCCGCAGGAGCGGCACCGCCTGGCGCTGCATGTTCGATCCCATCAGTGCGCGGTTGGCGTCGTCATTCTCAAGGAACGGGATAAGCGCCGCGCCGACCGAGACAAGCTGCTTGGGCGACACGTCGATATAGGTCACGTCCTCGGGCTTGGCGACGACATAGTCGCCCTGCGCGCGGCAGCGAACGAAATCCTCGGTGAATCGGCCCTCTTCATCGAGGGCGGCGTTGGCCTGCGAGATCGTGTGCTTGCTCTCCTCCATGGCGGAGAGATAGCGGACCTCATTGGTCAGCTTGCCGTTTTCGACGCGCTGATAGGGGCTTTCGATAAAGCCGTATTTGTTGACGCGCGCAAAAGTGGCGAGCGAGTTGATCAAACCGATGTTCGGGCCTTCCGGCGTCTCGATCGGGCAGATACGGCCGTAATGGGTCGGGTGCACGTCGCGAACTTCAAAGCCCGCGCGCTCCCGCGTCAGGCCGCCCGGGCCAAGCGCCGACAGGCGGCGCTTGTGGGTGATCTCGGAAAGCGGGTTGGTCTGGTCCATGAACTGGCTGAGCTGGCTCGAGCCAAAGAATTCACGCACCGCCGCGGCGGCCGGTTTCGCATTGATCAGGTCATGCGGCATCACCGTGTCGATCTCGACCGAGCTCATCCGCTCGCGGATCGCCCGCTCCATGCGAAGAAGCCCGATGCGATACTGGTTCTCCATCAGCTCACCGACCGAGCGCACCCGGCGGTTGCCGAGGTTATCGATATCGTCGGTCTCGCCATGCCCGTCTTTCAGGCGGACCAGCGTCTTGACAACCGCGAGGATATCTTCTTTACGCAGCACGCGCACGGTGTCCTCAACCTCGAGATCGAGGCGGAGGTTCATCTTGACGCGGCCGACGGCGGAAAGGTCATAGCGCTCCGGATCGAAGAAAAGCCCGTTGAAGAGGGCTTCCGCCGTCTCTTCGGTCGGCGGCTCACCCGGACGCATGACGCGGTAGATGTCGATCAGCGCCTGATCGCGCGACGTGCTCTTGTCGATGGCGAGCGTGTTGCGGATATAGGGGCCGACATTGACGTTATCGATATCGAGCGTCGAGAGTTCCTTGAAGCCGGCTGCCTCAAGCCGGTCGATCATCGCTTCGGTAAGCTCATCGCCCGCCTCGGCGAACACTTCACCGGTCTTCTCGTTGATCAGATCTTCGGCGATATAGCGCCCGACCAGATCGAGATGGCCGACGAGCATGTCCTTGAGGCCCTCTTCCACCAGTTTCTTGGCAAGACGCTGGGTGATTTTCGTGCCCGCTTCGGCGACCACCTTTTCGGTGTCGGCGTCGATCAGGTCGCGGATAAGCCGGCTGCCGCGCACGCGCTCGACATTGAACGGCGTCCGCCAGCCCTTTTTCTCGAGCTTGTAGTCAACCCGGTCGTAGAAATAGTTGAGGATATCCTCATGCGTCATATCGAGCGCCTGCAGCAGCGTCGTCACCGGCAGCTTGCGGCGGCGGTCGATGCGCACATAGACAATATCCTTGGCGTCAAATTCGAAATCGAGCCACGAGCCGCGATAGGGGATAACGCGCGCCGCGAACAGGAGCTTGCCGCTCGCATGCGTCTTGCCCTTGTCATGATCGAAGAAGACGCCCGGGCTGCGGTGCATCTGCGAGACGATGACGCGCTCGGTGCCGTTGATGATGAAGGTGCCCTTGTCCGTCATGAGCGGCATGTCGCCCATGTAGACGCTCTGCTCCTTGATATCGAGGACGGACTTCGCTTCAGTGTCCGGATCGACCTCGAATACAATAAGACGCAAGGTCACCTTGAGCGGCGCGGCAAAGGTCATGCTGCGCTGCTGGCACTCTTCCTCGTCATATTTCGGGGCTTCAAACTCGTAGGAAACGAATTCGAGACTTGCCGTATCCGCGAAATCCTTGATCGGGAATACAGACTTGAAAACCGCCTGTAGCCCCTCGTCACCGCGCTGATCGGGTGGCGTGTCTTTCATCAAAAACGCATCGTAGGACGTTTTCTGAACCTCAATCAGGTTCGGCATTTCAGTTGCCGCCTTGATTGTTCCGAAATTTTTACGAACGCGCTTGCGACCGGTGAAAGACTGCAAAATGCCCATGCCAAATCCCCGTATGTTTTCTGGCCAACTGAATAACAACCCCGGAAAACAAGAGTTGCCGCCGGATCTCCGACAGCGCCCGAAGCGGGGGCGCCTGGTCAGGAAATCCTGCTGATTTCTTCCGGATATCCACCCCTCCGGACGGGTCACGTGTTTGAAATCCCGACGGATTTTGCGATCACCGCTTTGAAAGCGGCTGCGGGGAAGGCAGCAAAAGCCACCTTCCCCGTTTATTTCAAGCTACCAAAAGGTCGCTGCAACAAAACTGTTTACTTAAGTTCAACAGTTGCGCCTGCGCTTTCGAGCTGTTCTTTGATCTTCGCGGCTTCGTCCTTGTTGACGCCTTCCTTAACGGGCTTCGGCGCACCTTCAACAAGGTCTTTCGCTTCCTTCAGGCCAAGGCCGGTGATGGCGCGAACTTCCTTGATGACGTTGATCTTCTTGTCACCGACGGTGGCAAGAATAACGTCAAATTCGTCCTTTTCCTCAGCCGCAGCAGCTTCGCCGCCGCCAGCGCCCGGAGCCGCTGCAACAGCGACCGGAGCCGCCGCGGAGACGCCCCATTTTTCTTCCAGAAGTTTTGCGAGTTCCGCAGCTTCCAGCACGGTCAGGCTGGAAAGATCTTCGGCAATCTTTTCGAGATCGGCCATTTTACTAGTTCTCCTCAGGTAAACCTATTGGTTTGTTTCGATATTAACTGGCTATTACATCTAACCCTGTGCGGCTTTCGCCGCCAGGACACGGGCCAACTGGCCGGCCGGTGCCTGCAGAACGCCGGCGATCTTCGTCGCGGGTGCCTGCACCAGACCGATAAGTTTTCCACGAAGCTCATCGAGCGAAGGCATGCTGGCGAGAGCCTTGACACCTGCGGCGTCAAGCGTTGTCTCACCCATGGCGCCGCCGATGACGATGAACTTCTCATTCCCCTTGGCAAAGTCCGTCGCCACCTTCGGGGCCGCGACCGGATCGCTTGAATAGGCGATACCCACCGGGCCTTTCAGTTTTGCGGACAGGGAACTATAGTCCGTGCCATCAAGAGCGAGACGCGCAAGCCGATTTTTGGTCACTTTGAAGCGGGCTCCGGCCTGCCGCATCTTAACGCGCAGATCGGTCATTTCCGCGACAGTGAGACCACTGTATTCGGCAATGACAACCACTGAGGCCTCGTTAAAGACACCGTTCAGCTCGGCAACCACCGCTTCTTTTTGCGATCGGTCCACTCGTCGTCTCCAGTTTTTGAAATATCCCGACTTCAGGATATTCCGTTTTCACTTGAACCCGGCGGGGTGCCGGATCCGGTTCAAACTGTCCCAGGTCCACCTGAATTGCTGACTTGCAGCGAATTTTTTAGCTTCCCTGTCTATGCAGGCAACGAACGCTTTTAAATTTCCGGAGATCCGGAAACACCTGCAGTCTTGGACAGACGGGCCGGCATGCCGACCCGACATCTGCCGCCCCTTGCGAGGCGGCAAATCCCGTCGCGGCGTCAGATGACGTCGCTGACCTCAAGCTTCACGCCCGGCCCCATGGTGGAGCTGACGGCGATCTTCCTGATATATGTTCCTTTGGCGCCGCTCGGCTTGGCTTTCGCCACCGCATCGACGAAGGCGCGGATATTCTCGCGCAGCGCATCCTTGCTGAAGCTCGACTTGCCGAGGCCGGCGTGGATGATCCCGCTCTTCTCGGCGCGGAATTCGACCTGGCCGCCCTTCGCCGCCTTGATGGCGTCGGCGACATTCGGCGTCACCGTGCCGAGCTTCGGGTTCGGCATCAGGCCGCGCGGACCCAGCACCTTGCCGAGACGGCCGACGATTGCCATCATGTCGGGCGTTGCGATGCAGCGATCGAAATTCATCTCGCCGTTCTGGATACGCTCCATCAGATCTTCAGCGCCGACCAGTTCGGCACCGGCCGCTTTCGCTTCCTCGGCCTTGTCGCCGCGCGCAAACACCGCAACGCGGACCGACTTGCCCGTGCCGTTCGGCAGCTGGATCACGCCGCGCACCATCTGGTCCGCGTGGCGCGGGTCAACGCCGAGGTTCATGGCAATTTCGACAGTCTCGTCAAATTTCGACGTCGCGTTCGCCTTGATGATGTCGATCGCCTCGTCAAGCCCATAGAGCTTGTTGCGGTCAACCTGTCCGGCCTGGGCCTTCTGTTTTTTCGTCAGTTTCGCCATGATCCTTACTCCACCACTTCCAGGCCCATGGAACGGGCAGACCCACGGATGATGTCCATTGCCGTTTCGATATCATTGGCGTTGAGATCCGGCATTTTCGCCTCGGCAATCTCGCGCACCTGCGCCTCGGTCACCTTTCCGGCAACGCTGCGGCTCGGCGTCGCGCCGCCCTTCTTGAGCCCTGCGGCCTTCTTCAGGAAGTAAGCCGCCGGCGGCGTCTTGGTCACGAAGCTGAACGAGCGGTCCGCATAGACCGTGATCACAGTCGGAATCGGCATACCGGCTTCCATACCGCCGGTCGAGGCATTGAACGCCTTGCAGAATTCCATAATGTTAACACCGCGCTGACCCAGGGCCGGGCCGATGGGCGGCGAAGGATTTGCCTGTCCCGCCGGGACCTGCAACTTGATATAACCCGTAATTTTCTTTGCCATTATATTCCCTCTTCAACAATAAGGGGTCGTGGTTTGGCCATGGCCGGCCTCCCACAACATTTCCGCACCATGCGGACTTCGAATTAACTCTTCTCGACCTGCGAATAATCAAGCTCGACGGGCGTCGAGCGGCCGAAAATGGAGACCGACACTTTCAGCTTGGCCTTTTCCTCATCAACCTCTTCGACGAGACCCATAAAGGTCGCGAACGGACCGTCGCTGACGCGCACTTCCTCGCCGAGCTCGAAGGTGACCGACGGCTTCGGCCGCTCGATCCCTTCCTGCACCTGGTTGAGGACGGCTTTCGCCTCCTTCTCGGAGATCGGCGTCGGCTTGTTGCCGTTACCGAGGAAGCCCGTCACCTTCGGCAGGTTTTTCACCAGATGATAGGTTTCCTCATTCATTTCCATATGCGCGAGGACGTAGCCGGGGAAGAATTTGCGCTCCGTATTGACCTTCTGGCCGCGGCGCACTTCCACCACTTCCTCGACCGGCACCAGCACCTCTTCAAAGTGGTCGGCGAGACCCTTCAGAATCGCCTGTTCCTTGATGGCCTGGGCGACCTTCTTCTCAAACCCTGAGTAGGCGTGAATGATGTACCAACGTTTTGCCATAGGATCAGGACCCCAGCGTCATGAATGTCTTGATGGCTAACTGGATGCCGCTGTCAACCAGAAAGAAGAACATCGAGGCCAGAAAAACCATGACGAAGACCATCCCCGTGGTGATCAGCGTCTCCTTTCGGGTCGGCCACGTGACCTTCGAGGCTTCCTGCCGCACCTGGCGGATAAAAGCTCCTGGGTTAACCTTCGCCATATTAAATCAATATCCTCATTTCGGGTGAATGACCCGGCGGTATACAAGACTTTTACGCAGAGATCAACCAGAATGGCAGGAGAGGAGGGACTCGAACCCCCAACCCCCGGTTTTGGAGACCGGTGCTCTACCAATTGAGCTACACTCCTCCGGCCTGAACGGGCAGACCCGGGTCGCTGATCCGCTTGAATCGGCGCCCGGGACTGCCTTTATCTCTGCATCACTGTCTTAACCGATAAGACAGGATGTGTCTTTGCCTTAAGCAGTTACGCTGGCGACGACGCCGGCGCCGACGGTGCGGCCGCCTTCGCGGATCGCGAAACGCAGGCCTTCGTCCATGGCGATCGGCGCGATCAGCTCGACATCCATCGTCACGTTATCGCCCGGCATCACCATCTCCGTCCCTTCGGGAAGCGAGACAACGCCCGTCACGTCCGTCGTGCGGAAGTAGAACTGCGGACGGTAGTTCGTGAAGAACGGCGTATGACGGCCGCCTTCTTCCTTCGTCAGGATGTAGGCTTCAGCCTTGAACTTCGTGTGCGGGGTGATCGAGCCCGGACGCGCCAGAACCTGGCCGCGCTCAACATCCTCGCGCTTCGTGCCGCGCAGCAGCACGCCGACGTTGTCACCGGCCTGGCCCTGATCGAGCAGCTTGCGGAACATTTCAACGCCCGTGCAGGTCGTCTTCGTCGTCGGGCGGATGCCGACAATCTCGACTTCCTCGCCAACCTTGACCACGCCGCTCTCGATACGGCCCGTTACAACCGTGCCGCGGCCCGAGATCGAGAACACGTCTTCGATCGGCATCAGGAACGGCTTGTCAATCGCCCGCTCCGGCTGCGGAATGGCTTCGTCAACCGCCGCCATCAGCTTCAGGATCGCGTCCTTGCCAATCTCGTCGTCACGGCCTTCAAGCGCCGCCAGCGCCGAGCCGGCAACAATCGGAATGTCGTCGCCCGGGAATTCATATTCAGACAGCAGCTCGCGGATTTCCATCTCGACCAGCTCCAGCAGCTCCGGATCGTCAACAAGGTCAACCTTGTTCAGGAACACCACCAGCGCCGGAACGCCAACCTGGCGCGCCAGCAGGATATGCTCGCGCGTCTGCGGCATCGGGCCGTCGTTCGCCGACACAACCAGGATCGCCCCGTCCATCTGCGCCGCACCCGTGATCATGTTCTTCACATAGTCCGCGTGACCCGGGCAGTCGACATGCGCATAGTGACGGTTGGCCGTCTCATATTCAACATGCGACGTCGAAATCGTGATGCCGCGCGCCTTCTCTTCCGGCGCCTTGTCAATCTCGTCAAACGCAAACGACTTGCCGCCGCTCGCTTCCGAAAGCACCTTCGTAATCGCCGCCGTCGTCGTCGTCTTCCCATGGTCAACGTGACCAATGGTGCCAATGTTTACATGCGGTTTACTGCGATCAAATTTCTCTTTGGCCATTTTAATTCTCCAATTTCCCGGCTGCCTCAGCTCGTTTCGTTACGCCAACTTCGCCAGAACTTCGTCTGAAACGTGTTGTGGCACAGGTTCATAATGGTCGAAGACCATGGTAAAGGTTGCCCGCCCCTGGGTCTGGGAACGCAGCGTGTTCACATAGCCAAACATGTTGGCGAGCGGCACCATGGCATTGACGACCTGCGCAATGCCGCGCTGTTCCGTTCCGGTCACCTGACCGCGGCGGCTGTTGAGGTCGCCCATGACGTCGCCGATATACTCATCCGGCGTCACGATCTCGACCTTCATCATCGGCTCAAGCAGACGCAGGCCGGCCTTGCGGGCCGCCTCGCGCATCGCCGCACGACCGGCGATTTCGAAGGCCATGACCGAGCTGTCGACGTCATGATAGGCACCGTCGATCAGCGTCACTTTCACGTCGATCATCGGGAAGCCGGCGAGCACGCCCGTCTCGACGATTTCGCGGACACCCTTCTCAACGCCCGGGATGTATTCCTTCGGAACCGACCCGCCCGTGATGGTATCACCAAAGACAAAACCTGCACCGGCCTCGCTCGGCTCGACAACAATCTTGATCCGCGCGAACTGACCCGAACCACCCGACTGCTTCTTGTGGGTGTAGTCGAGTTCGGCCCGCTGGGTGAGGCTTTCGCGATACGCCACCTGCGGTGCACCGACGTTTGCTTCCACCCCGAATTCCCGGCGCATGCGATCGACAATGATGTCGAGATGCAATTCGCCCATGCCCTTGATGATCGTCTGGCCGCTCTCGACGTCGGACGACACGCGGAAGGACGGATCCTCCTTGGCAAGGCGGTTGAGGGCGATGCCCATCTTTTCCTGGTCCGACTTGGTCTTCGGCTCGACGGCAATCTCGATCACCGGCTCGGGGAATTCCATCCGCTCCAGAATAACCGGCTTCACCGCATCGCACAGCGTGTCACCGGTCGTGGTGTCTTTCAGGCCAGCAATGGCGACGATATCGCCGGCGCGGGCTTCCTTCACATCTTCCCGGCTGTTGGCATGCATCTGAAGCATGCGGCCAACGCGCTCGCGGGTGCCCTTTACGGAGTTCAGCGTCGACGTGCCGGCTTCCAGAACGCCCGAATAGACGCGCACGAAGGTCAGCGAGCCGACGAACGGATCGCTCATCACCTTGAAGGCGAGGCCGGCGAACGGCTCGTCATCGGACGGCATGCGCTCGATGTCCTTCTCGGTCTTCACATCGATGCCGTGCGTGCCGCCGATATCGACCGGCGAGGGCATGAAATCGACAACCGCGTCGAGCAGCGGCTGAACACCCTTGTTCTTGAACGCCGTTCCGGTCAGAACCGGCACGAAGATCGCCTCGATGGTGCCCTTGCGAATGCAGCGGCGCAGCGTCGCCTCGTCCGGCTCTTCGCCTTCGAGATAGGCTTCGAGAACCGCCTCATCGACCTCGATTGCCGTGTCGATCATCTTCTCACGGTATTCCGCGGCCTGATCGGCAAGCTCGGGGCGAATGTCGCGATATTCGAACTGCGCGCCGGCTTCATCGCCGAGCCAGACCACTTCCTTCATCCGGATGAGGTCGATAACGCCCTCGAAATCGGATTCGGAGCCGATCGGCAGCTGGATGACCAGCGGGGTCGCGCCAAGGCGGGTTTTGAACATGTCGACGCAGCGCAGGAAGTTCGCGCCTGTGCGGTCCATCTTGTTGACGAAGCACATCCGCGGCACGCGGTACTTGTCGGCCTGGCGCCAGACGGTTTCCGACTGCGGCTCAACACCGGCAACGCCGTCAAACACGGCGATCGCGCCGTCGAGAACGCGGAGCGAACGCTCCACCTCGATGGTGAAGTCCACGTGACCGGGCGTATCGATGACGTTGATGCGGTGATCGTGCCAGAAGCAGGTGGTCGCGGCAGAGGTGATGGTGATCCCACGCTCCTGCTCCTGCTCCATCCAGTCCATGGTCGCCGAGCCGTCATGCGTCTCGCCTACCTTGTGAGACACCCCGGTGTAGAACAGAATGCGTTCCGTGGTTGTCGTCTTACCGGCATCAATATGGGCCATAATCCCAATGTTGCGGTATCGGTCGATAGGGGTTTTGCGTGCCATGTCGGAAATCCTAAAAGCTTTAGCTTGCGTCGTTAAATTCAATTACCAGCGGTAATGGGCAAACGCGCGGTTCGCCTCCGCCATCTTGTGCGTGTCCTCACGCTTCTTCACTGCGCCACCCCGCTCGTTGGACGCATCGAGAATCTCGCCGGACAGGCGGTCAACCATGGTGACCTCGGAGCGCTTGCGCGCGCTGGCGATCAGCCAGCGGATCGCCAGGGCCTGGCCGCGCTCGCTGCGCACCTCGACCGGCACCTGGTAGGTCGCACCACCGACACGGCGGGAGCGGACTTCGATATCGGGCTTAATCTTGTCGAGCGCTTCATGGAAAACTTCAACGGGATTGTTGCCCGTCTTCTTTTCGATGATCTCGAAGGCCTTGTAGATAATACCTTCGGCAGTCGACTTCTTTCCGTCATACATGAGGGAGTTCATGAACTTGGTCAGAACAACATCCCCATACTTTGCGTCAGGGAGAATTTCGCGTTTTTCAGCTGCGTGACGACGTGACATTCAATTCATTCCTTATTTCGGCTTCTTGGCGCCATATTTGGAGCGACGCTGACGACGGCTTGCAATACCCTGCGTATCCAGCACACCGCGAATGATGTGATAGCGAACGCCCGGCAAGTCCTTCACACGACCGCCACGGATCAGAACCACAGAGTGCTCCTGCAGATTATGCCCTTCGCCGGGGATGTAGCTTGACACCTCAAAACCATTGGTCAGGCGGACACGGGCAACTTTACGAAGCGCGGAGTTCGGCTTCTTCGGCGTCGTCGTATAAACTCGTGTGCAGACACCACGTTTCTGCGGGCACGCCTCCATGGCGGGCACTTTATTCCGCGAAATCGGTGCCTTGCGGGGATTTCTAATCAGCTGATTAATAGTAGGCATTCTTCTTCCTATCATTCGTTCCCGCAAACAGAACAGCCGCGCGCAGTTGCGGCTCTGCTCGCGGTCAGGTTTTTTGCGTCCACCCGAAGAGACTTAACACGTGTGTTTTTTAAAAAAATCCTGACGACACACGGAAAATTCAGTACACGACCAGTGTCAGGAGCGCGCAATATATGGGCGGGGTTTCATGCAGTCAAGAAGAAAGATTGGCATTTCATTAATCTTTCCCGCCCGCTCCGCTTGCCCCTCCGCCGGCCCATGGCGGCGCCCGCATTTTCGCAAAAAGAGAATAAAAATCACGATGTTGCACGAATTCAGATCGTGATCGCGCGCGGCGATGAAAAACGGCGCCCTGATCGGGGCGCCGTTCGTCTCATGGAGTGGCCCTCCCGCGGGGCATTGCCCGCGCACGAAGGCGATTCTCCTGTTATTCGGCGGCCGAGGTCTCGCCGCTGCTCTCGGGTTCCAGCATATCGATGCCGGCATTCTGCTCCTGCAGCTCGCGGTCGCGCTTCGCGGCCGTCACCTTGAGGCGGTTCATCATCGCGCCCGTTCCCGCCGGGATCAGGCGGCCGACGATGACGTTCTCCTTCAGACCGACCAGCATATCGCGCTTGCCGGCGACCGAGGCTTCCGTCAGCACCCGCGTCGTCTCCTGGAAGGAGGCGGCGGAGATGAAGGAGTTGGTCTGCAGGCTCGCCTTGGTGATACCGAGCAGAACCGGGCTGCCTTCGGCCGGCGCGCGGCCTTCGGCAACGAGCTTCGCGTTATGCGCCTCGAACTCTTCGGCATCGACCTGCTCGCCGAGCAGGAAGTAGCTGTCGCCCGGCTTCTCGATCTCGATCTTCTGCAGCATCTGTCGGCAGATCACTTCAATATGCTTGTCGTTGATCTTCACGCCCTGCAGGCGATAGACGTCCTGGATCTCGTTGATCAGGAAGTTGGCGAGCGCCTCGACCCCGAGCACTTTCAGGATATCGTGCGGCGCCGGGTTGCCATCAAGCAGGTAGTCGCCGACGCGGACGAAGTCGCCCTCGTTGACCGCGAGATGCTTGCCCTTCGGAATCAGATACTCGACCGGCTCCAGATTCTCGTCTTCGGGGCGGATATAAAGCCGCCGCTTGGACTTGTAATCCTTGCCGAACTCGACGAAGCCGCTGACCTCGGCGATGATCGCGTGATCCTTCGGACGACGTGCCTCGAAAAGTTCCGCCACCCGCGGCAGACCGCCGGTGATGTCCTTGGTCTTGGAGCCTTCGCGCGGAATACGGGCAAGCACGTCACCGGCCTGCACATCTGCGCCGTCCTCAACCGAGAGGATAGCATCGACGGGCAGGAAGTAGCGGGCCTCATGACCGCTCGGCAGGGTGAGAATCTCACCCTCGTCATCGCGCAGCGTGATGCGCGGGCGGAGGTCGCTGCCCTTCGGCTGTGACTTCCAGTCAACGACAATCTTCCGGGTGATGCCGGTCGCCTCATCAACCTGTTCGGCCATCGACACGCCGCCGACAAGGTCCTTATAACTGACCTTACCCTTGAGCTCGGTGATAACCGGCGTGGTGAACGGATCCCACTGCGCCAGCTTGTCGCCCTTGCGGACCTCGGCCCCCTCATCGACGAGGAGACGCGTGCCGTAGGCGACGCGGTGGCGGGCCCGCTCGCGGTTATTGACATCGACCAGAACCAGTTCGGAGTTCCGGCCCATGACGATCGGGAAGCCGCTGGAGTTGACAACCACGTTGCGGTTCTCGATCCGGATCGTGCCGTCATGCGACGCCTCGATGGAGGAGGTTTCCGCAACCTGCGCCGTACCGCCGATATGGAAGGTCCGCATGGTAAGCTGCGTTCCGGGCTCACCGATGGACTGCGCGGCGATAACACCGACTGCCTCACCGATATTGACCGGGGTGCCCCGCGCGAGGTCACGGCCGTAGCATTTCGCGCAGATGCCGCCCTTCGTCTCGCAAGTCAGAACCGAGCGGATCAGAACCTGCTCAACCCCGACCGTCTCGGTCTGGAGCGCCGTCGCCTCGTCGAACATCTCACCGGCCGCGACAAGAACCTCGCCCGTGGTCGGATTGATCACATCGACAGCCGCCGTGCGGCCGAGAAGGCGGTCATTCAGGGTCGAGATGATATCGCTCCCCTCCACCACTTCGCGAACCGTCAGCCCGTTGGTCGTGCCGCAGTCCTCTTCGATGACGACGCAATCCTGCGCGACGTCGACGAGACGGCGGGTCAGGTAACCGGAGTTCGCGGTCTTAAGCGCCGTATCGGCGAGACCCTTACGGGCGCCGTGCGTCGAGTTGAAGTATTCAAGAACGCTGAGGCCTTCCTTGAAGTTGGAAATGATCGGCGTCTCGATGATCTCACCCGAGGGCTTGGCCATCAGGCCGCGCATCCCGGCAAGCTGCTTCATCTGCGCCGCGGAACCACGGGCGCCGGAGTTGGCCATCATGTAGATGGAGTTGATGCCGACCTGACGGCCGTTCTCATCCATCTCCACCTTCTCGATGACCTTCATCATCTCTTCGGCGACGCGGTCCGTGCACTGTGACCAGGCATCGATGACCTTGTTGTACTTCTCGCCCTGCGTGATCAGGCCGTCATAATACTGACGCTCATATTCCTCGGCGAGCTTGCGCGTGCTTTCAACAAGCTGCTCCTTCGCTTCCGGAATACGCATGTCGTCCTTGCCGAAGGAGATACCGGCGCGGCAGGCGTGGGAGAAGCCGAGGCCCATCAGCCGGTCGGCGAAAATCACCGTCTCCTTCTGGCCGCAGTGACGATAGACCTCGTCGATCACCTGCGTGATCTCCTTCTTCGTCAGCAGGCGGTTGATCAGGTTGAAGTTGATCTTCGCGTTGCGCGGCAGAATTTCCTCGATCAGCATACGGCCCGGCGTGGTCTCCACCACTTTGCGCACCTCGCTGCCGTCTTCCTGCATCTCATAGATACGGGTCTTGATCTTGCTGTGCAGCGTCAGGATTTTGTTGTCGATCGCATGCAGCGCTTCGGCAACGTCGGCAATCAGCATTCCCTCGCCCGGCTCATTCGCCCGGTCCATGGTGAGGTAATAGATACCAAGAACAATGTCCTGGCTCGGCACGATGATCGGCTTGCCGCTCGCCGGGCTCAGGATGTTGTTGGTCGACATCATGAGAACGCGGGCTTCAAGCTGCGCTTCGAGCGACAGCGGCACGTGAACAGCCATCTGGTCACCGTCGAAGTCGGCGTTGAAGGCCGTGCAGACCAGCGGGTGAAGCTGGATCGCCTTGCCCTCGATCAGGGTCGGCTCGAACGCCTGGATACCGAGGCGGTGCAGCGTCGGCGCACGGTTGAGCAGCACCGGATGCTCGCGGATCACCTCTTCGAGGATGTCCCAGACTTCCGGCCGTTCTTTCTCAACCAGCTTCTTCGCCATCTTGACGGTCGCCGCCATGCCCTTCAGTTCCAGCTTCGCATAAACGAAGGGCTTGAAAAGCTCGAGCGCCATCTTCTTCGGCAGGCCGCACTGATGGAGTTTCAGCTCCGGCCCGACCACGATCACCGAACGGCCCGAATAGTCGACGCGCTTACCCAGAAGGTTCTGGCGGAAGCGGCCCTGCTTGCCCTTCAGCATGTCGGAGAGCGACTTCA